>BPDI01000071.1 GCA_019654215.1 Gammaproteobacteria bacterium | reverse complement strand
TAAGTGGCCCTCCAAGATTAAAGAATTAAAAGAAAGTGGGATAAGTGGCACCCCAATAAAATAAAAACAGAATCCGTTTCATTAAATCCCAGTCAAGTTGACTATGAAATTATTAGTAATAAAAAACAACTTTCTAACTTAACGAAAGCTCTAACTTTATCCAAAGAATTTAGTTTTAATCTAGAAGCAGAAGAAGAGCACTTTCTCGAAGCAAAAATAATCGGCATCGGAATTAGCACCGCACCTGGGAAAGCAAACTATATACCTCTAAATCATCACTATGAAGGCGTGACTGAGCAACTGGATGAAGAAGAGGTATTAGCTGAACTAAAGGCTTTATTGGAAAATGGAGATATTGTAAAGCTCGGTTATGACTTGAAATATATCTCTCATGTACTGAAAAATCATGAAATTGAACTTGCACCATTAAAATCTGATGTCTTGCTTGCTTCTTATGTGCTTAATTCCGTAGCGGTTAAACACAAGCTTGAAGACATTGCCAGATTTTATTTAGATACTAATCTCGCTGACGTGGGTCAGTTGCTCGGCAGAGGGAGAAATAAGCTAACAGCCAAGCAAGTCCCTATAGAAAAGTTTTCTGAATATGCTGCGGAGCGAGCCGATTATATTTACCGCTTAACATTGTTTCTGGAGAAGGAGCTCGCTAGCCATGGCCATTTACTTGGGCTATATCGCGACTATGAATTGCCTCTCATTGAAGTACTTCAACATATTGAACGAAATGGTATTCGTCTGGATAAAAAAGTACTGTCAAAGCAGAGTGTTGAGTTGGGAAAGAAGCTTGACGATCTGCAGGGTGAAATTTATGACATCGCTGGCGAAGAATTTAACATTGGTTCACCTAAGCAGTTACAAAGTATTTTCTTCGATAAACTTAAACTGCCAGTACTCAAAAAAACACCCACGGGCCAACCTTCAACTGCTGAACCTGTCCTGCAGGAACTGGCGGAGGAATACGAATTACCGCGGCTTATTTTGGAACAACGCTCCCTTTCCAAACTTAAATCTACCTATACCGATAAATTGCCTTTAGAAGTTAATGATAATACAGGGCGTATTCATTCTTCTTTTCAACAAGCAGTCGCCGCGACTGGACGCTTGTCTTCAACCGACCCAAACCTGCAAAATATTCCGATAGAACTGAAGAAGGAAGAAAAGTTCGCAAGGCTTTTGTTCCCAAGAAGGGCTACAAATTAATAGCTGCTGACTATTCACAAGTTGAGTTGCGCATCATGGCTCATCTTTCTGGGATCCGGGATTGCTCAGTGCTTTTTCCAGCGATCAAGACATACACAAGGCTACGGCAGCGGATGTATTTAATGCGCCACTAAATAAAGTAACTGCAGACCAAAGGCGAAGTGCTAAAGCAATTAACTTTGGACTAATTTATGGAATGAGTGCATTCGGATTGGCTAACCAACTCAATGTTAGTCGCAGTGACGCGCAGCAATATGTCGATCGCTATTTTGAAAAATATCCCGGCGTAAGAAATTACATGGACCAAACCCGGGCCGAAGCAGATGAAAAAGGCTACGTCGAAACTATTTTTGGTCGTCGACTTTATTTGCCAGACATCCATGCCGGTAATGCCATGATACGCAAGGCCGCGCAACGCACCGCCATTAATGCACCAATGCAAGGATCTGCTGCTGATATCATCAAACAGGCGATGATTGACATCGATAATTGGTTGGCTTAGGCGAATTGGATGCTCGAATGTTGTTACAAGTCCACGATGAACTCGTTTTTGAAGCTAGAGAAGAGGATATTGATTTTCTTGCGGATGGAGTTAAGTTTCGAATGATGACCGCAGCGTCTTTAGATGTACCATTAGTTGTAGATTTTGGTATTGGCAACAATTGGGACCAGGCTCACTAACCCTCTTCGTCTTCTAGCCAAGATGAAATTACATTTTGTGCTTCAACTACACCAGTATTTTTCAAAGACGAAAACAATTGCACCGAAACTTCGTTATGGCTTTCCAATTCTCTTTTTATTTTGAGCAAAATGTTTTGAGCCGCTCCACGTTTTAGTTTATCTGCTTTAGTTAGTAATAAATGGATAGGCAGCTGTGATTGCACGGCCCAGTTAATCATCATGCGATCAAATTCTTTAAGTGGGTGGCGTATATCACTTAATAGCACTACACCGCACAGCGCTTCACGTTTGCGTAGATACTGTTCCAGTTCAAATTGCCACTTGTTTTTTACTTCCAAAGGAACCTTGGCGAAACCCCTAACCCGGTAGATCTACCAAATACTTGCCATTCTCAACAGCGAAAAAATTGATAAGCTGAGTTCTGCCTGGGTCTTACTTATACGAGCCAAGCGGGATTGATTCAAAGCGTGTTAATGGCACTGGATTTTCCGGCGTTAGAGCGTCCGGAAAAAGCGACTTCAGCAAGACTCTGTTCAGGGCACTCTTTAAGTGTAGCAGCGCTAGTCACAAAACTGGTTTGATTGAAATTCATTGGATCCTTGGGTGAGTGTTCTGAGCTTTGTTCCTATTAGAGTCGTTTCGGGATTTACGCTATAATCCGCGACCGCGATTTCTTGCGAAATTGTAACTCTAGGGCATTACGAATTTTTCGAAAACAGAAGAATTTAAAAAAGTTGGAATATATTTCAGAGGTAACTCCGGGAATTTTCATGAATAAGCTAGTCATTGTCATTTTATCGGCTTTCCTTGGAAGCGTTGCACCTCAGCTAGTATTGGGACAGGGGGACGCGGCTGCAGGGCAAGCCAAATCAGCACTCTGCGCCACTTGTCATGGCGCAGATGGAAATAGCATACTCCCTGAGAATCCAAAGCTAGCGGGCCAAAATGCCAGTTATATTATCAAGCAAATAAATGACTATAAGTCTGGTGATCGAGCAAATTTGGTTATGACAGGCATGGTAGCTGCCTTATCAGATCAAGACATCGCCGATATTGCTGCCTGGTATGCATCTCAGCAAGTAACTCTGCAGGGAGCCGACCCTGAAAGCTGCAACTTGGTGAAACCTTGTACCGCGCTGGAATTAAGCAGTTATCTGTCGCAGCATGTTCGGCTTGTCATTCACCAAACGGAAACGGTAATGCGCCTGCCGGATTTCCATCGTTGAGTGGTCAACATCCTGAGTATACATTGTTGCAGTTGAAGGCTTTCCGCTCCGGTGAGCGTCAGAATGATCAGGGCGGTATGATGCGCACAGTGGTTGAGCGACTTACCGATCAAGAATTGGAAGCACTCGCTAGTTACGTTTCAGGACTGAACTAGCAGTTAACCCCGCACACCAAGAATTTCGTTAGCTAGACCTATTTTTGTGCAGGCTAAGATGGCAAGCCGTTTATCCCTGTGGTAACGTTTTTCGCCATCTTCCTGTTAATTCGGACGAACAGAACGGAGTCCCAAGATGACAAAGAATACTATTATTAAAAAAACCTACAGGCCACGATATTACTGGTCTTGATGCCATTCGTATTTTCTAGTTATGGACAAATAGAGCGCTATGTCGCCGGCACCCATTACTTGGAAATCGCCAATCCGGTAAACACCAGAGATTCTTCCAAGGTCGAAGTCATTGAGGCGTTTTGGTATGGCTGTTCTCATTGTTTTCGCTTTGAACCTCTGATTACTAATTGGGAAGAGAACAAGCCAGATGATGTCGATTTCGTGCGCTTCCCGGCTTTATGGAATAACCTGATGAAGATTCACGCTCAGGTTTACTATGCGGCAGAGGTATTGGATGCAGTGGATGTGCTTCATGAGCCCATCTTCAATGCCATTAATGTCGAGCGCAACATGCTTCAGAATGAGGGCCAGATTTCTGAGCTATTTTAGAACATGGGGTTAGCCAGGAAGACTTCGATCGCACTTTTAATTCTTTTTCAGTGCGAACCAAAGTAAACCAAGCCGAGGCCAGAATGCAGGATTATGGCATTCGTTCTACCCCCAATATGATTGTGAATGGCAAATACCTAATTACTACTGGTGAAAATGTTCGCACTCAACAAGAAATGTTGGATGTTGTTGATTTTCTTGTAGAAAAAGAACGTCAGGCGATGCGCAGCTCCGGCGACTAAGACTAATTTAAAGAGAAATTCCAAAGCTTCGCCCCAGGCCTAAAACCCTGGGGCGAAGTCGTTTTAGAAAGGTAAAAAAAACAGATTTGCCAGGACCATTAAAAATCCCTCAAAGCCTCAAACTATTTTCCAGCCAGATCAGTCTTAAAGTTTAGAATTAACAAATTATTCAGGAAGTTAGAGAGCAGAGCAGGGATTAGCACAGCAGCGGATTCCAGCGTCTGACTAGATCATGGGCAGCTTCCAACAACAGCTTCTCGACCGCATGCCTGCACCTATTAAAAAGGTGTTGGGGGGTAGTTCGCGCAAAGAACTAATTAACTCCATTAACAGCAGCTTGATGGTGTTCGACAATGAGTTGGTTCATATTGAATTTGGTAGCAAAGCCAAATTGGATAACCATGATGCAAACGCAATCGCCTTTGCTGCCAAACAATTACTGGCCGATAGCCCCGAAGAAATTTCTGTTTTACTGCTGATGCCCCCAGCTGAGTTTGTTGCATCAGCCCATTCATTGCCGGGTATATCGAAAGAGAATTTAATTTCCGCGTTACGCTTACAGACTGAAACTATTCTCCCCTCTTATGAAGAATCACTCTCATTAGCAATTGATGATAACACCCGCGATGGCAACTCCGATTCCATAGCATTGTGGTTACCGCAAACAAAACTCGATGAACTATTCGAAGCCTTTAAGGAACAGAATATTTTCCTGGCAGCAATAAAGCCGAGAATTCTAAATTCAAAAATTGAAAATTCAGATGCGGAATTATTAGATGAAGATACAAACGACGTAACATTTGTTGTTTTTCGCGATGGAATTCTTAGAGTCTGGCAACAAGTTAAAAACTGGATTTTGATCAAGAAAGTTTTTCTGAGCAGTGGACAGGTGCACTTAAGGCCCATGCCAACACATCGATCAAAGAACACAGCAATGTTGAGCATTACTCAGAGCTGTTAGATAAAAGCGCTAACAGTGAGTACAACTTTTTTCCAACTGGCGCATTAAACGCACGTAAGAAAATAGAGAAAGGGCGCAAAGTAATTGCCGGCTTAGTGTGCTTAGCAGTGTTGCTTCTAATCTCTGCAATTCCGTTTTTGCAGCAGTCTATGGAATTTCGCAAGCCGCTGCAAATTGGAATCCAATCGAC
>BPDI01000070.1 GCA_019654215.1 Gammaproteobacteria bacterium | reverse complement strand
ACGTAATCTTCGGTTTGGACGAATTGATAGTTGTTGTTATACATAACCGGCAGCATGGGTGGTCCGGAATGAGAACCGAATGACAAAAGGCAGCGCTCTGCCAGAGGCCCCCCTTTCCCGGGCCATCATAAGGACCTGGACCTTTGGATCGCGGCGAAATCTGGTTCGCGGATCGCCGGCATAAGGAATTTGGCCATTAGGTGGATCCACAATGATAGAAGAACGAAATTCACCATTTATGACCTGGATGTTGGTACCCAAGTCCTTCCAGAACTCGTTATAGCCATCGTCCGTATTACCATCGTCTGCGGCCTGTGCACCAAAACCTGCCCCTCTTCCGGGTCACTATCAGCAAACTCAGCATCAAGATATTCCTGGTGGCCTGTTCCAGTCGCGAGACTTGTTCCGGAGTTAAGGCCGTTGATCACCGAATTCCTGATTCCTAGTAAGCGGTGTGAGGGTTTTGTTAGTCCATACACCTTGTAAGTCAGGCTTGCCATAGTGCGTGCGTGGGACCTCCCATTCCTGAGCAAAATTTATACTGACAAGAGTCAGGACAGTATTGCCCCACCAAACATTGTAGTTACTTTCCCCATTATTTTTCTCCCAATTATTTGTTTTTTGCATGGAACTTGAGGTAAAAGGGCCAATTTATCTGTTGCTGCCACAGACATTAGAGTCAAAAGCTATCTAATAAAGAGTATTAGAGAAAGTCTCTGTGATGAATAAGTCTCTTTTTCATATACCTGGTCCTGGTCCACTGTATAACTGGAGAAGCCTATCTATGCTTTATTAGCTTTTTGCTAGGGAAACAGTTGAGCTAGCGTTGCTTTTTCTTCATCGCTAGGCATATGGTTAAAATCAGCAATAATTCTGGCTAATGATTTAACCTGATCTGGCGCCTGAGCAGCCGCTTGTAGCTGAGCCATCATTTGTTTGCTTTGGTCGGACGGGGAATGGTTTATGCTGGATACAGCGCTGGCCATCATTCTCACCCCTTTGCGGCAAGCTCTCATTATTAGAGATATCTCCCAATGCGGCTTTGTCATTATCTGACGGAAAATGGTTTATTGAGGCGACGATCCCCGCGATTTCTTGCAGGGCTCCGATTACCGCTTGATTCTGTGCCATCGAAAACTGGGAGAAAAGACCAAATAGAGCGATTGCTACAAACTTTCTTGTTAGGGGCATTTTCATTGTATTTTCCTGAATTATTTAACGTCCGGGATACGTTCACTCTAGAGATTGGAGCATTTGCCATGGTAGTTGCTATTTCCAGTACTCCCGCTCTTTTAACGCAAACTACTATACCTATCTTCATAGTAAAGAAAGCGAATCAGGATGCCATTAAAGCAACTAACTTATCGTTGCAGAGGCATGGTATGCCTACCGCCCCCGGTAGTTTTACCCCCCCTTTTTTTAGCTACTTTCGAGCCCATGCTTTGCCATACCATAAAGTTAGCCCTCTCCTAACCGACTATTCATTAAAAATTTGGGTGTATTCGTCACCAATTTAACTTGAAGAAATCACATGATCTATGTGAGTATCCCCAAATATATTTTATAATATACAAATACATATGAAAGATAGTTAATGCAAAATAATAAAAGTCCGGCAGCATTCTTCGATACATTCGATCAAATGCCTAATCCATTCAAAAAGTCAGTGGCTACCCTCTCTCACCTAGTCGTGGAAGCTCCTGAAGACGCAATCAAGGATTAAACCCAAATTTGCCAGTGAATTTATTTATAGCTATCGTGGCAGCCCAGATACCTTCAGCACCTATAGGCGAGAAATCGAGCATTTTCTTCATTGGTGCTGGATCGTTGCTAAAAAATCCATAAATGACATCTCAAGGGAAGATATTGAAAATTACGTGGAATTCGCCAAGCAACCTCCAAGTGGCTGGATCGGGCAAAAGAATGTATCCAGATTTCTAGATCGGGCGGGGGGAACGTGTACCAAATCCGGAGTGGCGACCTTATGTATCTGCAAGGGTGAATACGTAATTTCCCAGGCGGCTATTCAGTCCTTATTTAGTGTTTTAAGTAGTTTTTTTAACTTTCTCATTCAAGAGAATTACATTACTGGGAATCCCATCTCCCAGATTCGCCAAAAGAGCAAATTTCTGCGGAAGCATCAGTCTCATAGCAAGATTCGACGACTTTCCCCCCTGCAATGGGAATTCGTGGTAGATGCCTCGGAATCACTGGCCAAACAGGATCCTCAGGCCCATGAACGCACCCTATTCATTATGAATGCCCTATACGCCATGTATTTACGTATTTCTGAGCTTGTGGAAACTCAGCGTTGGCAACCCCAGATGGGCCATTTCCAGCTGGATCAAGAAGGAAACTGGTGGTTTATCACCGTTGGCAAAGGCAACAAAGAACGGGAAATATCGGTTTCAGACGCTATGCTGGTGGCTTTGAAGCGCTACCGCCTCTCACGTGGTCTATCGGCTCTACCCTCCCTGGAGAATCCACTCCTTTAATTCATAAAACCAGGGGCAAGGGTGGTTTAACCAGTACTCGTCAAATTAGAGGGATAGTTCAAACCTGCTTCGATCTGGCTTCAAAAAAAATGCGCAAAGAAGGGTTCGTTGAAGATGCAGATCGCCTAAGTACGGCAACAGTCCATTGGTTACGCCATACTGGAATCTCCGATGACGTAAAACATCGTCCAAGAGAGCATGTTAGAGACGATGCCGGCCATGGTTCCAGCGCCATCACTGATCGCTATATCGATGTTGAACGAGCCGAGCGCCATGCCACTGCAAGGCATAAACAAATGCGTTGAACACGCCGTATCTCGCTGGATCAGGCTATTCTTAAAATTACAGAAAATTACTTCTATCAATATCCAATTTAGCTTAGTCTCTAGGTTTCCCGATATGACTGAACGGGATTAGTAAAAACCCCTGTCTCATGACATAGGAAGAATTTTTGCGAGGAATTATGCAAATAACTAAGCTCCTTTTGTTTCGCAATCTTTATCTGGCTTCACTCTCAATTTTCTGTGCATTCTCTAACCTATCTACCGCTCAAGAAGAGATTAATCAATTCAATATAGTTCTCGATATTGAAGCACTGTATTCCGAGATTTCCAGCCAGACGATTCACGGCGAAACCGCAGCGGATTTGCTCGAAGAGTTGCAGACTAAGCATTATGTTGCTGTTGAAATTGACGATAATTTTTCTTCCGCCGCTTTTGATAGTTTTCTAGATGCGCTTGATGGATCGAAACTCTACCTCTTAAAAGAAGATGTTGATGAATTGAGCGTCTATCGCTACGCCCTTGATGACAGTCTGAAGTCCGGCAGTGTTGAGCCAGGGTTTGAAATATACAACCGCTATCACAAGCGTGTTTTAGAAAGACTAATTTACGCAATTAATCGTATCGAAAATTATATTCCTGCGATGGATTTCACTCTCGATGAAGAAATCGATATTGATCGCGAAGATGCGCCTTATGCAGCCAGCGCTGAAATTCTCGATGAGATTTGGCGGTTACGAATTAAGAACAGCGTATTAAGCCTTCGACTCACTGGCGATACTAACGAAGAGATTCAGGAAAAACTTTCCAAGCGCTATCGCAATCAGCTCAGCCAGATCTTAAAAACGAATGAGCGTGATATTTTTCAGGCTTATCTCTCTACGGTAGCTAAAGCAGTAGACCCCCACACTGCTTACTTCTCTCCACGAGATTCCGAAAATTTTAATATGGGCCTATCACTCTCCTTACAAGGAATTGGTGCACAATTAACAGCTGAGGATGAGTACACTAAGGTTGTAGAGCTATAAAAGGTGGTCCGCTGAGCGTGGTAATGAACTCGGGCAGGTGATCGTATCATCGGAATCGGTCAAGGTAGTGACGGTGATATCCAAGATGTTGTTGGTATGCGCCTTGATGAGTTGTTTCCAGATACGTGGTGAAAAAGGACTGTTGTTCGCTTAAACGTTATCCCGGCCGATGATGTAAGTGATCTAGCGCGACTATTATCGCTATACTCGTGACACAGTAAAACTGGAAGATCAGTCCGCTAGGAAAGAAGTCATCGAACTAAGTTACAACGATGATGTATATAAGATCGGAGTGATGATTTTCCTACTTTCTATTTCGATTTTGAAGCAGCCGCGCGTGGGAAGAAACTTTAAGAGTTCCACCCGGATGTTCGCAATCTATTAGAAGAACTAAAAGAAGAAGAAGTTGACGCAGTGGTTGTTGATTTACGGAATAATGGTGGCGGCAGTCTTAGCGAAGCCAACCAACTTGTAGGTTTGTTTATCGAGACTGGCGCCACCGTTCAGATTCGTACTCGGGCATTCGTAATGGGTTTACTCGCCCCCTTTGGCGATAACGATCCAGAAGTTGCTTATGATGGCCCATTAGCAGTTTTGGTAAATAGAACCAGTGCTTCTGCGTCAGAAATTTTTGCTGGAGCGATTCAAGATTATCAACGGGGCATCGTGCTAGGTGGTCAAACCTTCGGTAAAGGCACGGTGCAAGAAATCATTCCTATGGATTACGGCCAGGTGAAACTAACCCGCTCTAAATTTTATCGAATTCTGGTGCTAGTACACAGCATCGCGGTGTTATCCCTGATATTGAGTTTCCAGATTTTTACAATGCCTATGATGACATTGGTGAAAGCAGTCTCGATGGCGCTCTTCCCTGGGACACAGTTAGACCGTGAATATAGAACTTACCATGCTGTTCAAAACCTCTTACCTGAGTTACGTTCTTTGCATGAAGAGCGTGCCAGTCTTCACCAGACTTTATTTATCTTGAAGGACAAATAGAACGCACTCGTGAACTTAGAGAGCGCGAAACTCTTTCTTTGAATGAGGCTGTCGTTAAACAGGAACGAGAAGACAATCGACGAGAAGAACATGAAGCAGAAAAATGCGTCGTGCTCTTAAAGGATTGGAGCTAAAGGGGAAAGGGTGGACGAAGAAGGTGAAGATGAAGAAGATCAAACTTCAACTCTTTGACTGACGATATTCCTGCCTTGGCTGAGAACGATGAAGATGTTATCGATGAAGAAGAAGACGACCCGCTGATATTAGAGAGCGGCCGGATTCTTGCAGATTTTATTGCCCTCAACCACCGTCGAATTAGCGCTATCGCGACATCCCTATTCCCGTTAATCATCGCCTTTTATTTTACTTCCAGAAAAAGAGGCCCTCAAAGAGGGCCTACAAGCGGGGTCGAGTTTAAAAGGGGGATTCAATCAATTTGAGTTGATTGAGCCTCTATTAAAAC
>BPDI01000069.1 GCA_019654215.1 Gammaproteobacteria bacterium | reverse complement strand
GACTTTTAATAGTTCTATCGAAAGTCCTCAAACGTTATATACGAGAACGAAGGCCTTTGTTATACTCAGGGTACAAGAAAAAATATTTATATATATGGAAAGGCAACGGCCAAAGGCGGAAAACGGTGGATCTTAAATCAAAAACAGACATTATAAAAGAATATCAACATCACGCTACAGATAGTGGTTCCACTGACGTTCAAGTTGCTGTATTGACACATCGAATAAGTGAGTTAACAGACCATCTACAAACACACCGCCACGATCACGCTACTCGCCGAGGATTACTAATGCTCGTTGGACGGAGAAGGAGATTACTGCGTTACCTACGCAGGAAAGATTCTGCTCGGTACAAAGAAGTGGTGTCTTCACTAGGTTTGCGTGCATAACCAGGCTTTAATATCCTTTCCACCAGCGCAAATAGCGTGGAGAGGCGAGAATGATTCATAGAGTTCAAAGAACAATAGACGGAAAAGATTTAATTTTAGAAACCGGTGAGCTTGCAACGCAGGCGGGCGGTAGCGTCAAAGTTCAATATGGAGAAACAATAGTACTGGCAACCGCCACAATGTCGAATTCGGCAAGAGAAGGCGTAGATTTTTTACCACTCAGTGTCGACATAGAAGAGCGGCACTACGCAATAGGTAAAATTCCTGGCAGCTTTTTTAGAAGAGAAGGCCGACCAACTACTGAAGCCGTGCTAGGTAGCAGAGTAACTGATAGAACAATACGACCTTTAATTCCCAAAAAAATCAGGAATGAAATACAAGTTTTACTCACGGTACTTTCTGCAGATAGAGTCAATCCACATGACACAATTGCTTTAGTGGGGGCATCGGCAGCATTAACTATTTCAAATGTACCATTTGATGGACCGGTTAGTGCAACGCGTGTCGGATATATGGATGGCGAATTAGTGACCAATTTAACTTATGAAAATTTATCTGAAACAGATCTGGATCTTGTGGTTGCTGGTTCCGAAAATGCGATAGTCATGGTTGAAGGCGGAGCTAAGAAGTAGATGAGAAAATAGTATTAGACGCCTTAAAGAAAGCACAAGAAGTTAATCACGAGATCATTCAAATGCAAAAAGAGCTTGCAGATTTAACTTCAAAAGAGAAAACAGTTTTTGAAGAAGACGAATCGGATGATTCTTTCTCAAGCGAACTTGCATCCTTTTTGGGTGAGCGGCTTGGAGAAGCGATCGGTGGTTTAGGAAAAGAAGAGAGAACCGAATTAACCGATCAGTTATTGTCTGATTCAGTATCGAATTTCGAAGAGAATCATGATGAATCCAAGATCGAGTCAACCTTCGATAAGCTATTCAAAGACGCCGTCAGAAAAAACATACTTGCTGGTAACAGGCCTGATGGCAGATCCAGCGCAGAAATTAGGGAACTAAGTAGTAAAGTTGGTGTTTTACCAAGAGCACATGGATCCTCGATATTTAATCGCGGCCAAACTCAGATTCTAAACGTAGCTACTTTAGGTTCATTATCGGATGCGCAGAGGATTGATAGTCTAAGCCCAGACGAAACAAAACGATACCTCCACCATTATAATTTCCCTCCTTATTCTGTCGGCGAAGTTAGAAGGGTAGGCAACCCAGGAAGACGTGAAATCGGACATGGTGCTCTCGCAGAAAGGGCATTAATTCCAGTAATACCGGACGAGTCAGAATTTCCTTACACGATAAGACTAGTTTCAGATGTATTAGGGTCTAATGGTAGTTCTTCTATGGGAAGCGTTTGTGCTAGCACCCTTTCTTTAATGGATGCAGGCGTACCAATTAAAGCGCCTGTAGCTGGTATTGCAATGGGCCTAGTAACAGATGAAAAGGACTTTGTTGTATTAACTGATATCCAGGGCATTGAAGACTCTCTTGGCGACATGGATTTCAAAGTCGCAGGTACAAGAGACGGGATAACTGCTCTCCAAATGGACATCAAACTAACCGGGATTACAGATGAAATATTGGAACAAGCGTTAGAACAAGCAAAAGCTGCCCGCCTCGAAATTCTAGATAACATGCTTGCGACTATTCCTGACACCAGAGAAGAACTTAATGAACACGCGCCACGCATAACGAAACTAACAATCGACACAGAGAAAATAGGTGCACTCATCGGCCCTGGCGGTAAAACAATCAGGAGTATAGTCGAAGAGTCTGGAGCTACCGTCGATGTAGATAATGACGGGACAGTATTCGTAGGCGCCACCGACAAATCTTCGGCAGATAAAGCAATCGAGCTTATCAATCGGTTAACTAAAGATATTGAAGTCGGTGAAAAATATACAGGTAAAGTGGTTAGAACGACTGATTTTGGTGCTTTCGTCGAGTTAGCACCAGGTAAAGATGGAATGGTTCATATCTCAGAACTCGCCGATTACCATGTACCCAACGTGGAGGATGTAGTAAAAGTGGGAGATGAAGTAGAAGTTTTAGTAACAGAGATAGACCAGACCGGAAGGGTAAGGTTATCAAGGAAAGCGTTGCTAAACGGGAGTGAAGAAGGCGCAACTATAGGGACTGATGGCGCTGAAGACACCAGTACTAGAAGAGCGAGACCCAATAGGCGACCTAGATCAGAAGATTCCAATCGACCAAGGTCGGATTCCCGAAAGAGGCCTGGCAGGCGTAGACCTGAAGGCTCTTCTAGACGCCAAGAGAGGTAAATTCGAGAATTAAGCAAGGATCTATAAGCTCATGGTTGAAAAAATAAATATTGTTGTAAATGGCGCAACAGGTAAAATGGGCCTGCAAACTCTCGTAACCCTGGGTGAAAACGCAGAATTATTCACAGTTGTAGGAGCAAATTCTCCGTCTATTACCGATCAATTTATTGAGCAAAATAACCTAAATCAAAAAATTGTGGTATCTAAATCATTTTCAGATTTATTGGGTTCCACTTCTCCTGATCTATGTATTGATTTTAGTGTGCGAGAATCGGCCATGGAATCCGCTGTATTGTGTGCCCAGAACGGAGTAGATTTCATTACGGGGACAAGTGGATTGAACGACGATGACATAGTCGCTTTAAAGGCGCTATCCGCTGAACAAAGCATTGGAATATTTATCGGCCCAAATTTTAGCTTGGGGCTATAGTTCTGCAGCATATTGCTTCTATAGTTGGGCGCCACTTTGATACCGCTGATATTATTGAAATGCACCATGCCGAAAAGTTGGATGCCCCATCTGGCAGTCTATTGCAACCGCAAAAGATATGATAGAAGCAAAAGGGTAAACATTTGAATCGAACAAGACAGAGAAATTCAATTTAAAAGGCTCACGGGGCGCAAATTTATCTGGGATCGGCCTTCATTCTCTTAGATTGCCAGGATTAATGGCTAGACAAGAAGTGGTTCTGGGAGGAAAAGGCGAAATGCTAAATTTATCCCATACAACGTTAAACAGAGAATCCTATATGCCGGGCCTTCTTTTAGCTATAGAGTATATATCAAATAATAAAGATTTTACTTTTGGACTTGGATCAATCTTAGATTTATGATTCAAAGTTAGGATAGTTATATGCCAGGGGAGAGTTTAGTTATCGTCGGGGCTACAGGTCTGGTCGGCAGAACGTTTCTAAAGGTTTTGGATGAAAGAAATTTTCCTGTTGAGCGAATAAAGTTGTTGGCATCATCAAAATCTGCCGGGACGGAAATCGATTTTAAAGGCGACAAAATATCGGTCGCAGAATTCAATATTAATCAGTTTCAAAGAGGTGATATCGCCCTATTTTCTGCTGGCGCTCAATTAAGTAAAGAGGTCGCTCAAACGTTGGCATCCAACGGAGTGACTGTGATTGATAATTCATCAGCTTGGCGTATGGACAGTTCGGTGCCATTAGTTGTTCCGGAAGTAAACCCATTAGACGCCAATTGGAACAAGGGGATCATTGCCAACCCTAACTGCTCCACGATTCAACTGGTGGTCGCCTTAAATCCTCTCAGATCAATAGCTTCAATAAACCAACTCATTGTTGCCTCATACCAGGCCACTTCTGGTGCGGGTGCAAGTGCTTTGGAGGAAATGAAACAACAATCAGAAGACGTAACTCATGGCCGCGACATTTCAATTGATGAGTTCCCTCACCAAATCGCTTTTAATGTAATTCCTCAGATAGATGTATTTGAAGACCTCGATTTTACAAAAGAAGAATGGAAGCTAGTCAACGAGACAAGAAAAATATTCGATGACCAGAATATGCTAATATCTGCCACCTGTGTAAGAGTCCCAGTAGCTTATGGCCACAGTGAAGCTATCCACATAAATTTAGACAAACCTATATCAGTACAAGAGGCGAAACATGTGATGAGTGCTGGGCAAGGGTTAACGGTGATTGATAACCCCAATAATATGGAATACCCTTTGGCTATAAATGCGGAAGGAAAGATGATGTATTTGTTGGGCGAATAAGGCAAGATTTAGCATTTACTAACGGATTAGCAATGTGGGTAGTTGCTGATAACATAAGAAAGGGAGCCGCGACAAACACCGTCCAAATAGCTGAACTGGTAAGTGGGCTCCGCGGGTAATTCAGTTGGAAGGTATAGCATGAGTACAGATGAACTTCGATCCAATATAGACACAATAAGAAAAAATATGTACGAAGCTGCGAATAGCGTTGGAAGAGACTCTACCAAAATTTCAGCTTCATCCCGCTACAAAAGGGGTAGACCCGATTCGGATACTTGATTCGATAAGCTGTGGTCTAACGGATTTTGGAGAGAATTGGGTGCAAGAAGCAACACCCAAAATGAATCTGTCGCAAATTCCCTAGAGAATGCGATCTCTCGGCCTACCTGGCATATGATAGGTCACTTGCAATCGAATAAAGTTAAAGAAGCCTTAAACGTATTTGACAGTATCGACACGATCGATAGTCTTCGTCTGGCGAAAACAGTAAACCGCCGTGCAGGTGAAAATAACATTATTATGCCTGCTTCCTTGAGATAGATTTTACAGACGACCCAAAACGAAATGGTTTTCGACTTGGCGGAAATAGCCTGAACGCCATAAGCAATTCATTGCTGATATAGATGAGATAGGGACCCTCAATAATATTGAATTAATGGGTATCATGACGGTTGCACCAATAGGTGATACTCCCGAAGAAGCACGTCCATATTTCCGGCAAGCAGCGGAAATTTTACATGAAATAAAGATGGAACTACCAGAACATCCGCTAGACAAACTTTCAATGGGCATGACTTTGGATTACCATATTGCCATTCAAGAGGGAGCAACAATTGTCAGATTGGGTACCGCAATTTTTGGTAGCCGGCCTCCAGGACGAACATACTAGGTAAAGGAGTTTTCTATGAGCAATCAGAATACCGAAAGCCCATTTGGAAGGCTTATAACTGCGATGGTCACCCCTTTTGATTCACAGGGAAATGTAGACCACGAGCAGGCAACTAGAATGTCAAAACATTTAGTAGAAACAGGAACGACCGCGATTGTTGTTACAGGAACAACTGGTGAAGGCCCCAGCCTAAGTGAAGACGAGAAGTTGAATTTATATACCACGATAATTAAATCAATAGGCGATTCCGCCAAAGTGATCGCAGGTACAACAAACCCACAATACGCAAGAAAGTATTGAGCTTTCAATGAGGGCTGAGGATATCGGAGTAGATGGCATATTGATGACAGTACCGTATTACAATAAGCCAACACAATCTAACTTAGTTAATCATTTCGAGTTAATTGCTAAAGCCGTGTCTATCCCAGGTATCTTATACAACGTCCCCTCAAGAACTGCATTAAATATGACAGCATCCACAACATCACAACTGAGTACAGTGAAGAACATTGTAGGGGTTAAAGAGGCAAGTGCTGATCTAGGGCAGATCGCGGAAATAATCAGAACATCAGAAGATGGATTCTTTGTATGGTCTGGAAATGATGCGGATACATTACCTATTTTATCAATAGGAGGATATGGAGTAGTTAGTGTAGCATCTCATCTTGTTGGCAAAAAGATAAGCAGAATGATTCACTATTCAC
>BPDI01000068.1 GCA_019654215.1 Gammaproteobacteria bacterium | reverse complement strand
GTTTGCGAATAATGCTACCGATACTTTTAATAGCGACTCAATTTCAGTAACTGCAATTAGCTCCGGAATGAATTTGAAATTGCTTCTGCAAATAAAAACGTAGTCGCAAGAGAAATGCTTAAGCTCATTGCCGAACAAGTGAAGAGTTGAGCAGCATATGAACGCCATCCCCTCCTCTATATTTCGTGCTTATGATATTCGCGGTTTAGTTGACGAACAACTCACGGAAGATTCCATAGAATTAATTAGTAGGGCGATTGGTAGTGAAGCGCTCGCTAATGGAATCTCTTCACTACTCATTGGATTCGATGGCAGGCTTTCCAGCCCCATTCTTTCAAAAGCACTTATTGCAGGATTACAAAACGCTGGATGCAATGTAGTAAATCTAGGACTTATTCCGACCCCCTTGCTTTACTTTGCTACTCACACTAGCAGCCATAGTTCAGGTGTTATGTTGACTGCAAGCCACAACCCTGCAAACTATAATGGATTAAAAATAGTCTTCAATCAAAACTGTTTAGTTGAGAATCAAATACAACGAATTAAGCATCGAATTGACAATAACCAACTAAGCAGCGGTGAAGGCACTTATCAAGACCTGGATATTGTTGATGCCTATCTGGAAGATGTTGCTGAGAGAATCATTCTAGAAAAGAAACTAAGTCTTATTATAGATTGTGGTAATGCCGTTCCCGGAACAGTCGCGCCAAATCTCTTTGAGCGATTGGGTTGTGAAGTTATTCCACTCTATTGTGATATTGATGGAAGCTTCCCCAATCATCATCCGGATCCGACTATCCCTGAGAACTTAGCTACCTTGGCAAAACAAGTTGTCGACACAGGTGCTGATCTTGGCATTGCATTGGATGGCGATGGTGATCGCTTAGGCATAGTTACTAATAAAGGCGAATTTATCGATGCGGATAAAATGCTGATGCTGCTAGTTGAAAACATTTTGCCAAACTATGTCGAAGCACCGGTAGTTTTCGATGTTAAATGCAGCTCCGAACTTGCAGGAAAGATTATCAGTAGTGGTGGCAAACCAGTTATGCACCGCAGCGGCCACTCATTTATGAAACAAAAAATGCAAGAAACTGGCGCTCCTATTGGCGGCGAATATGCAGCACACATCTTTTTTAAAGATCGGTGGTTTGGATTTGACGACGGTATATATACTGCTGCGCGTATCGTAGAAATCTTAAGCGCACAAGATAAAAGCTCAAGCGAGGTTTTTGCAGCTTTTAATTCGACATTAAGCACGCCAGAAATAAAACTCGAGGTTGATGAAGAATCAAAGTTTGGATTGATTGATCGTTTATTAGAGTTGGCAGAATTTCCTGAAGGAAAGCTCATTACTCTTGATGGGTTGAGAGTAGAGTTTGAAGATGGCTGGGGTTTAGTTCGTGCATCTAACACAAGCCCTTCCTTGCTTTTAAGATTTGAAGCATCAAATGAAGAAAAGCTAAATGAAATCAAGAAGGCATTTAAGACTCTAATTCATCGCGCAGACAATAGAATTAGTTTGGATTTCTAAAAGCAGCTATGTCTCTGACTATAACTAGTGCCAAGAATATCGCGAAGGTTTTAACAGAAGCCCTCCCCTATATTCAAAAATTTACTGGCCGAACCGTGGTTGTGAAGTACGGTGGCAGTGCCATGGTGGATGAAGCACTCAAACAGAGTTTTGCCAGAGATATCGTGCTAATGAAATTAGTTGGAATAAACCCGATAGTTATTCATGGTGGTGGCCCACAAATAGGTACTGTTTTAGAGAAATTAAATATCGAATCTAATTTCGTAGACGGCTTACGTGTAACTGACAGCCAAACTATGGACGTAGTAGAGATGGTACTGGGCGGTCTGGT
This sequence comes from Gammaproteobacteria bacterium, assembly GCA_019654215.1. GTDB lineage: Bacteria > Pseudomonadota > Gammaproteobacteria > Pseudomonadales > Pseudohongiellaceae > UBA9145. The sequence goes on along the minus strand of BPDI01000068.1, from coordinate 5,753 downwards.
GAATAAGGAGATTGTTAATTTACTTAACAAGAATCAGGGCAAAGCTGTTGGCATAACAGGCAAAGATGGCAATTTAATCCGTGCCAAGAAGCTAAAATTGCGGCGCAGAGATGCCAAGCTTACCGATGAAATCATCGATATAGGTCACGTCGGTGAAGTGATGAGCATCAATACCGAAGTACTCGAGGTTATGAAAGGCAGTGACTTCATACCTGTCATCGCTCCCATCGGCACTGATGAGAGCGGGGCCAGCTATAACATAAACGCAGATTCCGTGGCTGGTGAAATTGCTAAAGTTTTGGTTGCAGAGAAGCTGATTCTGCTGACTAATGTAGAAGGAGTAAAAAACCAGAAAGGTGAAGTGCTTACTGGCTTGAGCCCAAAACAAGTTGCCAAGCTAATTGCCGATAAGACCTTACAAGGAGGCATGTTGCCAAAGGTTCAGTGTGCACTTGAAGCACTGAAAGGGGGTGTTAACAGTGCTCACATTATTGACGGCAGGGTGGAGCATGCGGTTCTTCTTGAGATCTTCACGGACGAAGGGGTAGGTACATTAATCACACAGAACGGATCTGCTCAAAAACCAGTTAAAAAGAATTCAACTGCAAAAAAAGAAGTAAAAATTCCTAATTCTCACGAGACAGGTGGCTAATTCCGATGGAAGCCGGCAACAAGAAATCTCGGAAAGATCAAATACTGCAAGCATTGGCTCGCATGTTGGAGACGTCTCCTGGTGAACGCATAACCACAGCTGCCCTGGCCAAGGAAGTGGGAGTTTCGGAAGCGGCGCTGTATCGGCATTTCCCCAGCAAAGCCCGAATGTTTGAAGGGCTGATTAAATTTATCGAAGAAACGCTATTTCTCAGAATTTCTAGAATTCTCAATGAAGAAACCAATGCTGAAGTGCGCTGCCACAAAATCCTCACTCTATTACTGACTTTTTCCGACAAGAATCCTGGTATGACTCGTCTACTTACAGGTGATGCTCTAGCGGGAGAAACTGCACGCCTGCGAGTTCGCATTGTACAGTTCTATAGCCGGCTTGAATCACAGTTGAAGCAAATACTACGAGAAGCCCAGATCAGGGAAAACTTAAAGGCAACTGTTTCACCTACTGCTTTGGCAAATTTACTGTTGGCTTCTGTAGAAGGTAGGTTGACCCAATTCGTTCGCAGTGAATTCCAGCAGTCGCCATTGGAGAACTGGGACACACAGTGGGAGTTTCTCAGCAGAAATCTATTGGCTCCCTTTACTGCTCCTAGCGCATAGTCTGCTGGCTAAGTATTTCAAAAACATTCAGACTGATTAGACGCCGTACTGATCTCGGTAAGCAATAACAGCACTTAAATGTTGTTGCATTTCACTACTACTGGATCCTTCAAGATAATCGATGATGTTCTGCAAACTAATAATGGCTGTTACGGAAATCTGATAGGTCTGTTCAATTTCTTGGATAGCGGAGAGTTCGCCTGTGCCTTTTTCTTGTCGATCCATTGCAACCGCAATTCCGTTTAGTTGCGCACCGTCTTTTTGTATAATTTCTACTGCCTCGCGTATAGCAGTGCCTGCTGTAATTACGTCATCAATTATCAAAACTTTTCCACTTAATTCAGCACCAACTATAATTCCACCTTCACCGTGACCCTTTGCTTCTTTACGGTTAAAGCAAAACGGTTTGTTCAGGTCGTGATTGTTAGCCAAGGCCATCGCTGTTGCCGAAACAAGTGGAATACCTTTATAGGCAGGGCCAAACAATACATCAAACTCTTGTTCGGTGTTCGCTATTACAGCCGCATAACATTTTGCAAGAAAAGCTAGTTTATAACCTGAATTAAACAAACCAGTGTTAAAAAAGTAAGGGCTTATCCGCCCGGACTTTAGAGTGAACTCACCAAATTTTAATATTTCATTTTCGAGTACGAATGCTAAAAACTCTGATTGAAAATCTTGCATTGTTATTCCTGTTTAAAACTAAAACTCCGCTAATGCTTCTTGTTGCTTGCTAATCAATGATTTGATTCCCGCTTCTGCCAAACCTACCATTTGCAATAATTGGCCGTGAGAAAAATCACCATCTTCTCCTGTTCCCTGTATCTCAATGAATCCACCAGACTCTGTCATCACAATATTCATGTCGGTTTCAGCATTTGAGTCCTCATCATAATCAAGGTCTAGTACGGCACGACCATTATGAATCCCCACAGAAACCGATGCGACTAGTTGTTTAAAGGGTGATTCACTTACCAAGTTTTTACTCAACATGTAAGTAACCGCGTCATGTAATGCAACACAACCGCCAGTAATTGAAGCAGTTCGAGTACCGCCATCTGCTTGTATCACATCACAATCGATTTTTATTGTGTGTTCGCCAAGGCCATCTAAGTCCGCCGCCGCTCGTAATGAGCGGCCAATCAACCGCTGAATTTCCAAGCTGCGTCCTGATTGTTTCCCTTTTGCTGCTTCTCGGTCCATACGGGTACCTGTAGACCGTGGCAGCATGCCGTATTCAGCGGTGACCCACCCTCGTCCTGTTCCTTTCAAAAAACGCGGCACAGATTCTTCTACAGTTGCATTGCAGAGAACTTTAGTTGCGCCGAATTCAACCAAGACAGAGCCTTCCGCATGTTTGGTGTAATTGCGAGTGATATTTATTGAGCGAAGTTCGTCTTGGTTTCTATTGCTTGGACGTGAAGGTTCTGACATCGTTTCTCTTAATTCCAATAATTCTAAAATGTTATAGATTATCCTTGAATTTTGGAGTTGTTGCGAGCAAGCAAGAGTCTCTGAATGCTAACTGTGTTTAGCGGCGTATTAAGATAGAATAGCGGCTCTTTGAAAATGGGCTAGCCATTATGATGTTGAGTATGACTGCCTTTAGTCGGCAGCAAGCAGATAAAGAGTGGGGCTCCCTGATTTGGGAATTGCGCTCAGTTAACCATCGTTACCTGGAAACTAGTGTGCGACTTCCTGAATCATTTCGTGGCCTCGAAAATGTCATCAGAGATATTATTCGGAAAAAGTTAAACCGTGGAAAAATTGAATGCCAACTGAGATTTCAAGTAGTCGAAGCTAGTCAATCTGATTTGCAACTGAATAAAGAACTCATCGCAAAATTAGTTCGTGAAAAACGATGAGATTAATCAAATTGCAGACTTGGATAATCAGTTAACTTCAGCGGAGATCTTACGTTGGCCAGGAGTAGTTGCCGATCAAGATGTCGATGCCGATACTATTGAGAGGGAAGCGATCGATCTTTTTACAGCAGCGTTAGATGATTTAGTGAGCAGTAGAGTCAGGGAAGGCGAAGCGCTTAAAGGCATGCTAAATCAACGTGTCGTTTCGATTCGAGAAATCGTTGCCTCTATACGGCAAAAAATACCTGAAATTATCTGTGGGCAAGGGAAAAAAAACCTTTTAGAGAAGCTGGAAGAGCTAAAAGCCGAACTCGAGCCAACTCGATTAGAACAAGAAATTCCATATTAGCGCAGAAAGCAGATGTTGATGAAGAACTCGATCGAATGGATTCACACTTGAAAGAAGTTGAGCGGATCATAGAATCTAATGGACAAAAAGGCAGACGGTTAGACTTTCTTATGCAAGAGCTAAATAGAGAAGCGAATACTTTGTCTTCGAAATCGATTGTGGTGGGTACGACTCTAGGCGCAGTTGAATTAAAAGTATTGATAAAACAAATGCGGAGCAAATACAGAACGTAGAATAGATACTAAAAAATGAAGAAGGGAAAGTTATTCATTATCACTGCTCCATCCGGTGCCGGCAAAAAACCCCACTGGTCGATGAGTTAGTGAGCCAAAATGAGAAACTTTGCGTTTCTGTTTTTACACACTACTCGGCCCGCTCGGCCGGGGGGAAAAAAATGGTGTGAATTATCATTTCATCGAAAAAAAAAGAATTCATGGGTATGTTATCCGATGGAATTTTTTTTTGAGTCCGCTGAGGTTTATGGATACCACTATGGCACTTCAGAACTGTGGGTTTTAAAGAACAGTTAGCCAAGGGTCTCGATGTCATTTTGGAAATTGATTGGCAGGGCGCGGAACAAATTTGCAATCTCTATCCTGATGCTTGTTCTATTTTCATTCTTCCTCCTTCTATAGAAACTCTTACCGAAAGATTACAAGAGCGAGCCCAGGATGATTACGATACCATCGAGAGCCGTATGCAACAGGCAAGAAGCGTTATCGAACATGTAGCACAAGCTGACTATGTTGTAGTAAATGATGTTTTGATTCTGCACTCGAGGGTATCCGTGCAATCGTCCGTACTCAGCGTCTTACCGTCCGCGTCCAGCAAGAAACCTTGAGCGAACTACTCACCAGTCTGACCCACGGCTAGGTTGGCCCACTGCCATACAAATGGTGCTTTTTTAGCAGGAATTCTGTACAATCCCCGGTCCTTTCCAGGGGGCAAGCTTGGTCGAGCCTAAGTTGACAACTTCTTGATTTTATTAATTTTTTCGTCCAAGCTAATTAATACAACTATAAAATTTAAGGTCCGGAAATGGCAAGAATTACAGTAGAAGATTGTTTAGACAACGTTGATAACCGGTTCGAGCTGGTTATGGTTTCCAGCAAGCGCGCCCGGCAGCTTCAGATCGAGGGCAAAGACCCTTGGTTTCGGTCGATAATGACAAGCCTACCGTAATTGCTCTACGCGAAATCGCTGACGGATTAGTCGATGCTGAGATTCTGGTTGAGAAGCCTGGCGCTGAGTTAGAAGACATCGGGAAAAAATAAGGCTCTACTGAGGCATCTATTGGAGAATCTGCTGCCGTTATAGATCAGGAAGAGCAACCCTCAGTTGAAATTTAAATTTTAGGAGTCACGTCTTGCAAGTAGCTGCCTTAGACACAATCGACTCCCTCGCTGATGGTCTTTCCAATTACTTAGGAAAAGACCAAGTCAACAGCGTACGCCGCGCTTACTTCTATGCCGAACAAGCACACGACGGACAAGTTCGTCGCAGCGGTGACGCCTACGTAACCCATCCTCTCGCCGTAGCTTCAATCTTGAGTAAGATGCACATGGATCATCAAAATTTGATGGCCGCTATGTTGCATGATGTTATTGAAGATACTGGCATTACCAAAACAGCTATTAAGTCACAGTTTGGAAATACGGTTGCCGATCTGGTAGACGGCGTAAGTAAGCTCAACAAGATAACCTTTAGTTCTCGTGCAGAAGCACAAGCAGAAAACTTTCAGAAGATGGCCATGGCAATGGCCAAAGACTTGCGCGTCATTCTGGTTAAGATCGCCGACCGTCTTCATAACATGCGTACTTTGGAGGTGTTAGCTCCAGATAAGCGTCGACGTATTGCCAGGGAAACTCTCGACATATATGCGCCTATTGCTAACCGCTTAGGTATGAACAATGTGCGAGTGGAATTTGAAGAGTTAGGATTCGCTGCTCTCTATCCTATGCGCGCCGAAGAATTTCCGCTGCGGTGAAGAGCATTCGCGGAAATCGCAAGGAAATTGTTAGCCAGATTCAAACTTCCTTAGAAGCTTGTTTAGAACGGGGAAAGGGCTGCCTGGTCGTACAATCGGCCGAGAAAAGCACCTCTACAGTATCTACGAAAAAATGCGCAGTAAGCGTAAATCATTTTCTGAAATAATGGATGTGTATGCGTTTCGCATAATTGTCGATCGCGTTGACACTTGCTACCGCGTCTTAGGTGCAATTCACAGTTTGTACAAACCGGTACCGGGTCGTTTTAAGGATTACATCGCT
>BPDI01000067.1 GCA_019654215.1 Gammaproteobacteria bacterium | reverse complement strand
GGGGTCATCTTCGATTCTACGCAACCATTGTTCTAAGGCCTTTTGGGTCTTCAAATTCTTCGTTTGAAGACTGGCTAGGGGTATTTTGTTCGCTGTTGGACTCCGAGCTTTCCTGTTCTTCCGGTGCTTCGTTTTGTTGTTCTTGTTGCTGCTGATCTTCGTTGCCTTCTTGGCTTTCCTGATCCTGATTTTCTGAGTTTTGATCTTGCTCTTCGGACTCTTGCTGAGAGTTCTGCTCAGACTGGTTTTCCTGGTTCTCACCGTCTTGATTCTCGCCTTGTTCTGATTCTTGCTCTTCTAAGAGCTGTTCAATAATTTCTTTATTATGGATGGCGTCTTCGTGACCAGGCATTAATTCGATGGCCAGATCGTAGGCAGCAATGGATTCGGCGTAATTGCCCGCTAGGGCTAATGCGTTACCGCGGTTGTAGTGACCGTCTGGTGTGTCGCTAGCACTGAATGCAGCGATGGCAGATTCGTAGTCCTGTGATCGATAACTGGCAGCCCCGCGCCACTCGGAGGATTCAAATAAGGCGGCGGCAAGTTGATGATTATCCGCGGCAAAGGCTTCTGCCGCTTGCTGGTCTTTCGTTTTCCAAAGATCGCTCCATTCAAAAGCTAGTGCAGGCTGACTAGGAAACATTAAACCGGAACCGATCAGTAAGACAATGGTAAATAACCAGCCACGACGAAAAGCCAGTGCGGTCAATGGAACAACTAGGAATAGAAGGAATGGGCCGGTTTCATACCAGACGTCAAACTCTTCTTCTACTTCCGTCAGTTCTTCGTTATCCAATAACTGATTCTCTGCTAATAAGAATGCCAAATCTGCGTCGGAAAGTTGTATATCGTGATAACGGCCGCTTACTCGATTGGTTAATGACTGCAGCACATTTTTGTTTAAGGTCGGAACTACCATGGCGCCAGTTTCATCGGTAAGAAAGCTGCCATCACTGGTCCGTATAGGGGCACCTTCTTCTGTGCCTATTCCCATTACTAATAATTCATAATCTGTTTTTTGGATTTGATCGGTTATTAATAATTCTTGCTCAAAACCGTTGATACCGTCGGTCATTAATAAGATGCGGCCGTCGGTAGATTCGACGTCATCCAATAAATTAATAGCCATATCGATAGCTGACATTGGATTGCTTCCAAACAAAGGCATGATGTTCGGACTTAGAGAAGGCGCTAGTGCATCGATTGTTACCACATCGTCGGTAAGTGGTGTTACTACGTGAGCATCGCCAGCATAAACAACCAGTGCAGTTTGACCTTCTTCTCTTAAAGCCAATATGTCCCGCAGTTTACGTTTGGCCAGATCAAGGCGAGTTGGGTTGTGATCGGGTGCGAACATGGACAAGGATAAGTCCATGACAATAACAAGCGAATCTTCTCTTTTCTGCACAGGCTGTGGTAATTGCTCCCAAACGGGTCCGGCCATAGCAATGGTGGATAATAGCCAGGCACTGAAAAGAAGTAAGAGAGGGGTACGCTGTGCTGCATTCTTGCTTCTATCTAAAAGATAGGGCAATAAACTCTTATCGATAGCTTTATCCCAGGCAGTAACCACAGTATTAATACGCCACATAGCAACGAAGAAAATCACTGCAGGAATTAAGGCGAGCAACCAGATTGGTCGCAAAAAATGAAAATCCTGAATCATATTGGCGGGAATTAGAATGTCCATCAGGCGGCTTTCCCTCCGCTTGATACTAATTCCACTTCTTCCTCTTCTTCGTATACTTCAATTCGGGCTCGAGCAGTCAATGCTAGCCAGGGAATCGAAACTAGAGCAAGAATAAAACTTATAATAAGTGCAGCACCTAATGGCCAATAAAATAAAACACGAGTAGGGCGATAAGTTTGTTCGTCCTGCTCAATTGTTTCGAGGCGATCCAATTCTTCGTAGATATCTACCAGGTCATTAACATCTCGTGCGCGAAAATAACGGCCGCCGGTAGATTCCGCTATACGCGTAAGCACGGCTTCATCTAATTCTGCAGAAGGATTAATTGCTCGAGCTCCAAAAAATGTGCGCTGTACTACCTGATCAGCACCGATACCGATGGTGTAAATCTTAATATTTTCTTGTTGTGCCAACTGACCAGCCTGTTCTGGGGAAACAGCGCCAGCATTATTTACGCCATCAGTTAGTAAAACTAAGACTCTACTGTTTTCTGGTCGCGTACGTAAATGAATCACTGCCAAGCCGATGGCATCACCGATAGCAGTTGCTGACTCTTCAATAATTCCTATTTCTGCTTCCTCTAATAAAGTGCCAACGGTTTCTCGGTCGAAAGTAAGTGGTGCCTGAATATAGGCATGGGCTGCAAACAGTATCAGTCCTAAACGATCACCTTCGCGCCGCTCGACAAAATCACCGACAACGGCTTTCACCACATCTATGCGTGAAGCCTGGCGATTTCCTACCACCATATCTTGAGCTTCCATAGATCCGGATATATCTACCGACAGCATCAAATCGCGACCGGTTGAAGGAAGTTGTATTGGTTCTCCGAGCCATTGGGGACGAGTGGCGGCCAATACAATTAGTAACCAGATTAAGGTGCAAAGAATCAAATTGAGCAGTCGGCTATTGGTAAGATTTTCGTTATCTGATTGCAAGCGGGAAAGCACGCTAAAAAAAGGGACATACAATGCCGCATCCTGACGTGGCGCACGAGAAATCAGCCTATATATAAGAAAGGGTAGCGGCAGAGCAAGCGCGGCCCATGGCCAAGTAAATTCAAGCATCAGTCATTCGCTTCCTCGTGCTCGGAGTTTTTCTGATTGCCTAAATAAAGACTTGTGATCCATGTCTGACCAAGACTATTCATGGCATCCACGTCGACGTCACAGTGGGTTTGAAAACGGCCAAAACTAAGGACTGCGGCGATTTCATCATTAAGCCCGGAAGAGTCACCTTTTTGTCGGATAAAATCAACCCATGCATCACCGCCGAGACTCGCGACATTCGCCTGTGGAAAATGAACCAGAGCAACTCGACGTATTACCGAGTTGAATTCATTTACGTAGCGAAGTCTTAGAGTACCAAGATCGTCATCTTCGGCTCCGGTGAAACGGTGGTAACAAGTATCTAGCTCTGCCAGCGCATGCTTACAAACTAGACGCAAGTTACGTAATTGCATGATTCGATGAATTAAATAGAAACCACTCCCTAAAAGCAAAAGAGCGAGAACCCACCAGCCAGGGGCAGGTGGCCAATAGCTGACTTCAGCAGGCAGATGAATATCGGCGAGTTGGGCTAATAGCTCTTCGCTATCCATTGTCGGATTTGCTCCACCACCAGTTGGTTTGTGCGCATCTTAATCAACTGGATTTGTAGTTTATCGAATTCGCTGGTCAAGCGATTCATGCGCTCATGGAATTGTGCACGATAACGAATTCTCGTCTTGTTATTGTGGGTATTCAAGGCTCCTTTGCGGCTGCCATCGGTAATGGAATAGATTCCCGGAACTGGCAATGATTCTTCAAGGGTGTCGTATACCAGGCAGCAAATTACATTGTTGTGCCGCGAAAGCTGATTCAGATACTGTAGGGCCTTCTCATCCAATGTAGCGAAATCTGAAATGACATAGAGCGTGCTGCCAGGTTTGGTGATCCGTCGAATCTGGCCTAAGGCATGAGCCAACCCTGGCTGGAATCCTGGATCGGTAAGAATCTGGTTTTGGGGGTCTTTAACTTCTGGCAACTTTTGGTTGTACTCGAATACCTGATTTAATAAATGGAGAGCAGAGCGGCGACTGCGCTTCGGCCGCACCAGATTTGCTTCAATATCCGAGAAGACGAGACCACCCACTCGGTCCCCATTATCAATGGCGAGCCAGCAAAACACTGCCGCAGCCTGTGCCGCAACCACGGATTTGAAGGCAATCTGGCTGCCAAAATACATATTGTGCGTCTGATCTACCGCTATAATGACAGGACGTTCACGCTCTTCTCGGAATACTTTGGTAAAAGGACGGCTTGTGCGCGCGGTAACACGCCAATCTATTAATCTGATGTCGTCACCGGGCTGGTAGGGCCTAAACTCCTCAAAATCGATACCACGACCTCTCATCTTGGAAAAATGTAATCCGGAGATACCGGCTATGGAGCGAGTATGAGCAATATATTCTAAGGTTTTGGCGGCATAGCGCTGGATCAGCAGTTGTTGCAGGCTGATCACAGCCCCTTTACTCCGGTAGCGAGCATGATGAGGATCGATTTGCAGCTTCGCAGACATTTAGCTTGTCCCGATGGGATTAGGCTGAAGGAACACGTTCGCGAATGGTCTCTAATACCTTGTCTGGAGTGACGCCACTGGCCTCGGCTTCAAAGCTTAATAGGAAATTTTGTGGCGTAGCACGTCAAACATGATTTCTTGAACGTCATCCGGGCTGACGAAATCTCTCCCCTGAATCCAGGAGTAGGCTCGTGCCAGCGGTCCAATGAAATGGTTCCTCGAGGGCTGGCACCGTATTCCAACCAGGAGGCCAAGTCTTCGCCATAGAGTTCGGGTTGGCGAGATGCCATGATCAGCTGAATGATGTATTCCTCAACTTCTGGCGCCATATGCATGGCAAGTATTTCCTGTCTTGCTTCGAATAGATTTTCTTGGGCAACCTGCTTCGGAGGTTCTGCTAGCTTGTTTGCCGCCTCATCCCTAACTAAGTGAAGAATGTCTCTTTCTGCTTCGATTACTGGGTAATCGATGGTTACGTGCATAAGAAATCTATCTAGCTGTGCTTCCGGAAGTGGGTAGGTACCTTCCTGCTCGATTGGGTTTTGGGTGGCCATAACAAGAAATAGCGGGGGAAGGGTGAATGACTCTCTACCCACACTCACCTGATGTTCGCCCATGGCTTCCAACAATGCAGATTGAACTTTTGCTGGCGCCCGGTTGATTTCGTCTGCCAACACTAAATTATGGAATATCGGTCCCTGTTGGAACGAAATGATCCATCTTCCGGTCGAAATACTTCAGTACCTGTTATATCACTTGGTAATAAATCGGGAGTGAATTGGATTCGGTGGAAGTCACCTTCGATGGCACGGGATAAATCTTTGATGGCTTTGGTTTTTGCTAACCCAGGCGCACCTTCCACGAGCAAATGGCCATCGGCTAATAATGCGATTAACAAACGATCAAGTAAGCGCTCCTGTCCTATAATTTGTTGTGATAACCAGTTTTTGAGTTCTGTTATTATTCCATGATGGCTCATATTGCGAATTCTCTGTTTTCTAGGGACCACTTAGCGCGAAGTCAGGGATTTTAAACGTTTTATAAGGGATGTCTAGGCGAACATTGTAGCGGAATGTAGCGGAACTTCAGGGATGTAGCTTGTTTTGTTATTACAGGGTATTAACCAATATAATTGATCCTACATCCAGTTCCTACGTACTCTCGTTACCGGATTGAAAGGATAATCTCGTGAGCGTGCAGCCGAATCTTTGCTCTTATTTACCACAAACCAAAGAAGCTTTTTTCTGAAGCAAAATTGGACAAGATTTGGAGTATTTACCGAGCAATTCTTGGCCCGCTCATCCCATTCTGAATTAGTACAATTGGCGAAAAAGAAATTTATAATTCAGTGATTGGTATCTGAAAATCAGCCTTAGATTAAAGCGATTAGCTTTGCCAGCCCAATGCTGAATCAATTACGAGCTGAGACCCTCGCTGACGATTCCATGTTTTGGTTCATTTGATTTATATTTCGATAGCTAGCATACATTGATCATTATTCAACGAGAAGTTTGATTCTATTTCTGTGTCCTGCCATTCTTGACCGTCATGGATATACTCATTCTTTACACAACCGAAGGCTGTCATCTTTGTAAGTTCGCTGAACAGATGTTAGTAAAAGCACAAAACTCAAGAGAATTCTTTGTAGAATCTATTGATATAAGTACCGATGAGGCACTGGTTAAATTGTATGGAGTTAGAATTCCAGTGATCAAGAATAAATTAACCAATGAAGAGATAGGGTGGCCGTTTCAACCAGAGGATTTATTTAATTTATTTTGATGTGCCAGGTTTCAAGAATAATGCTGGTAAAGTTATTAGTTTGATAGCGAAGGCCAGCATTAAAACTCCTTTCGCTTAAACTAATCTTATCGATACCGAAATCATTTACACCATGATAGGAATGTCCTGGTGTCGCCAATCAGCTCGAAGCATGAAATAATTTGTCATTCGCCATCTCTCAACGACAGACTACGGCAGCAAAAAATATCACAAAAATTGAAAACGATTAATACGTGACCCGAATATGGTGATTCAAGTGAAAATGTGATTTGGTTAGCGTTTTGGAGGAATTATTTGAAATTTGGCAAGCCAAATAGGCGCTTCGCATTAGCTGTAGTGGCTTGCGCTATTTCTTCCAATTCATGAGGGCTGTGCAAGGCGATTTTTTTAGCAACTTCAGCCAATGTGCCGGTTCATTTCGACGAGATTTTGGTTTGGGTTTAATACTACGCGGTAATAAATACGGAGAATCAGTTTCAATCAGCAATCGATCCAGTGGAATTTTAGCAACGGCTTGTTGTAGCCCCGCCCCGCGGCGCTCATCACAAATCCATCCAGTTATACCGATATGCATATCCAGGGCTAAATAGTCTTGTAAAGCTTCTTCAGTATCAGTAAAGCAATGCACGACACCGCCGACGATTTCGCTACGAAAGTTTTTTAAAAGATAGAGAAAGTCATTATGGGCGTCCCGTTGATGTAAGAATAACGGTTTTTTAAACTCGGTTGCCACTCTAAATGATTTTCGAATATTTGTAATTGATCTGCCTTTGGTGAGTAGCTGCGATTGTAGTCCAATCCCGTTTCACCAATTGCAACGACATGGTCAGCATCGATTAATGTTTTCGCAGACTGAAATTGATCATCAGTCACGATTCTGCAATGTGGGGATGAAATCCAACAGTACTGCTAAAAAATTCCGGACTTTGTCTAGCAATCAAATGTGTTGCTTGTTAGATGGAAGATCGGTGCCCGTTAAAATAATATGGCTGACGTTTGCTTGCTTGGCATTAGCCACACCTGGTCGAAATCATTTTGAAATGATTTATGAGTGAGATTGGCGCCGATATCGATAAATTGCATAGGTATTACTGGTTAGATTGGTTGCGAAAGAGTCTATAGCATGAAACTACGTGTATCATACCCTGCCTAGCTATTGATTAGCTTATACCGGATAATACACAGCTACGAACGGATATTAAAAAGTGGAGGCAACAGTTAGTAAGAAAGAACTTAACTGGGCTGAGTTGGGATTTCAGTACATCAAGACTGATTGTCGTTTTACTGCCATTTATCAAAATGGCGAGTGGAATGACGGCGGTTTGGTTGCTGAAGAAGAAATGTCAATTCACGAAGGTGCGCCTTCCTTGCATTATGCTCAACAGTGTTTCGAAGGTATGAAGGCACAAACGGCTGAGGATGGCCGGATACTTTTATTCAGACCGCAGCTCAATTGCGAGCGCATGAAACGCACTGCACCTCGATTGCTAATGCCTCAGGTTCCGGATGATTTATTTCTTCGCGCTATTGAAGATACTGTCCGCGCAAATTATGCATGGATCCCTCCATATGGTTCTGGCGCTTCTTTATACATACGTCCGATGTTAATTGGCGTAGGTGAGAATCTCGGCCTTA
>BPDI01000066.1 GCA_019654215.1 Gammaproteobacteria bacterium | reverse complement strand
TTCAGTCGGTACGAGTGGGCTAAATGAATGCCCAGAACCTACCGGCGTATTGCGCCAGCTGTTCTTTTCAACAACTCTACTAGCTGCTCTTCTTCAGCAACATCATATCGGCCTTGCGGTTCGAAGCTGAGCCCACCTGACCAATTACGCCATGGAGTTTGCTGTGCTACCGCAATCCCGTTTGCGGCAGCCGCGCCAAATAAAGTCGCACGTAAACTTGATGCTAGAAAAGAACGACGAGTTAAATGCTCAAGCTTTTATTCTTCATTGGTGCGATTGCCGCTCATTCGTCCCTGCCATAAATCCAATCATGGCTCTGTAGTCGCTAATCTCGCAGGCCATACAATAACCTAGCGGCGGCATTGAGTTGAGGCCCTCAAGCACATTGCTTATAACAACTGCTTCTCCCGGGCTAATCTGCGTTCCCATTCGTCTGAATCACCAACTAACGGGGCATCAGCGACACCGCTCACATGACACAGCGCACAACTGCGAGACCATTTACCCATCACATCTTCATTTGCGACGGTACCCGAAAAAGGAAGTTCTGACGTTAGCAGTGAACTATTACAAGAAACCACAGAAACTAGAAAGGTAACTACAATAAATATTCGGAAGATAAAACGCATTAGAAGAAATTGTTGACGAATAGCTGGATGCTAACGGGCCGCAGAAAGTTCTCGCAACAAAGCTGCAGTGATTGGGCGCGGTCTGAGAGTTCGCATAGCAACATCATGTGGCGTTCGGCCCCTATCATCTAGTGCTTCGGGATCCGCGCCTTGAGCAACTAAAAATTTAATCAACTCATTACCGGAAATATTGGCAGCACCATGAACTGCTGTCTGTCCTCCTCGATCAATGGCATGAATATCTGCGCCAACTTCCAGCACCAACATTTTCAAAGCAGCCAACAGTTTTTCTTCAGGGGGTATGCGGGAGTCGGTTTGGGTAACACCGGCGCCACCATTAATGGTGTAACGCCCCAAGCCTGGCGTAATTCGGATTGTGCTCCTGCCGCAAGCAAGTCTTCCATCATCTGCACATTGCCTAATCGAGCAGCCAACCAGAAAGGCGATGCGCCGTTGTATGCTTCTCGCCCTACGTAGTCACCTCGGCGAAAAGGTAAGCCTTGTGTTAGTTGCGCATTGGGGTCGGCACCAGCATCTAACAGTGCTTTGAGCAAAAAAGGCTTATTCATTTCTACTGCATAATGAGCAGAAGTCATCCCGTATTGATCTGTTTGAGAAAAATCCGCACCATACTCGAGCAATAGAACGCCAAGGGCTTCATGTTGGCTTTCATTAACAACTAAACGATAGTCGCTGCCAGTGATGGCATCGATACTCGCGGCGGCTAATAACAGCGGGCTGAGCCCCGCAGAGGTTGCGCATTTACTGAAGCACCTGCTTCCAGAAGCAAAAATGCAATTTCCAAAGCACCGGAACGTGCTGCAAACATTAATGGCGTGAATTCACCAAGGGATTGTGTATTAACATTAGCACCCGCATCGATTAATGCGCTCGCAACGTCTACTTTTTTTGCAGATGCTGCCCACATTAATGCTGTTTGCCCGCTTTCTAAATCTTTTTCATTAGGGTTGGGACCGGCATCGAGTAATTTCAAAACTGCTGAGGTACTTCCAGTACGAGAACAACTCATTAGAGACGTTTCACCACTGGGTTCCCGAGTTTGTGAATCTGCTCCGTTGGTTAAAAGCAGACTAACCATCTCATTGCTGCCATTGCGACAAGCTATAGAGATCGGAGCAACGCCTAATTCATTGGTAACGTTAACGTTAGCACCGGCTTCTAATAATTGCTTGGCAAGATTAACTTGATCCCAATGGGTGGCCCAATGCAAAGGTGTTGCTCCATCGGCTTGTCTTGTATTGACGTCCGCGCCATCCAGAAGCAGTGCTTCAGCAATATGCACATTGTTATATTCGACAGCTTCGAGTAATAACAATTCATCTGAAAGACCTGTGCCCGGCAGACACAGGCTAATTCCTAACAGGTAGGTGCGATATAAATTGAAACGTAATAGCCACATCGCGTTAGCCAGCAAGAACGTTTAAATTTCGGGTACTGTCACCGAAACTTTCTAAGGGAATATCAAACTTTTCGAGCAGATCTAGAAATAAGTTAGTAATCGGTGTTTCTTGTTCCCTTGGATAAACCAGGTGACGATTACCTTTAATGCTACCTGCACCACCACCAACAATCAGGGTAGGTAAGTTGTGATGGTTATGACCATTGCCGTCACTCATGCCACTGCCATAAAGAATCGTGGAATTATCCAGGAGTGATCCTTCACTATCGGGTGTTTTTTCATGCGATCCAGGTAGTAAGCAACATCTCTGCATGATAGCCATTCACACGAATGAGTTTTTCAATCTTCTCTGCTGAACCACCATGATGTGACAATGGATGATGGGCATCAGGAACACCAATTTCGGATATGCCCGCTGACTGGTTTCGTGACCAACCATAAAAGTAATGACACGTGTAGATCTGCTTGAAAAGCGAGAAGCTGTAAATCAAACATGATCTTGGCATTTTCCCTGGAATGTAGCTGGCACACCAGCAGGTTGTTCGAAAACCCGGCAGCTCTCTTTCACTCTGGGCTTCTGCCATCTGTATCCGGCGCTCGGCGTTGCGAATCGACTCGAGATATTCGTCAAGCTTAAGCTGATCGCGGTGGCCTAGATCGCCTTGAAGTTTCGCAATCTTATCTCCCACTGCATCGAGGATACTACTGTCCTCTTCACGCCGAGCGCGCCAAGCTTCCGGATCTGTGCTTTCGTTACCACCAAACAAACGCTCGAACACAACCCGCGGATTGTTTTCCATGGGTAGAGGAGTGGTCGCACTACTCCAACATAGCGTATTGGCATAGGCACAAGCGTATCCGGGATCGCAAGCACCAACATTTTCTCTGGACTCGAGTGAGAGTTCTAACGAAGTCAGCTGAGTATGTTGGCCTAATTGGCGGGCAATTATTTGATCCATCGAGAGGCCAGCCTGTAAATCGGCGCCTTCCGTTTTCTTAGGATGCACGCCAGTCAAGTATGCACCAGCTGCTCGGGCATGATCACCAGCTCCTTCACCTGGCCAAGCATCACCCATCTTATTTGAAAGCCCGGTAAGTACCAGCATCTGATCTTGAAATGGGGCAAGTGGTTCCATTGTAGAAGGTAGTGAAAAATCACTACCTCCTTCTGGTGGTGTCCAGTTGTCCATGAATACGCCATTGGGCACATAGATAATCCCAAGCCGTTTAACCGGTAGGCTGAAGTCAGTTCCTGGGGGGTTAGAGCGGTACCATGCTGTCTAATAGAGGTAACGCGACACTTGCTCCAAGGCCGCGCAAAAAGGTTCGGCGTGGTAAATGTTTCTTGGTGATGATCATTGCTCTTGTGACCTCCTCATCTGGAACGGCACGCTTTCAACAATGCCGAGCACGATAGACGACCAACTGTAGTCATCTACTGCTGCTGTTCTTACGATTTCGCGCACAGCCGGTGGGTCATAATCTTCAAGACCCCGACCTAATGCATAGGTTAACAATTTTTTAGTGAGAGTGGCGACGAATCGTTCTTCGCTCTCTAATAAATAGTCTCTCACTCCGCCAGGTCCAACAAAAGAAGAACCATCCGGTAAAGCCGCGGACGCATCAATAAGCTCGCCCCCATCATGACTGCGCAAACCACCTATTGCATCGAATGGTTCTAAGGCCAGACCAAATGGGTCCATACGGGAATGACAACTGGCACATACTGGATTTACACGATGAGCTTCCAATCTTTCACGCACAGAGCTAGGGCTATTAGTATCGCTGTCTTCAAGATCCGGAACATCTGGGGGTGGAGGGGAGGCGGAGCTCCCAGTAAATTATCCAACACCCATTTCCCGCGAAGGGTTGGAGAGGTGCGATTCGGATAAGAAGTGGCTGCAAGTATGCTCCCCTGCCCTAATAAGCCACCACGAACATCATTATCGAAAGTGACTTTTCGGAAGTGATTTCCATAAACTCCGGGGACACCGTAATGCTCTGCCAAGCGTTCATTCAAATAGGTGTAATCAGCGGTTAATAATTCCAACACATTGCCGTCTTCACGAATCAAACTAGTCACAAATAACTCAGTTTCCCGACGAAACGCTTCACGTAAGTTGTCATCGAATTCAGGAAACGCGTCTGGATCAGGTTTTAATCCTGGAAAATTGCGCAGGTAGAGCCATTGCCCAGCAAAGTTTTCTATCAACGCAGATGATTTTGGATCAGATAACATACGCGCAAACCCGAGCCCTTTAGAAATTTGGATTGCTCAATCGATTCTTCTCTGCCAATTCCAACAGCTCTTCATCCGGGATAGAACTCCATAAAAAGAAAGAAAGACGGGATGCCAGATCAACGTCTGATATCTGATAAGCAGTACCTTCTTCAATACCTATAGGATCGCTTTCAATGCGAAATAGGAATTCCGGATCTACCAATATTGCTCGGAGAGCACGCTGGATACCTCGGTCGAATCCACCTTCCTGATAACCGCTGGCATAGAAACTCATCAATATAGCAAGATCATCATCGTTTACTGGTCGGCGGTAGGCTTTGCGGGCTAGCTCTGAAAGTATCTGGCTGGCGCAGGCTCTGTCACCGGAATTTAATCCAGTGGCATCGCAAATAAAGAGTTTATTACGGGTAGGAGTATCTTCCGGTCGAGTCGCATTGTAAGGTCCGTAGACCTCGATACTGCCCAGAGCCATTGACATATCGCGATCGCCGGCAAATTCATAAGACGCACTAGAGAGTGCCGGTTCCAATATGCCCTCAGCCATTTTTCGCTTTTCAGGAAAGGCGACAGTGATTGAATGCATACCTGCATTTATGGCTTGCAAGCGCAACTCAAGATGATCATCAGCTGTTTGTTCGTATTCCGAGGCGAACATAACCGCTGCCCAGGGATTAATTATGCCATCGCCGCCCACAGTGTATTCGGCAATGCGCTGACGATCGAAACGAACCTCAATATCATGAGGTTCAAATAATCCAATAATCTGATTCGCATGGGTTCGAGCCAAGCGAATTTTTAAATGGTACTCACCATCTAAAGGAAAATAGTGATTGATAGTGTTACCACCCCTTGTACCAAAAGGTTGCTTTTCAGTAGTACGTCCCGATTGAATATAAGTAGGACGCATTTCGTAAGTTTGTACCGTAGGAAGAATGTTAGGGTCGCCGACCACAATCTGACTGATCTTTGCCGCAGCGATCATATATCGCTCTAATAAACTAGGAGAGAGAGTAAGGACATCACCTATATTGTCGAAGCCGTAACCAGAATCATCGGCCGGGAGATATTCCCGTCCATCAATTTCCAGATCCAATAGATCACGAATGGCATTGGTGTATTCCGCTCTATTGAGTCGATGAATTACTGGTTGGCCGGGATTAGGATCAGCTGCTGCTGTGCTATCCAATGAAGTTTCTAACCACTGAGCTAACTGGTCGTGGGCCCTTCCGCATCGGGGCGAGGCATCCCCGGCGGGGGCATTTCTCTGGCCCGAAGCTTTAGTACTACTTTCTCCCAGATCCCGATTTCATCAAGCCGATTGCCCACCTGATCCAGAGCAATTGTCTGCAAAGTGAAATTAGCAGTAAGGGTGCTGTCGTTATGACAGGCGATGCAGTATTGATCAAGAAAGGACCGCTGCCAATCAACTGAATGCTGGTTACCATCCTGTGCCAGCGCTTGAGTTGAAAGAAACAACCCAAGTCCAATAAACAAGCTAGATAGCAAATAGCTGCGGAGCATGATTAGGCCTTTTTTGTTCTATTTATTGTCCTGCTTAGAGTAAATCGTTTGCAGAAAAACAGCCTTGCCCTAAGGATTATACCCAACAGATCATTCTAGGTCTGCGCTATAACAACTTGTTGCATTTGAGTTTAGAGGCCACAGGTAGTAGCTTTGACCTCTCTAGTCCATTACTACCAGAACCGGGGTTACCCGGGTAGTGCAAGGAGTACAGTATGAGAAAATTCGCAAAGATCGCCCTTCTGTCAGCTCTCGCCACTCTGTTTCAATTTTCCTTTGCAGCAGATATTCCCTGGGCTTCAAGCCCGGAAGAGGTTGGTATGTCTTCAGAGCGCTTGGGGCTCATAAATGAAGTCATGCAACGGCATATAGATGCTGGAGATATTCAAGGTGCCGTTACTGCGGTGGCAAGGCGAGGAAAATTGGTTCACTTCGAAGCTCACGGCTTAATGAATGTCGGAGCCGATCGACCCATGCAGGAAGACTCGATCTTTATCATGATGAGTTCCAGCAAACCTGTCCTAGGTGTTGCAGCTATGATCATGGTAGAAGAGGGATTGATTCGTCCGGAAGACCCAGTGTCCATGTATCTTCCAGAATTCGCTGACATGCAGGTAGCTGTTCTCAAGGATTCTATAGACGAAAATATCAGTCCTCTTCGAGTGGATCGTGCGAACCCTCCCGAGCATCGTTTAGTACCTGCCAAACGGGAAATTACTATTCACGATTTACTTACTCATACCGCAGGACTGGGAACTGGTGGATTAGGGTCATTGCTAGCGACCCCCTCTCCATTTCCATTACCGGCCGATCGTACCCTTGCTTCAGAAAGGGGTCGTTACGCTTCAGGCGCACTGGATTTTAAACCAGGTGAACGTTGGACCTACAGTGGTCTAGTTGGCCATGATGTGGTTGCCCGCATCATCGAGATCGTTTCCGGTCAGTCCTATGATGAATTCATCCAAGAACGTATTTTCGCTCCATTAGATATGAACAATACCTGGTTCAATGTTCCGGAAGATATGCAGATCGGCGCGTCGTAATTCAGGGCGAAAATGGATCCTTTTTTAACAGGACGACAAATTACTTTTCTGCTTCCGCTGGACTAAATAGTATCGCGGCAGACTACATAAAGTTTGAACAGATGTTGGTCAACGGTGGTGAGTTGTTTGGTAATCGATTTTAAGTCCACGCACTATCGAAATGAGGGCCCAGCGATCAAACTGGTGGAATTTATAGAGGTATTGGAAGAAATCGGTCTGGGGAGGGATTCGGCTATACCGTTGCAGTCACCGAAGACCCAGTGAGCGCGGGGCAAGGCGCAGTGCTCGCGCATTTGGCTGGGCGGCGCCTTCGGCACTCGTTCCTGGTCAGATCCGGAAGAAGAACTACTGGGTGCTGTTACTGCAACACCCCCTGGTCGGACCCAATACGACTTTGAGAATGCTATTCGACAGGCAATTATCGACTAGCATCATTACAAGGGAAGGCGCACGCCTTCCCTTGCCACGTTATACCCTTGTTCACGCACGTTGCGATAAGCGTCGCTCCCTTCAATTAATAAAGGATTGTATGGTTTAAATGAATAAAACCCAAAATTTTTCTTTTCTTCTGCTGGCAACAAAACAAATAGCGCCATGGATTCCACAACAAATGGATGAGGCATTTCCGCCATGTCTCTTCCAGGAATCTCATCACCATGTAAAAAGACGCATCCACTAAGGCTAGTCAAACCCGCGAATTCATCGACAATATTGCGATCCCATATTTCCCATTTGTTTATATCAGGAATAAACAACGCTGCGCGATTCGGGCCTTGAATTCTTAGCCCACTGTTTCTGAATATTCGTCTCTATGCGGTACGAGATGTGGAGTAAATTTGATGTGATTAAAATCTTCTATGCGGTCGGCCTGCATTACCTGCAAGACTATATTTTCCATGGAAACTAACTGGTCCAGGGGCCATTACTAGACAGATACTCGGCCATCCTTGGCATTCATAAACTGGAAGATTTTTTGCATCCATGGACTCAAAACCGAAAAACATCAACCGGTATAGTGACCAATGTGGGCATGGGTTAGAAAAACTCCATTGAGCGTATAGTCACTATCGGGAGCTACTCGTTCTAGCTCATAGAGTTGGCTCGGCAAATGAGGGGTAGCTTCAAACAGAT
>BPDI01000065.1 GCA_019654215.1 Gammaproteobacteria bacterium | reverse complement strand
ATTTTCGCTCCATTAGATATGAACAATACCTGGTTCAATGTTCCGGAAGAGTATGCAGATCGGCGCGTCGTAATTCAGGGTCGAAAATGGATCCTTTTTTTAACAGGACGACAAATTACTTTTCTGCTTCCGCTGGACTAAATAGTATCGCGGCAGACTACATGAAGTTTGAACAGATGTTGGTCAACGGTGGTGAGTTGTTTGGTAATGGGATTTTAAGTCCACGCACTATCGAAATGAGGGCCCAAGCGATCAAACTGGTGGAATTTATAGAGGTATTGGAAGAAATCGGTCTGGGGAGGGATTCGGCTATACCGTTGCAGTCACCGAAGACCCAGTGAGCGCGGGGGCAAGGCGCAGTGCTCGCGCATTTGGCGGGGCCCGGCGCCTTCGGCACTCGTTCCTGGTCAGATCCGGAAGAAGAATTTACTGGGTGCTGTTACTGCAAAAACCCCATGGTCGGACCCAATACGACTTTGAGAATGCTATTCGACAGGCAATTATCGACTAGCATCATTACAAGGGAAGGCGCACGCCTTCCCTTGCCACGTTATACCCTTGTTCACGCACGTTGCGATAAGCGTCGCTCCCTTCAATTAATAAAGGATTGGTATGGTTTAAATGAAAAAACCCAAAACCCTTTTGCTTTCTCTTCTGCTGGCAACAATCAAATAGCGCCATGGATTCCACAACAAATGGATGAGGCATTTCCGCCATGTCTCTTCCAGGAATCTCATCACCTTTGTAAAAAGACGCATCCACAAAGGCTAGTCAACCTGCGAATTTCATCGACAATATTGCGATCCCATATTTCCCATTTGTTTATATCAGGAATAAACAACGCTGCGCGATTGGGGCCTTGAATTCTGTAGCCCACTGTTTCTGAATATTCGTCTCTATGCGGTACGAGATGTGGAGTAACTTTGATGTGATTAAAATCTTCTATGCGGTCGGCCTGCATTACCTGCAAGACTATATTTTCCATGGAAACTAACTGGTTTCCCGGGGCCATTACTAGACAGATACTCGGCCATCCTTGGCATTCATAAACTGGAAGATTATTTGCATCCATGGACTCAAAACCGAAAAACATCAAACCGGTATAGTGACCAATGTGGGCATGGGTTAGAAAAACTCCATTGAGCGTATAGTCACTATCGGGAGCTACTCGTTCTAGCTCATAGAGTTGGCTCGGCAAATGAGGGGTAGCTTCAAACAGATATTTGTTTCGGGAAAGAGGGTCGACAACTGAAATTGAAGTCGCGCCCGGCGCAAACTGGGATCATACCATCCAGGCATGCAGTGTGGACGATAACAGCCGGCTTGGGATAGCCTGCATCTTGAATCACACCTAATACATAAATGAACGGCTCATCTTGAGCTACCAACGAATTGCTAATGAATAAAAGGCAACTCAATAAAATAAATTGCTTCATGCTTGCTTGTAATAAAGTGCAAAAAGAAATAAACAAATCCAATCTCTCTCATTTTACTTAAAAGATCATAGGTTTAACTGTACAAGATTCATTCCTATCACTACTACAAATATCATCAGATTGTACAATCCATGAGTAAAAGCAACAGCGACAAATGGCATTCCATTCTCTTTAGTTCGATGAGAAATAGCCAGAAGTGCGAGGGCGATAGAAAGCGGAATCCTGTTAATTGTATTTGTAAAGCCCAAGTAAAAGGAACTTTCAGTGATGCCATGAGCAGTGGCAAAAATAATCGATGTTGCTAGAAAAGCGGGAAACCAGTTATCAGACTGTCCGTTCATCTCAGTAAGTCGCTTTACTGCTAAGAGCAAGAGGGTCTGAAAGAGAAAGGTTTCAATTGGTGGACTAATAAATATTCCAACTACCCAAGGTGCTGCTTCGAAATTTTCCGAAGCATTGAGGTTTGCAATAGTTGAAGGATCAAGGAGATAGGTAATGCCAAAGATTAGAGACGTTGCTAATAAAGATATTAGCGCGAGAATTACTACTTGCTTGTAAATAGAATCGGTCTTATCTAATTGTGTGAGCGCCTTTGTGTACATGAATGCGTTACTTTTCAATATTTAGAGATAGTTTTCTCCTAACGAACAAGCTGCAATTCGACTTAAGTGACTGAATGGCAATTTTGTTTCTTCATGCCAGGCGTTGAATTGATCTTGAACTTTTTTTAAATCCCTTTTTGTTGAGGGCCGTTCCCCTATGTCGAGCCCGGTTGACTTGAGCGTTATAACTACATCCCTTGAAAGAACAAATCCGTCTTTGCCAACCCGTCGCAAAAAATACATGGCAGAGTTTCCGCCAAGACGGTTGCCATGCTTCTTCAGATATTCCATCAATCCAATCTGATCAGTGCTTGGCCACTCTGCCATGAACTTGCCGAAGCTTCCATATTTTCGGACAACTTCCTGAACGAAGAAAATATTTTCTTTAAGTGCTTTTATTTTCTGCCAGTTCCGCACCACTCGCCTGTCGGAACAATAAGCCTCCCATTGTTCCGGTGAGAGCAAGCCAAGTTTGTTGGGGTCGAATTTAAAAAATGCTTCTTCAAACTCTGACCACTTATTCTCAATTACTTTCCAACTGAATCCAGCCTGATTGATCACTTTGGTCATCGCCGCTAGGTAGCGATCATTACCAAGTGCCTCTAATTGTTTTTTAGAGGAAACTATCGGTAGGAGCTTTTTAAGGGCTGCAGATCCCTTGCGCTTTTCTGCGCGCGCTCGAATATCTGCAAACTTCATGAGGCAGTCAATTATTGAGCTTAATAAATTAATCAGGACCGTAGGAAAGATCGAAATCGACTCGCATAACACCAGGCACTGCTCGCACTACTCCACCTAGGCTCTGCTGAATTGTTCCAATATTACCGGGAGTGCGCATGCCGCCGCAGTCTTCACAAACAACTGAACCGGAGATAAGCACCACGCCTTCGGTAACTGCTACGGCAAAGCTTTGGGGAAGATCGGAAGCGTTAGTTAAAGCAGATTCAACCTGTGCTTTGATGTTGGCATCTATTGCCAAGTCAGACTCTGATATATTACTCGGTACTGGCACTGGCGCTGAACTCGATTGAATTGAACTAGATTCACTTCCGCAAGCGAACAATAGAAGCAAAGACGAACATACTATAAAGAATGATTTTGTAAATTTGTTGGTAAATGTACTGCTCATTTTTCTAACTGCCTCGCGTATCTGTTCTTACTCTTATTATCTCGTATAATTTTAACTTGCTGCCGCGAACTGGACTTCACCACCCTGTGCTTTAAATGCGGTGAGTAAAGTTTCGACTCGTACTCTAAATTCTCCCTGAGCGAGCCATTCCATATCTTGTACTTGAATCGTGTTAACTTCTCTCAAATCTTCCAAAACACTGGTAAAAAAAGATTCCGGATCGATGCTATTAATGTGTAGGTTTGGTTCACCCGCCCACCAATCTGCATCTTCCGCTATTCCCTCTTCCTGATTGCCTTGCTGAAATCCTGCATTCAAGTCCTGATAGTGCATGAAAAGCTTTTCACAGGATAATTCAGCGACGCGTTCGCTGCCTTCTACTCGCAACAATAAAAAATCTCGTCGCTGCATCGGTCCAGCACTATTAGCCAGCAGCTAAATTCAAAATTGCACGCTCGATTGCCGAGGAAACCATTGGCAATTTATGCGCGTTATTCGAAAGTGGCTGGGCATCTTGAATACCAATCTCGCCAGCTTCCCGTGCGACCGCCTCACTGATCTGCTCACCTGCAAGAAAGTCTTCTACCGCTTGAACACGCCATGGAATTGGCGCAACACCGGCAAGCACAATTTTGGCATTCTGAACTTCATTGCCATCACGTTGAATTACCGCAGCAACGCCTACTTCTGCGTGAGTCCATGCTTCGCGATCCATGATCTTGTGGTATGTACTTACAGTGTTCGATGAAATACTAGGAATGCGCACACCGGTAAGAAGCTCGTTCACCGCCAGTGAATTTTCCCGCTCAGGATTAGTGATAGGTAAGATAAAGAAATCCTCTGTAGAAACTTCTCGATCTCCATTAGGTCCTGTGACCTGGAATACAGCATCGAAAGCAACCAAGGCCGGAGCAACATCGGAAGGATGAACTATATAAGAAGGACCGCCGCCATAAATCGCATGTTGCCCGTTCTCCCCATTTACCGAGAAACACTCATCACCGCCCGCTTTAAAACAATTAAAACCATTGCGGTAATACCAACACCAGGGACGCTGGGTAACATTTCCAGCAAGTGTTCCCACATTTCGAATCTGCGGAGTACCAACTGATCCTGCCGCCTCGGCAATTGCTGATAAGCCGGAGAGTAATAATGGATTTTCGGCTAACTCAGTTAAGGTTACTAAACCACCAATTGCAATGCCGGCACCATCGGATCCGATAGTGCGGCCATCGGCGACAGAGCGAAGATTGATTATAACATCAGCTGGATCAGTACCATCTTTGATCTGTTGCAGGAGATCGGTGCCTCCTCCAGAAAAAGCTACGGCCTGTCCTTGTTGACTCGCTGCTTGCGCCGCGACAGCTGCTTCACCAAAACTTGACGCATTCACATTAGTCAGTACTTTCATGCCATCGCTCCCAGAATCTTATCTCGAGTTATGGGCAAAGATGTCATGCGCTTGCCAATCGCATTTGCAACTGCATTTGCAACTGCTGCAGGAGCTAGGATGATTCCTGATTCACCCGCAGTTTTCGCACCGAATGGTCCATACCCATCATCAACCTCAATGAAGTGTACATCGATGTCTGGAATGTCTTTATGGGTAAGATGTCGGCCACGGTAATAGCCGGGTGTTAATGGCTGGCCTGATTGCGGGTCGTACAGGAGATCTTCATAAAGCGCCGAACCGATACCTTGAATGGTTGCGCCGCGAATCTGGTCTCTAGCTGTACTTGGATTAATGATTCGTCCAGATTCATGCACCGTGGTGTACTTCAGAATCTTAGTGCTGCCAATGCGTGTATCGACTTCGACTTCAACGAAGTGCGCACCGAAACACTGGCGAGTCATGCCATCGGTAGTTGGTGTTGGAGTGGCGGAAGCCACTAGTACATCGCTTCCTGTTGGCATGCCACGATCGGCAACTGGCGCTTCAAGTCTTCTGCGGGCTTCCACCACCGCGATACCGGTCATGATAGTGTTCGACTTCCAGATTCGCCCACAGAATAAGGACAACGATCTGTATCACCCCACACCACTTCAACCTGAGAAAGAGGCACGTCTAGGGCTTCAGCCGCAATCATTCCCATGGTGGTTTTCGCACCTGGCCAATATCCGTAACACCTACATAGAGTGTGTACTCTTCGTTGGTATTCACGCGCAGGATTGCGCTGGAAGTTCCAACCCCTGCTCGGAACATCATGAATGAAAATCCGGCACCACGCTTAATTGGCCCTTCATCTGAACCTGGAGTTACTCTTCTTCTTGTCTGCCAGTTAAACCTTTGAGCACCATTATTTATAACTTCTTTTAATGAGTAATTGGTAAATTGCTGTTGTTCAGTGGGTCGCCGCATATTCTTGAGAGTAAACTCAACCGGATCGATACCGAGTTGATAAGCAACCTCATCCATCATGTTTTCTACGCCGTAGTGACCATGTGGGTCCGACGGTGCTCGAAAATTTCCTGAAGTTGTTCGATTGGTATAAACGGGGTGAATTTCTCGATAGCGATTTTGACATCCTAGGCATCCATTCCGCTAATACCACCAGAATTTTTGCGATAGGGACCCATGCCTGAATAGGCACGCATCTGCATAGCGGTTATTCACCGTCGTCTTTGACACCGATTTTGTAATACTGAACAGTAGGCCACCGACCATGAACACCTAACCAGTCTTCACGACGCGAATATTCCAGCATAACTGGAACACCGCGCGACGGGATAACGTAGCTGCTATGAGATCAGCATCTTGGTTCTGGTTTTTGTTGCCAAAGCCGCCGCCCCTGTACTTAGCGATAATCTGAACCTGATGATCTTCCAGTCCAAGGTCTCTTGCGGTGTCATGTCTGCAATTGGAAATACCTTGCGAAGGTGTATAGAGCACAACTTGTCGCCTTGCCAGTGAGCAAGTGCGCAACGTGGCTCCATCTGGGCATTATGAATAAAACCGTTTCATACCGCTCTTCGAAAATTTGATCCGCTTCTTCGAATCCTGCTTCACATCACCGATGTCGCTCACCATGGGAGCAAACTCACCGCGGAAGTCAGGACAGAGATTTCCTTCTGCATAAACTTGCGGGGCCCTTCCTCTAATGCTTCTTCGGGTTCTAAAACGAATGGCAGTTGTTCATATTCAACTTCAATCAGCCCAAGCGCTTCTTCGGCGATGTGTCTATCCGTTGCTGCTACTGCAGCGATGGAGTCACCAACAAAGCGCACAGGATTATTGAATATGTAGCGACGGTGAATAGTCGCGTCTTTGGCTGGATCGTTGTACTGGCGACCACCTTTTTACCGACCCAGCCCCCCAAACTACTTCTGCTTTTTTCGTAAGTAATTACGGTCTGCACCCCAGGTAAGGCTTCTGCTGCACTGGAAATCGATACTGACTATACGTGCATGAGGATGGGGGCTACGCAAAACTCTTGCGTACAGCATGCCAGGTAATTTCCAGCCCACGGGTGTACTTGGCCTGACCAGTAACCCTTTCAATAGCGTCGATACGAGGTGTATCGTTTTCCAATGGTGCTGAGTGGTTTTTAATCCTTCTCTAGTAAATTCGCTCATGCCACACCTCCATTTTCACCAGCCATCACTACTGCCTCAACAATGGCATTGTAGTTAGAGCAACGACATAGATTTCCAACCATTGCTTCTTTTACTTCATCAGCCGTTGGCGAAGGATTGCCATTGAGTAATGCCGTGGCAGTCATTAATTGACCTGGAGTACAAAATCCGCATTGAGGGCCATTGTTTACTACGAAGGCTTGCTGCACTGGAGTGAGCTCCCCATCCTGGCCAAGCCTTCCACGGTTCGAATATTTGCTCCATCTGCCCACACTGCTAGTTGGCTGCAGGAGTAAATTGGCTGACCATCCATTAAAACAGTACAGGCACCACACTCACTGCGGTTACAGCCAATCTTTGTGCCGGTTAAATCCAGTTCATCCCGCAACAGTTCAGCCAGGGTCCAACGATCATCCACATCAACACTATGGGGCGTACCGTTGACGGTGACGTTGATTGCTGTGCGTGAGCCGGTAGGGGGAGTTTGGGCCTGAGCCTTCGGGAGTCCAAGTGCTGATATTCCAGCTCCTGCAACCACCGCCGTACCGGTTCCTTCAAGGAAATCGCGCCTGGATTGTTGTTTAGGGTTGAGAGTGGAAGACTTAGGGTTTACGTACTTCACCGCAAGATCTTTGTTTGGCTTTTTGCCCTGCTTTTTATCGTCGCGCATGGGGTTAGCTCCTCATTCGCCAGAGATTGTCATTATTCTATGTCAGCTATGGACTATATCTGGCCACGGATAAAGGGTGCAAGCCATTTCACCGATGAATTCTACGCAGTTATCAGGCCAATATTTAGGGTGGCTTCAGCCTGTTGACTGGAGTCACAAAAGTCGGGGAATTTCCATGTTAAAAAGCCAGCGCTTATACTGTCTGCCTATATCAAATGGCCAATGAAAAAATAAGAAGAAAATCATGAATAAAATTGCCCCCACCATCCAAAAAGTTTTCCAAATTCTATGCTTGTCATTGACTTTTACTGCTGTTCAAAGTTGGGCAGATTCTGTGCCTGGCATGAATGGACCAATTGAAATTACGCCCTTGGTTCATTCGAGCGTTCAACTGAATATGAAGGTTTTGTTGTGCAGGTCGATCCCTGGGGGCCGGTAGATATCTCCCATGCAAAAAAAGGCAGATTTAATTTTAGTTACCGACAGTCCCGGCCATCATTTAGATGCAGCGATAATAGCTGAGCTTAGTGATGCAACACCAGGTAGTGATCGCAGAGAATGGCCTGCTACAAATTCCTGACGGGGTCGTAGCATAAATGGTGAATTATTAAAGGTGGCAGGTGTCACAGTTGAAGCAGTGCAGCCTATGACATTATTTTAGGCCCGCCAGAGCATCCCAAAGGTGACGCAAATGGATATGTGTTGACTCTTGGCGGCAAGAAATTTTTCTTTGCTGGTGTCACAGAATGTGTAAATGAGGTAAAAGCCCTGCAAGGAATCGATGTGGCCTTCATGCCTATGAATATTCCCGTTGGTCGGATGACTCCAAAAACTGCCGCCGACTGCACCAAGATCTTAGCTCCAGGTGTTGTTTATACCTACCACTATGACCAAGATTGGGTCGACGCTTAGCGAATCCCGATTTCGGCGGTTCCATTTACCTGGTGGTCTGACTATTCCTGAAACCCTAGATGCGTTCGAATCAGAACTAGCCGGTAGCGGTATAGAATTTCGTCGAGGTAATTGGTATCCCGAATAGCTTCATGGATTTGCTGCGACTGAATCGTTATTGATGGACAATTTTGTCCAGGAAAACTCAGACCATGAAAAAGCATACCTTGTTTGATCAGGGCCAATGCATTAACCAGAAAAGCTGCACCATCGGAGAAATTAGAGGAATAACAGGAAAAACTTAGGGCCTTGGAAGGCGGTTAGCGCTGGAGCTTCTTGCGGGAGCAAGCA
>BPDI01000064.1 GCA_019654215.1 Gammaproteobacteria bacterium | reverse complement strand
GGAATGGGGTTGTAAAAAATGATTTCCTGGCCGGCATGTAATACCTTTACCCAATCGATGCCCATGTCATCTTCTTTGGCCCAGAACCCCGGGTGAGCCATGATTACCGATTGGCTAGGTAAAACTTTCAAACAATCTTCATAAACGAAATGAAGGCATGCTTCGTTCAATGGGTCCAAACCCATTCCAACGCCGAGCGCGTATAGAATGCAATCTTTCTCGGTGTAAGTTTGTTGAATAGTTTCGAATTCTCGATTTAGTAAATACTCAGGATTAAAAGACATAATTTCTTCTTGTTGAATTGAATTACATTGGGTCCCAACTAAATACATCACCAGATCTTTCTAATGGAAAGAAATCTGCTTTAAATGCAGGAATAACTCGATCCAGAACTGTATCAGGTGTCCAGCCTTCAGCCATATGTGCAAATCGAATCGGCCGAGTGTGATTAAACAGAAATATTTCATTATTGCGAACACCAAAAATCTGTCCGCTTACATCTTGTGCTGCGTCACTGCACAGAGCGACAGCTAACGGCGCAATTTTGTCCGGTGTCATCTGCTGTATTTTTGAAACACGTGCTTTCTCTTCTTCGGTGTTAGTTGGGATAGTTCCAATCAAACGGCTCCAGGCGAATGGGGCGATACAATTCGATCTCACGCGAAAACGACCCATATCCAATGCCATGGATTTAGATAAACCAACGATACCGAGTTTTGCTGCGGCATAATTGGCCTGACCAAAGTTTCCGATCAGTCCAGATGTGGAAGTCATGTTGACAAAACATCCGCTGGTTTTTGCACGGAAATGGGTCGCAGCAGCACGACTTACATTAAATGAGCCTTTGAGATGCACATTGATAACTGAATCGAAATCTTCTTCAGTCATCTTGTGAAAGATTGCGTCTCTTAGATTTCCTGCGTTGTTAACAACACAATCGATGCTACCAAAAGTTGTGACCGCCATGTCGACAATACCATGGGCTTCATCCCAATCGGTGACACTGGCATAGGAAGCGACTGCTTCTCCACCGGCTGCCTTAATTTCATCGACGACTTTGTCCGCCGGACTTGCATCTGAACCAGAACCATCTTCCGCGCCACCTAAATCGTTAACCACGACTTTGGCACCATTGGCTGCGGCTAGCATGGCGATGCCACGACCGATACCTCTTCCGGCACCAGTGACGATGACTACTTTATCTTGTAGCAGTGGAGCACTCATTATTCTGTTTCTTCCTTCTTTATATATCTAATGTTATTTTTTATGCGCGAGCAATCAGCTCCCTCGCAATTACTTTGAGAGCCAATGTTTCCTCTGCTCCTTCAAATATAGACAGCACTCTGGCATCCACAAAATATCGAGATACCGCGCTCTCTTCTGCATAACCCATACCACCGTGAATTTGCAGAGCTTCCCGCGTAATCCATTCGGCAGCGCGACAACTAAACAGTTTCACCAGGCTGGCTTCCATCTGTCCTTGACCTTGATCCAATTGCCGGGCGACAGCATAACTGAATTGGCGACAGGCTGTAATAGTTGCCAGCATCCGAGCTAGTTTTATCTGGGTAAGCTGAAACTCACTTAGAGCCTGATCGAAAATCACACGTTCGTTGGCGTAACTGACTGCCTTCTCAAACGCTGCCTGCATAAGCCCAGTAGCACGGGCCGCAGTTTGAATGCGTCCGCCGGAGAAACCGGCCATGGTGTAATAAAAGCCTTTACCCTCTCCTTCTTTTCCTCCTACTAAGTTTTCAGCGGGAATGAAGTAATCCTCAAAAAACAGATCGTAGGAATGCATACCGCGATAACCCAAAGTTGGAATTGCATTGCCGGTTAACTTACCGCCTTCCGACTGAACATGTTCAAACTGATGGCCTGGGTAAGACGGTTTTTCAATCAAGAACATACTCAGGCCTTTGTAACCCAGAGATGTATCAGTATTGGTGCGCGCGAGTATAACAATTAATTCTGATCTGCCGGCAAAGGTACACCAGGTTTTACTGCCATTGAGTAACCAACCACCTTCTGTTGGTGTGGCTTTCAAGCTTACGGCAGCTACATCAGATCCTGTGTTTGGTTCAGTTATAGAAATTGCACAAAGCATTTCTCCGGAAGCTAAGCGTGGCAACCATTGATTTTGTTGTGATTCAGTTCCACCGGCCAATAATGCTCTAGCGGCAATTTCAGGACGGGTAATCAAACTGCCAGCAGCACCTAATGAACCTCTTGAGAGCTCTTCAGTAACAACAATCATTCCCAGACTGTCAGGTTTTTCGTCTGGTTGTAGTCCACCAAATCGTTCTGGTATACATATTCCAAAACAACCCAACTCTGCCGCAGGCTTTATGATTTCTTCTGGAATGTCTTTATCTTCACGATGAATTTCTTCCGCTAGGGGAGCAACGAGATCGTTAGCGAATCGATAAAAAGTTTCACGAACTAATTCTTTTTCTTCGCTAAGGCCCGAAGTAAGCCGTTTAATTTCACTGCAAGCAATCTTATCGCCAATCGCTGCGACGAAATCTCCGCTGCAACTAATGAGTAAGCCTTTTGCGCCTTCGCTTACTTCGATATTCGCAAGTGTTTGTAAACCTATTTCCGCGTCAACGTGAATAGATCTCAGTCTTGCAATGACAGACTTGAACATCTCGCCGGCAAAGAAAATCGATAGTGAAAAGTCGATAGAATGTATGTCAGCTTCTTGCGTTGCTTCGAGAAGACAATTTGTTGCAGAAATTTCTGCTTCGCAGAATGCCAATTCATAGCTGGCGAATTGAAACTTTTCTAAAAATTCTGAATTAAACTCACCTTCTGGAGAGCAGGCGCGCTTAATATTTCCGAGTCCAAGTCCAACTTGTTGATGGAGAATTTCAAGAGTTTCTAATGCAGTAGAAATACTGACCTCAGCACCTTTTAACAGAATAAATTTTCCTTCCTGCATATTTTTTAGTGACCTAAATGATTTTGAGGATACGTGGAATTGTTTGCTGCATGAAGCGTTCCAGAGCATTTGCTTGAGACATATCAACAATATAGGCGAGAGTCATGCGAGGGCGCAACGAAACGCAACATGCCAAGATGCGTTTCATCATGTCATTTAGTTGTATGGGCCAATTATGGAAATTGAACAAATATTCTGATGAGGGAATCCACCGAGATTGTGGTTCAAACCCATCTTCGGACTATCTAATTGTCTGGCCTCGGCTTTTCCATTTAACTGCAGATAATTTTCATAAATCATTCGCAACCCAGAAGCACCAATCGGGTGGCCGAAGCATTTAAGTCCACCATCAATCTGACACGGTGTTTTTCCATCTGAATCGAAATTACCATCGAGCACATCGTTAACACCTTTGCCTTCCTCAGCCAATTGCAAATCTTCCATGGTGACTAGTTCAGTGATTGAGAAACAATCATGTACTTCGGTCATGGTAATTTCTTCCGTGGGTTTACGGATGCCCGCTTCATCGTAAGCACGTTGTGAAGCAATACGAGTAGTCTTTAAATGGGAACCATCCCAGCTATCATGACTAGACTCTGTTCCATTGGATACTGCTAGCTGCAAAGCTTTAACAGAAATCAGATTTTCTTTACCAAGACTCTTGGCTATTTCTGGTGTAGTTACGATTGCACAGGCAGATCCATCACTCACTCCGCAACAATCATAAAGACCGATTGGTTCTGCTATAAAAGGTGCATTAACGGCTTGGTCTTCAGTAATTTCTCTTTGTAAATGGGCTTTGGGGTTCTTCACACCGTTAGCATGGCTTTTAACTGAGACATGAGCCATGGCACGCTTTAAGTCTTCCTTGTTCAGTTTGTGTTTGGCGCGATAACCAGATGCGAGTTGAGCAAAGGCACCCGGCGCAGAAAGGTTTGGCCAATACATATCATTTTCCAAGCCACGAGTGCGTTGTGGTAAGCCGCCGTAGCCTGTGTCCTTGAGTTTCTCCACGCCGAGAGCAAGAGCGATGTCACAGGCTCCGGAGGCAACGGCATAGACCGCGCCGCGAAATGCTTCCGTTCCGGTAGCACACATATTTTCAACTTTGGTCACAGGAATATAGTTCAGACGCAGAGCTATCGCTAATGGCATAGCACTTGAACCAACATTGAAAGCATCGATACCTGCTCCAAACCAAGCAGCTTCGATTTGCTCCCGTTCAATGCCAGCATCTTCGATACATTCTTCGAAAGCTTCAACCATTAGATCAGATGGACTGGCGTCCCAGCGTTCACCGAATTTGCTGCAACCCATGCCTAAAATGACTACTTTGTCTTTAATTCCTGACGCCATCTCTTATTCCTCTACTCTTGTCGATTGGCTCTGTTAGTCTTCAATGAAAAACAGATCCATTATTTAGTACTTAGTCTTTAATTTTTTATCTCAATAATGAAAATTTCTTTTAGTTTCTTTCTTCTTTAGATAATTAGTCTTCTATTAATGCTTTCCAAAAATACTTCCTAAATCCCCGCGCTGGATCAAATTGTCTGATCCTGAAATGGACTGAAACCTTGGATCCCGCATCGATATTGCCGTCTTCTACTTCGGTGAAATCCATCATGATTTTACCTCCACCATCAAACTGTACCATGCCAAAATAAGCAGGCGGACTCCAGTCGAATGTTAAGCGGTCAGCTGTCCAGGTGACTACGGTTCCTTGCTTATCTGAGAAGGAATTAGGATCTTGGCTGTCGAGAGCATTACAATCCGGATTTACGCAGTATTTTTCACGCGGGATTTGCACAGTTCCGCACTCACGACACTTACCTCCAACAAAACTGGTTAGCAAATCCTTTCTTCGATTGTAACCTGAAAGGTAAGTTTGTTTATCTATTTCCGCGCGCTTTCCAATGTCTCGTTCAACCAAATTATTAAAGCTAAGAAATTTATTGTAATTCAATTCTTCGCGTCGACTGGCGAGTGCTGTACTCACTCCAACTGAAGGCTTATAGTTGCTAATGGCATCAGTTGCCTTAAGCAAGAGAGCGTCACAACCCTGGCCAAATCCAATCAATAAAATATGCTCTCCCGGCTTCGCGTTTTCCAGAGTTTTGGCTAATAGAAGAATGGGTTGTGCTACACCGGCCACTCCAACTTCAGCAATTTGATTATCAACAACTGCTTCTGGGTTGATACTTAATTTCTTGGCTAGAGCAGCAGGAGTTCGAGCTTGATCCGTGGGGAGTATGAAGTGGTTGATCTGTTCTGGGCTAACTGACGAAGACTCAATCAACTTGTTTACTACTATAGGAACACTCTTCATGAATCCTTCATCACGAATCCATCGCTCTTCCCAGTCATAATCGAAGTTTGCATCTTCACCCCGATAGTGGTCGACAAAATCTACAGCCAGGGATTCGATCGCTAGGCATTCTGCAATGACATTATTTTTACCAACTAGAACTGCAGCGGCTGAATCCCCCCACAACATTTCAGCACGTGATCCAGCTTTACTTCTTCTGTGTTCGGAAGCGATGAGCACACTATCGCCTTCAGCACTGGAATCCAATAAAGAAATCAATGCCGAAGTAGCAGCTCTTTGGGATCCACCCACGTCCATAGTGCGAATACTTTTATTGAGATTCAGCGCTTCACTCACCACGACGGAGTTCTGGCGGTCTAAGAAAGGAAAAGTAGTAGAAGCCAAATATAAAGAAGAAAGATCTATATCGGGTTTCGAACAAAGACAGTTGTTTGCTGCTTCGACTGCCATAGTAATGGAGTCTTCGTCCCAATTGCAGATTGCTCGCTCACCTCTGCCCAATGATTTAAGACTGGCATCAAACCAAGAATTGGCTTCGGCAATTGCCTGCTTGCTGAGTCGGCCTCGAGGAATGTACGCACCGTAGGCAGTTATACCACTCATTTTCTTTCCTCTTTCTTTTCGACTTTTTATACAGTTCTTCCGATGACTAACTTCATAATTTCAGAAGTACCGCCATAAATTCTTCGTACTCTCGAATCAACATACAAGCGAGAGATTGGATACTCACTCATATAGCCATATCCACCAAATAATTGTAAACAAGCGTCAATAATTTTATTACCCGTTTCCGTAGTCCAAAGTTTTGCCATTGCTCCTTCTTCAGGAGTTAGGCTGCCTTCATTGATCTTAAACAGACACTGATCGATGTATGCCCATCCGACCGCCAAATCAGTTTTAATTTCTGCCAGTTTGAATTGCGTGTTTTGAAATTCGTAAATCTGTTGGCCAAAGGCTTTTCTTTCTTTCACATACTCGACTGTAAGTTCATAAGCACGCTGTGCTTCTGCGAATGCGCGACAGGCAATGGTCATTCTTTCGCGGGGTAGCTCATTCATGAGTAAGGAGAAACCACCGCCTTCCTGACCTAATAGATTTGTCACTGGAACTCTTACATCAGAAAAAAATAGCTCGGATGTGTCTGCCGCTTTTTGACCAATCTTTTCCAGATTTCTGCCGCGATTAAATCCTTCACGATGGCTTTCGACGATTATCAGGCTAATTCCTTTTGCGCCTGCATCAGGATTCGTAGTGCAAGCTAATAAGATAAAGTCGCAGTTTTGGCCATTGGTTATAAAGGTTTTTTGGCCGTTGATCACATAGTCATCACCATTGCGAACCGCCGAAGTGCGCACCGCTTTGAGATCACTACCGCAACCTGGCTCGGTCATACCAATAGAAGGAATAGCCTCGCCAGTTACCATCTTGGGTAACCATTGCTGTTTCTGATCCTCAGTCCCACCGTGCAGTAAATAGTAGGCGACAATATCGGACGAAACGGAGAATCCAACGCTGGCACCACCGACTGCATAGCCTACTTCTTCCGATAGCACCATGTTATACATGAAGTCTGCGCCGGGACCGCCATATTCTTCTGGTATACCGCAACAATGAAATCCATTCTTTCCCGCCTTGCGCCAGAAATCCCGCGGCAATCTACCTTCTTTCTCCCACTGGTCTATATTTGGTTCTAACTCTTCACGAAAAAAGCGCCGGGCATTATCACGAAATAGTTCGTGTTCGCTGCTGTAGATGGGCCGATTGTGCATGCAGTAGAGTCCTTATTCTTCTAGTTATTTCATCCGTTTTTTCGGACTGCAGATTCTATTCGAAATGGACGGCAATTGCGATGTAGGGCAGGATTAGGCTTTGCCACAAAGCTCAGCTTCCAGAACCATGAACTCAAAAAGTGATAAGAACAAATTGCGTTGTTTTATAGGCATTCACTTTTCACTAGCAAAAGAACTCCGCTTCTTAAATCAATCACTAGTGCATATTGCTTCTGACCCTCGCAGCAAATTGCGGGTGGTGGACGAATCGAACTTGCATGTAACTCTGAAATTTCTGGGGTCAATAGAACATGATCAGGTTCATAGTTTAATCAAAGCGCTGTCCGCATTAGAATTTAAATCCACGATAAAGTTGAACTGCCGGGGTCTTGGATTTTTCTACAATTCGATTTGGATTGGTGTAGAACGCAATGAGGCGCTAAGCAAGCTGGCTGCAGTGTTAGACAAGAAATGTGCAGCGCTGGGTTTCAAACAGGAACGCAAAACCTACGTCCCTCATGTGACTGTCGCCAGGTTTAGTAAAAATGCTCAACTGGAGTTGTCAAGATTAATGTCGGTCTACGGAGATTCCGATTGGGGATGTTTTTCTGCTTCTGAATTCAATCTGTATAAATCACAAACTCTTCCGCAAGGTGCTAGGTATTCAATCATAGAATCCTTTCCATTGATGGACTAGTACCAGAAGTATTATATAAACGTCAACTTTTTATCTTCACTGGAAAACATAGCTACCTCCGATAATTCTTATTCAATAGAGCGTTAAGAATATGATCTTCCCATTGCCCATTAATTAACAGGTATTCTTTTGCGTATCCTTCTTTTTCAAATCCCAAACTTTTAAGTAATGCTGCAGAACGTTCATTGTCTGGCATATGGTTTGCCATAATTCTATGAAGCTTCATGTCATTAAAAGCATAGCCAATTGCATGACTAACAATTTTTTTCATGTAACCTTGACCCTGATATTGCTCCGCAATTGAGTAACCCATATGACAAGCCTGAAAAACACCTCGCACCATATTACTTAAGGAACAATTACCAATGACGTGAGATTCAGCATCATCGGTTCCGATGAAATATGCTGACAAGCCACTTTCAAACTCGAGCTCTCGTTCACCTAATCGACGTTGCCAAGACTCTACAGAATGATGACCTTTTGGAACAGAAGGGGTCCACTTCTTTAAGTGCTTTTCATTTACTGTAAAGTAATTAGCCATAATCTTTTCATGACCCAATCTGGATCGAATGACCTTCATTCCAGTAAGTGTTGAATATTCTTCCTTCTTATTCATGACAGCTTTTTCAGCATGAGCAATGTTTGCTCTTCTTTATAATTGAATTCCCGAATCGGCTCCCAACCAAGCTTTGCGTAAAGGCCACCTCTCAAATCGATAGTTTGTAGATAAAGGTGAGGTAATCCTTTCTCTTTGGCAAGTTCAACTATTCTTTTACTAAGCTTAGAGGCGATACTGTTACCGCGGTGTTGCTCATCAACGAATACACTGCCCAACCAATAGTGATTGTCAGGAAAAAGTTCAGCAACTTCCTGTAACTTTAATGCTGCTGTACCGACTGCATTACCGTCGATAGTCGCAATAATGTGAATGGGAAGTTCCGACTTGCTTAAGGACTTCCTCAATTGAGTTTCCAGGCTTTTGATATCCGACCCCATGCGCGAACCCCCCTCGGTGCGCCACCAGGCGATTACCTTGGAAACATCTTGAGGGCGATCGGCAAGGTACTCGAATTCCATGA
>BPDI01000063.1 GCA_019654215.1 Gammaproteobacteria bacterium | reverse complement strand
AGTAGATTTCCGCTATGCCCTGACACCAACCTGGCAGATTGGGGGTACGATTGAAAAAATTGTTAACCAACTAACTTTTAATGATTTTGTTGCTGCATCGGATGAGGCAGACGAAGATTCTAATGTGCAGGCAGGTAACGCTAATTTGCGCCAGGACTGGTATTGGAACTATGAGATTAGCAGTGAATATCGATTGCCAAATGATATCGGTGTAGTGAGTGGACGACTCTATTATGAGGATTGGCGTGACTCTATTGAGCGATTGGATGTAACCGTAGACGAAGGTAACTTATTAAGCGCCAACGGCAATATTGGTGATGGCGAGAAATATGGTATTGATATAAATAGCAGTATTCGATTGCGCATGATTAACATGCCTAATTTATTAATCACTGCGAGTCTGAATGCTGAGGATTCGAAAATCACCGATCCGTTCCTTGATATCGAGCGCAGGATGCTTGGAAGTTTCCGCGGGCGCAACACACTGGGATTTCGTCACGATATCCCAAATTGGAATCTCAATTATGGCGTTAACTGGAGCAACTTCTGGGACGGTAATCGATCTCGTTATGATATAGATGACATTGAGCTTTCTGCTGGGGATCCGTTCTGGTCGGCATTCGTGGAATGGGTTAGCCCGCAAAACATTACTTTCAGACTCGACGCACTGCGAATCATAAATAACGGTGAATTTTGCCGAGAACGGCAACGTTTTGTGGGTCGAATATCTTCAGGAATTCTTGAAGAGATTGAAGATCAATGCACAAAATCTGGTCCCACTGTCTCTCTCCGGATTACCGGTACTTTCTAGTCTAATTGGGGAGGATTTGATTGGTGATTGTTTGGCGCTTCTCTTAGCTCTGAGCTTCACTGCTGTCTCCTTAGCCATTTCTCTATCTCAACTGTAACTTCATAGCTGGATATACAATTTGTTACCAATTCATTGGATTAGCTGTGTAATACTCTCGGCCGCAAAGAAATGGGGGGTCCGGGTTGAGTCGATGCAGATTCGAACCCAAAACTGAGGAAGTACCAGATGTATCGTTGCCCGAAGGGAAATTTAGTTGCTGTTTTAATTGCATTTACCGCGCAATATGGGTTTGGACAAGTAATGTGGGTGACGATTCTACTGTAGTTTATCCATCGAATTATTTCAGTGAATGGACGCCTGTGACTGCTCAGGACATGTTGGATCGAATTCCAGGTCTCAGTGATGGCCGCAGCAGCGGGTCTAGCAGAGGGTTTAGTGGTGGTGGGCGACCTGGTGGTTTTAGTCGCAGTTCTCGTGGCGGTGGCCGCGGTTTCGGCGGCGGTAGTCGAGAGACTGAAATCCTCATTAATGGAAAGCGTACTGCAGGGAAAAACAATAGCACGGGAGGACAGCTCACCCGCATCACCTCAGATCAGGTCGACTATATTGAAATCATTCGCGGCACTTCAGGTGAATTGGATGTGCGGGGAAGTGGGCAGGTAATCAATGTCGTTCTTTACGAAGCTTTTACTGATTTATCGATGCAGTACGAGCTTGGGGC
The DNA here is from genome assembly GCA_019654215.1 of Gammaproteobacteria bacterium. Lineage (GTDB taxonomy): Bacteria > Pseudomonadota > Gammaproteobacteria > Pseudomonadales > Pseudohongiellaceae > UBA9145. The sequence continues at coordinate 10,520 of BPDI01000063.1, read as the reverse complement.
AGTTCAGTCCGATAACAATACGGTAAAGCCTTCGGGTAGTTTATCTTTTAGCGGCCAGACTGGAGCGCTTGATTATCAAATCGAGGCGCGTGCAAGCGAGGTTTATTTCAGAAACGTCAGTAAAGAATATTCAGTACTGGGTGATTTTTCCCCAAATGATCGTATCAGAGAAATCAGTCAGACTGATGGTGATAACAGCACAATAAGCGCAAACCTCGGCTATGACATTAATCCCAATAGCAGTGCTAGATTCAATACGCAGTTTACCGAAGGGTCTGGTGAGAATGATACTCTCAGACGCACTACCGATTTAAAAGTCTTTCCCAATGTCGATTTTTTCCAAAGAGAAGACAGTCCCAGAGAAATAGAAAATTGGGAAATCGGCGCTGATTATGAATACAACACGGCGCGCGGTGATAGATTTAAAGTTTTAGCTATAAGCAATGCTTTCAGTGATGCTCTGACTCGCGAGCGCTGGGATATTTCGGGTCCACAAAGCGAAGAAAAAAATCTGTTTCTAGATTCTGGCAGTACTACCCGTGAGCGTATTATTCGTGGATCCTATACATTTGATATGTTTGGTGGTTCACAAGATATCGAACTCGGTGCTGAGCGAGCACAAACTATTCTCGATTCGAAACTAGCCTTGGGAATTGGCGGCATACCTGGCACACCTTCATCTGACTTTGGTGGGCTGGTCCCAGTTTCAATTTCTAATTCAAACTCATCGGTCGAAGAGATGCGTTACGAGCCCTTTATAATTCACAACTGGATTTTTAGTCCAAGAATGTCACTGGAAACTTCAGTGCTATATGAAGATTCGGAAATTACTCAGAGGGGCGATGTTTCAAAATCTCGTGAGTTCGATTTTGTAAAACCGAAAGCTGATTTCAGATATGACCTGACTCCGCAGATCCAACTTCGGGGAACAATTGAGAAGATAGTAGAACAGTTAACTTTCAATGACTTCGTTGCTGCTACTGACGAACGTGATGAAGATTCCAACGTGCAGTTGGGCAATGAAAACCTAAGACAGGAATGGTATTGGAACTATGAGTTCAATGCTGAGTATCGACTGCCAAATGATATTGGGGTTGTAAGTAGTCGGCTCTATTTTGAGGATTGGCACGATCGCATTGAGCGCATCGACGTTTCTCCTTCCGACGATGACTTGCAGGGAGCAAACGGAAACATTGGCGATGGTGAGAAGTACGGCATCGATATTAATAGCAGTACCCGCATGCGCATGATCGGACTGCCAAACTTGTTAGTTACAGGTTCGGTTAATGTCGAAGACTCGAAGATTAAGGACCCCTTCCTAGGCATTGAAAGAAGAATGCAATTCAGTTGGCGCGGACGCACTACCTGGAGTTTCCGTCATGACATTCCCGAAAGGAACTTTTAAACTGGGGTATGCGTTGGAGTAACTCTTTTGACGGTAATCGTAAGACCTACGATCTAGTGGATATCGAGTTGTCGGCAGGAGATCCGTTCTGGTCAGCATTCGTTGAATGGGTCAGCCCTCAAAATATTACCTTCCGTTTGGATGCTGATCGTATCATCAGTGACGGTGAGTTTTGCCGGGAGCGGCAACGATTCGTAGGAAGAATTTCCAGCGGTATATTGGAAGAAATCGAAGACCAGTGCTCCACCTCAGGTCCTACACTTTCTCTTCGAGTGACTGGCACTTTCTAGCAATAAATTCTGGAATTGAGAGGATTGAATTGGGATTACCGAAGGTCGTCTCAATCTAACGCTAGCTCACCTGAAATTCTTCATGTATCCGAGCTCTCTCCCGATTGATTTACATACAATTTGTAACTAACGTATTCAATTAGCTGCGTTATACTCTCGGCCGTGAAGAAATGGGGGTTCGGGTTGAATCGGCGAGGTTCGAACCCAAAACTGAGGAAGTACCAGATGTTTCGAGGTCCTGCTCGATTAATACTGTACTGCTTTTTTGTGCTTGGGAGTCAGACTGTAAATGCCCAGGACAATGTGGGTGAAGACTCCACAGTTGTGTATCCTGCTAACTATTTCAATGAATGGACACCAGTAACTGCTCAGGACATGTTAGACCGCATCCCTGGTTTGAGTGGTGGTGGAAGTAGTTATAGTGGTGTAGCAGGGGCTTCCCGAAGTTATCGTAGTGGAGGCGGAGGCGGCCGTGGTTTCGGCGGCGGCTCTCGAGGAACTGAAATCCTCATTAATGGAAAGCGTACTGCAGGGAAAAACAATAGCACGGGAGGGCAGCTCACCCGCATCACCTCAGATCAGGTCGACTATATTGAAATCATTCGCGGCACTTCAGGTGAATTGGATGTGCGGGGAAGTGGGCAGGTAATCAATGTCGTTCTTTACGATACTTTTGCCGACAGGTCCATTCAGTATGAATTAAGTGCACAGCAATCTGATAACAACACAGTTACACCTTCCGGTAGTTTATCTTTTAGCGGCCAGACTGGAGCGCTTGATTATCAAATTGAAGCTAGATCCGGTGAGGTTTATTCCAGAAACATTAGTAAAGAAAATTCAGTGCTGGGTGATTTTTCTCCAAATGATCGTATCAGAGAAATCAGACAGACTGATGGCGATAACAGCACTATAAGTGCAAATGCGGGATATGAAATTAGTCCTAGTAGCAGTGCTAGATTCAATGCGCAATTCACTGAGGGATCTGGTGAGAGCGACACGGTTCGTCGTACTACCGATTTAAAAGTCTCACCTAATGTGGATTTCTTTCAAAGAGAAGACAATCCTAGTTCAATTGAAAATTGGGAAATTGGTGCGGACTATGAATATGTAACCGATCGTGGAGATCGATTCAAAGTATTGGCAATTAGCAATGCTTTTACCCAAGCTCGAACCAGAGAACGTTGGAACTTAACTGGTCCACAAAGCGAAGAAAAAAATCTGTTTCTAGATTCTGGCAGTACTACCCGTGAGCGCATTATTCGTGGATCCTATACATTTGATATGTTTGGTGGTTCACAAGATATCGAACTCGGTGCTGAGCGAGCACAAACTATTCTCGATTCGAAACTAGCCTTGGGAATTGGCGGCATACCTGGCACACCTTCATCTGACTTTGGTGGGCTGGTCCCAGTTTCAATTTCTAATTCAAACTCATCGGTCGAAGAGATGCGTTACGAGCCCTTTATAATTCACAACTGGATTTTTAGTCCAAGAATGTCACTGGAAACTTCAGTGCTATATGAAGATTCGGAAATTACTCAGAGGGGCGATGTTTCAAAATCTCGTGAGTTCGATTTTGTAAAACCGAAAGCTGATTTCAGATATGACCTGACTCCGCAGATCCAACTTCGGGGAACAATTGAGAAGATAGTAGAACAGTTAACTTTCAATGACTTCGTTGCTGCGACAGATAATCGGGACGAAGATTCCAACGTGCAGTTGGGCAATGAAAACCTAAGACAGGAATGGTATTGGAACTATGAGTTCAATGCTGAGTATCGACTGCCAAATGATATTGGGGTTGTAAGTAGTCGGCTCTATTTTGAGGATTGGCACGATCGCATTGAGCGCATCGACGTTTCTCCTTCCGACGATGACTTGCAGGGAGCAAACGGAAACATTGGCGATGGTGAGAAGTACGGCATCGATATTAATAGCAGTACCCGCATGCGCATGATCGGACTGCCAAACTTGTTAGTTACAGGTTTGGTTAATGTCGAAGACTCGAAGATTAAGGACCCCTTCCTAGGCATTGAAAGAAGAATGCAATTCAGTCGGCGCGGGCGCACTACCTGGAGTTTTCGTCATGATATTCCCGAAAGGAACTTAAACTGGGGTATGCGCTGGAGTAACCCTTTTGACGGTAATCGTAAGACCTACGATCTAGTGGATATCGAGTTGTCGGCAGGAGATCCGTTCTGGTCAGCATTCGTTGAATGGGTCAGCCCTCAAAATATTACCTTCCGTTTGGATGCTGATCGTATCATCAGTGACGCTGAGTTTTGCCGGGAGCGGCAACGATTCGTAGGAAGAATTTCCAGCGGTATATTGGAAGAAATCGAAGACCAGTGCAGTGCCTCCGGCCCCACCTTATCGCTGCGGATTACTGGCACTTTCTAGCTCGTGAGAAGGGTTAGACAGCATCGCAAAAATCGGCACACTTTGAAACATTTTTCATTTACGCTGAGAGCCCGAATTGTGGCAGGATATGGGAGTTTAGACCCGTATTTTGCCCAGGTAATCTACGGCTCTGAAATACCGGATTTTTAGGGCTTTTTGATATCCAGAGAGCCACTGAGAAGTAGGAGAGAAAATTGAATACTGTAACTCTAAAAAGACGTTTACTGGGACTTCTGGCCGGCCTAATAGCGCTGCCAACCCTGGTAAACGCTCAAGATTCCGCCGAATGGTATACCCTGGGTAATGATTATGCCCATACGCGCTTTACACCATCTACTGAGATTACCGCTGAAAATTTCAGCGATCTGGAAGCGGCATGGGAGTGGGACGGTGCCAGCTTCGGTGCAGTAAGTGGACGTTCCACACCATCGTATATCGACGGGAAATTGTTCACTGTGGCCGGTTACAACCGCCATGTAATTGCGATTGATCCAAAGACTGGTGAAACGATTTGGTCTTATCGAGAGCCGAAGACTCCTCGGGCTGAATACCCCATGCGGGCCGACTACGGTAAGGGATCGCCTATACCGAAATAGATGGTCGCGGTGTGATATTCATCATTTCGCCGGGATTCTTCATGACAGCTCTTGATGCTGATACGGGTTTTCCCTTTAGAGAACTGGGGAACACCAGTCCCTATCGACGGCTTTCCGAAAACCCGGTGTGGTGGATCTGTTAAGGCCCTTTGGTCCCCCCTTATGACCCTTATGAAGGCATTCCTTTAGAAACTGGTTACATTACTTCTTCATCCCACCAATCTTTGGTCAACGATACTATTGTTGTTGGTAACTCTGCAGAGCAGGGTTATCACCAGGCGCGTATTGAAAATGTGCCAGGTGACATTCTTGGTTATGACGCCCGTACTGGCCAGTTCAAGTGGAAATTTAATGTGATTCCACAACCTGGTGAGTATGGTCATGAGACTTGGGAAAATGATGCATGGGAATGGACAGGAGATGTATCTTCTTGGGCGCCACTTTCTGCCGACCCCGAGAACGACCTAGTTTATATTCCAACGAACAGTGCAACCATCGATTACTACGGTGGTTTTAGGCCTGGAGATAATCTCTTTGCGGCAAGTATTATCGCGCTGAATGCCAGTACTGGCGAAAGGTCATGGCACTTCCAGTTTGTGCATCATGAGATTTGGAACTTCGATACACCAACGGCACCAATCGCATTGGATATTAATGTCGATGGTCGCGATATTCCTGCAGTAGTTCAGGCAACAAAGCAAGGTTGGTTGTACACCTTTAATCGCTTACCGGCGAACCAGTTTGGCCGATCGTCGAGCGACCGGTTCCTGCATCCATTGTTCCAGGTGAGGTATTGTCGCCAACTCAACCTCACGTAACTTGGCCTGAACCTTATTCAATGCAAGGAATTGGTGAAGACGATTTGATCGACTTCACTCCTGAATTAAAGGCGGAAGCCATTATCGCTATGGAAGATTATGTGATGGGTGGTTTATTCAATCCGCCGATTCACGCCAACAATTCTGATGGCAAGTATGCTGCAATGAACTGCCCTGGTGGTGCTGGCGGTGTGAACATTACCAGTCCTCCGGTAGCTGATCCAAATACGGCAACACTTTATGTTAATGAGCACACTGCTTGTTTTGCACTCCGCTTGATTCCAGGTGAAGAAGCAGACCTGCTGTTCCCTAATTCAACTGGAACAACAACTTCGCAATTTGCTAATGGCGTTCCTGGCGCGACTGCACGTCCGCCACGGCATCCTTCAGGTCTTCCAATCTGGAAGCCACCTTATAGCACTATCGTTGCTTATGACATGAACACCGGTGAGAAAAAATTCACTGTTCCAACCGGTGAGACTCCGCAACGCTACAAAGATGTATTTGAGCGCTATGGTGTGCCTGAAAGTGAGTACGGTAATACTGGCACCGGTGCACTTGTGCCAATGGTTGCTACACCAAATATGCTGATTTATTCAGACACGGCATCCGATGGCACTCCGATGCTTTGGGCTATCGACAAAGACAATGGTGAAATCATCGGTGAAATCGAAGCGCCAGCTCGCAGCAGTTACGGTATGAGCTCTTGGACCCATGATGGTCATCAGTACATTATGTTGCAGACTTCTTCGAAGCTAACAGCAATGGCTTTGCCAGCTGCTCAAGCTGAAAGCTCTGGATATTAAGCGAATAGGCAGTTTGCAAAAAAAACCCGGCTATTAAGCCGGGTTTTTTGTGTCAAATATATTCAGCCAGAAGTTCTAAAATCCATTAGAGTTGCGATGATATCCTCATTATCAATATAACCATCCTTAGAAAGAGTATCGACGTAAATAATCTCGCTGGTATTTTCGCCACAGGCCTGCCAACGTCGAATGAATCGCACATTGTTGGTACCGGCAAAAATTGTAAATGTCTTTATGCCTTCTGCCGCAGCAATATGTTGGCAAGCAGAGTCATAACCAATAAATTCATCGCTCTGATTAATGAGAGCACTAATTTCACCTATCGAACATTCGATTCCAATTAATTGAGCGCTGAAATCGCATCTCTGGATATCAGAGAATGCGGGTTTTCCCCTGTTGTGACGCCGGCTTCCTGAGCTGCTTGTAATAATGAAGAACTTTGTTCTCGTTCTTGGTATCCAAATCCTAAATCCAAAACAATTTTAGTATTCGGTTCATTTAACAGAGTTAGCAGTAGCTCTTTCTCAAATTCACCTTGAACACGTTTGCGTTCATTACCGCCCACGCCAAGATTTACAGTAATTATTGTAGAGTTTTTATTGGGATCAATTTTTAATCGAAATTGCTCAGCGCTTTGTAAGTTTGATGCTATTGGCCATACCTTGGGATAACAGAATTCTTTGTTACCGAGGATATTATCTAGCCATTGATTTGTAAGTTGTGCCATGGAGGCGTGCTTTGATGTGCCTTGTTTCCCCCTAGAATTAAAGAAGCGATAGTTTGGTAATGGAACTAGGGGCAGCACGCCCAGCTGTGTTAAGCGGGAATCTGGATCCAGAATTAGAAATTCTACCGGGGATAAGTTCGCAATTATTCTTCTTACTTCCGTCAGCAATTGCAACCAAATCTGGAACTTCTCTACTAATCCACCACGTCTTGCATAGTTAAGTTCATGCACTTGAATATTCGATTCGCAGGCAAAGATTTGTTTTAATTTTCCATTGCCTATTACAACGATTTCAGCATCTGGATAAAACTGCGCGACTCGCTGGCAGATGACCGAGGTAATTGCGACATCCGCGCCGATAGTAACTCGTGACAGTATAAGAATTTTCTTTGGTCTAACAATTCCACTAAGTTTGCGATCTGGAGTTAGGCGAATCGATTCTATGCGCTGATAGAGTTGTTCTTCGGTGCGTAAATGAAATGAATAAAGTTCCGATTTCATTTCTTTGCCTTCCGGAATATGACAAAGATAATTGACGACTTGGCAGATTAACCGGTTATAGGTTTCGGTTTGAAGTTCTTCGAAATCGTCACAGAGGCGTTCAATCACGGTGCCGAACAACGTACGGGCAGCGATCTGATTAAGAGATTCATCTGCGAAATGGGTGGCCATTTCGCAAAGTAAGTGAATATGCTCACGATTATATTCATCGCTGTAGTAATAACGATCTATAAAGCTTGAAGCGACGCGCTTTGCTAGAGAATCCAAGTGCTGGGAGTCTGCTGATTCTCTTAGTTCCTGCCATTGCTCTTGGTAGTAATTCGATTTCAAACCGATACCCCATTTAAGGAGGATTGACAGGCTTTGAATACATCAGATGGAGTGAGTTCACGCATGCAGGCATGATGCCCAAGGGGACAGGCTTTCTTATGACACGGGATGCAAGCTAAGTCCTTTTGCATGACGACAGAATGTTCCAGATTACTCTCAGTGTAGATTGGGCTTGTCGGACCCATTAAAACGATATGAGGAACATCAAATGCAACCGCATAATGCCTTGGTCCGGTATCGTTTGTGATTAGTAAATTACAGCGTTTAATCAGGGGTTTCAATTTGGCTAGATCGATTTTGTCTCGCGCGGTGTTGATTATGTCGACAGAACTGGTTTCAACAATTGCCGCAGCAATTTCCTCTTCTCCTGGTCCCGCAAATAGCAGAAATTTGCAGTTGTATTTGGCAGTAAGTAATTCGGTCAGCTTACTAAAGTGTTCTGTTGGCCAGCACTTGGAAGAACCAAAACTTGCGCCAGGGTTTAAACCAATAACCAGGTCCCCGTGCTGAATACCGTAATTATGCAGCCTGGCATTACCTTCACCCTGTAGTCGATCAGAAATATAGAGTTTAGGTTTTGGATGGTCCGGAAGATCTAATTCTAAAAAACGACATAATTCTAGATAGTAGTCCTGCATGGGCATGGGTTTGTATTTGCCATTTTCTACAATAGGTTTCGGACCCTGAAGAAAAAATTTGCGGAGATTTCTTTTGTAACCGTATACCAATGGAATTCCTGCATACTTAAATGTTAGATAGGAGTGGGTGGTATTGGGCAGAAGCAATCCCATCTGCGGTTTTGTTCCGGAAAACGTATTACGAATCACCTCGAGCCCTTTGAAATTCTTATCCTGGCAATCAACGATGAAGTTAAACCATGGGCTGTCTTCCAGAATGCCCTTTGCATAGGGCCGGACTAAAGCGGTTATGGGTTGCGCGGGGGAAATTGCTTCGCAAGCATTGAAATACTGGAGTGGCCATGACGATATCGCCAACCCAATTGGGACAGCGAACTACCAGGCTATCAATAGACTGTAATGCCGGGAGCATGGTTATGGAACTTTTTGTTGCGGCTAACTTTGGTCGAGGGTATAGGCGACTGCTTCTTTCTTCTGGCCGGTCGCCATTTGTTCACGCTCTTGCTTAATATAATCAGAGCGTACACCCATGACGTTTGAATATCGAATAGTGTAATGAATCTTATCTTCCGCAATTAATTGTTCAGACAGATCTCGATCATAAGCAACAAGATCTTCATCTCCGGGAGCCAGGTTTCTCTATCCATGGCTTCTATTTTTTCTACTAGCTTGCGATAAATTGGTGCACATTCCCAATCAGTCTCAGCATTAACGTACCAATTGCAGAGTTTGGATAATTTATCCAGGAATAAATCGTGATCTTCACCGAAATTTAAGCAGGACCCATCGAAGTAGTTACCTTTGCCTGCCATCTTCGATTCGTCGATAAGTGGTTTGGCAATCTCATACCCAGCGGTTCCTTTAAAAGGGAAGAACAAGGCCCAGCGGAAACGGCCCATTTTAACTTTGGCACAGAGACGAATGGTTTCCATGATCTCTTCGCGAGATTCATAAGGAAGACCGAACATGATGAATCCCGAACTATGTAAGTCATAAGCATGAGCAGAGTAGAAAGAATGTTCAATCTGCTCATTTTTCATGTAGCGTTTTAGCACTTCGCGCCGCACGCGAGGACAGCCAGACTCTAAACCGAACTTAACTATTATGCAGCCAGCTTCTTTTAAAGCTTTTGCGGCTCTTTCATCGAAACAGTTTACATGGCCGTTTACTACGAAAGGTATACCAACATTATGTTCTTTGTAGGCTTCACAAAACTCAACAACATAATCGGTGTTTAAAGTAAATAAGTCATCATCAAAGATGAAAGTATTAATCTCTGGATTTTCTTTTAGTAGTTTTTTCAAATCGTCCATCATTACATCGACTGGAAAGTGGCGAAAAAGTCTTTTACACTTTTCGCTGCGCCGTCTTCAATGTATTGATCAACAATCTCGATATTAAAACAGTAAGTGCATTTATATGGACAGCCACGAGACGTAGTATACCCATCCAGCCCCGAGTTTCTTTCATGACAGCCTGCATATCGAATACTTCTAGTCCAGTGGCGGCAGCTTTTCCAGATCTGGGAATGGAGCTACGGGGTTTGAAACTGGCACGCCTCCCATCCAAGATCTGAAGTTCGCTAAGGTGTGTGGAGTTTTTCCTTTTTCTAAAGAGTCCATAAGTTCTAACAACGCCCAGTCACCTTCCCGACGCAAACATAGTCAAACATCTTCGACTTATGCACTTCATCGGGAACCATAGTGCAATGTACTCCCCCAATGACCTGAACTAATTCTGGAATTACTTCGCGAATATCTTTGCTCTTCTCTTCCACCCACTCCATTTGTTGAGACATCACGGAGAAGCCACTAATCCGGGTTTGGTCTCACGGATGTATTCGATGATTTCTTGGCTTGAAGGTACTGGTTTGTATTTCTCTGAGACATGCATCAAGTCGAGTTCGTGACCATTGGCGTGGAGCACGCCGGCGAGGGAGGCAATGCCATGATTAGTGCCTAAGGGGGCATCAATCTGGGGATAGATCATCAGTATCTTCATAAGCAGAG
>BPDI01000062.1 GCA_019654215.1 Gammaproteobacteria bacterium | reverse complement strand
GTAATCAGATCGAAGTGTCGCCTTGCTCGGTTCTGTTTGTAATCGGCCCAAATGGAGAGCGCCATTAAGAGTTTTGCGGTTGACACTGTGTACCATGTTGCTGCCTATAAGCAAGTGCCGATGGTTGAAAAGAATATTGTGGAAGGCGCACAGAACAATATTTTTGGCACCTTAATTTCTGCGCAAGCTGCGGAAAAATTTAGTGTTAAAAACTTTGTATTGATTTCTACGGATAAAGCGGTGCGTCCAACAAACTTTATGGGAGCTACAAAACGCTTCGCAGAACAGGTCTTGCAGGCTTTGGCCCAAAGAGAGAGTAGCACTAAGTTCAGTATGGTGAGATTCGGCAACGTGCTGGGCTCATCAGGTTCGGTTGTACCTCTCTTTAGAAGACAGATTAGTACCGGTGGTCCAGTCACCGTAACTCATCCAGAAGTAACTCGTTATTTCATGACCGTGCAGGAAGCTGCGCAGCTGGTTATTCAGGCCGGTTCAATGGCAACAGGTGGAGATGTTTTTGTGTTGGACATGCACGAACCAATTCGAATCGTGGATCTGGCTAAGAAGATGGTTCATTTAATGGGTTACGATATTAAAGATGAAAATTCCTATCGTGGTGACATAGCCATCGAATACACCGGCTTACGACCGGGTGAAAAGCTTTACGAAGAGTTGCTGATTGGTGAATCAGTTACCGGAACTGAGCATCCGAAGATCATGCGTGCAGAAGAAGAAACCCTAAGCTGGGAAACTTTAGATTCACTGTTAAGTAGACTGGAATCAGCTTGTCAGAATATTGATCTTTTCGAGATCAGATCTGTTTTGATGGAAGCCGTTGATGGGTTTGAACCGAAGGAAGAGGCGAGCGATCCACTCTGGGAAATCTACTACGCGAACTATAATAAGGACCCCTCTCAGACTGCAGAAAGCCAGGAACAGAAGGTAACGCCTCTGTTCCCAGACTAAGTTACTGCAGAATTTATTCCTCTCTAGTAACCGAGATTATTGATATAGGCTCTAGGGGCACGTTTTGGTACCCTCGCTGATTGCCTGTTTGAACACCAGCAATTTCGTCCACGACTTCCATGCCTTCGATAACTCTGCCAAATGCAGCGTAGCCATAAGAGCTTGGACTAACATAGTCCAGATTACTGTTGTCTGCATGATTGATGAAAAACTGCGATGTAGCACTGTCTACAACGCCCGTCCGTGCCATTGAAATGGTGCCTCTGGCATTAGAAAGGCCAGTATCGGCTTCATTCTTAATCGGCTCATAGGTCGAAAATTGGGTCATGTCCACCTTGAATCCGCCACCTTGGATCATAAATCCGCTAATAACTCGATGAAAAATCAGACCATCATAAAGACCGTTATCAACATATCTGAGAAAGTTCTCTACAGTGATAGGAGTTAAGTCGGGCCGTAATTCGATTTTAATTGTCCCTTTGGAAGTCTCTATCATTACCACAGGGTTTTCCTGGGCAAGAACAGAGCTGCTAAATGTAAGAAAGGCGACTAAGAATAGCGCTCGCATGGTTATTCTCCTACTAGAAGGCAGTGCAAAACAGGTCGCTACTATACATTATTTCCGAATCTCTTAACCACAAATGAATAGAGCGAGGGGAAAGAGGTAATGAATTTAGAGAGGAATTAAGATAGAACAAAATGGCTGCCCAACCTGGACTCGAACCAGGAACCAAGTGATTAACAGTCACCTACTCTACCATTGAGCTATTGGGCAGCAGAGCTTTGAAGATCGTTTGAGTATAGCTCGAAAAGGCGCGTAGTCTAATGAGAAATGAAATCTCGGTCAACACTTGCCGTGAGTCGCAAGAGTATCTCGTATAATCTCAAGGGTTGACGTCGGAGTCACTATTAACAATGGATAAGCAATTCAAAATAGAGTCGAAATTCGGTCCAGCTGGAGATCAACCGAATGCAATCGTGCAATTGGTAGAAGGATTGAATGATGGGCTGCATGCACAGACTTTATTGGGAGTAACTGGGTCTGGCAAAACGTTCACAATAGCTAATGTCATTGAGCAAGTTCAGCGACCAACGTTAGTTATGGCTCCGAACAAGACTCTCGCTGCGCAATTATATGGAGAGTTTAAAGAATTTTTTCCGAGCAATGCGGTGGAATACTTCGTTTCTTATTATGATTATTATCAACCGGAAGCTTATGTTCCATCGTCTGATCTTTACATCGAAAAAGATGCTTCGATTAATGATCACATCGAACAAATGCGATTATCTGCCACAAAAGCTCTGCTAGAGCGCTCAGATGTAATAGTTGTTGCGACCGTCTCCGCAATCTATGGTTTGGGCGATCCTAATTCTTATCTACAAATGGTTGTGCACCTGGATCATGGTGATCATATCGATCAGCGCAAGTTGCTAAAACGATTAGCCGACCTGCAGTACACTCGAAATGACATGGAGTTGCGCAGAGCAACCTATCGTGTGCGTGGAGATGTCATCGATATTTATCCCGCAGAATCTGAGCGTGATGCGATACGCATCGAGTTATTCGATGATGAAATCGAGAAGCTTTCTTACTTCGATCCATTAACTGGAAGTGTCATAAAGGAAGTTCCTCGATTAACAGTATTCCCGAAATCTCATTACGTAACACCGAGAGAACGTTTGCTGGGGACAATCGATACGATAAAGAATGAACTTAAAGAAAGATTAGAACAACTAAACCAAAACAATAAGCTGGTAGAAGCGCAACGCCTTGAGCAAAGAACAAAATACGATTTGGAGATGATTCAGGAATTGGGTTATTGCGCGGGAATCGAAAATTATTCACGCTACTTGTCCGGCAGAAACGCAGGCGAACCACCACCCACGCTTTATGATTATCTTCCCGGAAACGCATTGGTAGTGGCGGATGAATCTCATGTCTCAATTCCACAATTGGGGGCAATGTACAAAGGTGATAGATCCCGCAAAGAAACTTTAGTCGAGTATGGATTTCGGCTTCCTTCTGCATTGGACAACCGACCACTTCGATTTGAAGAGTGGGAAAACTTAACACCACAGATAATATTCGTATCAGCGACTCCTGGTCCTTATGAAGAAGAACACGAGGGACAGCAAGTGGGGCAGGTAGTTCGACCTACGGGCATAGTCGATCCTGAACTGGAGATTAGGCCGGCGTCGATGCAAGTAGATGATTTATTATCGGAAGTCCATCGAGTGGCTGCGCAAAAGGAACGCGTATTGGTAACTGTTCTTACCAAACGAATGGCGGAAGACTTAACTGATTTTCTAGCAGAGCACGATGTGCGAGTTCGGTATCTCCATTCCGATATTGAAACTGTGGAGCGATCCGAAATTTTAAGAGATCTACGGTTAGGCAGTTTTGAGTTTTAGTAGGGATCAATCTTCTTAGAGAAGGCTTGGATATTCCAGAAGTGTCTTTGGTCGCTGTATTCGATGCTGATAAGGAAGGTTTCCTGCGTTCTGAGCGATCATTAATTCAGACTATTGGTAGAGCTGCTAGAAACTTAAATGGCAAGGCGATTCTTTATGCTGATCAGAAAACTGTTTCCCAATGCAGCGCGCGATCGATGAATCTAATCGGCGTCGTAATACTCAGCTGGATTACAATAAAGAACACAACATTACGCCGATAGGTGTTAAGAAAAAAGTACTAGATGTAATGGAGGGACCCTTATGCCATGCCAGGCACACGCGGTCGACAGAGACCTCGGCTCTAGCTAAGTCTACAGGGGCTTATTCAAAATTCGATTTTTCCGATCCGTCGCAAGTTAAAAAAGGGGATTGAGAACCTGGAAAGCTTAATGTACGAGCAGGCTAAAAATTTAGCTTTTGAAGAGGCTGCTGCTACTAGAGATAGAATAGTCGAGTTAAAAAATAGGCTCTTAAAACAATAATTTAAGAGAAAAACACGTCGACACTCGGACGGGTAATTCCGTATAATCGCGAGTCTTTTCTTTCGGGATTAAAAGCTATCGAAATGATTCTTCTTCATAAGTTGTAATATGAAGTACGAATGCACGAATGCGGGTTTGAAAGTGTGTAGTATAGGCGCGTAGCTCAGTTGGTTAGAGCGCTACCTTGACATGGTAGAGGTCACCAGTTCGACTCTGGTCGTGCCTACCATTCCCTAGGAGTAAGAAAATTCATTTGATTGACTATCATATAACCATAAAGCTTATGGTAATGGGATCGTTACTGATTGTGGAAACAGGAATTTAGTAAGATGCCACAAGTAAGTTTGCCAGACGGAAGTAAGCGGGATTATGAAAATCCTGTAACTGTTTCGGAAATTGCAGAATCTATTGGTGCAGGACTTGCTAAGGCAGCGTTGGCAGGCAGGGTCGATGGCGCCTTAGTGGATACTTCCTATCTAGTTAGCCGCGATGCGGAGGTAGCGATCGTTACCGAGAGAGATGAAGATGGCATAGAGGTTCTTCGACATTCCTGCGCCCATTTAATGGCACAAGCAGTACAAAGACTATTCCCAAAGGCTCAAGTCACTATCGGCCCAGTGATTGAAGATGGATTCTTCTACGACTTCGCATTTGAACGACCTTTTACTCCAGAAGATTTGGAAGCCATAGAAAAATCGATGAATGAAATAGTTAAAGAGAATCTCGAAGTCGAAAGGTCAGTAGTGCCTCGCGAAGAAGCAATAAAACTTTTTAAAGAAATGGGCGAAGACTACAAAGTTGAAATCATCGAATCAATTCCTGGCGATGAAAACCTTTCTTTTTATAGACAGGGTGAGTTTATCGATCTTTGTCGCGGGCCCCATGTCCCGAGCACTGGAAAATTCAAAGCATTCAAGTTAACCAATGTTGCTGGCGCTTATTGGCGGGGAGACTCTACCAATGAAATGCTGCAGCGAGTTTATGGAACAGCTTGGGGCTCGAAGAAAGATTTAAAACTCTATCTGCAACGATTAGAAGAAGCAGAGAAAAGGGACCATAGAAAATTGGGTAAACAATTAGGCCTATTTCATTTCCAGGAAGAAGCGCCTGGCATGGCTTTTTGGCATCCCAAAGGATGGAAGGTTTATCAAGTCATTAAGGACTACATGCAAACAGTTCAAAATGAAAACAAATAAGAGAGATTAATACTCCGCAGCTTGTAGACTTTTCTCTTTGGGAAAAGTCAGGGCACGCTTCCAAGTTTTCTAATGAAATGTTTAATGTTGAATCCGATAATCGCATGTATGCAATCAAGCCAATGAACTGTCCCTGCCATATTCAAGTTTTTAATCAGGGTTTAAAAAGTTATCGCGACCTGCCGTTAAGATTTGCGGAGTTCGGTTCCTGCCATCGTTATGAACCTTCAGGAAGCATGCATGGTTTAATGCGTGTAAGAAGTTTTGTACAGGATGACGGACATATTTTTTGTACTGAAGAGCAAATCCAATCAGAAGTAGCAGACTTTATGGAGTTGTTGTTTTCAGTTTACAAAGATTTTGGATTTGACGAAGTTATTCTTCGTCTTTCAACCCGACCGGAAAAGCGAGTTGGTTCCATGAACTATGGGATGAAGCGGAACAAGCGTTAAAGGAAGCGCTTAATGCTACTAAACTGCCTTGGGAGCTTGTTCCAGGGGAGGG
Source organism: Gammaproteobacteria bacterium (assembly GCA_019654215.1). Taxonomy (GTDB): domain Bacteria; phylum Pseudomonadota; class Gammaproteobacteria; order Pseudomonadales; family Pseudohongiellaceae; genus UBA9145. Next base: position 6,658 of record BPDI01000062.1, on the reverse strand, counting down.
TGCATTTTATGGTCCGAAGATCGAATATTCTCTGAAGGATTGTATGGGTCGCATCCAGCAGTGTGGCACAATTCAGGTTGATTTTTTCTTACCGGATCGTCTTGGCGCGCAATATGTGGCGGAAGACAGCAGCCGCAAAACTCCTGTAATGCTTCATAGAGCTATTCTTGGTTCTTTTGAGCGATTCATTGGGGTACTTATCGAGCACTACGCTGGCGCTATGCCGGCCTGGTTAGCACCGGAACAAGGGTAATTCTTAATATTACAGACAAGCAATCTGAATATTGCCGAATTTGCAAGAATCCTTGAAAAATAAAGGGTTTAGAGTCGCCTTGGACTTGAGAAATGAAAAAATCGGCTTTAAAATCCGCGAGCACACTTTACAGAAGATTCCCTATCTTCTCGTCGTAGGAGATAAAGAAGTGGAATCTAATGCTATGGCGGTTCGAACGCTTAGGGGTGAAGATCTGGGATCGATGACATTCGATGGGTTTTGTACTCACTTAAGTCAGGATATAGCCCGTTTTGGACGAAGTGAAGGCAGCCTAGTTAACTAAAGGGAAAAATTATATTGGTAAGCATCGAAAAGAAGACTGAGTACTCCCGCGTATTATGAGGAGTAGTTCAAAAAAGCCGATAATCAATGAGTTCATTGAGGCTGACGAAGTGCGTCTTGTCGGGGCTGATGGCAGTCAAGTGGGTGTCGTTTCAATTGAAGATGCCTTAGCTGCTGCGGAAGATGCAAAACTCGATTTAGTGCTTATTGCGCCAGATGCGGATCCTCAAAGTCTGTAAGATAATGGATTATGGCAAGCACGTTTTCGATCTGAAAAAGCAGAAAGCTGCTAATAAGAAAAAAGCAGCGGCGTGTACACGTTAAAAGAAATAAAGTTTCGACCAGGGACGGAAGAAGGGGATTATCAGGTAAAACTGCGCAAACCTGATACGTTTCCTAACAGATGGGGACAAGGCTAAGGTTTCATTACGATTTCCGTGGACGAGAGTTAGCCCATCAACATCTTGGGCAGGAGCTGATTGAAAGAATTAAAGATGATCTTTCAGATTATGGCACTGTGGAACAAGAACCCAAGATGGAAGGCCGGCAAATCGTAATGGTGTTGGCGCCGGTAAAGAAGCGCTAATTGCTGCAAGGGTCAGTGCCCATTGATCCGCGTGGGTTAATGGAAGCTGGCCTTTTTGGTAATTAGAATTTTTTGAGTACTGCAATTAAGCAAGAGCAAATGCGGAGTTTTAGAAGCATGGTTGGTAAACTAAAAAACCCATCGTGGTGCTGCGAAGCGGTTTAAAAAAAACCGGTAGTGGTTTCAAGCGTAAAAATGCATTCAAGAGTCATATCCTGACTAAAATGACAACAAAGCGAAAGCGACAACTGCGCGGTACATCATCTGTTGATAAATCAGACGTGCCAGCAGTTAAGCGAATGCTACGTGATAATTAGTTTTAGTCGATAAGGGGAATATACATGGCTCGAATCAAACGAGGCGTTGTTGCAAATCGACGTCACAAGAAAGTTCTTAAGGAAGCAAAAGGTTATTATGGTGCACGCAGCCGTGTGTTCCGTGTAGCAAAATCAAGCTGTTACTAAAGCAGGCCAATATGCTTATCGTGATCGCCGTTCAAAGAAGCGAGTATTCCGATCTTTATGGATTACTCGTATCAACGCGCAAGCTCGTGAAAGTGGTATTACCTATAGCCAGTTAATTGCTGGCTTGAAGAAAGCAAACATCGAGATAGATCGAAGAGTACTCGCTGATCTCGCGGTTCATGACAAAGCAGCTTTTTCAGCAATAGTAGACCAAGCAAAAGCAAGCCTGGCTGCCTAAATAACGGAACGGCTTATGGCTGATACCGATTCCCTACTTGCGGAAGCTTTGCAAGCAATAAGCGCAGTATCTAACGAAGCTGCATTTGAATCTTTGCGCGTGCAATATCTTGGAAAGAAAGGAAGTTTTACGGCATACTAAAATTTATTAGGTCAATTGCCAGTGGAGGAAAGACCGGCCGCAGGGGAGCAGATCAATATAGCAAAAAATGCACTACAGACTGCGATCGATGCGCGTAAAAACGATTTAATCAGGGCCAGTCTTATACTAAGGTCGTTCAGAAAAAATAGATGTAACTCTACCAGGTAGAAGACAAAGTGCCGGTGGTTTACACCCAATCACAATTACTATAGACCGTATTACGGATATTTTCCGAGTGCTGGCTATGATGTTGAGGTTGGGCCCGAAATTGAAGATGACTATCATAATTTTGAAGCGCTAAATATTCCCACCCATCACCCCGCCAGGGACATGCATGATACATTCTATGTTAACCCCGGGACTGTTTTAAGAACTCATACTTCCCCGGTTCAGATTCATGTCATGGAAAATGGCGTGCCCTTTTAAGATGATTTGTCCGGGCGCGTATATCGTTGCGATTCTGATTTGACTCATACACCAATGTTTCACCAGATAGAAGGGCTTCTCGTTGACGAGAAAGTTACATTTGCAGACCTCAAAGGAACCGTCGTAAGTTTCTTGCATGCATTTTTGAACCGATTTACCGGTTAGATTTAGGCCGTCTTATTTCCCTTTTACGGACCATCTGCTGAAGCTGATTTGGGTTGTGTAAGTTGCGGAGGCAGCGGCTGAGAATTTGGGAAACACTGGATGGTTGGAAGTCATGGGCTGTGGCATGGTACATCCGCGGGTACTGGAAATGTCCAATGTGGACACATCTAAATATAACGGATTCGCTTTCGGTCTCGGTGTAGAGAGATTGGCAATGCTGCGATATCAAGTTGGGGATTTAAGAACCTATTTCGAAAATGATATTCGATTTTTGCAGCAATTTAATTAAGGAAGACTTGCAAAGTGATTTTTAGCAATACCTGGCTAAAAGAATGGATAGACCATCAAATGTCTATTGATGATTTGATGGAAAGCCTCACTATGGCTGGCCTCGAAGTAGTTTGGCTGTACTCCCGTTGCGCATCAATTTTCAGAAATCATTGTGGGTGAAGTTCAATCAGTAGAGAAACATCCTAATGCGGATAAGTTAAGCCTTTGTGCTGTTACGGATGGGGTAGATATATATCAAGTTGTTTGTGGTGGGGAAAATGTAGTATCCGGAATGAAAGCCCCTTTCGCAAAAGTTGGTGCCGAAATTATTTTCCCGGGAAAAAAAGAAAAGCCATTTGAAATTAAAGGAACAACTATTCGCGGTATTGAATCGAATGGCATGCTTTGTTCGGCCGAAGAATTAGGCCTAGAAGAAAAATCGGAGGGTATACTCGAACTTCCTGCTGACGTAACACTCGGCGAGGATGTCGTTTGACACTTGATTTAGATGATATAAGTATAGAGTTAGACCTGACCCCCAATCGCGGAGATTGTTTGGGTATCTTAGGTCTTGCCAGAGAGGTGGGAGTATTAGCGCGGAAAAATGTCACTGAGCCTAAACCAGTTATGGTAGATACAACAATCAAAGATAAACTTCCCATTACTATAACTGCGAAAGATGGTTGTCCAAGATATTTGGGAAGAGTAATTAAGAATATAAACCTAAATTCCTCTTCACCATTATGGATGCAGGAAAAGTTGCGACGCTCTGGACTGCGAGTATTGATCCAATCGTTGATGTAACCAATTTTGTTCTTATGGAATTAGGGCAGCCAATGCATGCTTTGACTATGAGAAATTATCGGGTGGAATCGATGTGCGTATGGCCGGCGAGAATGAAAAGCTTACTCTGCTTGATGGTAAGGAAGTCACTCTAAACCCCGACATCATGGTTATTGCGGGTCAGAAAAGGGCTATTGCTATGGCCGGTATCATGGGCGGAATGGCTACTGCGGTTTCTGAATCTACAAAAAGCGTATTCCTCGAATGTGCATATTTTGCACCTCTTACCATCGCAGGAAGAGCACGTACTTTTGGTATGCATACCGATGCGTCTCATAGATATGAACGGGCGTTGATTATCAGCTGCAATGCCGTGCTATAGAGCGGGGAAAAAGAACTGTTGTTAGAGATTGTAGGTGGTGAGGCTGGCCCCATAACCGAAGCTGTTGGAATTTACCAGAGTCTTCCCAGAGTGGAGCTAAAGTATCAGACTGTGCCGGACCCGCTCGGTATTGAAATGGCTCAAACTGAAATACGAGAGATACTCGAACGGCTTGGATTTACGGTTGTTGAAGACAACGAAGAAGCAATAGAACTTGAAGTTCCTTCCTATCGATTTGACGTCAGTATGGAAGCCGATCTTATTGAAGAGCTGGCCAGAATTTATGGTTACAACAATGTGCCTGAAACTTTAGGAATGGGGCAGCAAATATTAACTGGGATTCGTGAAGCAGAGCTGCCCCTTAGAAGATTCGGCAACAGTTGGGGCATTAGGCTATCAAGAGGTTGTGACTTTCTCCTTTATCGATCCAAATCTGTTAAAACTCGTTAGGGAAAGCTGAATTTGAACCCATTCCGCTGGAAAATCCCATCTCGGAAGAACTATCAGTGATGCGTGGATCATTAATTCCAGGTCTGCTCAATACTTATCGATACAATGCAAACCGTCAGCAGTCTCGATTGCGTCTATTTGAAACCGGATTAGTTTTCTTAAAGGAAGATGGAGAAATCCTGCAAAAAGAGATGGTTGGAGGCTTAATTACAGGTAAAAGAAAACCTGAAAGCTGGTGTAATATAGAGAGATAAACGATTTTTATGACTTAAAAGGGACGTTGAACTTTGTTGATCTCAGGGGGAAAATCGCTCGTTTCGTTTGAAACTGCGGAGAGAAATGGATTCCATCCTGGCCAATGCGCACGAATTTCAGACCCCAAAGGTAATGAAATAGGCTACCTAGGAGCTCTACATCCTGCTATCGCTCGAGAGCTAGAAACGATACGCCTTTATTTGTCTTTGAATTAGTCCTAAAAGAGCTACAAAAAAGCAAATTCCTAAAGCAAATGCCTTGTCGAAATACCCTGAAGTTAGCCGGGATATGGCTATAGTAATTGATGAAATTTCCCTCTGATGAAATTTTAAACAATGTAAAAAAAAGTGCGGGTGAATTCCTGGTAGGCTCGGAATATTCGATGTTTATCAAGGGGATGCAGTTACAAAAGGCAAAAAAAGTATTGCTTTGGGGTTGACGTGGCAACATCCTTCACGCACTCTTAGTGACGAGAGATAAATACAATAATTAGTAGTTGTGTCAACGCACTACAAAAACAATTTAATGCAAATTTGCGGAATTAAGCTGGGGAATTGATTATGGGCGATGGAGCACTCACAAAAGCCGATATGGCTGAACGCCTGTTTGAGGAACTCGGACTAAATAAGCGGAAGCCAAGGAAGTGGTAGAGCATTTTTTGAGGAAATTCGCGAATCTTTGGAGAGAAACGACAAGTCAAATTGTCCGGATATGGCAATTTTGACCTTAGGGACAAGAAACAACGCCTGGTAGAAATCCAAAAACCGGTGAAGAAATCCCAATTAAGGCCAGACGTGTAGTTACTTTCCGGCCTGGTCAGAAGCTAAAGGCAAGAGTAGAAGGATATGCTGGAACCGAAGAATAACAACGAATTACCCCCAATCCCTCCAAAACGATATTTCACCATTGGTGAAGTCGGCGAACTCTGTGCTGTTAAACCTCATGTCTGCGCTATTGGGAAGCAGAATTCCCACAATTAAAACCTGTAAAACGGCGTGGCAATAGACGGTACTATCAGCGCCCAAAACGTGGTGCTTATCCGTCAGATCAAGAGTCTTCTTTACGAGCAGGGTTATACCATTGGCGGTGCTCGCCCAAAAAATGAGTGATGATCCGGTAGAAGTTACTAAGTCTACTGTTAGTTCAGCGAAGTTAAGTCGCTGGTTAGGGATCTAGAAGACGTTATATCTAAGTTGTAATAAGTAAAAGATTCTTAATTTTTTGGGGCAATGCTATTCGGGGTGTAGCGCAGTCTGGTAGCGCACCACACTGGGGGTGTGGTGGTCGTCGGTTCAAATCCGGCCACCCCGACCAAATTCCCATCCAACGCAATAATATGTTAATTTTATTAGCTTCCACGGCTATCTTTTTAGCCTTATCGGCCGATTAAAATTGTAGCTATTTCATTAAATCAGATAGAATTCCGCGCCATTCAAATGCCGAATTCAACATCTTTTTTCTTTCATTATTCAGTCTCATGGCCAGACGCGATCCCAGTTCCTTGTCGAAAACCCTGCAACTTAATCCCAGGCTTCAATGCGTCTAAAGAATATTAAGTTAGCTGGTTTCAAGTCCTTCGTAGATCCAACAACAATCAATTTCCCTTCGAATTTAGGGCGGTAGTTGGCCCAATGGTTGTGGCAAGTCGAATGTAATTGATGCAGTGCGTTGGGTGATGGGTGAGAGCTCTGCTAAGAATCTTCGCGGCGAGAGCATGACTGACGTTATTTTTAATGGCTCAAGTGCCCGTAAACCGGTTGGCAGGCAAGTGTCGAGCTTTTTTTCGATAACCCTGACCGAAAACTAAAAGGTGAGTACACCAACTTCAATGAGGTTTCAATTAAGCGCAAAGTAGATCGGGAAGGGCAATCAATTTACTCTCTCAACGGCACAGTTGTCGACGACGCGATATAAAGGGCATACTTCTGGAACCGGACTCGGT
>BPDI01000061.1 GCA_019654215.1 Gammaproteobacteria bacterium | reverse complement strand
ATCTCCGGATGAAGTTGTTTATCGACCCAGTGGAGATTCGAGCCATGTATGAAGCCAGCCCAGACTGGCTGCAGGAATTAATGAATGCCTATGCCGACGGACTCAATTACTACCTTTACACTCATCCGGAAGTTAAACCTAGAGTAATCGATAAATTCGAACCATGGATGGCACTTACGTTTACCGAAGGAAGCATTGGCGGTGATATCGAACGCGTAAATATTCAAGAACTGCAAAATTTTTATGGGGGCGATGATCAATTTGCACAAATCAGCTATCAAAGTGACAACGAGCCAAGAGGATCCAATGGTTTCTCTATCGCTCCTAAAAATACATCCGATGGCAATGCCCTTTTCCTAATCAATCCTCATACGTCCTTCTTTTTTAGATCAGAGCTACACATGATCAGTGAAGAAGGATTAAACGCCTATGGCGCGGTTACCTGGGGGCATTTTTTTTATTTACCAGGGCTTCAATGAAAATACCGGTTGGATGCATACCTCTTCCCGCGCGGATGCTATAGACGAGTATCTTGAGACAATTGTGCAAAGAGATGATGGTGTTTACTACGTACATGGTGACGAAGAGAAAAAGCTAGAAGAAAAAGTTATTACTGTCTCTTATAAAGACGGCGATGAATTGCTATCCAGAGATTTTACGACTTACCGCAGTCACCATGGCCCAATTGTGAGAGGTGAAGATGACAAGTGGGTTGCCTTCAGCATCATGGAAGAACCTATAAAAGCATTGAGCCAATCTTATGGGCGCAAAAGTCTAATAACTATGAAGAATTTGCAGCAACTATGGAGCTGCGCACAAATTCATCAAACAACACAGTATATGCTGACAGCAAAGGCAATATTGCCTATTGGCATGGCAACTATATTCCAAGGAGAAATCAGAGTTTTAATTGGAATGAGCCACTGGATGGCAGCAATCCTGCAACGGACTATCAAGGCTTACACAGTGTTGATGAAATAATCACTGTGTTTAATCCGGATGTAGGCTGGATACAAAACACTAACAACACCCCATTTAATGCGTCCGGTCGGGATAGTCCAGTGGCATCTGATTATCGTGTCTACATGGCGAACAATCCCGAGAATTATCGCGGCGTGCATGCAGTCCAAGTTTTAGAAAACAAAACTGACTTTACGCTCGATAGTTTAATCGAGGCAGCCTACGATCCGTTTCTACCTGCATTTGAAGATTTGATTCCTGACTTACTTCTAGTTACAGCGGTAGATCAAATAAGTGGCCTGAACACTGAAAACAGCAACAATCCGGCAATTGCTCCCACCACCACGAATCAGGTTTCGATTCAATCTGAAATATTGGAATACATAGATCTTTTGCGAAATTGGGACTTCAACTGGTCCGTCGATTCGGAAGAAACTTCCTTGGCAATTTATTACGCGCAGAACTTGATGGCAGCAGTAGCAGATGAAGCCGCCGAATCTAATACAAATATTTATGAATACATGGCTGACCGCTCTACCCTCACACAGCAATTAATTGCATTGCGAGCCGCAGCTGAAGAATTAACCAATGATTTTGGCGATTGGCGTGTCCCCTGGGGTGAGATAAACAGGTATCAACGACTGAATGGCAACATCGTTCAAGATTTCAATGATGGCGAGCCAAGTATTCCAGTTGGATTTGCCTCCGGTCGCTGGGGATCTCTTGCTTCCTTCGGAGCTAGAACTTATCCAGGAACGAACCGCATGTATGGTACCAGCGGAAACAGCTTCGTCGCAGTTGTGGAGTTTGGAGAACGTTTGACTGCCAAAGCAATTACTGCTGGTGGTTTGCAAAGTGATCCCAGTTCACCACACTTCGATGATCAGGCAGAAATGTATGCCAATGGTGAATTCCGCGACGTTTTATTTTACCGGCAAGACGTCGAAGCCAATCTGGAGAGAGCATATAATCCCGGTCGTTAGATTTTAATGAAAACCAATTTCTAATTGATTATCGAGTTACCGAAATAGAAACAATAACAAGAAGAGCATCATGAGCAGTTCTAAGCACCGAGCCGGACGGCATTTCCTGCAAATTCCCGGACCTTCAAATGTGCCGGACAGTATTTTACGAGCGATGTCTCAAGCTATTGTTGATCATCGTGGCCCAGATTTTCCTAATTTAACGTTTGGAATACTCGATCAACTTAAACCTATTTTTAATACGAGTTCCCCTATCATTATTTATCCCTCTTCCGGCACTGGAGCTTGGGAAGCGGCGATAGTGAATTGCTTGTCTTCCGGTGACAAAGTACTTGCCTTTGAAACAGGCTGGTTTGCCACTTTTTGGGAAAAACCCTATGGCTCAAAAACTAGGTATAGAAGTGGAATGGGTAGAGGGTGACTGGCGCCATGGAGTTGATCCAGCGGTCGTAGAAGATAGATTGAAGTTAGATGGCTCGCACTCAATCAAAGCTATCTGCGTAGTCCACAACGAAACCTCTACCGGAGCAACCAGTCGCATTGGTGAAATTCGCCAGGCCATCGATGCTGCAAATCATCCAGCCCTCTATTTGGTAGACACTATTTCTTCCCTTGCCTGCGTCGATTACCGCCACGATGAATGGAAAGTAGATGTCACGGTAAGTGGTTCACAGAAAGGACTAATGTTACCTCCTGGCCTCGGCTTCAATGCGGTAAGCGAAAAAGCACTGGAAGCAGCTAAGACTGCAACTTCAAATGTATCTTATTGGTCCTGGCAGGACATGATCGAAAACAATAAGAACGGTGTGTTCCCTTATACTCCCGCAACTAACTTACTTTATGGGTTAAAAGAAGCACTACGTCTCCTGCATACCGAAGGTCTAGACAATGTTTACGCGCGACATGCCCGACTTGCCGAAGCAACTCGCATCGCCGTGGAAGCCTGGGGCTTGGAAAACCTTTGTTTAGTTCCTGAAGAATTCAGTAATTCATTGACCGCTGTTGTTATGCCTGATGGTCACGATGCAGATGCACTTCGTAATGTCATTCTCGTAAACTTCGATATGTCGCTGGGCACTGGCCTTGGCAAAGTAAAAGGCAAAATATTCCGTATCGGCCACTTAGGCGATTTCAACGAATTAATGCTAACAGGCACGTTGAGCGGAGTAGAAATGGGGCTAGAAATTGCTGGCGTTCCCTTTAATAAAGGCGGAATAAACGCGGCTATGGATTTTCTTGCACAGAACTAAATAACTAAAATAAGAGTACTTTGATGGATCCTTCTACTGCGGTAAACACTAGTGCAGCTATCTCACTCATCGGTTTTGCTGTCCTCATCTTTCTTCTTTTATTCCTGATTGCAAAGTGGAAATGGCATGTATTCTTTGCACTGCTGATTCCGATTTTGTTGTTTGGAATATTGCCGGGCATTCAACAGAATAATTTTATCAATGCATTCGAGACTGGATTTGGCAATACACTGGGCTCGATTGGTGTTGTCATAGTGCTGGGTTCGATAATTGCCGAGGCTCTTAAACATACTGGCGCAATTCAAGTCATTACTAAATCTATGGTGAACCTGGTTGGTTCGCAACGCATGCCGTTAGCATTAACCCTGACCGGATTCATTATCGGTGTGGCCATCTTTTCAGATGTTGCCTATGTAATTCTGAACCCTTTAGTCCATTCAGCAGCGAAAACAATGCAGGTGGGTATAGCGGTAATGTCAACTGGATTAGTTGGAGCATTGCAGCTAACCCATGCCATCGTCCCGCCTACACCGGGGCCATTGGCTGCGGCTGCTATCGTTGGCGCTGACATTGGGCAGACAATTATTTTTGGTGGTATCGCCTGCCTTTTTGGTTCATTGGCTTGTTGGGCCTGGGGAGTTTATTTCGCCGGCCCGCGTATTAAGACCATGGCCAGCAATGAATTCGAAGGTGTATCTATCGACGATTTGGATGAAGATGGCCCGGAAGAACTGCCCAGCACTCTCAGTTCATATATGCCTATAGTTATTCCTATTGTACTTATTGGCACTCAGAGTGTTATTGCCTTGGTAGCGCCGGAAGGTCATATTCTGCGCATAATTTTTGGTTATCTAGGTTGGCCAGTTATCGCGCTATCTGTTGGTGTGTGGCTTGCCTATCGCAATATTAAAAGCAAAGACGACAAAGAAAAAGCCAAAGATGCCTGGGTTGAATCTGCATTAAAAACTTCGGCAATGATTCTAGTTGTTACTGGTTTGGGCGGCTCGCTTAGTGCGATTTTAAGAGGTACACCAGCGGTAGATGCCATAGCCATGATATTTTCTGACTATGGCTTACCGGCAATTTTGCTGCCATTTGTGATCGGTATTATCGGTAATATGATCACGGGATCTACTACTGTTGGAGTAATTACAGCAGCAGCATTGGTACAACCTATGCTGGGTTCGCTAGCTTTATCACCTGAAGCTGCCATGTTAGCTGGCGCCAGTGGTTCGGTAATTATTAAATACGTAAACAGTAGTTACTTCTGGGTATGTACTTCCTTAAGTAAGTTGAGCGTACCGGATGCGGTGTTTAGTTATGGTGGGGCCACACTGGTAGGAGGAATTGTTTCATTCCTCACCGTTTGTATTATGTGGTCAGTGGGACTGATTTAAAATTTATTCTACTGCACCTAAACGGCGCAATACTGCAGCTACTTCGGGACGTGTACCACGCAGCCCATTCGTTCCAGGAATACCCTGAACGGTTTCGGCCAACTGCAAAGGTGTTAGCTCACGATCATTAGGCAATGCAATATCTGCACCGTGCATCGCGAGGTACTCAACGACTGTAGGGAAATCTTTTAAGACTGCATGATGTATCGCGGTGCGACCACGACTATCTTTTGCATTTACATCCACGCCTTCATCAATAAGAATTTTTGCCAGCTCTAAAGTGCGCCTTTCTTCGTCCGCATGATCCGGCTCATCGTTACCGATTCGATCTCTACGCCAATCGAGCGAAGATCCAGAATTTCCCATGGCCAATTGCAATGAAGTAACACCATTGTCATCAGTTGCAAATGGATCGGCCCCTACTGCTAACAATATTTTTAATATTTCGACTTCACCATATTTCGCTGCCATCCAAAATGCATCGCGACCAATAAGTTGAGAACGTATAGAGTAATCAGCGCTAAATCGTCTTCCAGGAGTGCCATGCTCTACTACGGTGTCAAATACTGCATCCTGCTCCAGTAATTCTTCGACCAAGCGCACCTGACTGCGCAGCACTGCGGCATGCAATGCGGTATAGCCTGCTTTATTTGCATTGGGGTCGGCGCCTTGATCCAACAAAAACAAAGCAAGTTCTTCATGACCGCTATGGGCAGCCTGGGTTAAAGCACTTACTCCAGATGCTGCAGTGTCGTCTATGTCAGCGCCTGCTTCTAACAAGACTTGCGCAGTTTCTATATCGCCAACTCGCGCCGCGAACATAATTGGCGAAGAACCACCATGGGCCATTCTAAAATTGCCAGAAGGATTCGTATTGCCCGCAGTGTTTTCTAATTGATACCAGACACTGGATCGAGCGTTTAGGTCTGCGCTGTTATCAATCAGTAGCTGCACCACATCAGCATGACCCTGAGCGACTGCCCACATTAATGCAGTTTGTGATTTTTCCTGCTCAGAAGCGTTTACATCCGCACCGCGTTCAATCAATAAGGCGACACTTTCTAAATCACCAGAACGGGCTGCGCTCATTAATGGAGTTTCACCCATTTGCAATGAGGTATTCGGATTAGCACGTGCATCTAATAACACTTCAAGCAATGCAACACTACCGTTGAAGGCAGCAAGCCATATTGGAGTTGCCCCTAATTCATTAGCGGCGTTTACGTCAGCTCCAGCTTCGATTAATAATTGCGCCAATTCCAGATTATTGCGATGGGCTGCCCAGTGCAATGCCGTAGCTCCATCACCCTGACGCTCATCTACCTCTACACCTTCACCTAATAATTGTTGTACCTGGCTTAGATCTTCCGCACGAGCCGCTGCGATTAAGTCGGTAACCTGTGCGTGACCAATCTGGGAGAAAGCAATAAGTCCTATAACAAAGCTAAGTAAGAACCTTAGGGAATTTGGGGAAATCTTATTATTATTCATATCGCCAAATCCTACGGCATTCATTGCTGAATTGACAGTCCGACAAAGCCGTGGCAAGTTGAATTCTGGGGGATCGAGGACGCAAAATAAGGTATTCTTAGGGACAAAGCTAAATCAGTTGCTTAGCAGGAAAAACCAAATAAAATAAGAACTTAGTTATTGCTGGAAGCGCCTAGAACAAATGCCCCAAATCCTACTTAAATCGGCAAAAAGCAAACTCGGTAAGTACCGGGCCTCCCTGTTCGCGCTAATTCTTATGTTCCCTTGCGTGTCACTAGCGCAATCGGGGGCAGAGCTACTCAACGCAACGCTGAATCAGTATTGCTTAGCTTGTCATAACGATGCCCTAAGTAACGCGGACATATCGTTCCAAAATATCGACATTTCTGAATTATCTGCTCATGGCGGCTTGCCAGAAAGACTGTTATCTCAGCTGCGCAATCGTCGCATGCCGCCGATGGAAATGCCAAAACCTCCAGAAGAGGTTTATGTCGAGCTTGTTAATTGGCTGGAAACAGAAATCGATACTTTAGCTGCAGCAAATCCTAATCCTGGTAGGACAGACACATTCCATCGAATGAATAGGGCGGAATATGCAAACGCTATTCGTGACTTATTGAACATAGAAGTTGATGTTGAAGAACTATTGCCAGCGGATGACATTGACGCCTATGGTTTCGACAACATGGCTGATGTTCTAACCGTATCTCCGGCGTTAATGGAACGCTATTTATCGGCCGCACGGAAGATTTCCCGTCTATCTCTTGGCGAAACCCCTGCGGGACCGGTATCAACCAGATACGAAGTGCCTATTCTTTTAAATCAAGATGATCGTATGAGCGATGACCTCCCCTTCGGTTCCCGTGGAGGTGTTGCCATGAATCATTACTTTCCAGTCGCAGGACAATATGATCTCGCCTTACGACTACATCGCAACTATGTAAATTACATTCGTGGTATGGGCTCAAGCCATGAGATCCAAGTGCGTTTCGATGGCAGGCTAATTGAAACGTTTCAAATAGGTGGTGAGGAACCAGACGTATTGCAGGCACCAGCAAGTTATGGTGGCAATCAATTCGGCGACCGCGAATGGGAAGAGTACATGCTGTTTGCCGATTCAAATTTGCGCCTGCGTTTTGATGCTGAAGCGGGACCGCATGTGGTTGGTGTTTCATTTGTTAGAAAATTCGCTGAGCCTGAAGGCGTATTGCAACCTCCTCAGTCTGTATTTGCTGCCGCGGTGAATGAAATGCGCGATGGCAATGTTGCAATTGAAGAAGCACAAATAACTGGGCCGTTCGAACCGGTAGGACCAGGCGACACCCCTAGTCGACAGGCAATTTTCATCTGTGCACCAGAGCAAGGAAATCAAAGAGCAGAAGAAGTCTGTGCAACGGAAATCCTTTCCAACCTGGCGAATCAGGCCTATCGACGACCTCTGACTCAGGAAGATGTCGATACATTGATGGATTTCTATCGTGTTGGTCGTGGTGATGGTCAAGAAGGATTTGATGCTGGTATTCAATTAGCAATCGAGCGCATTCTGATTTCTCCTGACTTCTTATTTAGAGTCGAGGAAGACCCATTAAATGTGACTCCTGGTACCGACTTTGAGTTAAGCGATTTGGAATTAGCTTCGCGGCTTTCTTTCTTCCTCTGGAGCTCCATACCTGATGCCGAGCTTTTAGCAGTAGCGGAAAGTGGTGGATTACAAAATCCTCAAGAATTGGAAGAACAAACACTGCGCATGCTGAAAGATCCTCGTAGTAATGCATTAGTTAAAAACTTTGCTGGACAATGGCTGTTCCTGCGAAATCTGCGATCATTGGTACCGGACGCAGTAGAATTCCCTGAGTTCGATGAAAACCTGCGCGAAGCGTTTCGTCAGGAGAGCGAGCTCTATTTTGAAAGCCTATTGAGGGAAGATCGATCAGTATTGGATCTGCTTGGTGCTGGATATACCTATGTTAATGAAAGGCTGGCGCGCCACTATGGTATAGATGGAATATATGGCAGCCATTTTCGTCGCGTTGAACTGGAAGGCGAACTTGCAGAACAACGGGGCGGCATTCTCGGACAAGGCAGCCTATTAACTGCCACTTCCTATGCCAATCGAACTTCTCCAGTGTTAAGAGGTAAATGGGTACTGACCAATATATTAGGTACTCCACCTCCACCTCCTCCAGCAGATGTTCCCGACCTTCCAGAAACTGGTGAAGACGGTCAGCCTGCAACCATTCGTGATCGTATGATTCAACATCGGGCTAATCCAAACTGCGCCGTATGTCACCTGCCAATGGATCCCCTGGGTCTGGCACTGGAAAACTACGATGCTATTGGTCGCTGGCGCTTCAGCGGTGAAGCGGGATTAGATATCGATGCTTCGGGACAATTACCAAACGGGCAGGCCTTTTATGGACTGAATGGTCTAAGAGAGATTTTGCTGGACCGTAGCAGCGAATTTACAGGAACTGTGACAGAAAAATTATTTGCTTATGCAATCGGGCGACCGCCCGAATATTTTGATAAGCCGACAATTCGGGAGATAGCCCGATCTGCAGAGTTGGATAACTATAGCTGGTCGTCTATTATTACGGGCATAGTAAAAAGTGCTCCTTTCCGCACGCGGAGGTCAGAATTATGATCATTACTAAGAAGGCAATTCCTCGTCGCGCACTACTGCGCGGTCTTGGTGCTGCAGTAGCATTACCTATGCTAGATGCCATGATTCCTGCCATGGCCCGTACAGCGCCGAAATCAGTGCGTCGTCTAGGAATCATCTATGTTCCTAATGGCATGCGTATGGACCATTGGACTCCTTCCACTGTAGGCAGTGGCTTTGAATTCCCTACTGTTCTCAAACCAATGGAGCCGTTCCGAGAAAAGATACAGATTCTGTCTGGGCTTCATGGCGTTGACGGCGAAGGTCCTCATGCCAGAGCATCCACACGCTTTCTGACCGGTGTAGCTTCCACTCGAGATAATGGAGCTAACCTGCGTGCTGGAATTTCCATGGACCAGATTGCCGGAAGAATGCTAGGTAATGAAACCCAGCTAGCAACACTTGAACTAGCCATTGATGGCCGTGACTTTGCCGGCTCATGTGATGAAGGATTCAGTTGCGCCTACACCAATACAATCACCTGGGCCAATCAGACAACCCCATTGCCAATGGAAAACAATCCTCGAGCAATTTTTTTAACGCTTGTTCGGCGATACGGGTAGCACTGATCCTGAAGTACGTCGCGCGCGTTTAAGCAAAGATGCCAGCTTGCTGGATTCTGTAACTGAACGCGCTAACGCAATGTATAAAAAATTAGGGGCCAGTGACGAGACCAAATTAGCCCAATATCTGGAGGCAGTAAGAGACGTAGAACGCCGCATTCAAATGGCGGAAGCTCAAAGCGATCGCGAATTACCAGTAGTGGATCAACCTGCTGGCATTCCTGACACCTTTGGTGAACACGCCCGCCTCATGTTCGATATGATGGCGCTGGCCTGGGAAACCGATATGACTCGTGTAGCCACATTCATGATGGGTCGCGAAATTACCGGACGAACTTATGCCGAGATTGGTGTGCCTGATGCTCACCATCCAATTTCACATCACCAGCGCGACCCAGTGAAACTAGAAAAACTGCTCAAGATCAATTCTTATCATATGACTTTCTTTGCTGAGTTCTTAGAGCGGCTTCGTACTTCTGAAGACGCTGATGGTTCAATGCTGGATTCTTCAATGATCGTATATGGTGCTGGTATGGCAGACAGTAACTCGCATTATTCGCGCGACTTACCAATTCTGCTAGCTGGAAACGTTAGCCATGGCGGATATCATTTGCAGTATCCTGAAGGCACGCCGCTATCTAACTTGCATTTAAGTCTGCTGGATAAATTAGGAACCCCGATAGAGTCCTTAGGTGACTCAAGTGGAAGACTTTCGATTTAAATTTTATTGAAACGGAAAAGAAAATTGCTTAAGACTGATCAAAACAGTCTAAAGCAATTTCACGCCTTTGCATTCAATGGCCACCTCAGCAAATGCAATTTACTAAATGTTAATTGGCTTTTCTCGCTAAACCCTAAAGCAATCCATTCAGGCTCGGTGGCTCGGGACGAAATGGCCACAATAATAGAACAGAATTCGGAGTGCGATAATGTTTAAGAAAATGACTATTCCTTATTGGTTAACACTACATCAAACCATTTTGATAGGACTTTTTTTGATTCCAGTCCTAGGCAGCACTCAACCTTCTAACTTTCCTCCGGTTACCGATGAAATGCTTCAGAATCCAGATGACGGTGATTGGTTAATGTGGCGCCGTACTCTTGATAGCTGGGGATATAGCCCTCTGGACGAAATTAATCGTGAGAATGTCGAGGAGCTGCGCATGGTGTGGACTCGAGATCTTGCTACAGGAACCGGCGAAATTACTCCACTCGCATACAATGGCATGCTGTTTGTACCTCAAGCCAATGACGTAATTGAAGCCCTAGATGCGAAAAGTGGCGACTTTATCTGGGGATATAGTCGAGATATTCCAGAAGATCTCTATGAAATGGTTGGGGGCAATGCACGCAACAATCGCAATCTTTCGATTTACGAAGATAAAATAATTAATACCTCCGATGACAATCATATCTTCGCCTTAGATGCATTAACCGGTCGTGAAGTTTGGGAAACGGAGATTCTCGATTATCAAGTTAACTCAGCTACGCATAGTTCTGGTCCAATCATCGCTGATGGTTTAGCTATTTCTGGGCGCAGTTGCCGGCCTTGGGGCGGCCCAAATGCCTGTATAGTGGCTGCGCATAATGCCAGCACTGGAGAAGAAGTGTGGCGGCGTAGATTAATTCCTGCACCAGGCGAACCTGGTGATGAAACCTGGGGAGATGTTGTTTTCGAAGATCGCCACCATGTAGGTTCTTGGATGGTTCCTAGTTAGATCCAGAATTAGGACTATCATTATGGGACATCGGTAACTTCACCAGCACCAAAATTCTATTTGGGGGGAACTGACCTGGCCCATCTCTATCACAATTCTACATTGGCGCTGGAGGTGGAAACTGGGGAGATTCGTTGGTACTCCCAAACATATGAATGATCATTGGGACCTTGATCATCCGTTTGAAAGATTATTAGTTGAAACCGAAGTCTCTCCAGACCCAGATGAAGTCCCCTGGATAAATCCCAACCTTAAACCCGGCGAAAGACGCAAAGTGATTACTGGCATACCGGGTAAAACAGGAATCGTTTACACCTTGATATTGAAACCGGTGAATTTCTCTGGGCAACACCAACCATCAAACAGAATGTGGTTATGAATCGACGGCGCAACCGGAAAAGGTAACCGAAAATCCAGAAATTATTTTCAGAGAAGCAGAACAAATTGTTTTCGTTTGCCCCACCTGGCTGGGTGGAAAGACTGGGAAGCTGGGCCTACAGTCCATTGACCAACATCATGTATTACCCGCTTCGTAAAGCTGCGCCAATATGTTGGCTACCGGCAATTTCGAAAGGAACGGGCTCGGGCACTTACTGAAGGCGGACAAGGCGGCCTCGCAATATATCAATTGGGGGCCGGCCCTCAAATAAAACCCCGGGGACGGATAACCTCGGTACCGTGCGGGCAGTCTCCGCAGAAACGGGCCGAACCGAATGGTTATTCGAAACCAGGGCAGGCACCATGAGCGTGGTTGCAACAGGTGGAGGGCTGATCTTCGGCGGGGACGCCAATGGCCGATTCCGTGCGTTCGATCATGAAACCGGTGAAGTACTGTGGGAAATCAACTTGGGTCCCCGGTTAGCGGCTACCCAAATTTTTTTTGCAGTTGATGGAAACAATATATCGCTGTTAACACCGGTGGCGGTCAGCCCAGATGACACCGGAATTACGTCCGAGCCCTGGAACAAATTTATACGTATTTGCTCTACCGGGCTAAGGACAACCTGTAGTACCAATTTTTGAATTAAAGCTCACGCTTTAAACACTTTTGAGATTAATCAGGAGGTTTTCTCATGAAAACGTATTTCTCTCGCTTTATTAATTTATTTGGTTTTTGTGCGTCTCGATTTGCTATTTCACAAAACACTGATTTCCGGACATAAGTTTGAAAAGTTTTTCTGGATAAGGTTTGACTTTGATCGTTCCCCGAAGATCACAAGGCTCCAATCGTTTCAGTAAACATCTGGTATCACGTTGGCTCGAAGAATGAACCGGCTGGAAAATCAGGCTTTGCTCACCTGTTTGAACATTTAATGTTTAATGGCTCTGAAAATTTC
>BPDI01000060.1 GCA_019654215.1 Gammaproteobacteria bacterium | reverse complement strand
TCCCACATACGACTCCAATATCCGGCATCTCCAACGACGTCGCGGGCATAGAGTGGTTGCATATGAGCAGCTGTACCTTCATGTAGCCAGAAATCACGACTGGCTTCCTGTGTCATCAGATTGCCAAACCATTCATGGGCAAATTCATGCTGCATTAACCAATCGAAACCATGGGGATCTAATCTAAACTCATTTCCATAACCAATCATGGTTTGATGTTCCATCCCTAGATAAGGAATTTCGACGATTCCAATTTTTTCATTGCCCCAAGGATATGGACCTAATGTTCTTTCGAACCAGGCCAGTTGTTTTATGAAATCATCAGCGATTAACTTTTCAATTTTTTCTATATCATCTGTTACATGGTAGAAGATGATCGGAATTGAATCGTCACCGCTAATTGCATTCTGGTGCTCTAATTCAAACTTTTGAAAAGGGCCAATGTTGATAGCTAGGTGATAGGTTGATATTGGATTGGTTGTGCGCCAGTGATAGGTAGTTTTCCCTTCATTACTTTCTTTAGATAAGAGTTTGCCATTCATAACCGCTACCAGATTTGAAGGTACAGTAATGAACATATCAGCGCCCTGTTCTGGTTTATCTGAGATATGGTCTTTACAGGGCCAATAGAGGTCACAACCTCTCCCTTGAACGGCAGTTGCAATCCAATGGTCGCCAGATTCAGTTCTATCGAATACAAATCCTCCATCCCATGGAGGATTCTCGGCTATATAAGGTCTACCGGAATAACTCACAGAAGTGGTGAATTCAGAATTCGCACTAATAGTTTTGTCTGACAGGATCAGTTTTCCGCCTCTCTTTTCATATGAGACGTTTTGATCATTGATGCTAACTGACTGAATTTCATACCGAGGATCAAAATCGAGCTCTACTTCACTGAGAGATTCAACTGCGTGGGCGCGCATATTAACTGCGCCAGTGAGAAAGCGAGCATCGGGATCTATATCGAGTTGGAGACTATAGTGCTTAACATCATAAGTCGCTTGCAATTCACTCAATGTACCACTGGAAATTTCAGTCTGAGGATGCAGCGGAGGATTACTTACACAGGAAGCAAGGCCTATTGCCACTAGAGGCAAATGGAAGAAATGATTCATGCGGGGGAGTGTAGCGTTTGCGCCGGGGAAACTGAACCGCTGATGATCTGCGTTTAGCAGGCGCAGAGCTGAGTGCGATAAGTTCCATAATGGAGTGCTGCGTCGGCAGCACCAGACGAACCAGCATAGCCTAATGCGTTGCTCTGGAGCAGTGGAATGATTCGGAACTTGCAGCCAGCGCCCCTTTGCTTCTGTTATAGTAAGCCGTCAGTCAGGCCAAACTATTACATCGAAAATACAGCGGAGGTGAATAATGATAAGAATTCCAGCTGGTTTTGCTAAGAGCCTTTTAAGTAATGCGGTTGCAGCAGTTTGTGCATTGGGATTGATTTCTAGTGCAATCGCCCAGGAATGGCAGCCCGAAATCCTTTCCGATGGCCAGCCAAATATCACCGGCATGTGGAACAACGTTGGTGCCACGGCAACCCCGGTAGAGATGCCGGATGAGTTCGAAGGCAGAGTTCCCACCGCGGAAGAACTTGCCGAGTTTATTGCTCGCCGAGATGAAGCAAGAAAAGGCAATGTTTGGCGAGGTTTTGAAAATAGTAACGGTGTTGGTGCTTATGAGAATTACTGGTTCGACTGGTACTGGTCCGATGCAGTTGCTGATGCACCAGCTTTGGTAGTAGACCCACCCAATGGTCGTATTCCCGCCTACACAGCAGCAGCGCAAGAAGCGATTCGATTGAATGTTGTGGAGGAACACAATTCTGCGGCGACAGTAGAATCAGGTGACCGCTGTTTGTCCCGCGGTGTATTTGGCATGATGATGCCCACTGCTTACAACAATGGTAAGTTAATTTTGCAATCTCCCGGTTACGTAATGATTCATAGTGAAATGATTCATAACGCCCGAATTATTCCGATCGATGCAGGTGATCACATAGATGAGAGAATAAAGCTTTGGGAGGGAGATGCTCGCGGGCACTGGGAAGGCAATACTCTCATCATCGAATCTACTAACTTTAAGTATGTAAGAAGCATACGAGCGCCGGGCCGAGGAAACCCACCTCAGAACGAAGGCCGCAAGATGATAGAAACTTTTACCTTCGAAGATGAGAATACACTGCGCTATACATTAACTGTCGATGACCCTTTAACTTATGAAGCACCTTGGACGGTTGCTTTTCCTTACCTCAAAGATGCTGAATACAAACAGTATGAGTACGCTTGTCACGAAGGAAACTATGCAATGGAAACTCGCTTAAGCGGTGCCCGCGTAGAAGAAAGGGGAATAGCTGAAGCTGGTAGATAGTATTATAGGAGTATCTGCCATGAAGAAACTTATCTCGGCTTTACTCGTTGCACTTTTCGTTAGTGCATGCGGACAAGAACAATCTGAGATGTCAGCGGCTGACGGAGATTGGCGCCATCATGGCGGCAATCATCGCTCAGACAAATACTCTCCATTGGATCAAGTTAATGGCAGTAATTTCGCGCTGTTGGAAGTTGCCTGGCGTTACCGCAGTCCCGATTTAGATTTACCAGAAGAATTGGCCTACCCCACTGGAGACTATCGTGCAGTACCCTTAGTTATCGATGGGGTCATGTATGTTAATAGCAACCACGGCTTGATTTCTGCACTTGATCCCGTAACTGGTGAAGAGCATTGGGTATTCGATCCCAAAAGTTATGAATATGGCCCGCCGTTATTTTCCCCACTGCAAACCAGAGGTATCGAGTATTGGACTGATGGGAATATCGAACGTTTGTTTATAGCAACAGCCGGGAAGCAACTAGTTTCCGTTGATATTGAAACTGGTCAACCTGATCCCAATTTTGGTGATGATGGTTATGTCGATCTACGGCAAAACTTCGGCAGGTTTGAGTTTGAAATGAACAACATCACTCACGGTGCGCCCCCAATTGCGATTGGGTCAACCGTGGTAGTTGGATCAAAAATTTATGACTTCTCCATGTATAACAGAAGTCCGCCAGGACATGTTCGCGCGTATGATGCCTACACCGGTCAATTCAAGTGGCGTTTCAATACCATTCCTCAGGCAGGAGAGTTCGGTAATGAAACCTGGGAAAACGATTCTTGGCGTGTTGCAGGAAATACAAATGTTTGGACATATATGTCTGCTGATGAAGAAGCAGGAATTGTATCCCTGCCGACCTCCACGCCTACTAATGACTACTGGGGAGGGTTTCGCTTAGGTGAAAACTTATTTGCAGAATCAATAGTAGCTCTCGATGTAGAAACTGGCGAAAGAATCTGGCATTTCCAAACGGTGCATCATGGAGTGTGGGATTACGACGTTGCATCCGCGCCGAATCTAGTGGACATCATTGTTGATGGCAGACCAATTAAAGCCGTTGCTCAGGTTTCAAAAACAGCATTCACCTATGTATTTGATCGAATAACTGGTGAACCGGTTTGGCCCATCGAAGAGCGGCCAGTAGAGCCGAGCACGATTCCAGGCGAGCGTCTCCATCCGACTCAACCATTCCCAACTAAGCCGGCCCCTTTTGATCGCCAAGGTATCAGCGAAGAAGATCTAATTGATTTCACGCCCGAAATAGCTGCGGCAGCGAGGGAACTTGCTGAAGAGTTTGTACTTGGCCCAATTTTCACCCCGCCAATCGTCCGAGGCAGCAATGGTAAACGTTCGACCTTTGTTGTTCCTGGTGCGGGGGGAGGTGCTAACTTTCCAGGCGCTACTGTTGATCCAGAAACTGGCATCATATACATACCATCGGCAACGCGACCACATGGTATGTCTTTGATACCTCCGCCTGATGACATTTCCCGACTGGCCTTATATCATTCAAATGGATCGGCAAGTAGGGCCGTTTGGCTTGCCGCTAAAAAAACCACCTTACCGACGCATAACCGCTATAGATTTAAACACTGGTGAACATGTTTGGCAGATTCCTTTTGGTAAAGGCCCCGCTAACCATCCAATGTTAGAGCACCTGGATCTTCCGCCATTAGGAACCGTCTACAGCGATGTGGTGGCCGAAGGAGGCGTCTTAATTACCAAGACTTTGTTGATTTCTTACCTAGCACAGAAAGATGAAATAGATCCCGAGGCCCACGGGTCGATATTGGTTGCCCATGACAAGATGACTGGTGAACTGCTGGGGGGAAATCATGGTAGATCAACGACTGCACGGACCGCCAATGAGCTATCAGGTTGATGGAAAGCAATATATCGCTGTCGCAGGTGGTGGCCGTGATAATGATAACGAACTACTAGTATTTGCCTTACCTAATTAGTTGTTTGTTTCTAGAGGAGGAAAGGCTCCTATTGCGCTAATTCTGGTCCAGTCGGGTGAGGTTAAGAGTCTGAGCCAAAAAATTGCGGGTAAATAAATCCTTAGACCGGTTAAGCAATTATTCATTTTTGTTGTTGTAATCTAATAGTCGCGAATCCCCACCGACTCGCCGTTGTACTAAATATGGTATGCATAAACAGGGGGCTATAATGATTACAACACGCGATTGCTGCAGCTTGCTTAAACCTTTATTAATCGTTTCCATTCTCGGCTTCTACCTAAGCCAAGCTGCCTATGGGCGGAACGCAGATGCGGATGCCTCGAACACAAACGCAAACGATACCAGCACCCCACTTGCGATCAGCTCAACTGACGACGATCCAAATGCGCAAGAATTAACGGCGCCTGAATTTGGCGGCTTACCAGTTAACGAAGCACTCTATACACTAGAACAACTGCGGACTCTTGTTGGGCCTTATGCCCTCTATCCAGATGATCTTTTAGCGATCATATTGCCTGCTGCAACTTATCCGCTGGAAATAGTTTTGGCCGCGCGATTTCTCGAACGGCTTCAAGAAGATGACACATTAGAGCCTGAAGAAACCTGGGACGATTCAATTGTTGCCTTGCTAAATTATCCTGAAGTTATCGATATCATGAACGAGAGTATCGATGAGAGCTGGCAACTGGGCGAAGCAGTAATCAGTCAGCAATCAGATGTCTTGCAGGCCATTGAAGACTTTCGACAACTCGCTTATGACGCAGGTAATTTGGAAACCGATGCGCAGCAAGTTGTCGAAGTTGTGCAAAAAGAAGACCAGGAATCAATTGTAATTACACAAGTTGAAGAAGAAGTAATTTATGTTCCAAAGTATGTCGTAGAAGAAGTAATCGTTAAACAACATGTTCCGGTTTATGACTACCATCCAGTGCCTCGGCCGGTTTATTACTATCCTTATCCGGTTGGTCATCGCTTTCATTCTGGATTTTTCTGGGGTGTAACTACTGCATTCAGCATTGGTTGGTCTGACTATTTTTTACATGTTTATCATCCTAGCTATCGCTACCATCCCTATTACGGTCATCGTTACTACTACAACGACTACCATTATCGACGTCCGTCTATAAACATCTTCAATAACTATTATGTCGACAATAGTTTTAGCAGAATTCGCGACAGACATCGCTACGGTAGTTACTGGCGACCTCAACGACACTTTGGATCACGACCTTTTGACAACCGCTATAACAATTATTACTTAGGTGGCCGCAGTTCTGGCGATGGCAGAAGACGCGATGTTACGGATTTTGCGACGGATCGTCGCCGTTCCCAACTAGGCGGACAAGCTGCCTTATCGACTCCAAATTCTCCTAGTGACTTCGCAGCTGAGAGCAGACGCGGGCCGGGTGATCGAAGAGGCGGGGGCAGGATCGGTCAGCCATTAACAAATGGTGCGACCATGGTCACTTCGAATCCCCTCACTGGGTCGGCAGATACACGAGCGCCGCGGGCAGGTAATGGTTCGAATGCTGAAAGATTCAACGCATTGCGTGGAAATCGTGCAGAGACCTTACGTGGACCAGATTCAACTAGTTCGACCGCTAGCCGCAGTTCACTGCAGCAACGCTCTACGCAATCAAATTCCCAAACTACACGAAGGGCCCAACAAAATAGTGGTGCTACATTCGATGCATTTCGCAATCGCTCAAGGGGCAGAACTTTTACTAACAACAGGTCTCTTAGAACAGCTCCACGAGAAGACAGCTCTTCCCTAGTTACACCATCAAACCAGTCTGCAACTACTGCGCGCACTCAAAGACCGAATCGAAATACATCGACTCCTAGAATCAGTTCCGATCGCGACCGTCGCAGAGTAACGGCGGATACGCCACAACAGCAACCTCAAGTACAGCGTCGATGGGAATCAGGAGTAAATCGATCCTCGAGCAGTGTTATTCATACTAATCAAGGGGGTCAGCGTAGTGTGAGTGAGCGCAGTATTAATCGCTCTGCAGCCCAAAGCCAACCTTCGGCTCGGCCACGCGCACAGATTTCTGCACCAAGAAGGCAAGCCCCAAGTATTCGCTCTAATAGCAGTCAGCGTTCCAGTGCGTTTAATTCAAATCGACGGGGATCTTCCTCCATGCAGCGTGCACAACAATCACGACCGCAAATATCACGACCACAAACCAGAAGCGCGCCTTCAGTCAGGCCCAATCGTAGTGCACCTTCTTTTTCTAGTAACAGGCTACAATCAATCGGAGGGGGTGGTACCAGAGCTGGCAGTTCAGTCGGCATTGGTGGTCGTAGCCCGGGCGCGGGTAGAGCCAATAGACGTAATCGGTAGATATTGTAAAGTTCTTAACTAATTGGTTAGGAACTTTGTATTTTTAACTTCACCACACGATTCATATCTGCTCATCATGGCTTTTGGTACACTGGCCTAAATCCTGCGCAGCCCAATAAAAATGAATCGCACATTTTTCTTAGTACTAGTCCTGGTTCTTGCTTCTTTATTAGTGGGTTGCAGTGAGAATGATTCAGAACCTGTTAGTGAATTTGCTGGAGATTGGCGCCACGCTGGTGGTGACCATAGCCAGGCTAAGTATTCGCCCCTTGACCAAATAAATGCAGAAAATTTTGCCGATCTCGAAGTAGCTTGGCGTTGGCAATCAGCCGATTTACGCTTGCCTGATGGAGTTGGCTACGCCACTGCTGATTATCGTGCTGTTCCACTGGTGGTTAATGGCATCATGTATGTCAATTCCAATCACGGCGTGATTGCCGCTATAGATCCAGCCACAGGTGAAGAATTATGGCTGTTTGATCCCGAAAGTTATCGTTATGGCTCTCCCATCCAAACCAACATAATGATTCGCGGCATTGAGTACTGGACCGATGGTGACATCGAGCGAATCTTTGTAGCCACCCTAGGAAAGCAACTTTTATCTCTAGATGTTGCAACCGGACAACCGGATCCAAATTTTGGTGAAGATGGTTTTATCGATCTTAGCCAGAATCTTGGTCGCTTAGAATTTGAATCAAATTTTATTACTGCAGGCGCCGCACCGATTGCGATTGGTAATTCCTTAATCGTTGGCTCAAAGATTTTTGACTATGGTATGTATAATCGTTCCCCGCCCGGCCATGTTCGTGCCTACGATACATATACCGGTGAACTAAAGTGGCGCTTCAACACCATTCCCCAAGACGGTGAGTATGGAAATGAAACCTGGGAAAACGATTCTTGGCGCACGGCAGGCAATACTAATGTATGGACATTTATGTCTGCCGATGAAGAAGCTGGCATTGTTTATTTGCCCACTTCCACACCAACTAATGATTACTGGGGTGGAATGCGTCTTGGAGAAAACTTGTTCGCCGAAGCTC
This sequence comes from Gammaproteobacteria bacterium, assembly GCA_019654215.1. Lineage (GTDB taxonomy): Bacteria > Pseudomonadota > Gammaproteobacteria > Pseudomonadales > Pseudohongiellaceae > UBA9145. Next base: position 5,119 of record BPDI01000060.1, on the reverse strand, counting down.
TGGTTGCGCTGGATGTTGAAACCGGTGAAAGGCTTTGGCATTTCCAAACAGTTCATCATGGTCTGTGGGATTACGATATTGGTTCATCGCCAAACCTAGTGGACATCGTTGTCGATGGTGAACCGATTAAAGCTGTCGCTCAGGTATCTAAAACAGCCTTCACCTATGTATTCGATCGTATTACTGGCGAATCGGTATGGCCTATCGAAGAAAGACCGGTCGCACCTAGTACAGTTCCGGGCGAACGGGCTCACCCAACCCAACCGTTTCCAACCAAGCCTGCCCCATTCGATCGTCAGGGTGTAACTGACGACGACTTAATTGATTTCACACCGGAGATAGCTGCAGAAGCTCGAGAAATTGCTAACAATTTTGTCTTGGGCCCAATTTTCACACCTCCAATCGTTCGCGGCGAAAATGACAAACTAGCAACCTTTGTTGTGCCGGGGCCCCGGTGGTGGCGCGAATTTCCCTGGTGCCAGTGTCGATCCTGAAACAGGCATCTTATATATACCTTCAGCAACGCGTCCCCATGGTATGTCTTTAATTGCTCCACCCGAGGGCACCTCGGACTGGCCCTTTGTCATCCAGATGGAAAGACAAGTAGGACCTTTTGGATTGCCTTTATTAAAACCACCTTATCGTCGAATTACTGCAATAGACCTGAATACAGGCAACCATGTATGGCAGATTCCATTTGGAATGGGGCCAGCCAATCACCCTATGCTGGAGCATCTGGATTTACCGCCACTGGGATCTGTCTATGATGACGTTGTTGCAGAAGGTGGCATCCTGGTTACAAAGACTCTTCTAGTGTCATTTCTAGCCCAGAAAGATGAGATTGACCCACAAGCCCATGGTTCGATTCTTGTGGCCTTGGATAAGAACACCGGCGAGACCTTAGCGGAAGTGCTAGTAGATCAGCGTCTACATGGTCCACCCATGAGCTATATGCACGAAGGCAGGCAATACATTGCGGTTGCCGGGGGTGGTCGTGACAACGACGACGAATTGCTGGTTTTCTCACTACCTGACTAGTTTTGTAAGCGCTAAACAATTAGAGTTGAGTTGCTTCATCGTACCCTTCTGGGTGTTCACCGAAATCAAAAAACAGACTACAGTTGGATGGCGCAATTAGAAGCAGAAGAAAGAACTTGGAGAAAACCTCATGAGAGGACGAATAACAATAGCCCTTGGGGGCGCGAGTATTGCGGCGTTACTGATGTGCAGCCCAGCTCTTGCGCAGCAAGGAGGCATCATTTCTTGGCAAGACGATCTTTCACCCCTTGCCAATACTGATTGGAATTATGACCGAGCAGCGCACTTATTAGAGCGAGCCGGATTTGGCGGTACTCCCGCTGACATTGACCTGCTGGCGTCTATGTCCCCTTAGTGAAGCAGTGCGCAGCTTAGTCTATTTTGATCCTGCCGCGAACAGTCGTTTGCACCCCTTCGACCATTCTGGAATTCACGATCCAGGATTAGAGCCGTTCCCTCCAAGTCGACCGGCTACAACTGATTTAGCTAAAGAGACTGGGGAAGCATTAGGTATAAAAGTTAAGCCTACTGGCAATCGTCGTTTGCAACCGGTCGTAAATAAATTCTTTTATTGGCTGAGAGCGAGTGTGCTGGAGACTAATCGGGTCGCCTATTGGTGGGCGAATCGCATGGTGGATTCCAATAATCCATTACAGGAAAAAATGGCCTTGTTCTGGCATGGGCACTATGCAGTTAACGAAAGTAAAGTGCGCGACTATCGCAAACTGTTAATTGAAATTGAACTCTTTCAAGAAATGGGAACTGGGAATTTTCGTGATCTTATGGTGGCGGTAGCCCAAGACCCAGCCATGCTCTCTTTTCTTGATGCAGGCGTGAATGTAAAAGGTGCGCCAAATGAGAACTTTGCCCGTGAAATCATGGAACTGTTTACCATGGGTGTAGGTAATTACAGTGAAAGAGACATTCGAGAAGCAGCACGTGCGTTTACTGGATGGAATTATGCTGATCTTGAGTTCGTCATTAATGAAGATGAGCACGACAATGGTGTTAAACAATTTTTAGGGCGCAGCGGAAACCTTGACGGTGTTGAAGTAATTGACATTATCATGGAGCAACCGGTTACTGCTGAGTATATCGCTGGAAAGATTTATCGATTCTTCGTTCGCGATGATCTTAGCTCTGAGTTGCAAAATGAATTGGGCAATTTGTTCCGTGATTCCAATTATGAAGTTGCGCCCCTGCTAGAAACGATATTCCAGTCTAAAGATTTCTATAGTGCTGCCTCGGTTGGAACTCACATCAAGAGCCCGATAGAGCTAGCAGTTTCCACCTATGTGAAACTGGGACTAGAAGATGTACCCGGTGTTCCTGATTTTAATTCCGCCACAGGGGCATTAGGGGCAGACTTTGTTTAGGCCCCCAACAGTGGCTGGTTGGGCAGGCGGACGAAGCTGGATAACTCCAGGTTTATTGCTGGAACGAGGAAACTTTGCCCGCGATGTCTTGTTCCCAGACATAAATTTTATTCCTTCCGATCGCCGCAATGGGAGTCGTGAGATTCAAAGTGTTGCCCGCCGTATTCGTGAAGGACTAGATATCACTTCAGCGACTCAACCCTCCAGTATTGGCGAAGGGCAGATAATGGCTGAATCAAATATGCTCGCAGACAGAGATGAAGACTTTAATACTCGCTATGGAAGTTTCCGCGGTTGGCAAATGGCCATTGAGCGAGTTAAGCCGATTCCTCGTCACACAGCGCGGTTAAATTTAAGTAAAATGGTAATGGATCAGCAGTTAACCAATACTGCTGAAGTAATTGATTACTTTATAGCGAGATTTATGCGGGTTGCTCCTGGAACGGACGCTCGAAGCATGCTGATAGATTTTCTTAGCAATGAAATTGGCACAACGAATATTGTAGAAGCAGAATCCTATATGGAAGATTCACTTAGAATGACTTTACATCTGTTATTGAGTCAGCCTGAATACCAATTAAGTTAATAATAAATCTAGCCCAAGAAGAAAAGTTATGAAAACTAAAGATTTGTTCAAAGATAAACTGAAACGTCGTGAAGTGCTGCGCAAAGGCATGGGTGCTTTAGGAATTGCTGGCCTTGCAGGCTCTAGTCTCGCGCCTTCCATGTTTGGTCGAGTTGCGGAAGCTGCGGCTAGTGCAGCAGCTAATGGAAAAATTCTTGTTATTCTAGAATTATCTGGCGGTAACGACGGTCTAAATACTGTCGTTCCTTATGGAGATGATGCTTATTATCGTCATCGTCCAGAAATCGGGCTGCCTAAAAGCGACCTACGAATTCTCGATGATCATTTTGGTTTGAATCCCGGAATGGCTGGATTGGAGGGCCTTTTTAAAGACGGCAAGATGGCCATAGTCCACGGGTGTGGTTATGACAACCCATCCTTTTCCCACTTCACTTCAATGGCTTATTGGCACACCGCTGCGCCTAATAGCGGCGAAGAGTACGGCTGGGTAGGGCGTTTGGCCGACGACATGGAACCATCTGCCCCGGCTAACTATTTAGTAAATGTAGCCGCCCGCCAATCCCTTGCAGTTCGCAGTAAAAGCCACGTCCCTGTCGTGTTTGATCAACCTAATAGATTTGTACGCGAAGCTTTTCATGAAGAAAAAAATGCATTAGAGAGAGTGCCAGATGTTGGCAATGTGGATAATCCGTCTCGACGTTATCTCTTAGATATTGCACGTAGCGCTAATGACGCGTCTGCTTTAGTAAGGCAGGCATGGTCGAATTACAACTCGCCAGTTGATTACGGTGTTAACAGTCTCGACTTGCCAAAAGTTGTGTCTTTAATCGATGCAGGCATGCCTACTAAACTGTACTACGTTTCCTATCGCAACAATGCGTTCGATACTCATGTGTTCCAAAATAATGTTCATCGACGATTGTTAACGTATACCTCTGATGCTGTTGCTGCGTTCATTAGAGATTTGGAAAGAATTGGCAGAGCAGATGATGTGGCACTAATGATCTTTTCCGAATTTGGTCGTCGTGTACCTGAAAATGTCAGCCTTGGGACGGACCATGGTGCTGCTAATGCGATGTTCGTAGTGGGTAGCAAAGTAAAAGGTGGTCATTACGGTGATCTACCGAGTCTGACTAATCTCGCTGAAGGCGATAATCTTGGTCATACCACTGACTTCCGTCGGGTTTATCAAACTATGATCCAAGGTTGGCTAGGTCATGACGCAGAGCTGGGATTATTGAATGGTCGTTTCCAACCGTTCGATATGTTTGGCTAAACAAAGCTCATAGTCTGAACTGATTTGGCTCAAATAAAATTGTATGCGAGCTAATTAGCGAGCGGCAGCGCGCTCATAGTCCAAGTGATCAAACTCGAGGGTAAAGGTCACGGGTACTGACATTGGCAGATAACAAATAGCGTCATCGCACGCTTGATAATCTAACGTTCCGGACAGAGTCAGTGCACTTATATCTCGTAATTCTTCTTCTTTGTCTGCCGATGTGGCAACTATTGCTTCTTGTAAGATCGTAAATGGGCGCTGGTAAACAGGCACGTACTCATCTAATGGTTTGAAATGATAGATTTCAGACTCAGGAAATTCCACTCCCTCGAAATTGACATAGTCCGAAGGCGCCATGTTTAGCCCTATTACTCGATAACCTTTCTCCTCTGCGCCTGGCGCATACACATGCATGTTCTCATTGGGAACAACATCAATTGCGATAGAAAAACGCGAACCATTTGTAACAATGGGGTTACTGGGATAGGCGGTGAAACTTAATTGCGCTGAGGTTCCTTCGATGGCAGAGATGGGAGTTAGGGCGATTCCTTCTTTTAGCATCACAGAAGAAGTTGTAACTCGTTCCCGATAGAACTCTTCGAAATAACGCGAAGTCACAACGCCATTTGCGTCCAACATTAATGTTCCGGGAAACGGTGTTCCATTAATCATTCGCCTCAGCCCAGGAGAATCAAAGACTTCAGCAGCAACAAATCTGTGTACATCTGCCGTGACATCCGGATCATCCGCTCGCGCCCCTAATCCTTCAGCCACGATAGTGTTTAGGATTCCGAAATCGGTAATAACCACCGAATCGTCATCAGAAAGAAGTGGGAAAAA
>BPDI01000059.1 GCA_019654215.1 Gammaproteobacteria bacterium | reverse complement strand
TCAATAGTCTGTTGAGTAAAATTTGCACTGACAAATAGGGGGAAGTGTGGATAGTTTCCTTAGAAGTTCAAACATTTTAGCGTCGATGTTGATTACTTTACTGATTAGCATTTTTCCGCGCCTTTGTCGGCGGAAGCTTGCCTTGATAGCTCCGACATTTCCATACATTGCGGCTCAACACCAAGTGCGAGTTTTGATGACAATGGAGTGCTCTGGGTCGCCTTTGTGCAAGATGAGTTCGTTTATGTAAGCCACTCTTCAGACCTTGGAAAATCCTATAGCAACCCAGTAGCCGTGAACTCTATTGCGGAAGACGCGGAGCATAATGGTGAAAACCGTCCGAAGATTATTGTCGATGAGTCTGGCATCATTTATGTTTCCTGGACGTTAAAAACATCTCCACGATTCACCGGGGAAATACGATTTAGCCGATCTATAGATAACGGCAATACATTTGAAGAAACACGAACGATTAATGACGATGGGCTCTTTACGGGTCACCGGTTCGAATCTCTCTTTCTTTCAGAATCAGGTCACTTGTATCTAACCTGGGTAGATAAAAGAGACCTGGAAGCCAGTTTAAAGAAAGAAGAACCTTATGTTGGTGCTGCAGTTTATTACGCTGTCTCCGATGATCAAGGGCGCTCATTTTCCAAGAATTACCGCGTCGCCAACCACAGTTGCGAGTGTTGTCGAATTGCCATTGCTCCTAAAGGTCCGGAAAACATTGCTATCCTATGGCGACAAGTTTTCGGTGAAGATGTGCGCGATCATGCGATATCAGAGCTATCTCCCTATGGCGATACATTGCAGACACATCGCGCCAGTTTTGACGAATGGCATATCAATGCTTGCCCACACCATGGCCCGGGCTATGGTGCAATCAAGCATCTCCAACGACTATCACATGAGCTGGTTTACTAATGGCGATGTGAATCAGGGTATCTATTATGCGAAGTTTTCATTCAATACTAACGAGCCATCACAACTTTATCGAGTAGATCGCCAACCCGGGCTGGCCACCCATATTTAGCAGAGTCTGAAGAGACACTGTATCTAGTCTGGAAAGGATTTAATGGTACTGAAGCGCTATTGAACATTATTAGAAGCGAAGACGACGGCAAATCCTGGTCTAATGCGACCACTTTAGTTACCACTGACAAAGGATCAGACTATCCTTTCTTTGTAAAAAGAAATGAAGATGTCTTCTTAAGCTGGCATACCCAAGAATATGGTCATATCTTTATCGACATAAATCAGCACAATATACAGATTTCTGATAATGATCTTTAAGTCATTTCAAGTGTTTAAGAAAACAATTGGCTGCATTGCATTCGCAGCAACTATTAGCATGCCACGTTTAGCTGCGGCGGATAACTTTCGCCCCTTTACCGCAGATTCTTTCTCCGAAATACAGTCTCGCTTTGAGGGAAAAGATTTTCCTTCTTGGTCTCTGGTCAGTTGACTGTCCCCCCTGTCTTGTAGAGCTTAAAATGATGGGAGAAGTATTAGCTCTTAATCCTGATCTACCCTTTGTACTGGTTTCTACCGATTCCATTGAAACTCGTGAAGATGCGCTTGAGTTTCTAATTGATTATAATTTGCATGAAATACAGTCTTGGATGTTTGCAGACAGTTTTATCGAACGTTTACGTTACAGCATCGATCCAAATTGGTATGGTGAATTACCTCGTAGTTATTTTTTCGATACAAATCACAAAATGATTCTCACAGTGGCATCATGACCAAAGATCTTTTAGAAAGTTGGTTTAAACACGATATAAAATTCGACCAAAATATTTAGGAATTGATGTATTATAAGAAGCACTTCTTTGAATGTTTCTATAGTTGTTCTTATATATTCTGCTTTTTTTCACGTCACGCGTATATCCAATAAGAAATTTAACTCACTAATGATTTAGTATAGATATTAGTGAATTACTCGACTAAATGTTGTGCATACTGAAGTATTAAAACCAATTACACTGATTAAGCAATACAGGTAAATAATGCATTCATCAATTATTAGGCTGTTGGCATTAGCAATATCAGCCGTTTCGTTGTCGATAGGCGTTTCCGCTCAAACAGATTCTAATCCTCTACAAGAAATTATAGTTACGTCGAGCCTGGTGCCGATTCCGTTGAGGCAGATTGGAACTTCAGTCTCCGTAATTACACAAGATGAGATAAATGCTCATGGAAACATATCGTTAGTAGATGTTCTCAGACAGCAACCAGCTATAGGTTCAAGTAATAATGGTGGCGCAGGTAAAACAACAGCGCTAAGAATTCGGGGAGAAGAAGGGTTCAGAACTTTAACCGTTTTCGATGGCATACGCTTATTGGATCCTAGCGGCACCCAAGTCGGATCGGCAATCGAACATATTCTTAGTGACGGTATCGCTCGGATGGAAATTTTACGTGGGCCGCAAGGACTAGCCTATGGGGCAGAGCTGGTGGCGTTGTGAATATAAGCACCCGTCCTGTAGAAGATAGTATGTCCGCAAACATGGAGCACAAATGGGAGGATTTGGCACAGAACAATTCGCTGGAAACATCAGTGGAAAGAGCGACACGGTAGGTTATTTCTTTTCAGCAACAAATTATGAAACCGATGGTTACAACACGCGCAAATCAGACACATTACTAGCCGACGATGATGGGTATGAAAAACCACTCTTCACGGAAGGATTGAATTTCAGCTAAATGATAATTGGCGAATTGACTTTGTGCATCGCGACGTCGATGGTGACAGTGAATTCGATGGCTGTTTTAGTGGAACCACCGTACACGACTGTTCTTCGAAATTTGAGCTTTCTGCTAGCCGCGGAAGTGCCGAATACAACTCTGTAAACTTTAATCACTCTTTCGCTGTGTCTAATACCGAAACTGATCGGAAAAACTTTGCATTGGGAGTTTCTTCCTTTACGGCAAACGGTGAACTTGAGCGAATGGAGTATGTGGGTAGTGCTACCAATCTTCCTGGTTTCGATTTGGTTTGGGGGATTGATCACGAAGAAGCGAGTAATAATGGAGTATCTCGTGACAATGAAGGTTACTTCATCGAATACCTCAGTGAATTTTCCGATATCTTTTTCTTAACTGCTGGTTTACGTCATGATGAAAATGACGACTTTGGTACAAATACGAGCCATAGAATAAGTGCAGCGTATTTAGTCGATTTGTCTGATAATGCTGTGCTGAAATTTAAAGGGGCCTTAGGAACAGGGTTCAGAGCACCAAGCCCTTTTGAAATTGCTTATAACTCCGGATCTTTCGCATTCCCACCTGCTTCACTGATATCGCTCTCTCAGGAAGAGAGTGACGGATGGGAATTGGGATTGGAATATGTGCTTGGAAACCGGGTTCATTTAGAAGCTGTATATTTTGATCAGGAAATCAAGGACGCTATCTTTTTTGACCTTGCCGGGTTCTCAGGTTACTTGCAAGATACCGGTACCAGTACATCCGAAGGTATTGAGTTAACTGCAGATATTCAGTTATTTGACAACCTGCGACTAGTCTTCAAATTACACCTTTAACGATACTGAACGACCAAACGGATTGCAGAGACTGCGCCGGCCGGAAAAACTTCTGAATCTGGGTTTGAATTACAGCGGTATGGATGGCCGATTGAACATTAACGGCTACTATCGCATGTCTCGAGATTCAATCGACGAAATTTTCGGAAGTGATATTATTGATCTAGACGATTTTAACGTATTTGATCTTTCTGCTAATTACAACGTGTCGGATTCAATTTCACTTTATGCCCGTCTGGAGAATGCATTCGATGAAGATTATGAAGAAATCACCGGATTTAATTCCCCTGAGCGCGCGTTTTATATCGGAGTAAGACTTGATTTTTTTGCGCAATGATCACCCCTGAATTGAGCAGGAAAGATTTATAGTTCTTTCCTGCTCTCTCATCCATTGCTTTTCGACTTAGGGAGTATTCCATGACAAATTATCTTAAATGTTTTTGCGTAGCTATTTTAAGCGATTGTGTGCTGGTGGCGTGTTCTCAGGAAGCTGTGGATTGGAACGAAGTGTCTTTAGCAGAAAACGTGTTTTTTGATTCCCAAAATGAGTTTCGATCTGACACCATCGAAATACCCTTATTTGCTAATAGCGCTCTCGAGTATAAGTTGGTAATGGGGTTAGGTCAGTCGGTTAGCTTTAGCTGGAAAGCAGTTAATCTCGAAGATCCCGATTTACTATTAGTGGAGTTTCATGGGCATACAATCAGAACATCGGACGCTCCGGGGGATGTTATGTTCTATAAGCGCGGGCGTTATGATTCTTCATCTGGTTATATGGTCGCGCCATTTGACGGCATTCATGGCTGGTATTTTTCAAATGAAACAAATTCCGACATAAGCATCATTTTAGAGGTGTCCGGCTTCTATGAAATTGATGGAGATTGAAGTGCTGATTGATTGTGAGGGAGGTGGTAGGGAAGTGAGCCGTGAATCTGCTTACTTTTAATTGCTTCGCACGGGGTCTAGTGTCCGTCTCTTTGCCTCTTAACCTGAGATAGTTCCTTCGCGAACTCATCTAGTTTTATTCTGATTTCATCTTCCTTTTTCTTTTTTAGGTAAGATTCATCGCTGTCGAATTGTGCTTCCTTCAGCTTATCACTTCCAGTTTCACCAACTACTACTTGAGCGAGTTTACTCATTCGATAGTGCTCCGGCTTTTGTCAAAAGAATTGCTAACAATAAAGTGTGATTCTTTTAAAACGCATTTGTGTTGTTTTTCTATTTTCTAGAAAAGGCGTACACCTATCTTCCCGTTCTAGAGTGCTACTTTTTGCACTCTTTTTTACTTCAAATTTTCAGGTTGCCCTCGTCTCTAGCTTGGAAACTTCAAGAAGTTAGAAAGCACTTAGCGGGGCAACATATAGTGTTAGTTGCGCAAAGTCAAACAATATCTAGTAGTTTGTACGAATTTTATTAAACATTCTGCATGGATAAATAAAGTGTTGTACCGGCCCCCCTCCTGAGCTCTGACCCGGCCTATTTACTAATAATTCAATTGTTTTCTGATAGTTACGAATATTCCGCTTGAAAAAATCGCGATATTAAAAAGGACACCCAGTTATAATTTTAAGACAACCAATTACTTTTAATTGGTCAACCAAGACTACAAATTTTGATGGAAATTTAGGCAGAGGTGCTTTTTAAGCAACTTTTATTTTGATTTTGCATCAAAAATAAGAAGGAAATTGTTGATTAGAAAATTTAGGTGACAAGAGCTCAGCAGGAGCCCTGAATAATCGAGAATTGTGTCGAAGGGCTGAGTTAAGTCCCGTATAACAATCGGGCTGACTTTATGCCCCGTATCCATTTATGGGGATACTTAAAATCCACGCCTTCCTTAATTCGACTGTTATGAAAATTGACAAGTGAAGATTCGGCACCGACAGCGATTCCATAATGGCGATGGAAGTGGCTTACAGCATTTATCCAAGTCTGGATAGGAATTCCAACTGATTGCAGCGCGGATTGCTTCTCTTCTAAAATGTGAATGGCTTTGGCGGGTTTCCGATCGACCAGACTCAAAGCCTTACTTGTGGTTTCCAATAGTTCGAAATAACTTCGCTGTGAAAATGGGATCGACTGTTTGGCGATTCCAGACATCTCAGTTAAAGGTTTAAGCGCTGAGCCTTTCCTGGAAGACTGCCGGACCAATAGATGCTTGGCGCCGCGACGCTTAAGTAATCGGTGTTGGCGATAACTGCGGTTTTTTACCTTCTTAGCATGATTAATCAGCCGTTCCTGAATTGAAGTGAAATCACTAGAGTCGAGAGATTCACTGATTCCTAAACGAATCGGATTCAGGTCTACATAGGCCATACAGGTAACCAGCGCCTTTTCGTCCAAAAGGGCTTGGCTCTTAAACCGCCCTTCCCAGAATCGACCTTTGCAATCATCTTCCTTGTTTGCTCTGCGTGCCACAGTCTCATTTAGGCAACGCATGAACCAACTAATATCCATGAGTCTTTCACGCCATAACTGTACTTGCTGAACTAAGTGCTTTTGAGCTTTTCTCGAATTCGCATTTTTTCGCAACAATTCAACAATCGCTGCATTGCGAGGGAAGATTGCAGTCCAGCGTCGAATGACTTCATCGTCACTCCAACTCTTTGCCTCGTCTTCGTTAACGAATAAGACCAGGTGATAGTGATTGCTCATTACTGCGTAAGCGCAAACGTCGATTGCGAATTGAGCAGCCAATTCTTTAATACGAGCAACCAACCATTGTTTGCGATGATCAAAATTTTGACCACTAACTGTATCGTCACCACAGAGATAGGCGCGACGCACGCAACGTGAGATGCAGTGGTAGTAAGGTGTATTATGTAAAGATACTTGTTGGAAGCGAGCTCGAGTCACTAATTGAAAGCCTGGCTTGGGATATGATTTCCGGAACGGACCGACGATTTTAGAGTGTTTGTAGTAGTATGCAACACATTGTTATTTAAGGAGTTTTTGTGCCACTGACACATCGGATTGAAAAGCAAGAATGAGGGGAATTTAAATGAGAATAGGCATAGATCTTGGTGGCACCAAGATCGAAGGAATTGTGCTTGCCGATGAAGGTAAAGTTACTGAAAAACTCAGAGTGGATACTCCCGCCGAGAGTTACTCCGAAACTGTGAAAGCCGTCTGTGACGTAATTAAAAACCTCCAAACTACAAATCAATTCTCAGTTGGCATTGGTACCCCCGGCGCACTCTCGTTGCCGAGGGAACTAATGAAGAATTCAAATTCAGTTTGCTTAAACGGACAGCCTCTGAAAAAAGATATCGAATCATCCCTAGGTTATGAGATTCGCATTGAAAACGATGCTAATTGTTTTGCCCTTTCTGAAGCGCACTATGGTATCGCCAGTTCCTCCAAGACTGTATTCGGAGTTATTTTGGGAACAGGTTGCGGAGGCGGCGTTGTTGTCGACAAAAAACTTTTAACCGGACCCAATAGTATCGCAGGTGAATGGGGACACAATTCGATTCCCACTTCGGTGCGGGAACTAATTAAAGAGGATCGAGAATGTTATTGCGGGAGACCAAACTGTAACGAAACTGTTTTATCTGGAAGAGGCTTACAGCAAACCTATGCGGAACTTACTGGGAATGAATCTTCGCCAATTGAAATTGTAGGATCGGCTCAAAGCGGAGATATGGATGCCAAAAATTGTATCGACATTTATGCCAAACAACTCGCCCGTTGCCTATCCACGATTATCAATATAATCGATCCCCACATGATCGTGCTTGGTGGTGGATTATCAAATATTTCAGCTCTCTATGAGCTCGTGCCACATCACCTTGAAGGACATGTTTTTAGCGATGTGATTCAAACCAAGATAGCACCACCTACATTTGGTGATGCCAGTGGCGCCTTAGGCGCTGCATGTCTTTGGGATGCAAGCTAAGAACTAAAGTTCATGGCTGGAGAATGGATGGCGTAAGATAATCGTTTCTTCGCGATCGGGACCGGTCGAAATAATATCCACGGGAACTTCCACCGTTTCTTCGATAAATCTTATGTAGCTGCGTGCGTTTTCTGGTAGATCGTCCATGGACTTAGCGCCAACTGTAGATTCTTTCCAGCCGGGTAGTTTTTCGTAAATCGGTTCAAGATTCTCGAATCTATCTACGTCCATCAAACTTTCCGAAGTATTTTCACCAACTCCAGCATAGCCAGTACAAACCTTTACGTATTCCAATCCGTCAAGTACATCCAGTTTGGTTAGGCAGATTCCAGAAACGCTGCTGATTCGCATGGCCAATTTAACCGCTGCGGCATCAAACCAACCGCAACGTCGGTCCCTACCAGTAGTAGCGCCTTTCTCTGCACCGACCATTGATAAGTGCTGACCGACTTCGTCAAAGAGTTCTGTTGGAAATGGCCCGGAACCAACTCGAGTAGTGTAGGCCTTAGTAATACCCAATACGTAATCCAGGTATAACGGACCGAAACCGCTGCCAGTCACAGCGGCGCCGGCGGTCGTATTAGAGGAAGTGACAAACGGATAGGTGCCGTGATCTATATCCAATAGTGAACCTTGCGCACCTTCGAACAGAATATTGTCGCCAGCTTTGCGATGGCTGTGCAATATATCGATGGTGTCTGCAATCATTGGGCTGACTTGCTCAGCCAACTCCAAACATTCATCGTGAGCTTTTTGAAATTCGACAATTTCGGATTTAAGGTAATTCTTTAACCAGAAGTTATGATGGTTGAGCAACTCTTCCAGTTTTTCCGCAAACTGTTTGGGATTAAGCGTTTCCGCTAAGCGAATTCCTCGACGCGCGACTTTGTCTTCATAGGCAGGGCCTATGCCTCTGCCAGTTGTACCAAGTTTCTTATCGCCTTTTTGTTTTTCACGCGCTTGATCCAAGGCAATATGGCTGGGAAGTATGAGCGGGCAGGCTCCACTAATTTTAAGACGCTCTCTTACTGGAATATTGCTACGTTCTTCAAGTTCAGAAATTTCCCGTATCAGTGCTTCGAGACTTAATACGACTCCGTTACCAATTACACAGCTAACCTGTTCCCGCAGTATGCCGGAAGGCAATAAATGTAAGACCTTTTTTTTCGCCGCCTATAACCAGAGTATGGCCTGCGTTGTGACCTCCCTGAAAACGAGCTACGACTGCCGCTTGATCCGTAAGCAAATCTACAATTTTTCCTTTTCCCTCATCACCCCATTGGGTACCAAGCACGACTACAGATTTTGCCATCTCTCTCCACTCAGTGAGTTAGGTTAAACAGAGATACTAATTAAAGCGTTTCCACTACCCAGGCTCCGCCTTTATTAACAAGCTGCCTATCACAATTCATTTCTTGTTGATCATTATTATCTAATGGTTGATCTGCAAGATTAACGATCACAATCTCTCCTTGTTCACGCAATTTGCTAATCGTTTCTCGCAGTCCTTCATCATTAAGATTGGGTGCAACTATGCCCGCCTTCTGCGTAAATTCTTTGGTTGACAGTTTTGCCAAAACTTTTAGATCACTATCAAACCCAGATGCAGGACGCGCGCGTCCAAACACTTCACCAATATGATCGTAACGCCCACCTTTTGCGACAGCTCTGCCATGCTCAGGGATGTAGGCTGCGAATACGATTCCCGTGTGATACTCATAACCGCGCAATTCGCAGAGATCAAAACAAAGTACGATGTCTGGAATTTGTTGTTTAACTCCTTCTACTATCGCGACCAATTCCTGTAATTCAGCTTTCACACTATCCGGAGCATTAGAGAAAACACCTAAAGCATCTTGCAGGGTGCTTTCGTCACCGGATAAACGAGAGAGTTGCTTTAGCATACTCTGCAAGTCTTTATCTTTTACTGAAGCATCAAGCACGGAATCGATTTCATCATAGGCTTTGCGTTGAACAGCTTCGAACAGGGATTGTTCAATCTCTGCATCGAGACCAGCTTTCTCGACTAGAGATCTAAATATTCCAACATGACCTAACACTATGTGGATCTCATCAATCGCAATTGCACTCAGTGTTTCATACATTAAACAAATGAGTTCTACATCACATTCCACACCAGAGTGGCCATAGAGTTCGGCACCGATTCGAATTGGCACTCTTGAGGTCATAATACCGCGGGGTTTAGTGTGCAAGACATTGTCGGCGTAGCACAATCGAACAGGTCCTTCCCGATTTAAGCGATGGGCATCGATGCGCGCGGCTTGTGGCGTAATGTCCGCGCGAATTCCCATCATGCGACCAGTAAGTTGATCGGTAATTTTAAAAGTGTGCAGATCTAAATCGTGCGACGAGCCAACTAACAGGGAATCTAGAAACTCTATTAGCGGAGTGATAACCAGCTGATAACCCCAAGACTCATATAAGTCCAGGAGCCGCCGGCGCAATGATTCTAGCTTGTAGGCTTCTGCGGGCAGAATTTCTTCTACTCCGTCAGGGAGCAACCAGCGTTTGGCATCACTCATGGTTAGTTAATACTCAATATTCAAATTCAATTAATTAGCAGTAAGAGCACGGTGCCGGTCAACATACTGCCTAAGCCGATAAGTCGCATGGTTGAATCATCGACTTCATCCAACATCAGAATTAAGTTTCGCCATCGTTTAGGCGCGATAAAAGGTAGTATTCCTTCTATTACCAGCATTAAACAAAAAGCTACTGCGAGTTCATGTAACATGTTTCACAATATTTCCTAACCGGCCTTAATTACTATGTCGTTTTTCAAAGACGCAGCCCGAAAGAACCTGAACTGCAATTTTGCAATTCAGATTCTGTGTTGTGCTTCGGGGTTATTTCTTGATTTTACTCGCTAGCCTGGTTGTTATTATTGTTTACTGCAGAGTAAGCCCATCCTTCAAATACTTGAAGTAATCACTGTCAGGATCTAACAGCAATATATCGTTCTTGGTACTAAAAGTCTCGCGATAGGCATTGAGGCTTCTAGTAAAAGCAAAGAATTCTTCATCTTTCGTATAAGCTTCCGCATAGATTCCAGTTGCTTCAGCGTCACCTTCACCGCGAATTCTTTCGGCATCGCGATAGGCTTCGGCTCCATAGATAACAACCTGACGATCCGCATCTGCTCTAATGCCAATGGCAAGCTCATCACCGCGTGAGCGTATTTCTTGAGCCTCTCGATTTCGTTCAGTAATCATTCGATCGTAAACTGAAGATCGAACATCGTCTGGAAGATCGATTCGCTTCACTCGCACATCGATAACTTCAATACCGATATCCGATGCCGTGGTTTCATTAAGCTCTGAGGTTAGATCCAACATGAGCTGATCGCGTTCACCAGCAACAACTTCAATAAGGGTACGAGCACCTATTTGGTCTCGTAGTCCATCATTTATACGCTGAGCTAATAGACTGCCCGCTGTACCAACATTACCTCGGGTAGAAACATAAAACTGGCCAGTATCTATAATGCGCCACTTGGCATAGGAATCTACATCTAGCGCTTTCTGTTCTAGTGTAAGAAAGCGTTGCGGCGTAGCGTCTTCAGTTTGAATTCTTGCATCGAACTTACGCACTGTATTGACCCAAGGAATTTTTACATGAAGTCCTGACTCAATATCTGAGTTCACTAATTCACCAAATTGCAGCATTACAGCTCGTTCGGTTTCCCTAACCACGAACAAAGTATTGCTCACGATGATTGCTGTTATGAATAAAAATCCGATTGAGAGGAAATTTTTCATGGTCTACCTCCTCTACCACTATTAAGTCGAGTTCTGTCGACTGCTGTATTACCTGAAGGTCCTTGTAAGTATGGTGCGATTTGGTCAGCTAGATCTTGCCATTCTGCAGAAGAGCGAGGTCTTGTTGTCGTTGTTCCACTCTGCTCCAAAATTTTATCCAGTGGCAAATACAACATGTTATTGCCACCTTCGACGTCGATCATAATCTTGCTGCTGGCAGTCATCACATCCTGCAATGAATCAATATACAAGCGCTGGCGGGTTACTTCTGGCGCTTTTGTATATTCTTCAAGTAGCTGATCGAACCGTGAAGCATCGCCTACGGCTTCGGCAATTACTTGTTCTTTATAGGCATTCGCCTGTTCCATCTGACGCTGCGCCTCACCTCGCGCTTCAGGGATTACCCGATTAGCATATTGCTGCGCCTGGTTTTGTGCTCGCTGCTCATCCTCTCGAGCCCGAATCACGTCGTCAAACGCCGCTCGCACTCCATCAGGTGGCTGAGCATCTACTACGTTTACCTGACTTATAAAAATGCCTGTATTGTAAACATCCATATAATCCTGCAATCGTGTTGATACATCGGCAACAACTCTATCGCGTCCTGTAGTTAGAATTTGTTCCATAGAATTACCTCCGACAACGTGTCGGATAGCCGATTCGGATGCATTATCCAAGCTCCGCTCAGGATTCTGCACTGCAATTACATACTTAACAGGATCTTGAATGCGATATTGAACGGTCACTTCAATATCAATGATGTTTTCATCAGTTGTAAGCATCGCTCTATTTTGATAGGTCTTTGCATTCAGCTCTGATACGTTAACTAAATTAACTTCGTCGACAATGGGAGGATTCCAATGCAATCCTGGCTGCACGGTGTCGTCTAACACTTTACCAAATCGAAGTACGACGCCTCTCTCGGCTTCGTCGACGATGTAGAATCCCATGAATCCCCAAATCACGACCACAACAACGACCAAGCCACTGACCAATCCACCTGAAAACCGCGACGTGGTGATGAAGATCCGCCGCCAGCCTTGAGCCGCCGCCGCGGGAACCGCCGAAGAGGCCATTGAATTTCTTCGTCAGATTTTTAATTACTTGATCAATGTCCGGTGGTCCCTGGTCTCCACCGCGACGACCACCGCCCCAAGGGTCGTTGTCGTTACCGTTACTTCCAGGTTCATTCCAAGCCATTGGTTTCTCCATAGCTTTTCAAAGACGTAGAACGTCAATTTTAGCTAATAATTGTGAATTAACACAGCATTTTGCAAAGTTAAAAAACCCTGAAATCAGCGTTAAGCGGTGCGTGCGTGCTCTTCCGAAACCCATGCCGAATCGGGTGTTCCCCCTAACTCAGGTGTCTGCTCAATGACTGCACCTTGTTGCACCATGCGCTCCAACTCGCCCTTTGGCAAGCGGACGCAGAGGTGATAAAAGCCACTCTCATCGATACGTTCAGCCTCGATGAAGCCTTTTTCATAAAGTTTACTGCGCAAGCGAGCCTGATCCGGTGCAATGCGAATCGTTTCCGAAACTAATGTACCCGCAAGAACTTCACTAATAGCTTCAAGTAAAAGCTCAAGGCCAAGTCCTTTTTGTGCTGAGATCCAGACTTTTTCAGGTGCCCCATTTTCACCGTACTCGATGCGAGGATCAAATGCATCCAATAAATCGATTTTGTTAAAAACTTTTAGTTGAAAAACGGAATCAGCACCGATTTCCTCCAATACATCGTTAACTTCTTCAATGTAGTCTTCATGAGATTCATGGGCACAATCTATTACATG
>BPDI01000058.1 GCA_019654215.1 Gammaproteobacteria bacterium | reverse complement strand
CATTCAGAAGTTGACGATTCCGTACCTTCCAAATGGGCAGTCTGGATGAAGTGAAGAACGAGAAGACAAATCTGCCCACCCGTCACGGAAGAGCCAGCAACTTCCTTCAGTGGTCGCGCCCCAAAACGATCCACGAGAGATTCGCCGACGCCAACAAAAACAGAAAAAAACATCTGAAGAGTAAGATAAAAGCCCGGTGATCCGGGCTTTTTATTTTGGGAGTAATGCCTAGTTACAAGATTTGTTCTAACTCAGGTAGTACATTGAATAAGTCTGCAACTAATCCATAATCAGCCACCTGAAAGATAGGCGCTTCTTCATCCTTATTTATCGCAACAATAACTTTACTATCTTTCATTCCTGCTAGGTGCTGAATAGCGCCCGAAATTCCTACCGCAATATACAAATCCGGCGCAACAATTTTACCAGTTTGTCCTACTTGGTAATCGTTAGGAACAATCCAGCGTCTACCGCTGCTCGCGAAGCGCCAATCGCAGCGCCTAATTTATCCGCAACCTTCTCTAGCAGGACAAAGTTTTCCCCATCTTGCATGCCTCTTCCGCCAGAAATAAAAATAGAAGCAGAGGTTAGCTCAGGCCGTTCAGACTGCGAAAGTTTTTCCCCATAAAGACAGCTGAGGATTGGTCGACCGCAAAATCAGAGGTTTCCAAAGTAGCGGTACCACCGCTCTCTGCATCAGCAAAGGCTGTTGTTCGTACTGTAATTACTTTAATGACATCGGAAGACTGACCGTTGCCAACGCATTGCCAGCATAAATAGGACGAACAAAGGTATCGTCTGATTTAACTTCAACAATGTCAGAAATCTGTCAACATCAAGTAGCGCTGCTACTCGTGGCAAGAGATTCTTGCCGGTAGTAGTGGCTGGAGCCAAAATATGACTATAGTTCTTACCGAGATTGAAACCAATGGAGCAACGCTTTCTGCTAATTGGTTTTCATAACACAATTATTAGCATGAATGACTTTGCTAACACCCATCACCTGCGCAGCTACATTTGCAACATCACCACTTTTGCTACCGGCGACTAGTATATCTATGTCGCCACTGATCTCTTTTGCTGCAGTCACTGCATTTAAAGTAGCGGACTTTAGTTCGCTGTTATCATGTTCTGCGATTACTAAAACTGACATTAACCCCTCCCTCCTTAAATTACTTTTGCTTCATTACGCAGCTTTTCTACCAGCTCTTCAACTGTTTCCACCTTAACGCCCGACGTCCGTTCCGAAGGAGGTTCAACGCTTAAAGTCTTTAACTTAGTAGCAATGTCTACGCCAAAATCAGCCGGTGAAAAAATATCGATGGGCTTCTTCTTAGCTTTCATAATGTTAGGTAGAGAAGCATAACGAGGCTCATTCAATCTCAAGTCGGTAGTGACAATTCCCGGGAGGTCAAGCAATACAGTTTGTTCACCACCATCGACCTCTCGGCTAACCTCTATTTTTCCTTCCATTAATTCGGCACTGCAGGCGAAAGTTCCTTGCGGATAATTACACAACGCAGCCAACATTTGGCCGACTTGATTGTTATCGGTATCGATCGATAGCTTACCCAGAATAACCAGGTCTACTTGTTCCTTATCTATAATAGCCTTTAAGATTTTGGCGACAGCTAATGGATCAACATGATCCTCGGTTTCGACAAGAATACCGCGATCGGAACCAAGTGCCAGGGCTGTTCTAATTTGCTCCTGACAAACTGATGGGCCAATAGATACAGCTACTACTTCTTCAGCAGCACCCGCTTCTTTCATTCTGATGGCCTCTTCTATTGCTATTTCACAAAAAGGATTTATCGCCATTTTCGCATTAGCTAAATCTACACCGGTGTTGTCAGACTTCACTCTGACTTTAACGTTTGCGTCTACAACGCGCTTAACGCCAACAAGAATCTTCATGGATTCTCCAATCTGATAGTTATCGAAAGTTGTTGGAAAGACCGGTAGGAAATCATTCAGCCGGCCCAAAAAAAGGGGGCTAATGATGCCGCTTTTACCTAATTAGGTCAATCTTCAGCGGGCTAATCCTCTAGTCGTAGACGTAAGGAATTATCTAAAGATGTAAATAGAAGGAGTTAATATTATTACTCAACAAACCGCTAGCGATGAATAGAACTACTCAACCTGCCCTAGACTGAAAAAAAAACCTTCGCTCCAGACACCAAGAACACTTTCACCGTCTAATTCCATTTCTTCCGCTGCTTCCACCAGGCGGTAGAACACCGCGCGATTTATGAGTGCGTTTAAGCCATTGCGTACGTGTACAATTGGGTGTGGCTCATTTCCAGTGCCCATACTTTCAACTTCGATTGAATGCTGACTGTCCACTGTCACCATTTCTTCATTGCTGATAGTAAAAACAATAGATTGCCTTCCTTCTCTTTGAAATATCTCCATTTGAGTTACTAAAAAAGGACAATCCTCAACCTGAATTCTTACCTTTTCAACTGGCGTAACCAGAAAATATTCTTTGTCTTCTCGTAACAAAATACTGGAAAATAACTGCACCATTGCGGGCCGGCGAATAGGCTTTCCTTCATGATACCAGGTGCCATCTCGGGCAATAAGCATATCTATATCGCCGCAGAATGGAGGGTTCCATAGGTGCACAGGGGCAGGTACCCCACCCTTTATTCGCGAGACAATTTTAAAGGGATCTACGGAGGTTTTAGAGTTTTGCTTCAATTGCACCTCGCTATTATTAATCCGGTTATACCGTTGTTACCGCAAGTTGAGAGAAAATTCTGAACGCGTTGGCTGAATAATCTGCACGGCTGATGGCCATAGAGACTACTCCCCCACTGCCTTCTTCCAAAACGACAAAATCAACCAGATTCCCACTGGCAGCATCAAGAATAGTAATTTGCACCGCCCCGCTATCCAATCTATATCCACTAATAATTAGGATAGGAAGATTTTGATCAAAATAGATCGGTTCTCCATTATTGATACGGTAATGGACGGTGGTACACTTAACACAAATATTCTCAATACCAGGCGCAAATCGAAATTGCTTCATGCCTGATCAACTTGCAGTTACGGCGTTCGCCGACCTATTGGTAAACGATAACCCACTACTGGATGTTAGAGCACCCATTGAATTTCAACGCGGCGCATTTCCGTGCGCTCATAATATTCCACTTTTAGAAGATTCCGAAAGAAAGGCGGTGGGTATGCGTTATAAACAAGAAGGACAGGAAACGGCTATCGCCCTTGGCGAAGAATTAATCAGCGGTGAGCTTCGTGCCAATCGAATACAGAGCTGGCTCGGATTTATTAAAAGTAATCCGTGTGGTGCGATTTATTGTTTTCGCGGTGGCTTACGATCGAAAACGGTTCAAACCTGGTTAGCAGCTGAAGGGGTTAATATTCCTATTATTCAAGGTGGATACAAAGCCTTACGCCGATTCTCTCTTAATACTCTCGACCGGGTTAGCAAACAAGAAAAGTTTATCGTAATTGGTGGCAAAACTGGCTGCGCTAAAACCCACCTGCTAAAACATTTAAATTATTCGATTGACTTAGAAGGCAATGCTAATCACCGCGGCTCATCATTCGGTCGTCGTAGCCTAGAACAACCAAATCAGATTAACTTTGAAAATAGTCTAGCTATCGACTTTCTAAAACTCAAATTCGAACTCGTGAATAAACTTTTTATCGAAGATGAGAGCAAAGCTATTGGAGCCCTTTCGGTGCCCCTAGTTATTCATCGACAAATGTCTGTCAGCCCTCTGGCCATCATCGAAGAATCCTTTGAATCTCGAGTGGATACTATTCTCAATGATTATATTTTTTCCAACTACCTCGACTACGAAGCTCATGATTCAGAACATTTCAAGGAACTGTTTGCAGATTCTTTGCTCTCTGCTCTGAAGCGAATTAGGCGTCGCTTAGGAGATGATCACTACGCTGAAATCAATCAGATTATGAAGGATGCGCTTGCTGCAGATAGCTTGAATAATAGCGCGCCACTTCACCGAAACTGGATAAGCAAGCTGCTCAATGACTACTATGACCCAATGTATGAGTATCAACTGGAAAGAAAATCTCATCGCATAATATTCAGAGGTGACAAATTAGAATTTCTTAACTGGGCGAAGGGGATCGATAAACCTACATAAAAACCAAGATGACTATAACTCGAATTAATCTGCAACAAATCTTACCTCATATTGAATCTGGCTCGACAATTCTAGCGCCCAATTTGCGAGTAAAAGAGGCAATCTTGAGCCAATATCTCAATTCATTGGCTGCAAAGGTGGCTATAACGCCGAACGTAATACCCATAGATGTATTCATTAGAAAATACTGGGAACTTAATGCGCGGCAGAGTCTAAATCCCTGCAATGAATTGCAATTGCTTACAGCGAGCGAAGAGTTTCTGCTCTGGAATGAAATCATTGAAGAGTCATTAGAAAAAATTCCTTTATTGAACCCTGATGAAATGGCGAACGCAGTTGCTCATAGTTATCAATTGGCGCGGCAGTGGTTAGACCCGGAGATTTTTAAAGAGGAGCTCAAAGCTAATTCGAGCATAAAGGACGTTGCTGTTTTCTCTCAATGGGCAGAAATATTTCAAAATCGATGCAGCACTTTACAATTGATTAGCTTGGTTGATGCTATAGCGACCTTTACACAGCTATTGCGTTCTGAAAAGATAGTATCCTTTCCGGACAAGTTAATCTTAGTTAATTTTTATAACCCTCCCCCCTTGTATCAAAACTTCTTTGCTGCTTTACAAAATTCAGAAGAATTACTCACCGTTGCCAAAGAAACAGTTAATAACAAGCTCAGTAAAATCAAACTAGAATTCAACAACAAGAATTCAGAAACTCAAAACTGTGCTGCATGGGTAAAAGAAATTCTAAACAAAAATGCCAATGCCCACATTGGTATTATTAGCAGCAATAAAGCATTGGATAGAACTAATATTCAGCAAGCTCTGCGCGATACACTAAATCCAGATTTCTTATTTTTTAATCACGAGGAGCAGCCAGTTTTTAATTCAACTGGCAATTCGATTCGATTAAGTGATAATCCGATTATTCATGATGCGCTCTTAGTTCTTGGTTTGGGTAGAGAGCAATACCAGATCGAGGATTTAATCAGATTGTTACAGTCTCCATTTCTAAGTTATGGAGAAAATTCTGAATCAGAAATTGAGACTCAAGCCAGAATCAGTTTGGCGGGCTTCCTCCGCCGTCGAGCCCACAGCACAATTAGTAGTCGCGAACTCTCTTACTTGATTAAAAACGAAGAGCGTACTTATCACTGCAAGTTGCTTGCCACTCAGTTGGTACAAATAAGAACTGAATTTCGCAAACTGCAGGCGACATCGACAGCGCTACAGTGGAGTCAACAGTTTAGTCGATTGCTTGATATTGCTGGATGGCCTGGTTCTCTTAATTTTCAGAATCAGACAAGCATACTTAATCAGTGGCAAAAGTTACTTATTCAATTTAGTAGAACTTCTTCGATTCTGCCTAGGCTCGATTATTCATCAGCATTGGCCAAGTTACGCTTGCTTGCTACACAACAGACTATGAGCAATAAATTCCATAGTTCATTGCCCGTTTCTTTTTACTCAGTTAGTGAATCTATTGGCATGGAGTTCGATCACGTTTGGCTGCTTGGATTTAATGACCAGCAGTGGCCAGAGCCTGTAAAACCTTCACCTTTTATACCTTATGCCACACAAAAAGCCGCCGGTATTCCAAGAAGCCATAGTGAAATTCAATTCAACAATGGCCGTAAACTTTTCGCGCAGTTACTCGCCTCTACTAATTTCTCTGTTCATGCTAGTTACTGCAAGAATGATGGTGAACAGGAGTTCCGGGCAAGTAGCTTTATTCAAGAATTTGAATTTGATGACTCAAGCGACATTATCCGTTCACTCAACCAAAAAGCGGCACCACTACGCCATAGTATTATCATGGAAACGATTTCAGATATTTCCCTTTGCCCTTAAGTAAAGAAGAATCGTTAGAAGGTGGCGCAAGTTTAATCACGGATCAATCCAACTGCCCTTTTCGTGCATTTGCAAAGAATAGATTGAAGCTTGAGCCAGAGCCATCTTTGGAAACTGGCCTGAGCAAGATGGCCAGAGGAACTGCTCTGCATATTGCATTAGAACATCTCTTTGAAAGGATTAATTCCAGCGATGAGCTGAAAACTGCAGATCTTGACATGTTTACTGGATATGCCAGCACAAAAGCAATTGAGCATCTTGCGAAACACTTCCGAGACATCATGACACCACAATTTCAACTGATCGAAAAACAACGCATTAAAGAATTACTACACAAGTTCATCGAAGTAGAGAAAAACCGCCCTCCTTTCAATATCATCGTGAGGGAACAACCACTGAGCCAAAACTATGAAAATTTGTTATTAAAGGTAAGAATCGATCGCATAGACCGCGTAGAAAACGATTCCGCAATCTTAATAGATTACAAAACTGGCAAATATACGATCTCTACTCACAATTGGATGGATGATAGACCGGAAGACATGCAATTACCGCTATATTATACCATGGCAACTAGCAATAATTTTGAACAGGTAAACTCTGTAACTATCGCTCACGTTAACGCTGAAAAAATAGGCTACTCCGGAATCGCTAAGACTGAATCATTTTCCCCGAGAGATTAAAGCAATCGGCAAAGATAAATGGACTGATCTAGATTGGGAACAAATTACAAAATACTGGTCGGAAAAAGTCCTTCAATTTAGTAACGAGTTTAATGCTGGTGAATGTGAAGTTAATCCGATCGATCCAATCAAGACCTGCACTTATTGTGGTTTACAGTCTTTATGCAGAATTCAAGAGCTCACCGATTCCGACGTGTTAAACCAGGACATTAATGAATCATGAGCATTGAGCTGCCCGATCAATCAGCACGAGACCAAGCGCTTGATATAAGCCAGTCGTTTATTGTGCAGGCGCCAGCAGGGTCTGGAAAAACTGCATTGCTCACCTTGCGCTATTTGCGCCTGCTCTCGGTCTCGGAGCAACCAGAACAAGTTCTAGCCATCACATTTACCAAGAAAGCTGCCAGCGAAATGCGCGAACGTATATTGCAAACCCTTTACTGGGCACAAGAAATTAATTCGAGTGAAGATTCTCCTTCCGGACAGTTCGACCAACAAAGACTAGAAATTGCCAGAGACGTATTAGACAAGGATAGACAAAATGATTGGAATTTATTGGAAAACCCATCCCGTTTACGAGTGCAGACTATTGATAGTTTTTGTTTTTATCTTGCTAGTCAACTACCAGTATTGAGTCGTATCGGAGGCAATCCCACCGTTACTGAAGATGTAGATCAATGCTTTCGTGACGCTATTGCCAATACCTTAAAGCAATTAAATGAGAGCAACCATATAAGTGCTGATTTAGAGCGAGTACAGATTCATTTAGACAATGATTTAAGCCGGATTGAAAGGTTATTGAAAAATTTACTCTACAATCGCGATCAATGGCTGCCTTATATATTGGAGATTGGTAATAGTAATGATGACGCAAGAAGTTATCTTCAGACCTGCTTAGAAGAGTTAGTTTCTGAGTCAATAGCTAAAGCGCAGACTGGGTTGCAATCCTTCGAGTCGAATACTAGAACTTACAAACTTTGCCCTTGGTAATTTTAAACGCGAAGAACCTTTCGCAATATGCGCAACTAAGTCAATTTTCTGCAATACCCGAGACGATAGTAAAGACAGGCTCAAGTGGTCTTTTATTCTTAACCTTTTTTTAACTAAGGAAGGAGACTGGAGACGCTTTGTTAATGTGCGCAATGGATTTCCAACAGGAGACAAAACCAACAAGGACCACCATACACTTTGCAGTATGCGCAAACAACAATTTCTTGACTTAAAGATAAGCTATTAGAACAAGATGATCTGCTGGAATCATTTAACTATGTCGCTTACTACCAGACTCATCCACCGACAAACGACAATGGGAATTTTTTAAAAGCGCTAACTCGAGTTTTAGCGCAACTTAGCAGCGAACTACTTCTGTCATTTCGCCCTTCAGACTCATTGACTATACCCAAACAGGCGCAGCGGCCCTCGCGGCATAGGCAATGACAGCAATCCAACTGATCTAGCCCTAGCTCTGGACCATAAGATTCAGCATATTTTAGTAGACGAATTCCAGGGTACTTCTCAATTGCAATTGGATATTTTAAAACAGCTAACTGCTGGTTGGGAAACAGGTGATCAACGCTCTTATTTTTAGTCGGCGACGCCATGCAATCTTGTTATGGTTTTCGCAATGCCAATGTAGGTATCTATCTCAATGTTCAGCAAAACGGGTTACCTAATATCTCAATTCAACCATTATTACTAAATGCGAACTTTCGCTCTCAGGCTGGAATAGTCGTTTGGGGTTAATCAACACTTTGCCTCTGCTTTTCCCAGGGAACCAAATCCTTCCAGGGGGGCAGTTCCCTATTCCCATTCTGTGGCTACAAAAGCAGCAGATAAAAACGCGGGTATAAGCTCGGAGATAATTTCTTACGATAATAAGGAGCGAGTTACCGCAAGAGAGGCAAAAGGCCAAACAGGTTATTGCTCATGTAAAACAATTAAGACAACAAGGAAAAGTTGTTAATGAAAGTATCGCCATCCTAGTACGCAGTCGAGGACACCTGGAATAATTGTCAGAGAGTTACGCGATAGCAATATTTCCTGGGAATCCAATGACATTGATCGAATGGGCGCTTTGCAGGTCATCCAAGATTTATTGAGTTTAACCAAGGCACTTCTCAACCCCTATGATCGCTTGTCTTGGTTTGCCATTTTGCGAGCCCCCTGGCTGGGACTAACTACTAGCGATTTACATGCCATCGCGCAGTTCGGCGGAGATAATTCAGTTTGGAAAAAAATTTCACGTTGGCACGAAATCCCAAATCTGTCTCAGAATGGCACAGAGCGGCTAGAGCGATTTGTAAACAACATCGCTTACAGCATGGAAGTTCGTTACCGCACCCCATTACGTGAGTTAATTGAAACCACATGGAGTCTTTTACGAGGTTCGGCTGCCATTGAAACCAATCGAGAAACGGCCTGCGTTAATCTGTATTTTGACCTTCTCACTACGCATGAATATGCGGGCGGCTTAAACAACCTGGAACAATTTCAAGAACTAGTTTTTGATTCATTCATTCCTGCACAGCAACAAAATTCTATTAAAGATACCGAAATCCCAGTGCAATTATTAACGATGCACAAGGCTAAAGGACTGGAATTTGATCATGTCATCATTCCTGGCCTTGCAAATCGATCTCGTAGTGACGACAAACCGTTATTCGCCTGGCATGAACGACTCAATAGTAAGGGTCAGGCACGCTTATTTTTTGCAGCTTTGTCTGCCACTGGCAGCGAGGAAGACAGCTTGTATGCACTATTGCGCCATGAAAAAGAACACCAAACCTTGCTGGAAAATACCCGACTCCTATATATCGCTATCACACGGGCCAGAAGATCAGTCAAACTCTTCGCTACCGTTGGTTTATCAAACAAAAATCAATTGCTGATATCTCCTAACAGCCTACTCGGAGGCATCTGGAGAGAATTGGAACGGGAAAGGAATGGACTTAATATAGTTTCACTAAAATCACTAATCGAAGCTACGGCGCAGCAAAAACAAGTTGCTAAGAATAAACTTCCATCCCCAACACCTATCAGGCGATTCCAAACATTACAAAAACTCGATGATGCCGAACTTAAACATTTAGCTGAGCTCAACCAGCAGTCCGACTCTGAAGACCATAATTCTTACGAGCAGGAATCTAATTTAACTGCACGCATTGGCGAAATTATTCATCAGGAGCTGGAAGACTATACTAATAGCGAGGAAAAAAAATCTTACCTAAATTCACTATCGGAAAAACGCGCATACTGGTCGCTACTATTGCTTAATGTTGCAGACTCAAAACAGGAGTTAACGGATTCTCTTGAGATGATTACAGAATCTATTCAGAAGACCCTGGGGGACGAAGATCTCAATTGGATATTCGATAACAATCAGAAAGAATGTCAAAGCGAACTCTCGATATCATCATTACACAAAGGAAAAATACAGAACCATGTAATCGATCGAACTTTTATTGATGAGGACAACGTCCGTTGGATTATCGATTATAAATCCAGTAGGCCCAAAGGTGATGAATCGGAATTCATAAGAGATCAGACCAATAAGCATGAAGAACAACTGCGGAGATACAAACGTCTTTTCGAAGCAATGGAAGACAGGACGATTAAAATGGCATTCGTGCTTACGGCTATTCCAAAGTTAGTAGAAATTAAATCGCGTCAATAAATTTCTATTTGTCTTCGTCAGCAACAGCATAGATTCCTGCCGCATTTCTTAAATAGCCTTTATAATCCATGCCATAGCCGTAAATATAAAGGTCTTCGACTTCCAGGCCAATGAAGTCAACCTTGAGCCCGCCTTGTTTACGGTCGTGAATTTTTTCTATCAGCACCGCGGTAAATACTTTGGCAACATTTTGCGCAGTACAGTAAGAAACAACCTTTTCCAGAGTGATGCCTTCATCAAAAATGTCATCCACCAAAATAACAACCCGCCCTTCCATGTCAATCGAGGGATAGTTCTTCCATTGCAGGTCTGCTCCACTAGTTCCCCCACGATAACGGGTAGCGTGGACATAATCGATTTGTAACGGAAATTGTAAACGTGTAGCCAAGCTCCCGGTGAGAATCAATCCGCCATTCATTACACAAAGAAGAATCGGGTTCTTATCTGCTACGCGCTCACGAATTCGGTCAGCCAGATTATCAATCGCTACCTCTACTTCGGCTTCGCTATGAATACATTGCGCACGTTGAGCGACAGCCATTATCTCTTCAGGAGTGATATCTACCATTAACTTGCCCTTTACGCGGTTTACCTGACCTCAAATTCTACTAACTTTCCCGCGAAATGAGTCCATCGATACCATCTATGGTTGTAGTTGGGAAGGCGAAATCTGCATCGTTAGAATGAACTATTTCAATAATCTTAAGCATGACGTCTTGCTTGATCTCGTGAAAGCGAATCCAATTTGTCGTCTTGGTAAACGTATAGATAAAGAAATCCAAAGACGACGCCCCGTAGCTATTAAAATTCACAATCAATGTCTGATTGCTGTCTATTTCTTCATGGTTTTGCAACATTAATTTTACGGCTTCAACTATTACCCCCATCTTGCTAGCGTCCTGATAACGAATACCAATGGTTTCTTTTATGCGCCGATTACTCATACGAGAAGGATTTTCCAGGGCTAACGTGGTAAATACCGAGTTAGGTACGTAGAGCGGCCGCTTATCGAAAGTGCGAACCAGCGTTAGTCGCCAACCGATAGCTTCAACCGTTCCTTCTATGTTGCGATCCGGTGAACGAATCCAATCACCGATAGCAAAAGGGCGATCCAGATAAATCATAAGCCCACCAAAAAAATTGGATAACAAATCCTGAGCGGCGAAACCTACAGCAAGACCTCCTACGCCGCCGAATGCGAGCAAAGCGGTAATCTCAATTCCGACGGTTGGTAGTGCAACTAAAACTGCTGAGATAACTACAGAAAGGCGCAAGAGTTTTGCTAAAGCGTGTAGCGTAGTTGGATCAAACTTTGTTTGTTCCGATTCTGGTTCGTTTGTTAGATTATCCAATATTCTTCCTTCTGCGAGACTAATAAACCGCACCAGGAAGTACATAATTAAGGTTATAAAAGTTAATTGTCTGACTAATTCAAGGTTATTGGCTGAGAATAATTCGGCAGCCAGATAACCGGCGCTAATCTGAACTGCCCACAACAAACCGAATATTAAAATAAACCAAGAAACCGGCTTGGATGCAGCCTCAAGAAAAGCGTCATCCCAAACGTTTTGCGTTTTTTCTAATTGCTTGCCAAGTATCTTTAGCATGTGCATTGCGATGTAACGTACTAGTAAAGTAATAGTGACTACCGCAAAGATTTCCACTCCCCAACCAAGTTCTCTTATGCTTTCAAAAAGATCCACAAAATATCCCCTATTTAAATTGTTTTAAGACTTAATTAGTGATTCTACAGCCTTCTTTGCCGCCTCCCATTTCGGTTCGGCATACAAATTTGCGATTTCATCAGCGGGTGCCGCTCGCATGGTAATAATACGCTCATTAACTGGAATATTTTCCAGTTCAATCCAGTCTGCTACTTTTATTGCAGCTTCTCTATCGTTACAAACCAATATCATGTCACAGCCAGCTTCAATTGCCAGGGCCGCTCTATCAACTACTGTAACTCCAGAATGAGCCGCTGCCATTGATAGATCATCTGAAAAAACAACCCCATCGAATTGTAGTTCTTGTCGAATCTTTTCCTGTATCCAAACTCTTGAATAGCCAGCACACTGTTCATCGATTGCAGGATACTGAACATGGGCCAGCATCAATGCATTTAACTTAGGCGCAAGTTCGGCAAAAACACGGTAATCGTTATCTAAGATTTCTTGAGCAGACCTGTCATCGATTGGCAGCTCATGATGTGAATCCGCTACCACAGTGCCGTGTCCAGGAAAATGTTTTCCGCTAGCTTTCATCCCTGCCAAATTCATACCATCGATATAGGCTGTGGCCAGCTCTATAACTTCGCCGGCTTCGCGCTAAAGGCCCGTTCTGCAATAACTCGACTAGTACTGGTATGAGATCTAATACCGGAGCAAAACTAATATCAATTCCATAGTGTAAAACTTCCGCTGCCATTGCCCAGGCACATTGGCGCGCTTTTTCTAATCCATCGTTCTTATTTTCAGCAAAAATCTTACCAATTTGATTTAGTGCAGGGAGTTGTAAAAAATCCTGAACAAACCGTTGCACGCGTCCGCCTTCCTGTCCACAGCGATTAGAATGTCTTTTCGACACGCGCGTACAGAAGTGATCAGCTGCTTTAACTGTGTAGGTGTTTTGTAATTACGGCTGAATAGAATGAGACCTCCTACAGAAGCGTGCCGGAGAAGATCTTGTTCGAATTTGGTTAGCTGAGTTCCCTCAAGGGCTAACATTAAAACGCCGAGGGAATCGGAATGATTATTCATGGACTTGGTAATACATAGAAAATCGAATTATCACAGATGTTTAATTCAAGAAAAATAGTTTTATAACCAGCTCAATGGCTCAATTTTTAATGTTAATAAACATACTAGACTGCCACAATTTTCTGAAAAATTGTTTTCCTTTTGTTTAAAAAGTTTTTACGGAAGAAACAAAAAAAAGACTCAAAAAAGACTGGAGGAGCCCTTAAGAACTCAATTCTGGAGATCAGGCCACGCTGTTCAAACCCTAGTATCGGAAAATTGATCGAGGGGTCTTTCTGATATAAGACCCGATTTGATTGGTCACAGAGGTGATTTCAATTTCCCTAGATAGACCCTAATTCGCTTTATCGGACTTTTTAATGAATGTTCCGTCCACTATTTTGTCTTTCTAAAGTTCTTTGAGATTGACAGATAACTGTATATAATTACAGTTTCTGTCAATTATGAGCCTGAAGAGGACTATACAATGCACAAGTTAACTTCCCGCCAGGCAGAAATACTCGGGTATATTAAAGACTATTTGCAGGATAC
>BPDI01000057.1 GCA_019654215.1 Gammaproteobacteria bacterium | reverse complement strand
TGAAGAGTTCTCAATGATAAGACGGAGACGATTGGCAAATCGTACACCTTGATGCAGAGTTGTATCAGGAAGAATGAGAACGAACTCTTCTCCTCCGTAGCGACAGGGAATATCCAATCGACGGGTGGTCTTGCGAATCAAATTAGAAACATGGGAGAGAACAGCGTTACCAACCTCATGACCATGAACATCGTTAATGGATTTGAAATGATCCAAATCGCACATGATCAAACAGGTAGGCTGGCCGGAACGTCTGGTTCGTTCCATTTCCAGACTAAGTGCTTGAGAGAAGTAGCGGTAATTAAAAAGCCCGGTTAATTCATCGGTGCGCACCAGGGCCGCCAACTGCTTAACTTTTTCCCGAAGTAGGTTTACTTCAGTAAGATTGCTGCACCTGTCATCAACAGCGGGGCAAGGATACGTTTCAGTCTTTTCAATTTTGTAGTGATCATTCATACTTCTTGGGTAGTGCTAGTATTATCTAATCTCATGATATATCTAGATTTTTATGCTTCCCAGGGCCGAAATTTGGGCCTAATGTCTCACATTAGCATAAAGCCGCAGCAGCAAAAACACCCAGCTGCTTATTTTACGAACTGATCCATTATTTATTGAAAATCAATGAGCTAGCTAATTAGGTAGAGCCCAGGTGGGAAATCCGCTCAACACATCGAAAGCTAGGTGACCAAGGGTATAAACGAAGAAGGTCAGCAGGAATACAGAAAGTATGTCCAACCAGATCCCTGCTATCACCATTTTCATAATGGGAACTCTCCCGGAACCGTAGATGATTGCATTAGGAGGCGTAGATACAGGCAGCATAAAAGCACAGGAGGCAGCCAGAGTTGTAGGTATTAGTAATAATAGCGGATGCGCTTCGATAGCTTGCGAGAGACTTGCCATGATTGGCAACGATAAAGAAATAGTTGCAGTGTTCGAAGCAACTTCAGTAAGACCTGTGATGAAGGCGACAGTGCTTATAACAATTACTAACGGTTCAGCATCTCCTAAAAGATCGCCGAGTAAGACAGCGACGTAATCAGACAATCCGGATGTGCCAAATCCTTTAGCAATTGCTAAACCACCCCCGAATAAAATCAGAATTCCCCAGGGAACACGTTTAGCGTCTTCCCAATCCATTAGTCTTCCACCCACAGATTTGCCGGCTGGAATCATGAACAGCATTAGAGCTATAGCGATAGATACACTACCGTCGTCGATCATGTAACCCACCGGTTCTGCTCCCATAGATCTAAGAATATTGTCCAGGTAATAACTCCAACCAAATACATCGATATCCTCACCAAAGAGTCTTTCCTTTCGAGTCATTAACAATAGTGCAAAAGCCGCAAAGACCCCTGTTACTCTTTTTTCTTCCGTGGACATTGGTCCGAGTTTTCTAATCTCACTTTGAATAAATTCTTTACCACTAAATGGTGTGCTTGCAGGTAATGGAAATACGAAACGAGTTAATAGTACCCAGGCAATTAACATATAAATAAAACTCATGGGCAATGCGAACAGCATCCATGTGGAAAAAGTTATTTCCGGGGCGTCAGGAAACAATTGGGACATTTGAGTGATCAATACACCGTTCGGGGGAGTACCGATTAAAGTGGCGAAGCCACCAATCGAAGCCCCATAAGCTATTCCCAAAAGAAGAGTTAAGGAAAAGTTTTCTGCACGAGGATCAGCATTACCACCTTCGGCTACTGTCTTTCGATTGAGCTCCTCATACAGCAAAACCAGCGACATACCCATTGGCATCATCATTAACGCGGTCGCGGTATTCGATAACCACATAGAAAGGAAACCAGTGGACACCATAAATCCCAGTACTAATCTATGGGGTTGGCCGCCGATGATTCGTAATGTGTGCAATGCAATGCGTTTATGCAGATTCCATTTCTCGACTGCGACTGCGACGATAAATCCGCCCATAAATAGCAAGATGATCCAATCCATGTACTGATTGGCAACATTAGGAAAAATGATGTCGAAGTCGCGGGCAGAAAATCCATCGACAAAGGTCGCTGTCTCAAGATCGATACGATTGCCAGCTGGCAATTCCCTTCCCCGCATAATTCCCATTAGCGGAAACAATACAATTGGTAATAGTGCTGTAGCCGAGAGTGGAATTGCTTCGGTGATCCACCAGATAGCCATTAACAAAATAATGGCCGCCATGCGCGTAACTAAGGGATTGTTTGGATCAAGATCCACGAATAGCAACATGAAAAGAAACACGATGGGGCCAAGCCACAACCCGACCTTCGATCGAGTGGGCACAACAATAGGTTCTCCGGTTTCTGTGCTAGCCGAGTCAGTCATTCTTATTCTTATTTGCTAAGTGGAAATGCCTAAAAAATCTCTTCCAGAAAATTTGCCAGAGACTGATAGGTACGCTTCTCCGCTACTTCACTGTATACGGTACCGAAATCAGGATTATTAGCAGCCGGATTAGTAAAAGCATGCATAGTTTGACCGTAGGCATGAACCTGCCAGTCGACACCCGCCTCGTTCATTTCAGTTTCAAAGGCTAAAACCTGTTCGGGCGGCACCATTGGATCGTCATGGCCATGGAGACAAACCACCTTAGCCTTGATCTCTTCATTTGGGACATCTCCTGGAGCAAATATTCCATGGATACTGACAACACCGAGAACATCTGCTCCAGAACGAGCTAGTTCCAGCACACACATTCCGCCAAAACAATAGCCCATGGCTGCAACTTTGGTGGCGTCTACCTGAGGGATATTCCGACCAGCCACTAACGAAGCCCGAATTCTTTGTCTTAGGGAGGTGCGATCAGAAGCCAGTGGGTTCATTAGAGAAGAATTGAGTTCAACATCTCCGTCGGCACCGAAAACACCTTTTCCATACATATCCAAAGCAAAACCGATGTATCCCATAGCAGCAATTCGCTCTGCGGCATTGCATGCGAATTCGCGACGCCCACTCCAATCATGAGCAACTAAAACCAAGGGCTTTTGCGTATCAGTTTCTTCGTAGGCGACGTATGCCTCAAGTGGCGTATCACCGTCGCTATAATCGAGATGTTGCGTAATCATTTTCTATCCTGTCTTTTTATTTATTATTTTTAAGTGGGACACCTGATTACTTAACCTAAATTTTCTAACATCATTTCAGCAGAACTGACTTTAATTTCACCTGGTGCTTCAATGCCTAGATAGGAAACAGTACCATCATCAACGATCATACCGAAGCGCTGCGCTCTGTTACCCATCCCAAATCCACTGGCATCCAGTTCAAGTCCAAGAGCGGCAGTAAATTCGCCATTACCATCTGCAAGCATTAGGATTTCTTCTGCGTTTTGTCCCTGACCCCAAGCCCCCATAACGAAAGCATCATTAACCGCCATGCAGGCAATCGTGTCTGCTCCTTTAGCTTTAATCGCATCGGCATTGATTACGAATCCAGGAAGATGAGTCATTGAACATCCGGGTGTAAACGCACCAGGGACTGCAAAAAAGACAACTTTCTTACCACTAAATACTTCATCGGTACTCATATCTTGAGGCCCGTCAGCCGTCATTACCTTGAAAGTTGCTGAAGGTACTTTATCTCCTACCTGGATTGTCATGTTTGTTCTCCTGTTTTCGTTGATCTGAAAGGTCTTCTGGGATATTAGCAAATTCACTTAGACATTCTAAGCATTGGTGTAAAAATTCAGTGAAGAGTCAATATGCTATTAAGCCACTTGAATAATTTGGTGAAATAATAGGATGGATACTGTCTTTTCTTAGCATCAAAAATAATCTGGGTGATTTTGAACAATAACTTCGAAGCAATAAAACAGGCCATGGCCAATCAGTACTAAAAACCTACTAAAAAGATAATGTTTTTTTTTATCATGGGGGTAGTTCCTACCTCAGCTCTCACTACCAATAACTGACTCAATCCAATCAACATGAGCTGATATTCTTTCATAAACTGCAACGGAGCCATATTCACCCTGAGTTTCTTCCGAAAAGCTTTCTCCGCCTAATTCACCAATGGCGACACCAGCTAATCTGAATTCATGCCAACGGAAATAATGGGGGGCCCCCACTGTCACCTAGGGCAAGCATGCCTTCTAGCGGCAATGAGTCACCATTAGCTTCTCGTGGATCGTCGAAAATAAATCGCAATCTGAAATTGGCTTCTGAAATTCTATTCTGTGCGCGGCGCTTAGTGCCATCGTCGAATTGACGCCCTGTTGTCCCAAGTCCGAAGTAACCCCAACCTACTAGAGTTACTACTTCACCATTTTCATTAAATTGATCATAAGGGGGATCGGTCTAGGTATTGAAGATGTCTGTCTAAACCGAAGTAGCGCAAGATCGACTTCAGGATTTGCAGTATCGGTTATTTCCGGATGCATAAGTACGGCATCGATTTCTCGTGCCTGATTTCCAACTTCAACTGCAAAGCGTCTGCCGTTTTTTATTGTGTTTCCTAAGGTAGTTTCATTGACACAATGAGCGGCGGTAATTGCCCAGCGCTCATGGATGACAGTGGCAGCACATACTCTTCTTATACCCCGACGCTCCAAAAAGAAAACGCAGGAAGGTCACTACCTCTAATTTCATATTCACCAGGTGCAACATCGTGGCGCACGATTATGCCGTAACTGTTGAATGCAAAAACAATTACCAGAAGGGCGAAAAGAAATTTATATTTCGATGTCACTACTAGCTCGCTCGGTTAATTACTCATTTTCTTTTTTAGCTGTGGATGGTCCTAGGTTTTGCCTAACTCTGCGTAAAGGTCGAAAGGGTTTTGGGTCATACTTCGATTTCTTGCCATCTGGAAAATTTTCACTGATCTATGCATTACCAACAAAACAGCCACAACTATAAAAGCCAGAATGCATGCTGCAAGCCATTGTTCTGCGGTCCAATTGGAAACGTCTACATATTGAGCGAGCATAATCGGATCGCAGTTCTTGGATCAAGGCGACCCATTATGCGCCAATTTAGGAGTTATTGGGCCCGATCGGAGACAAGTTGCTCGATATGCTCGATTCGTTCCCTGGGATCATCCAGTTCCAGCAATTGCTGCCTTTGATCTACTTCTATAGGAATTAACTCACTTAGACGCCACCCCAGGTCCCACAGGTTGTTGTAGTCGATTGAAAGATTTTTCTGCTCACTAAAGGATGGTTCTCTAAGTTTCGTAACAAATCCGATAGTGCTGAGAACTCATCTTCCAGTGGAATGAATTCCTTTCCAACTGACTCAGTTAACTTAACTCAACCTTAGCCTGCAACACTCCGGAATCAGCTTGCCAACAATCTTCAAATTTTTAATTTGGTTAACCCTTCAACGTTATACCGAGCAAACCTTTTCTAGTTGATCCCAATCGACAATCTTTGAATAAGTACCTGTGCGATGGATAGTTTGCTGCGAGCCTTCCTGAATGACTTCTTCCCCAGTTTTCAGTAAACAAACACCGAACCCGGAATCACCCCTCATACATTCACTGACTAAATCGAGATAGCGCTGCTCAAAAATTTGTAGTTCCAATCTCCCTCCGGGGAAGAGAACTACCCGGAGCGGAAATAGCGAAATCTGTTGTAGGTCTGCCATTCTGCCTCTTGGCTTGAGTGAGAATATTGCGGAGAACTTGATGTCTATTGTTTATTACGTTTAATAGCTTGGACTAGTTTAATGTCGAGGGATCATTTTTGTAATGTTTGCAGTAATTTGTCGTGGATGCCTTCAAAACCGCCATTGCTCATTATGACGATCTGGTCACCAGACAAACTGTTCTCTTCTAAGTAGGTAATGATTTTATCAACCTCGTCAAAGGCATAAGCTGGTGCCTTGCTTTCTACCAGCAATGATTGGAAATCAATCTTGCAATCTTGTGCTTTATACCAAATTACCAGATCTGCTGACTGACATGCCTGATTCAAGGATCGCTGATGAATTCCGGACTTCATGGTTGCTGAGCATGGTTCAATCACAGCTATCAATCGTTTCGATCCCCCTTCTGCTATTAATTGCGCTTTAACGCCGTCAAGAGTGGATTCGATGGCGGTTGGATGATGTGCGAAATCATCGTACACGCTTACGCCTTTGACTGTACCCCGCAACTCCATTCGCCGCTTTACTCCTTTAAATTCTTTCAACGCATCGATAGCTGTTGTGACATCTACTCCAACATTATGAGCCGCTGATACTGCAGCAACTGCATTTTTAACATTATGAATCCCGGTTAGGTCCCACTTCAGATTGACGCGATTCATTGCTTCACCAGTAGCGCCTTGTCCATACTTGATTAATTCAAATTCAGATCCTTGTTTGTTCCGCAGCAATGCGTTCCAAAAAACTCCATCATTGGCTGCTAGCTTTTTGCAGATCTCGTCAGGAATGGCGATTCCCAGCTGCTGCCGAGGAGTCCAACTGCCCATGCGTAAAACTACTTCGATTGATGAATCACCATGAGGATAAATTATCAAACCATTGCCAGGAACTGTCCGCACTAAATGATGGAATTGTTTTTCGATGACTTCCAGGTTTTCAAAAATGTCGGAGTGATCGTATTCCAGATTATTCAAAATCACCGTGCGCGGCGCATAATGGACAAATTTAGAGCGCTTATCGAAGAAAGCACTGTCGTACTCATCTGCTTCAACCACAAAAATAGCCGAATCGCCAATACTCGCCGATTGTGGAAAATTATTGGCCACCCCACCGATCAGGTAACCAGGTTTCATGCGT
Source organism: Gammaproteobacteria bacterium (assembly GCA_019654215.1). GTDB lineage: Bacteria > Pseudomonadota > Gammaproteobacteria > Pseudomonadales > Pseudohongiellaceae > UBA9145. Next base: position 7,796 of record BPDI01000057.1, on the reverse strand, counting down.
GCATATTCCAGTATCCACGTCAGCATAGCACTAGTTGTAGTTTTGCCATGGGTTCCAGCGACTCCTAGCACCCATTTATCATGCAGTACGAATTGCGCTAGCCACTGTGGGCCAGACATATAGCTTAGTCCTTCATTCAAGACGTACTCAACGGCGGGATTACCGCGGGACAGGGCATTGCCGATAATGACCAGATCTGGCGGCGGCTGCATATGCTCTGGACGATAGCCCTCATTTAAATCGATCCCCAGCTGCTGCAGCTGCGTGCTCATGGGCGGATAGACATTGACATCACTGCCGCTGACACGATGGCCCAGTTGTTTTGCCAACACTGCCAGACTACCCATAAAAGTGCCGCAGATTCCCAGGATATGAACGTGCATTATCTACACCGCTCTAGGGATGACTGAATTGGAAAGGTGTTTAGGGGGTAAATCTTCGATAGCATGGGGGGGGGTTTAACTCAAAATAACTGCCATAACTATGCAATCGACCAGTTTGTGGGATTTCTCCAATCAATTATATGACAGAGAAGGTATCGCCTCTGTATGTTTAGACCTTTCAAGATGAATTTTCGGCTGGATGTAAATCTTTTGCTGTTTTGCTGTTGGTGTGCTCATTTCGAAAAAGAATTACCTGAAGAAATCTGGCAAAGGATCTTGGGCTTTTCCAATGAATGGAGGTCTCAGGTAGTGAAACCTCTAAGAGATGTTCGTAAATGGATGAAACTAGAGAGTTCGCCCTATTCCCGGGAAACTCAATTTTCTGTCTTGCGAGATCGCATAAAGATGGATGAACTAGCTGCGGAAAAAATTCAGCAGGAATTTATAGAAAGCAGTTTGCAGAATTTAGTTAAAACCAAAGTGGAGTATAGTGAAGCGCGTGCCAACAGCTATTTAACTAGACTGCTCCAAGCATTCAAAATAGAAAGGGGCAAGGAAATCAACGCACAACTAGAAGTACTAATAAAAGCAGCGAATGATTCTGCTGGTGGCAAATAGAATTCTTGTTGCGCTTACTCGCCTACCGATTCAGATGTCGAATTGGCAAAATCCGTGCTCGTACTCTGACGTGACTTCCTCGCTAATGGCGTTTCTCCATCAGTTTTATTCAGTATCGACCAAAGAGCCACCTCTAAACCCTCAATCAACACTAAATCTGGCAATACGTCTAATACTTCCCTGGTTTCTCTGCATATTATGAAATAAGCCGGCTTTATTCGGTAGCTGCTATATCGATTACCACATCCCAGTTAAAACGCACGAATCGGTGTAATTCGCTAATAAGAATTCTCTCCTGGTCGCTATGAGCACCAAACCCCAATGCAGCGTCTTCCCGATCTATGGCAGGGCCAATCCCATAACACTGAATGCCGCGATTACGTAAGTAAGCCATGTCTGTGGCACCAGTGCTCATAGTTGGCAAAGTAATAACGCCATAGTGTTTGTTCACGCCGGCTTCAATGGCAGCAAATGCCTCAGTATTGAGACTAGCTTGACCTGGTGGACGGGTATTGCGATTGCCCAAACTCACTTCAACTGCATCGTCATTAACTATAGAACGAATCTGATTAAGAAAATCAGGAATATTTTCATCTGGCAATGCGCGAAAATCTACGCTGGCTCGCGCTTCCGATGGAATTACGTTAATCCGATAACCAGCGTCGAAAATGTTAGGCGACAGAGAGCTTCTCAACATAGATGCGTGCCGCGGTTCATTAGCAAGAAAATATTCATCAGATTCACTGGCACGACCTGGATCTAATACATTCAAATAACGCTCTGCAGCATTGGAAGGTGAGATTGAAGCAAGTCTCTCAAAATAAGCGGCCGTTGTTTCATTGAGCCGAATAGGTGTGCGCCATTCCGCTATATTCGCAACAGCTCTCGCCAATCGAACTACGGAATTGGTTTGCAATGGCACCGAACCATGGCCCGCAACCCCGGTTGCTACTAATTCAACGCGATAAGGAATTTTCTCCACGGTTTGCACGCCCGCATACTGCACTTCGCGATTTACTCTGGCGACCGATCCTCCCTCTGCGAGACAGAATTCGGCGGCTATTTTATTGAAGTGCTCGTTAACCATGAAATCGATACCAAATTCGACCGCACCTTCTTCACCAGATTCTGCGAGGAAAATTACATCACGATCCAGTTCAACGTTTTGCCGTTTTAACTCAAGCATTACCATCAAAGCTGCAGCGAGGTTGTCTTTGTCATCTACTGCACCTCTACCGTAGACATAACCACCTCAACGGTGGCACTGAATGGCGGAAATATCCATTTTTCTGGGTCGACGTTTACCACGTCTGTGTGAGCCATCATGAGTAAAGGCTCTTTGCTGCCATTACCCTCCAGTCGTGCCAATACATTTGGCCGCTCTGGATTGTTATAAAGCATTTCAACTGTAATACCTTCTGCTTCCAAAATATCACGCAAGTATTCTGCTGCCGGAAGTTCACGTCCAGGCGGATCACTAGTATCGAATTGCAGCAAGGTCGGAAATGTTCTAGGGTCTCAACTTCAACTGCGCCCCAGTCTGGCTCACTTACCTGTGCAACTGCGGTGGAAATGAAAAATAGAGGGATGGCCCGAGATAGAAGTAAGGCGAGATCGAATATTCATAGAAATACCTGCTAACTCTTAGAACTTTTTATTTTGCTCAATGCGTAACGGAACGGCATCAGAATAAAAGTGCAACTGGCTGCTGTCTACAGCCACTGGATTAATTATTTTCTGCGCGGGAACCCTGCCAGCGTTTTACCAAACCCGGATCGATATGAAACAAGTCCAAAACTCTTCCAACATGGTGGTCCACCAGATCATCGACAGATTGAGGATTGATGTAATGCGCAGGCATAGGGGGAGCGATCACCGCACCAATTTGACTGGCTTTCATTAATAGTTCGCAATGCCCTGTATGAAGAGGTGTTTCGCGCGGAACTAAGACTAACTGTCGCTGTTCCTTGAGTACGACATCAGCAGCTCGGACCAATAGTGAATCGGCATAGGAATTGGCAATAGCTGATAAAGTTTTAATTGAGCAAGGAGCCACAATCATTCCCGCTGTGCGATATGAACCGCTGGCAATATTGGCGGCAATATCTTTGTTGGAATGCACGTGATCCGCCAGAGCTTTTACATCATTGGCATTCCAGTTTGTCTCCAATCCTATATTCATTTTGGCAGATTCAGACATCACCAGATGAGTTTCAATTTCTGGTTCCGACTTAAGTACTTCCAGCAGGCGAATTCCGTAGATAACTCCGCTTGCTCCTGACATACCTATTATTAACTGCATTCATCCGCACTCAAAAAATGGGGAAGAGATTGTTGCATCACACGTGTCCACTGGCAAGCGCCAGCGCGGCCTAGTAAGATGTCGTTTTATTTTCAGCAGTAGCGATTTCACCACCATGAGTAAAGCCAACCTTTTCTACGCCCAATCCGGTGGAGTTACTTCGGTTATTAATGCCAGCGCCTGCGGAGTGATTGAAACTGCGAGGCAAAATCGTGACAAGATTGGCAAGGTGTATGCTGGGCTTAACGGAATAGTTGGCGCTTTAAATGAAGATTTAATCGATACCAATAAAGAATCGAGCCGGGCTATAGCCTCGCTACGTTCTACTCCCGCCGGAGCATTTGGATCTTGTCGCTACAAACTTAAATCATTCTCCAAAAATCAACGCGAATACGAACGTTTAATGGATGTGTTTCGTGCGCACAATATTCGCTACTTTCTTTACAATGGTGGTGGTGATTCGCAAGACACTGCCAACAAAGTTTCACAACTCAGTCTAGACAGAGGATCCCCAATTACCTGTATTGGGGTGCCCAAAACAGTAGATAACGATTTGCCGATTACAGATAACTGCCCCGGTTTTGGGTCGGTGGCCAAGTATGTTGCAGTTTCGATTCGTGAAGCTGGTTTAGATGTAGCGTCAATGTGTGAAAGCTCAACAAAAGTTTTCGTTATGGAAGTAATGGGCCGTCATGCCGGATGGATTGCCGGCGCTGCAGGCCTGGCATCAGAACAGGCTGGTGATGCTCCACACATTATTCTCTTTCCAGAAATTCCATTCAATCGAGATAAGTTTCTGCGCAAAGTAAAAAATTGTGTAAAAAAAAATGGTCACTGCGTAATCGTGGTTTCTGAAGGTGCACAAAACAAAGACGGTAGTTTTCTGGCAGCATCTGGGCATAAAGATGCATTTGGACATGCGCAGCTTGGCGGCGTCGCTCCTTTTATTGCCAACATGGTCAAAGACGAGTTGGGATACAAGTATCACTGGGCTGTAGCAGATTATTTGCAGCGGGCCGCACGCCATATCGCGTCAAAAACCGATGTAGAACAAGCTTATGCGGTAGGTAAGGCAGCAGTAGAGTTCGCACTAAAAGGAAAGAACGCGGTAATGCCTGCAATCGTTCGCGGTAAAGGGAAGCGCTATAGCTGGAAAAATTAGCGAGGCCAAATTAGCGGATGTTGCTAATGTAGAAAAAATGATGCCCCGTAATTACATCACCCAAGATGGCTTTCATATTACGGACAAAGCAAAAGAATATTTCGCTCCACTGATACAGGGCGAAGATTACCCTGCTTACAAAAATGGTATTCCTCAATACGCGCGTTTGAAGAAAGTCTTAGAGAAAAAGAAACTGAGGAAGTGGAAGCCTTAAATCACACCTTCTCGAAAAACACTCAAAAGTAGTACAGGGAATTCCGGCCATTCGCGCGGCGAATGCAAGCTGCCAATTCATAAGGAAAACCACGCTTTTACGATAGTGAATTGGTAACAACAGAGTCAGTATTCAGGGATGAACTTTGGCGCAATGATCAAGGTGCGAGCCGATCTATTTGCCAGTTATCACCATCCCTTAAATAGCGAAACCGATCATGAAGCCGGCTGGCACCGCCCTGCCAGAATTCGATCTCCGAAGCCACAACTTTATAGCCACCCCAATAGTCTGGTAACGGAACTTCGCCATCCTTGAATTTTTGTTTTAACGATTCGAATTGGTTCAATAAAAAAGAACGTGAACTAAGTACGTCGCTTTGTCTGGATGCTACTGCGGCGATCTGGCTTTCCTTTGGTCGACTAACAAAATACTTAAAAGACTCTGCTGGTGAAATTTTGGCGGCTTCGCCACATATTTTTACTTGTCGGTCGATGACATTCCAGGGAAAGTGCAAACTGATTTTGGCATTTAGATCTAGCTCTTTGGATTTACGACTCCCGTAGTTTGTGTAAAACACAAAGCCGTCTTTATCGAAATGCTTTAGCAGAACAATTCGCTGACTTGGTTGGCCATATGCATCAGCAGTCGCAATAGTCATAGCGGTTGGATCGTGAATCTTTAAATCTAGCGCCTGGTGCATCCACACACTAAACTGATCGTGCGGATCCTCCGCAAGATTTTCACGACTCAATCCACCGTGCAGGTATTCTCTTCTTAAAGATTCTAAATCCATAAACCTTTTCTAATTAAATTTGTCTGATCCTTTTAAAAACGTAGCGGGCGACGATGGGAAGAAGTAAAATTTTTCGAATATCCGGAGCTTACACGATAGTAAGTGGGCGATTGAGGAAAATTTCAGCGAAGTCCCGTCGAATTTAGTAGTTTTTAGCGGATCAAATCGCCGTATTGCCAATATTGCTGTCTAGCAGTTCCAGTGACGTAATAGAAAGTTCCTTCTCCATGCTTATCACTCGCAAAAAATCCGCCAACATATTTCTGGCCATCAGGCCACCGATAAGTCCCTTGACCTTGATAGTGATCTTCGACGAATCCACCGGTATAGTTCTCAAAATTCTCCTTTAACCAGAATTCGGTGTGTTCGTTTTCATTCCATTCAGGGAGGTTAAAAAAGTAAGAGCCTTGGCCATGACGCATATTGTTACGCCATTCTCCAACATAAAGTTTTCCTTTGCCGTTCCAATGGGAGCCGCGACCCTCGCGAGTGCCTTGCGCCCAATTGCCGGCATATATCTCTTTTGCGAGAAAAGAGATAGGAATTTCTAGTCGCCCATAGCCATGGAATTCGCCGTCCTTGAAATTTCCAACATACTCACCAGGTCCCCAAGGTGTTTTTAAAACCAGCGTACCGCGGCCCGAATCGCAGTCGCCGTATATACACTCTTCTTCTGATACTTCTTTCAGAGATTGTGCTGCAATGTTTGTTGCTGTAGTGAATACCGTCACTCCGGCGGCATAACAGGCACCGCGAAACATAGAGGACATAGTGGTTTTCATAATATTACCTGTTTAGATGCTTAGTTAGGCACTCACAATTATACCCCGTTCACAAGCGGCCAAACTAGCTCATATCCAGGCGATTTACAGAGATAGCGAAAAGCGTACACTGAGGTCATGAGTCGGATCGATGTGTGGTTGAACGAAAGTGGTATGGGCAAAGTGGTGCGCCAAGAATCCGTTGGTGGCGGATGTATTAACAACTCCGAGCGTCTTCATCTAGATTCAGGATTGACAGTTTTTCTCAAGCAAAACTCCGCGGCTCCTGTGGACATGTTTCAAGCAGAAGCGATTGGTCTTCAAGCTCTTGCAGCTAGAAACGCAATAAAGATTCCAGATGTCATCCATTGGGAAGAAGATTTTTTACTTATTGAAGATTTAGGGCAGGGATCGACTTCTTACTCCTTTTGGAAATCATTGGGAGAAGGTCTGGCAAAACTTCATAGCGAGACCATTCCACAGTTTGGCTTTAGTAGGGACAACTATTGCGGCTCTACTTCACAGGAAAACACAATTACTGACGATGGTTTTGAGTTCTTCGCGAACTATAGAATTTTAAAAACTCGCCTCTTCGGCATTTCATCGCAATTTATTAGAAAGCAAGATCTCACTGCCCTGGAATCAATTGCTGCTAATTTGTCACATTTAATACCGCCGCAAGATGCGGTTCTAATCCATGGAGATTTGTGGAGCGGAAATATTCATTGTGCCGAAAGTGGAGATGCGGCCTTAATCGATCCAGCTGTATATTGGGGTTGGGCTGAGGGTGAGCTAGCTATGACAGATTTATTCGGGGTTTTTCCAATCAGTTCTATGAAAGCTACGAAAGCAATTCCAATATTGCTAAAGATTGGCGCGAGCGGATTCCGCTCTACAATCTTTTTCACTTGTTAAATCATTTATTGTTATTTGGAAAAAGCTACTTAACTCCCATTCGAAACATAAGCAGAAAATATACTTGAAGTGAATTTAGACGACACGACGAAGCACATTCAACGGGCTAATGTTAACTACCCGCCGAGTTGAATTCACTCCTAAGCCGGCAATGATGAACATACCCAATAACGGTCCGGCTACCCCAAAACCCCGGGATGGAATGAGAACTCCTGTTCAAAAACCTCTTCCTGCAAATAGAACACCGAAACTTCAGCTCCGATCGTAGCTATTAGCCCAGCGACTAAGCCGATACTTGCAAACTCAATTAACAAACTAGTGAGAATTAATTTACGCCTGCTCCCAAAGTTCGCAGAATAGCGTTTTCATGAAAGCGTTCATCCAAAGAAGCATTAACGCAGGCAAGAAGAACGAGAGCGCCACAAAGTAGAACCAGTATAGAAATAATTCGATTGCAGAAGTTACCTGGGCAATGATTGTTTGAATCTGTTCGATCAAGCCATCGATTTCGATAATCACCATGGTCGGGAACATGCGGATTAAATCATTAAGAAGAATTTTCTGTTCTCGTTCCATTAGTGCAGTAGAGAGAAACGTTGCACCTATATGGTCAATTGTGCCGGGCGAGAAGACAATAAAGAAGTTTGG
>BPDI01000056.1 GCA_019654215.1 Gammaproteobacteria bacterium | reverse complement strand
CAATGTATATCTCCTATATTTCTCCATGAATCATTCCAATGAATAAACCTTTCCAGCAACAAAGTCTTCTACCACTTTTATCCCAACGGACCCCTTTAAACTCAGACTCACGAGCCTTAATTTCATCCAGGCTCAACCAACAGGTTTCCAGAATGTCCGGATCGAGCACAGCACCCTCTATTTCAGTGATTGGTTTGGCAACAAAACAATGCGCACATAACAAGTTGTGTTATAGGCAACATGTAGTGGTAAATCCCGAGAAATTGCGTGATTTCGACTCGCCAGCCAGTTTCTTCCTCGGTTCCCGAATTGCCGCCGCAATCAGAGGTTCTCCGGGCTCAAGATGGCCAGCAGGTTGATTATAAACGATCTGCCCGGCGGATTTCTCCCGCACCAACAGGAAGCGACTATCTCGTTCGATTACGCAGGCTACTGTAATGCGGGGAGCATTGTCCATTGGCTGGAATGCCCTAAAAAAGTTGCGAATCTAATCATTAATTTGCTTTCTGATCAATATTATAAATCATTTATTCACTTATTTTCTAATTCTTAGTTTTAGCATGGTTCGGTAATCATTGATAATATACATATCGAAAGAAATGGGGCCGAAACGAAAATTTAGAAGAGTGAGACCATTGAGTAAATTAACTCATATTGACCCCCAAGGCAGGCGAAAATGGTGGACGTGGGCGATAAAGATTCGACCCAACGATAGCAGTGGCTCAAGGTGGAATCCCATAAATGCAGAAACTATGGAGCTAATTGCTGCGGGAGGGCATAAAAAAGGAGATGTGCTTTCAGTCGCGCGAATTGCCGGTATTCAGGCTGCAAAGAATTGTTCCCAGTTAATACCCCTCTGTCATCCCTTAATGCTCACTTCGGTAGACGTGGACTTAAAAACTGGAAAAAATCCAAGAATCGAGTGGTGATTGAATCGAATGTAAGGTAAACGGGCCTACTGGCGTAGAAATGGAGGCCCTTACTGCTGTATCGGTGGCTGCATTAACTATTTATGACATGTGCAAAGCAATTGATAAAGAAATGACGATCGATGGAATTAGCCTCTTAGAAAAAAAAGGGGGGCGCAGCGGACACTACAAGAAGACTGTTTAACTAACCATGATTCAAATTCATTATTTCGCCGTATTCGAGAGCAGCTCGAAACAGATCAAGAGCAGATTAACTTGCCTGATGGTATTTCGAATATCGATCAGCTTATTAACTATTTGCAAAACAATCAATCCAAAGTTTGATGCAGCTTAAACGCTAATAATAAAATTTTGGTTGCACTAAATCAGACGGTTGTAGATAGAAGCCACAAAATTTCTGAAAACGATGAAGTCGCATTCTTTCCACCCATGACAGGTGGTTAATTTTTGTTCTCATGATTTCATCCAAACTCAAGACTTTAATATCGCAGAGGAATACCTGGAACTGCGTGAACGAGCAGGTGATGCGGGTGCTATCGTGACATTTACTGGTTTGGTCAGAGAAATCTATGACCATGGCAACCCAGGTGCAGAAAAAATTCAGGCGCTCACTCTGGAGCATTACCCTGGAATGACCGAGAAAGCATTACAGTCGATTGTTGATGGGCGAATGAAAAGTGGGTATTACTTTCTACCCGAGTGATTCATAGGGTGGGTTCATTAGAACCTAGCGACCAAATTGTTTTTGTTGGAACCGCAAGTGCCCACCGTCAGAATGCATTCGATGCAACTCGTTTTATAATGGATTACTTAAAGAGTGAGGCACCATTCTGGAAAAAGCAGTCTACAGAGGAAGGCGAAGAATGGATAGAAAGTCGTCAGTCTGATGCGGAGGCATTGGAAACCTGGCAGGAGCCCTAAACTTCAAGTTCCAGATAATTACCTGGCGCTAAGTCATTGAGTGCCCATTCACCAACCGCAATTCGAATCAACCGTAAAGTAGGAAAACCAACTGCGGCAGTCATATGCCTGACCTGCCGATTACGACCTTCATGAATAGTTAATTCAAGCCAGCTAGTGGGAATACTTTTCCTGTAGCGTATATTTGGTTTCCTTTGCCACAACCAAACCGGTTCGCTTAATTTGCGTGCGGCGGCTGGTTTGCTAACGCCATCTTTTAAGGCTACTCCTGTTTCGAGATTTTTCAGCGCTTCGTCCGATATCGTCCCATCAACTTGTACAAGGTAAGTTTTACCAATGTTGAATTTTGGGTCAGATATTCTTTGTTGCATCTTGCCATCATTAGTAAGCAGCAAGAGCCCCTCTGAGTCTTTGTCCAAGCGCCCAGCAGGGTAAAAACCCTGTTGTTTAATAAAGTCGGCTAGAGTTGCCTGACCATTTTCTCCAGTAAATTGAGAAAGCACGCCAAAGGGTTTGTTGAAAAGAATGAGTCTAGGCATTGAGCATACGAGAGCAATAGCTTCAGCCATAAATCCTAAAGCATTATCACGCGATGTATGAAACTAGAATTTCAGAAAAATCAGCGAGAGATTTCGCATAAAGCAACAAAAATTATTCGGAGTCAGCAGTCGATTCTTCACTTGAGGAATCTGCAGTAGGCTCGTCAGCTTTCGGTTCCTCTTCATTTTCTTCGGCCGGTTCTGAAAGAGGTCTTATATTTGCCGCATGTAAACCTTTAGGACCCTGTATCGTTTCGAATGATACTAGCTGGCCTGCTTTCAAGGTTTTGTAGCCATCCATTCCGATCGCAGAGTAGTGTGCGAATAAATCGTCACCACCGTCATCAGGCAAAATAAACCCGAAACCTTTCGCATTATTGAACCATTTAACTTGCCCGGTACTCATTGGAATACTCCGTACTTCTTATTATTTCTTTTTATCATTTCTATGCGGTGGTTCGACCGCTACCCGATGCTATACACTATCGTTGCTTTAATGTCAAAGCCTCACACCCACTTAAGGCCGCTTTTGAATTCTTGTAAATGCTTGAATTTCGCAGAAATAAGCATTTTTAACGCTATAATGCGAACCGAGCTATTTATTACATAAAGGCCTTTCCATGATCAGTAAACTAACGCAAAATATTCAGGTCGCAGTGACACAAAATACTGATTAATCAGCCGTAGAATTATGTATGCCAAAAAATCATCTACTAGACTTTAAGATGACCAAATTACCCATCAGACTCAATAATTCTCAAAATGATGGGGAAGATGACCATGACCAAGATACCGGCTTTACCACGACTACTGAAAAACCGAAGCTAAAACAACCGCCGTTATATAAAGTAATTTTAATCAATGACGATTACACCCCGATGGACTTCGTCGTGGATGTGCTACGCTCTTTCTTCAATATGAATGTCGAGAAAGCAACGCAAATAATGTTGAAAGTGCATACAGAAGGTAAAGGTGTTTGTGGTGTATATGGCAAAGACGTTGCTGAAACAAAAGCTGCTCAAGTGAATGATTATTCTAGAGAATATGAACAGCCGCTTCTTTGTTCAGTTGAGGTCGATAGATAGGAATAGAAGGTCAAGAATTAACCAAGTAACGAAGGCGAAGTATGTTAAGTAAGGATCTTGAAGGAACTCTAAACTACGCATTTAAAGGTGCACGTAAAAAGCGCCATGAATTTATGACGGTAGAACATCTTTTACTAGCGTTACTTGATAATGAAGTCGCCTCTAGTGTCCTGTTAGCTTGTGGTTGTGACCTTACCCGCCTCCGTGGCGAATTAGTAGAATTCGTGGACGCTACCACCCCTTTGATTCCGGAATCAGAAAGCACTCTGGAAACTCAACCTACATTAGGTTTTCAACGGGTATTACAACGTGCGGTATTCCACGTGCAATCTTCCGGTAAGCGAGAAGTGACTGGCGCCAATGTCCTAGTTGCAATCTTTAGCGAGCAAGAAAGTCAGGCAGTTTATTTTCTCAAGCAGCAAGATGTCGCCCGTATCGATGTCGTTAATTTTATCACTCACGGCATATCTAAAATTCCTGGTCACTCAGGAAGCGATGAGTCATCTCCAGAGCAACAAGAAGAGGAGCCTGTTGCTGATGCATCTGCTAACCCACTGGATAGTTTTGCTACTAATTTAAATACTGAAGCGGAAGCTGGAAGAATTGACCCGCTTATCGGGCGCGGAGATGAAGTAACTCGTGTTGTGCAAGTTTTGTCAAGGAGGCGAAAAAATAATCCGTTACTAGTAGGCGAATCAGGTGTCGGCAAAACAGCAGTAGCGGAAGGTCTTGCGAAATTGATCGTCGAAGCAGATGTTCCTGAAGTATTAAGAGGAAGTGTCATCTACTCCCTCGATCTTGGTGCTCTATTAGCAGGTACTAAATATCGCGGTGATTTTGAAAAACGCTTTAAAGCTTTGCTTGCAGAATTAAAAAAGAACGAACATGCAATTCTATTTATCGATGAAATACATACAATCATCGGAGCAGGTGCTGCTTCCGGCGGTGTTATGGATGCATCGAATCTGTTAAAGCCTGTGTTAACTTCAGGTCATTTACGTTGTATCGGCTCTACACCTATCAAGAGTACCGTGGCATCTTTGAAAAAGATCGTGCACTTTCTCGGCGATTTCAAAAAATCGATGTCGATGAGCCAGATATAGATACCACTTATAGGATTCTTAAGGGATTAAAATCGCGCTTCGAAGAGCACCATGATTTGCGTTACAGTGATAAAGCTCTTAGAGCTGCTTCTGAATTAGCGGGTCGATATATCAATGATCGTTATATGCCAGATAAGGCAATCGATGTAATCGACGAGGCCGGAGCCTTTCAACGTTTGCAACCAAGCAGTAAGCGCAAAAAACTAATTCAGGTAACTGATATGGAAAAGGTGGTAGCGTCTATCGCCAAGATTCCGCCGAGGCACGTTTCAGCTCCGATATCGATGCGCTGAAGAATTTGGAATCTAATTTAAAGATGGTTGTGTTCGGTCAAGATAAAGCTATTGGTACTTTATCTGCAGCGATTAAACTTTCCCGCGCTGGATTAAATGAGAGTGAAAAACCAATAGGTTCTTTCCTATTCTCTGGACCAACTGGTGTTGGTAAGACTGAAGTAAGTCGCCAATTAGCAAAAATCATGGGTATCGAGTTAGTGCGCTTCGACATGTCGGAATACATGGAACGTCATACCGTTTCCAGGTTAATCGGCGCACCTCCTGGTTATGTTGGATTCGATCAAGGCGGTTTGATGACCGAATCTATTACCAAAAATCCTCATTGCGTCTTGTTATTAGATGAAATAGAAAAAGCTCATCCGGATGTTTTTAATTTGCTATTGCAAGTAATGGATCACGGCACTCTTACTGACAACAATGGGCGCAAAGCAGATTTTCGCAATGTCATTTTAATTATGACTCCCAATGCTGGTGCCCACGAAATGTCTCGTGCATCTATCGGATTTACCGAGCAAGATCACAGCGTCGATGGTATGGAAATAATTAAGAAAGCGTTTACACCTGAATTTCGTAACCGTCTTGATTCAATTGTTCAATTCGACACTTTAACCGTAGAAACAATTCGTACTGTGGTCGATAAGTTCTTGGTCGCTCTGCAAGTACAACTCGACGATAAAGATGTCCTACTGCATATTAATGAATCTGCAGTGGATTGGTTCGTTGAGCATGGCTACAGCGAAGCCATGGGTGCAAGGCCTATGGCAAGGTTAATTCAGGATAAATTTAAGAAGGCACTTGCAGAAAACATTCTGTTTGGTGAACTATCAGTAGCCGGTGGCGATGTTTTCGTTAACGAAGAAAACGGCGATATTGCTCTCGAGATAAAAAGTCGTAAAAAAGCAGAGCACAAAGAGCTAAGTCAAGCTAAAAACTAACTCTTCTTTTTAACTATAGCTTTTTTGATTTTGGCACAGCTTATCTGGCGCGGTAAGTGATGCGGCCCTTCGTTAAATCGTAGGGTGTTAGTTCAACTCGGACTTGATCGCCAGTTAGAATTCGAATGTAATTCTTGCGCATCTTCCCCGATATGTGGGCAGTCACGATATGTCCATTTTCAAGCTTGACCCGAAACATGGTGTTCGGAAGGGTATCTACTACTTCACCTTCCATTTCAATTTGGTCTTCTTTCGCCATATGACCCTCTAACATTATGCAGCGGCCGCATTGTGACGGAATTTAGGCGAGAAGCAAAGCAGTAGTTGACCCCGATAAAGACTATTTCCCCAATATCCAATTGCCATCAATGAGCATCTCCAAAGGTCTGAATTTTCTCTTATACTCCATTTTTTGACAATTCTTTACCCAGTAACCAAGGAATACGTGAGGAAGCTTAAGCGTATTGGCCATATTTATTTGATGAAGAATCGAGTAAATGCCCAGTGATCTTTTAGACTCCGCTGGATCGAAAAAGGTGTATACCGCGGACAAGCCATGATCCAGGATGCCCGGTGACACTGACCATGATTAACCGACTTTCCTGGTAGAACATAAAGAAACGAGTATCTACAGTCTTGGTTTTTATAAAGGCTTCAAACTGCTCTGGTGTCGCTGGATACATATCGCCATCGGCATGACGAGTGTTGATATAGCGTTCATAGAGTGAATAAGATTCCTCACAGGTGAGGTCGTTTCTCTCAATAACTTGCAAGTCTTTATTATTATTCCATATTTTTCGTTGTACTCGATTAAATTCAAATTGATCGATTGGAATTCTGCAGGAGATACAGGCACTGCAAAAATCACAGTCTGGCCGATAGAGATGGGCTCCACTGCGGCGATAACCCAAATCACTGAGTTTGCTGTTTAGTGACTTATCGATTACTAGCTCAGGATCGACAAAAACTGTGGAGGCGCGGTGATTTTCTTTATAGCTGCAAGGGTGAGGGGATGTACGAAACAACCTGACTGAACTAATTACCTTTGAGCTAGGGTTAATTGTCATGTGCGGCTACATTCACATCCAAGGACCAGTTTCCTATCTTATCTTCAAATTGCACCAACTTATTTAATCCTTGTAAAAATTCTGAACGACTAATTTCTATTGCACCGAGAGTAAGTAGATGATCGCTCGATACTTGGCAATCGATTAATTCAAAGCCCCAACTGCTGATTTGCCTTATCAAATAGACCAGAGCGAGCTTAGAGGTGTTGTCTTCCTTACTAAACATGGATTCACCAAAGAACACCTTCCCTAAGGCGACACCGTACAGGCCACCTACCAGTTCCCCGCTAGCCCACACTTCAACAGAATGGGCATACCCTTTGTCATGTAATACGGAATAGGCTGCCTGCATCTGGTCCGTAATCCAGGTGCCAGCACCTTCACTCCGGGATTCAGCACAATTCCGAATTACGTCTCGGAATGCAGTATCAAAAGTTATTTCATAACTTTGCTTTTTAATAAGTCTTTTCAGACTGCGCGATACTTTTAAAAGACCAGGGGTAAGTATCAGTCGCGGATCAGGTGACCACCAGAGGATTGGTTGCCCGTCTTCGTACCACGGGAAGATTCCTTGGCTATAGGCACATAACAGCCATTCTGGATCCAGGCTGCCTCCAATTGCTAGTAGTCCATTTGGTTCTACAAGTGCTAATTCGATTGGCGGAAATCCGATATCTTCCGGCTCTAACCATGGTAGGGGCATGAACTAATTTCTATTCATCCAAAAACTTTTCAGCGTCCAAGGCTGCCATACAGCCAAAACCAGCGCTAGTGACCGCTTGGCGGTATATTTGGTCAGCGATATCGCCGGCAGCGAATACGCCAGGAACAGATGTCTCAGTGGCATTCCCAGTTAAGCCGGTATTTACCACCAATAGCCATTCCTCATTTTCAACTGATTTTGAAAAATGTCTGAGTTAGGGATATGGCCGATGGCGATAAATACTCCATCCACAGCTAGCTTGGTTAGATCTTCATTCCGCACATCCTTAATGTTGATGCCGATGACGCCCATATCGTCTCCTAACACTTCGTCCAGCACATGATCCCAAGCAATTGTAATTTTGCCTTCTTCAACACGTTCGAATAGTTTTTTTTTGCAGGATCTTTTCCGCACGAAAGGGCATCTCTGCGATGCACAAGGGTCACGTGGGAACAAATATTGGAAAGATAAAGCGCTTCTTCAACAGCAGTTTTTCCCCGCCGCCAATAACTGCAACCGGTTTATTGCGATAAAAGAAACCATCACAGGTCGCGCATGCGCTGACACCTTTGCCCATGTATGCCTGTTCTGAGTCGAGCCCGAGATACTGTGCCGAGGCCCCTGTGGCAATAATTAATGCATCACAGCTATATTCATCGCTATCGCCTTTTAACTGAAATGGATGATTGCTTAAATCTACTTTATTGATGTGATCAAAAATAACCTGGGTCTCAAATCGTTCTGCATGAATTTTCATTCGCTCCATTAAATCCGGACCTTGCAATCCCTCAACATCACCTGGCCAATTATCCACGTCAGTAGTGGTTGTCAATTGGCCTCCAGCTACCAGCCCCGTAATCACTACAGGATCTAAATTGGCTCGAGCAGCATAGACTGCGGCGGTATAGCCTGCCGGGCCGGAGCCGAGAATAATTAGACGGTGGTGTTGTACTTCGCTCATAAAAACTACTTCCTTTGCGAGATAAAAATTACCCGTTTCCTCTATCTAATGGTAATCGCTAAGATTTAAACCCTGTACGCTATTCTACTGATTTAAGTAAGATTATTCGCTATTGACCCCTTATTTTCTTTCACCAACGCCCGATAACCTGAGGACGGAATTAAGAATCGAGCCATATTCTGAACGAATCCCGTAAAACGCCATCTAAATTTTCTAGAAAGGCTTCTATAAACTTTCTGCAAATGCCTGAATAAATTGAGAAATACAGCGGTGTCAAAATCGAATCAGCAAACTGAGGTTAGGTCACTCATGCAGCGTTTGGTATGGGAAGGTACGCTTATAGTGTATTTTTTATTGGCTCTATTCCTGCTGATTGCGCTGGTGAGCTACTCACCTAATGATCCTGGATTCCCCGACAACTGGTACCGGCGATATTGTTAATAATGCTGTTGGTGTCTATGGCGCCTGGACCGCAGACATACTGCTGCACCTTCTCGGCTATTTAGCATATGGCTTCCCCGCTTTACTTGCTTGCAAGGTCTATACCTCGTTTCGTGAAACAGAATTGGAGTCAGAATTCTCTTGGCCAATGTTTGGCTTGAAATCCCTGAGTTTCTTTCTCTTAACAGTTTCAGCCTGTGGTCTTGCTACTCTGCATTTTGAAATTCCCGAGGGGATTCCTTATCTAGCCGGGGGCTTCATTGGTTCGTTAGTGGTGGATTTAACTGTTCCGGTATTGGCAATTTTAGGTACTACTTTATTGTTCTTCGCTGTCTTTCTATTCGGACTAACAATTACTGCTACGATCTCTTGGTTGTCGGTAATTGATAAGTTAGGGGCATGGACTATTGCTTTTAGCACCTTGATTGTTACCAAGATGCAGAAATGGATTGAGCAAAAGAAGCAGGAAATGGAAACCAGGGAAAGGTTAGAGTCTCGCAAGAAAATATTGGATATCCATATCGAAAAGGAAAAGAAGCGAACCCCACCAACGATTAAGGTACCACCGAAGAAAAAAGTTACTAAGAGCCCCCGGGTTGAAAAAGAGCGACAGGGAACTCTGTTCGCTGCATCTTCGGTCAGAGAACTTCCAGCTATTGGCCTATTAGATGCTTGGCAGGAAACCAATGAAGCAGGTTTCTCCAAAGGATCATTGGAGGCTATGTCCAAGCTACTAGAGCTAAAGCTCAAAGACTTCGGTATTGAGATTGAAGTTACTGCAGTAAATCCTGGACCGGTTATTACCCGATTTGAGGTGCAACCGGCTCCAGGCGTAAAAGTCAGCCGTATCAGCAATCTGGCTAAAGACCTGGCTCGTTCACTAGCCGTAGTATCGGTACGTGTTGTTGAAGTGATACCTGGAAAAACAGTTATAGGTATCGAAATCCCCAATGAGAAGAGAGAAATAATCCAGCTAAGTCAGGTTCTATCTTTTTCCCGGATTTCGATCTCGCGGGTTCCACGTTATCTATGGCTCTAGGGCATGACATCGTCGGCAAACCAGTAATCGTTGATTTGGCCAAGATGCCGCATCTGCTAGTCGCTGGAACCACGGGCTCCGGTAAGTCCGTTGGAATTAACGCCATGATTCTAGGCTTGCTCTTCAAATCGACGCCAGAACATGTGCGTATGATAATGATCGATCCGAAGATGTTGGAATTATCTGTTTACGACGGCATTCCTCACCTGCTAACCCCAGTTATCACCGATATGAGAGATGCTGCTAATGGTTTACGCTGGTGTGTAGTGGAGATGGAGCGACGTTACAAGCTTATGTCAGCCTTGGGTGTCCGGAACCTGGCTGGATTTAATAAGAAAGTCAATGATGCCCGGAAGATTGGTAAGCCAATAACTGACCCTACCTGGCAACCAGATCCTATGTTGCTGGACGAAGAGCAATCAGCACCTGAACTCGAAGCATTGCCATGCATTGTAGTGATTGTGGACGAACTCGCAGACATGATGATGGTTGTTGGCAAAAAAGTTGAAGAACTTATCGCCAGAATCGCTCAGAAGGCACGTGCAGCAGGCATCCATTTAATTCTGGCAACACAAAGACCATCAGTAGATGTATTAACTGGGTTGATTAAGGCCAATGTACCAACTCGCTTGTCATTCATGGTGCAATCAAAAGTAGATTCAAGAACTATTCTAGGAGAGGGTGGCGCAGAACAATTGTTAGGCCACGGTGACATGTTGTTTCTTCCACCAGGTGGTGGAGTTCCAACCCGTGTCCACGGCGCATTCGTCAGTGATGAAGAAGTGCATAGGGTTGTGGCTGACTGGAAAAACCGTGGTGAACCAGTCTATATAGATTCGGTCACTCAAAATACCGATGAATTAGAACCAGGATCGTTTGGCGCAACGAGTGCAGAAGACAGTGAAGATGGTGACGCGCTTTATGATGAGGCAGTTCGATTTGTCACCGAATCGCGAAAAGCATCAATCTCAGCAGTGCAGCGTAAGCTCCGCATTGGATATAACCGAGCAGCACGCATGATAGAATCGATGGAAGCCAGCGGGGTAGTGTCAGAAATGAGCAGCAATGGCTCCCGAGAAGTAATCGCACCTCCACCGCCCTGCGATTAACCATCTGTAAAGAGAGCCCCATGCCTCGAATTGTAGCAACAGTTGTTACTCTAGCTCTTCTATCACCGGCATTCGGACAGAATCCCGTTATCAATGATCTTGATGTTTTACTACAAGATATCGAGACGATGTCTGCAAAGGTATTGCAACTGATTATTGAAAGTGACGGGGGAGTGTTGGAAGAGAGTGAGATTCAAATGCATCTCAAAAAACCAGATGGTTTCTATTGGGAAACTATCGACCCTTTCCCAGAATTGATTGTTACCAACGGCACTTACCTTTGGAACTATCAACCAGATCTTGAACAAGTAGTGATCGAAGACTGGGATAACAATGAATCAGAGCTAGCTGCGCAAATATTAAATGGCCGAACTGAAAATATCGCTGAAGATTATCTGGTACAGCTTATCAGTGACGATGAGTCTTCTGAATTCGAATTAACTCCCATTGCTCTTGATAGTGTTTACGAGCTGATAACTATCAGCTTTATCGCTTCGAATCTCGACATGATTCATCTTGATAACAAGAATGGAGAACAAACTGTCTGGCAATTTCGCAATATAGAGAAAAATCAATCGCTGTCAGACACCTTATTCGTATTCGAACCACCAGATGGTGTCGATGTTATTGAGAATACAACCAATTAAAGTCAGGACATCCCATGAATACTTATATCGCAATTGCTATAGGCGGAGCTTTTGGTGCCATTTCTCGTTATTGGGTAAGTGAATCCATGGAAAAAGTCAATGGTACGGGGTTTCCCCTTGGAACATTTACCGTAAATTTGCTCGGTAGCTTTTTAATTGGCGTTCTCTTTATCGTATTTGCTGAAAAACTGGAGATAGCGCAGCAATGGAAATCATTATTAATTGTCGGCTTTCTAGGGGCTATGACTACCTTTTCAGCATTTTCACTTGATACTCTTTTGTTGTTTCAGCAAGGACACTACAATACCGCACTTTTTTACATATTCAGTAGCGTAACAGCCTGTCTGTTCGCCGCCTATGCGGGGATGCAAATAACCAGGGTAGCGCTGTAGCAGCGATAGGAATTAACAATGTTAGATCCGAAATGGATTCGAGCTGAACCTGAAGCGATTGCAGAAAAACTTCGAATTAAGAAATTCGAACTCGATGTTGCAAAGCTGAATGTTTTGGATCGGCAGCGTAAAGAACTACAGTTAGAAACTGAATCCTTACAGAATGAGCGCAATTCTAAATCTAAATCCATTGGCGAAGGAAAAGCGGCTGGGGAAAATGTATCAGAGATACTTGCTGGAATGGAGTCTATTAAGAGTTCTCTGGAAGAAAAGAAACAGCAACTAGACGCGTTACAGCAAAAATTACATGATTACCTGGCAGGTATTCCAAATGTGCCAGAAGATGATGTTCCACCCGGCGAAGATGAAAGCGCAAATAAGGTAATTGAAACATGGGGGACCCAACCAGAATTTAACTTCGATGCTAAGGATCATGCAGAGCTGGGTGAAGCTCTCGACGGATTGGACTTTGCTACCGCTGCAAAACTAACTGGAGCCAGATTCGTCTTAATGCAAGGGCAAGTAGCCAAGCTACATCGCGCACTAATTCAATTCATGTTGGATATCCACACTAATGAACACGATTACGCAGAAGTAAACGTGCCTTATATCGTTAATGCAGATTCCTTGTACGGTACATCGCAATTACCAAAATTCGAAGATGATCTTTTTAAGCTTGAGTACGACACAAAGTTGTATCTAATACCCACCGCAGAGGTTCCAGTCACTAATATCGTCCGTGATGAAATTCTCGATGCAGATTCTCTCCCGCTAAGATTTACTGCTCACACTCCTTGTTTCCGCTCAGAAGCTGGTAGCTATGGCAAAGATACCAAGGGCATGATAAGACAGCACCAGTTCGAAAAAGTAGAGCTCGTGCAAATAGTGAAGCCAGAAAAGTCCAGAGAAGCTTTAGAAGAACTAACTCGGCATGCAGAGGTAATTTTGCAGCGCTTAGATCTTCCGTATCGCAAAGTAATTCTTTGTGGGGGAGATATAGGTTTTGGTGCCGCTAAGACTTATGATCTTGAAGTCTGGTTGCCCTCACAGAACACGTATCGGGAAATATCTTCTTGTAGTAACTATACCGACTTCCAAGCACGAAGAATGCAAGCAAGATGGCGGAATCCCGATACTGGTAAACCAGAACTTGTTCATACATTGAATGGATCTGGCTTAGCGATAGGTAGAGCCTTAGTGGCTATTTTGGGAAAAATTTTCCAAAATGAAAATGGCAGCGTGCGAGTTCCTGATGCACTCAGGCCTTATATGAATGGAATCGAGATTCTGCATTAATGGAATTTCTACCTCTATTCCTGAATATCAGGGAGCAGCATTGCGTAATAGTTGGTGGAGGTGAGGTTGCTTTAAGAAAAGCAATTCTCCTTATCAAGGCCAAGGCAAATTTAAGCCTTATTTCCCCACAATTTATTTCTCAACTTCAGGATTTATCTGAAGAAGGCAGGTGCAAACTTCTGCAGGAAGAGTTCGTAGCTGAGCAACTTGAGGGCGCCAGCATCGTAATTGCTGCAACTAATAATAAAAATACTAATGCCCAAGTTGCAAAGGCTGCTGATAAAAAAAATATACCGGTAAACGTTGTAGATCAGCCGAGCTGTGCTCATTCATCATGCCTTCTATCGTTGATAGATCTCCGGTAGTAGTAGCTATTTCCTCTAGTGGTCGGTCCCGGTTCTAACTAGAAAGATTAAAGAGCTTAATGAAACCCTGATATCTAATCGGGAAGGCCAACTTGCCGAACTGTTAGGGGCTTTCCGAGAAAAAGTTCGTAACAAATATCCTGATTTTATTGAACGCGTAAAATTTTGGGAATCATTGCTGGAAAGTGAAGTCACTGAGTTGGTTTACAGTGGAAATGAAGGTGCCGCAATACAATTAATAGAAGACAAGTTAAAACAGTCTGATCAAACAGAGGCAATTGGGGAAGTTTATTTAGTCGGCGCCGGACCAGGAGATCCAGATTTGCTCACCCTGCGTGCGCTGCGACTTATGCATAAAGCCGATGTCGTTCTTTATGACAGATTAGTCTCACAAGAAATAATGGACAAACTTAGACCGGATGCAGAAAAAAAATTTATGTTGGTAAAGCCAGTTCAAATCATCCGGTTGAGCAAGAAACCATAAATGAAATGTTAGTGCGTCTGGCACTTTTTGGGAAACGTGTACTGCGCTTTAAAGGTGGCGACCCGTTTATTTTTGGTCGAGGCGGGGAAGAAATTGAATCCCTGTCTAAAGCAAACATTCCATTTCAAATAGTTCCAGGCATTACTGCGGGTTCCGGGTTTTGCATCCTATGCAGGTATTCCCCTTAACCCATAGAGACCCTGCACAATCCGTTCGCTTTCTTACGGGGCACTTGAAAGATAATACTTTGAATCTCGATTGGGCTAACTTGATTCAAGAACAAGAAACCTCGTTTTTATATGGGTTTGTTAGGAATAAAAACTATCTGCGAACAGCTGATAGATCATGGAATGGATGCTGAGATGCCGATCGCAGTTGTACAACGGGGGACTACCAAAACCCAACGAGTAGTGACTGCGGGTCTAAAAACCATGCCAGCCGTTGTTGATACCGAAAAACTAAAGGCCCCAAAGATAATTATCATTGGCAGAGTAGTGGGCCTCAGAAATTCTTTAGACTGGTATCAGCCTTAAATACAATTATCAGGTTTCGGTAAACCAGCAATTTTATTTGCTGTTT
>BPDI01000055.1 GCA_019654215.1 Gammaproteobacteria bacterium | reverse complement strand
TGGGAAAACGAAATGATCGATCACGTTCTTTATCGGGAGGAATGAAGCGCCGATTAATGATTGCTCGCGCATTGGCTCATGAACCTAGGTTACTCATACTGGATGAGCCTACTGCTGGCGTAGATATCGAATTGCGCCGTTCTATGTGGGAATTCTTGACTGAGATTAATGCTCATGGCACGACCATTATCTTAACCACCCATTACTTAGAAGAGGCTGAACAGCTATGCCGCAATATCGCCATCATGGATGAAGGCTCAATCATCGAGAATACGAATATGAGGGACCTTCTGGCGGAACTTGATTCTCAGACATTTATCTTTGACTCAACAGTTAGTATTAATTTCTTCCCAGAGTTGCAATTTGAGAATGTTAGTGTTCGAAAGATAGATGAGAATAGCTTGGAAGTTACAGTTTCTCATGGGAAAAACATCAACGAGGTTTTTTCTGCATTAGACGAACGTGGGGTGAATATTTCAAGTATGCGCAACAAGACGAATCGCTTGGAGCAGTTGTTTATATCCCGGTTAAATGAAAACGGAGACAAGTAAATAATGTTTTCTGATCATAGATACATAGCTTTTGAGACAATAGTATCAAAAGAGGTAAGAAGATTTTCTCGAATCTGGTTGCAGACTTTAGTTCCTCCGGCAATCACTATTGCTTTGTATTTTGTAATTTTTGGAAATTTAGTCGGTCGCCGAATAGGTGAAATGGGTGGATTCCAATATATGGAATTTATAGTGCCGGGGCTCATTATGATGAGTGTGATTCAGAATTCTTATTCCAATGTTGTGTCAAGTTTTTTTAGTCAAAAATTTCAGAAAACTGTAGAAGAACTGTTAGTGGCCCCTGTACCTAATTATGTAATTCTTTCTGGAGTAATAGTGGGCGGTATGGCGCGAGGGCTAGCGGTTGGTGTAATTGTTACGACAATGTCTTTGTTTTTCGCGGATCTAACGATTGAGTATCCCTCCATCACTATATTGACAATTCTTTTGACCTCTATGCTTTTCTCATTGATGGGATTTATAAATGCAGTATTTGCTAACAGTTTTGATGATATATCTATTGTTCCAACATTTATTCTTACTCCTTTAATTTATCTTGGTGGTGTATTTTACTCAGTGCAGCTATTACCAACTTTTTGGCAGATAGTTTCAGGCTTAAATCCAATCTTTTATATGGTAAATACCTTTCGCTATGGCATATTGGGTAGTTCAGATGTAGATGTATATTGGGCCTTTCTTATACTAGGAGCCTTTATTATTACGCTTTATACGAGTTGCATCTGGTTGCTAAGAAACGGTAGGGGTATTAGGACTTAGGTTACTCATGGAACATAATCCATTAGGCGAGAATACAGAGTATCCCCGGAAATACGATCCTGACATCCTTTATCCAATTCCTCGTTGGCGTGCTCGTTCTGAGCTCAATATTGATAAAAAAATTAAGATGCATGGAATCGATCATTGGCATGCCTATGAAATCTCATGGCTAGATAAAGATGGCAGGCCAGAAGTTAGACTGGGTGAGTTTTTCTTTAATGCCGAATCGGAGAACATGGTCGAGTCAAAATCCCTAAAACTTTACCTAAATTCTTTCAACAATGAAAAATTCAGAAATGATATTGAAGTAGAACAAAATATAGTGACAGATCTATCCAAAGTTAGTCAGTCGGAAGTAAAGGTTGTGCTTCTCGATGTAAATACAATCCCGCCCCTAGATGAACCGATGAGGACTAGGATATCTATCGATAATGAAATGATTAGCGATTCAATTGAAGAAGGTCTCAACGAAAGTATCTTATCAATTACTAATGAAGTCGCATCCGATGAAGAACTTTATTCGGATTTGTTTCGTTCTAATTGCCCGGTTACCGGGCAACCTGATTGGGCTAGCTTCTATATTAAATACACAGGACCACAAATAGATCGATCAAGTTTGCTCTCGTATTTATGCGCTTACCGGAACCATCAGGGTTATCACGAAGAATGTGCAGAAAGAATATTTCGGGACGTATCATTACAATGCAAATCAACAAAATTAAAACTTTCTCTGAACTTTCTGAGAAGGGGTGGTTTGGATATAAATGTCTATCGTAGTACTGAGTTAATGACATCGGAAATGATGTTTTCTAGATCAGCACGACAGTAGTAAATAGGATCACTTGTGTATAGTTAAACCCTAGTTTAGAGTACGCGCGAAATTACGGTGAGGTGTCCGAGTGGTTGAAGGAGCACGCCTGGAAAGTGTGTATGTCGAAAGGCATCGAGGGTTCGAATCCCTCTCTCACCGCCACATTCTGTTTTTCTCTTTCTATTTTCTGCCAATTCGCTAGTATCTCCTTTCTCCTTATTAATTGGTCGAAATCATGAGAACTTTCAAGTCTTTTTCAGTTATTGTTTTTAGTCTCATAGTTGCGCAATTAGCTGTCGCTCAAAACATCGACTGGCCTAGCTATGGCGGTGATAACGGTTCAAGAAAATACATTCCATTTGATCAGATCAGCGCTGAAAATGTTGATCAGCTTACCATAGCCTGGACCTGGGATAGTGTCGACAACGCAACCGTTGCATCAAATATAGCCGATGGAAATTCCACGTTGGTGCCAGGCAGCTATAAAGTCACGCCTATTGTTATAGACGGCGTTATGTATTTGCCCACATCGTTCGGACGTATAGTTGCTCTAGATGCTCAGAGTGGGGAAGAGCGTTGGGTATTTGATACCAAAGCGTGGGAAGCCGGCCGACCAGCGAATCTTGGCTATAACACTCGTGGCGTTGCTTATTGGGAAGGGAATGGTAAAAGGCGAATTTTGTTTGCGACTAATGATTCCTATTTATGGTCTGTAAATGCTGAGGATGGACAACCAGATTTGAATTTTGGTGATGATGGCAGAGTAGATTTAACGAAAGGGTTGGGAAGAGAGATAGATAAGGAACAATACGGTGTTGTCTCTCCAGTTTTAGTTACTAATGACAAGGCGATTGTTAATTCAATCGTGAATGATGGTCCCAGCAGCATTCAGACTCCGCCCGGTCACATACGAGCGTTCAATCCAGAGACGGGTGAGCTGGAATGGATGTTTAAGACTATTCCGCAGGCTGGTGAATTTGGCAATGAAACCTGGGAAGACGGTTCATGGGAGTACACAGGCAGCACTAATGCCTGGTCGATCATGAGTGCTGATGACGAGTTGGGTATTGCTTATATCCCGGTGGGAACTCCGACCAATGATTGGTATGGGGGGATGCGTAAGGGAGATAACTTATTCGCAGAGAGTATAGTTGCTGTTGATGTAAATACGGGTGAACGAGTCTGGCATTTTCAGTTAGTTCATCATGGGGTTTGGGATTACGACCCACCAGCTGCACCAACTTTGATAGACATCAATGTCGATGGTCGAGACATCAAAGCTGTGGCGCAGATATCCAAACAAGGATTTACCTACGTGTTTGATCGAGTAACAGGGGAGCCGGTTTGGCCTATAGAGGAAAGAGAAGTGCCGCAAAGCACTGTGCCAGGCGAGCAGCTCTCCACTACACAACCATTCCCAACAAAACCGCCGGCATTTGAGCCACAAGGTATCAGCGATGAAACTCTTATCGACTTCACTCCTGAATTGCGCTCGGAAGCTTTGCAGAATATTGAAAGGTTTGATTATGGGCCTTTATTCATGCCGCCTTCATTGAGAGGAACTATTCAGTTTCCGGGATGGGCTGGCGGAGGCGAATGGCGTGGAGCGGCATTCGATCCGGATACGGGAATGTATTACATCCCGTCTGCATCAGGGCCTATCGTTGTCCAAATTGTAGAAGCAAGGCGTGGTCGTGAAGAAATGCAGTATGTCCGAGGTGGCGCTAGATCCGTTGCGGGACCGCAAGAGTTACCATTAACTAAGCCACCCTATGGGCGGATTACAGCGGTTGATCTTAATAGGGGGGAAAATGTCTGGATAATCCCTCACGGGGAAGGTATTAGACAGCAAATCATAGATAAAGGAATCCTCGATCCTGGTCCTGTAGGTACTGTAGACAATGCTGGGCCGGGACCGCTATTAACAAGGACTCTATTGTTCATGGCTCAACGAGATAATGATCGTAATCTAATTCGAGCCATTAACAAGACGACTGGCCAAATTATTCATGAGTACGAATTACCACTTCCACCAACAGGGACGCCGATGTCTTATATGGTAGATGGAAAGCAGTATATTTCGATCGCGTTAGGTGGTGCTGGTGATGCTAGAGTAGTGGCTCTTAGTTTGCCTTAATTAACTTTGAAACTAGCCAGACTAGGACTTGTGGATTATGGGAGATTCTCCCATAATCCGCCGCTGTAACGATTTAGGTCTATGCTATTATACTTCATGGTATCTCTTGTCGGTCCCCGCGCAATGATAGGTTATGAATCCCGCCAGGCCCGGAAGGGAGCAACGGTAGTAGCTGACTCATGTGCCGTGGTGTGGCTGACAAGGGCTGCCACTTATTAAAGCCAATGGAGTAGCTGGGAAACTTGTTGTTACCAACGCGTTTTTATCCAGATCAGGATTCTTGTAAGAACTAATCGATGAGCTATCAAGTACTTGCTCGCAAATGGCGACCTTCAAACTTTTCTGAAGTTGCTGGCCAAGCACATGTCCTTAAATCGCTAATAAATGCTCTGGATAATCAGCGTCTCCACCATGCTTACCTTTTTATTGGTACTCGTGGGGTAGGGAAAACTACTCTCGCTAGAATCCTTGCGAAATGCCTTAACTGCGATGAAGGAATCGGTTCTCAACTTTGCGGAAAATGTGATGCATGCAAGGAAATAGATGAAGGGGAAAATTCATTGACTTGATCGAAGTCGATGCTGCATCAAGGACTAAAGTGGAAGATACTCGGGAGTTGTTGGAGAACGTCCAATATTCTCCTGCACGGGGCCGGTTTAAAGTCTATTTGATTGACGAAGTCATATGCTTTAAAATCATAGTTTCAATGCATTATTGAAAACTCTAGAAGAACCCCCACCTCATGTAAAGTTCTTTTTTGCAACAACGGATCCACAAAAATTGCCAGTAACAATTCTTTCGCGTTGTTTGCAATTTAACTTAAAAACTTAAGCCCCCAGATATTGTCGAGCACCTCAAAAAATACTTGATAAAGAATCAGTTGAGTATGACAAAGAATCCTTTGGCAAATCGCTAATGCGGCTAGGGCAGTATGCGCGACGCTTTAACACTAGTTGATCAGGGGTTTCTTATTGTCAGGGTAGTATTGAAGCGGCAGGCATCATTGAAATGTTGGGAGTACCTGAACAGCAACAGGTTTTTGCTTTGCTGGAAGCGATGCCCCTAAGGAATGCAGAAGAACTCATGGAATAATAAATCAAATCTCTGATCAAAATCCTGATTATGAGAATACCTTGGATAGTCTCTTATGGGTATTGCATAGATTAGCAATCGCCCAGGTGGCCCCAGGTGCTATTGATAATAGTTTTGGCGACGGAGAAAAAATAAAGGAGCTAGCAGCGAAATTTTCAGCAGAAGACTTGCAACTTTATTATCAGATAGGTGTTAAGAGCAGGGACGAACTTAAGTTTTCCAGGAAGTAAAATCTGCATTTGAAATGCTGTTATTACGCATGTTGATTTTCTCACCATCTTTTACCAGTGAAAGGACTGAGCTTTCTGATCAGGAGTTCAAAAAAAAAAGAATGAACTAGTAATTGAACCCCAAAACCAGCGAATCCTATAAAGTCGAAGAATCCCTACCCGTTGAGATAGTAACAAAAAACCAAACCGAAGCAGAAGTTATAGAAGCTGATTAACTTCAGAAACAAATGGAACCCCTCAGAATTAAGCCATGAGAAGTGGCTAGAGCTTATTCTCAATTGGGTATTAATGGAATCGCAGCAATATATTAGCAATACCGAATTCAAGGGTAAAGATGGGCAGGTTTTAATTTTCTTCTCAGTGAAGATCAAAGCGCAGTCTAAGCGAAGAAATTATTCCTAAACTTTCTCTCGCCTTAAGTGAATTATTGGGTGAGGAAGTAAAAGTTAACATCGAAATCGGTCGGGTTGAAAAAGAAACTCCAGCGATGTCATTGCGGCGATTAAAACAAGAAGCAAGGGAAGAAATGATTGATGAATTTGAAAAAGATGAAAACGTTCAGGAAATGCTAAAGCATTTTTCAGCTAAATTATCGAAAGAGAGTATCGCTCCCATAAAAGAGTAATAGAGCAATGACAGATTTAAATGAATTAATGAAACAAGCCAAACAGATGCAGGAGCAATTCCAGAAGGCACAGGAAGATTTGGTAAACTTAGTGGTTGTTGGCGAGTCTGGTGCCGGCTTAGTTCGCGTTGAAATGAATGGACGCTATGATGTCGTTAACCTGGATCTCAATGATTCATTAATGTCAGAAGAAAAAGAAGTAATCGAAGATTTCTAGCCGCTGCAGTTAACGATGCGGTTCGAAGGCTTGAAGATAAAAAAAAGGAGTCTATAGGGGGCATGGCTGGTAACTTCAATATGCCCGGAGATTTTAAGTTTCCATTTTAAACAATGAATTCAAGTCCCCTCATTGATCAACTTATTGAAGCTTTTCGTTGCTTGCCCGGCGTAGGTCCCAAATCTGCTCAACGTATGGCGCTGCATCTACTAGAGAGAAATCGGCAAGGTGGCAATAAATTAAGCGAATCCTTAGCTTCTGCGCTAGAGGCAGTGGGGAATTGCCAACAGTGTCGCACTCTCACAGAAGAAGATATTTGCCGAATTTGTTCCAGTTATTCCCGTAATCGAAAACTCTGTTGCGTGGTTGAATCGCCCGCCGATATTTTTGCAATTGAACAGTCCGGTACTTTTCGCGGTATTTATTTTGTTTTGATGGGGCATTTGTCGCCAATTGATGGGATCGGACCAGAGCAGCTTGGTATAAACCTGTTATTAAACAAAGTTGATAACGAAAAGCTGGAAGAGGTCATTATCGCCTGCAATCCAACGGTGGAAGGAGATGCAACCGCATACTACATTGCAGAGCAACTTAAATCATATGACGTAACGGTTTCGCGAATAGCACATGGAGTCCCTGTAGGTGGAGAGTTGGAATTTGTCGATGGTGGTACCTTGAGTCATGCTTTCAATGGAAGAAAAATTATGGAAAGCAACTAGAATATGATTACAGGGGAAAGGCAGCCATATACATCTAATTGAAGCCCAACAGGAATTCGAAGAGCTTTGTAGCAAGTGGCGGTCAGAAAAATTTCTCGCCATTGATACAGAATTCATCCGCACAAACACATTCTATCCAAAGCTTGGTTTGTTACAGATTGCTGATACTAATAATTGCTATTTGATTGATCCCTCTGTATCTCAGAATGGTCACCATTTGCTCAGTTACTAAATCTTGATATTGAATTCTGCATTCACTCTTGTAGTGAAGATTTAAATCTATTACACACCTCCATTTCTGTGATGCCTCGAGAAATCTTTGATTCTCAATTAGCCGCAGCATTTCTAGGTCTTGGCTATTCATTAAGTTATCAAGGCCTAGTTAAGTTACTTTTAGGCGAGGAGATTCCAAAAGATGAAACTCGGTCTGATTGGTTAAAGCGGCCTTTAACAGACACCCAGCTGCAATACGCAGCCAATGATGTCAGTTATCTTTTAGCATTAAGAGAAGCCCTTTGGGAGCAATTAAAATCAAAGGATGTATTGCAGTGGTTTGAGGAAGAATGTGTCTCACAAACGAACCTTGCTACTGAAATTGAAAATGAGGAAAGCTGGAAGATCAGTTACACGATGATAAGTAATGCTTGGAAATTAGATGATGGAAGTTTATCTCGATTACGGGAGATTTGTTATTGGCGGGAACTTAAAGCCAGAGAGAAAAATAAACCTAAAAACTGGATAGCAAAGGATAATGACCTTTTTAATATCGCTAGTATTAAACAAGATTTAGGGACATTTTCTAGCGCTGATCTTGAAAGTATCACATTTAGTGATAGGAGGTTTATCGGGCGATATGGAGATGAGATTCTTAATTTGCTTAACAATCCAAGCATGCAGCAAATTTGCGTCGATAGATCTCTACTTAACTTCCCTTTACGACCAGCATTACGAAAACAATTAAAGGCTTGTCAGTCTGTAGTCTCCTCTTTGGCAGAGAAACTATCAGTTGCACCGGAATTGCTAGCTCGGAAACGGTTGTTACAAAATTTAGTGCGTGACTACGAAAGTTTCGGAGAATTGCGTTGGGAAGGAGATCTTTCTGGATGGCGTAAAGAGCTATTGGAGCCGGAAATTAATCCTCTCTTTGGATGAGTACAGACAATGTGACTACAATAATTCGTAAAAAATTTTGGGAACTTCCGCTGGAAGAGCTAACTGCGGAAGAATGGGAATTGCTTTGTGATGGTTGTGGCCGGTGTTGTTTAAAAAAGATTCAAGACGAAGAATCAAACGAATTATTTTGGACTCGAGTAGCGTGTCGATATTTAGATGATAACTGCCGCTGTTCTGATTATGCAAAGCGAACAGTTCTGGTACCTACTTGTTTAAACGTGAAAGAGATTTACAACAGAATGCTAACTGGATGCCGGATACTTGCGCCTATCGCTTAAGATCCGAAAAGAAACCCTTGTACGACTGGCATCCTTTGCTTTCAATTAATGAAGATTCGATAATAAATGCTGAGATATCAGTTTCTGGTAAAACACTTTCAGAAGAGTATGTCCACGAAGAAGGGCTATCAGGAACATATCATTCGGTGGGTTAAATCATAAATAATGGAAGTAGAAGCAAATTACTGGTTGATCTGGATTATCTATTTGGTAGCAGGCGCAATCTTCTACTGGGGTTTTTGGCTTGTGACTGATTTTAATAAGGCGAAATGGACCAGTTATTCGTTGAGAGCCGCGGCTGCAGCTGTAATTTTGACTCCCTGGTACGCCAATATCCAGGGAGAAACGATGGCACCGGCATTAATGGTTATGACTCTAGATCTTATTACTAATGGCAGGGGGGCAGTTGCTCGTTCCGCGGTACCGTTGGTTTTGGCAATAATCGTTGCTGAAATCGCCGTGACCATTTTTTACTTCATTCAAAAAAATCGCGCTAAAGTAGCCCGCCCAAAATTTAAAATATCAAATCAAAACAATTAAAATGTTGTAGGCCCTCCTTCCTAGCTACCCTAAAAACCTGCTGTTTTATCCCAGGGTTTTCCTGTATTAATACCCATCCGCATTTTACAATACGCGCACTTTTTGAATGTAGTGGAATTTAACTAATGAATTTTACCGGCACTGAAGAATATGTAGCCACGGACGAATTACAGATGGCCGTTAATGCTGCAATTAAATTACAAAAACCCCTATTGATTAAAGGTGAGCCTGGTACTGGAAAGACCATGCTCGCAGAGCAGATAGCGAAAGCTTTAGATCTGCCTTTGATTCAATGGCATATCAAATCTACCACGAAGGCCCAGCAAGGACTCTACGAATACGATGCGGTTTCCAGATTACGTGACTCGCAACTTGGGGATGAAAAAGTTCATGATATTTCGAACTACATTATCCAAGGCAAGATCTGGCAAGCATTTAGTTCCAAAAATAAATCGGTATTATTAATCGATGAAGTCGATAAAGCTGATATTGAGTTTCCTAACGATCTTTTACTCGAATTAGACAAAATGGAGTTCTTTGTTTATGAGACTAAAGAACTTATTAAAGCAGAGACTCGACCCATCGTAGTGATCACAAGTAATAATGAAAAAGAATTGCCAGATGCCTTTTTGCGTCGCTGCTTTTTTCACTATATCGAGTTTCCAGATACTTTAACGATGGAAAAAATCGTTAAAGTCCATTACCCAAACATTGCAAAAAAATTAGTTAGTCGGGCCATGGATATATTCTTTGATGTACGCAAAATCCCAGGCTTAAAGAAGAAGCCTTCTACTTCCGAATTAATTGATTGGCTGAAACTATTGATGGCTGACGAGATTCCGGCCGATATTTTGAAAAACCATGATGCGAAAAATGCAATCCCTCCATTGTATGGTGCTTTACTGAAGAATGAGCAGGATGTTCACTTATTAGAGAAACTCGCCTTTATGCATCGAGCAAATCGTTAATGCTAATAAACTTTTTTATGACGCTTAAACAGGAGCGACTTCCGGTATCGTTTACGGAGCTATTTACGCTGCTTGAATGCCTAAAGCAAAATGTTATATTCGGCAATGTTGATGATTTTTACTATCTCTCCCGAATGTGTTTTATAAAAGATGAAAAGAATTTTGATAAGTTTGATGTCGCTTTTGCTAAATATTTTGAAAAAATAGAAGTCTTAGATGACTTGTCTTTGTATGAAATCCCAGATGAATGGCTTTCGTAAGCAGCTGGAGTCCATGCTGACCGATGAAGAAAAAGCAAAGATTGAAGCATTAGGTGGGCTTGATAAGCTCATGGAAGAATTTAAGAAACGGGTTTGGGAAAAACAGCAGAAGAGACATCAGGGCGGAAACAAATGGATTGGGACTGGTGGTACGTCGCCTTTTGGTGCCTATGGATATAATCCAGAAGGAATTCGCGGTCGGCCAGAATGAAGGCAGAAACCAGAAGGCGATCAAAGTCTGGGATCGTCGAAATTATAGGGATCTGGACGACTCAGTCGAAATAGGCACTCGTAATATCAAAATGGCTCTGCGCCGATTACGTAAGTTTGCTAGAACGGGTGCGGCAGAAGAGCTAGACATGGATGATACTATTTCTTCCACCGCAAGAAATGCCGGCCTACTAGGGTATAAAACTGGTGCCAGAACGGCACAACGCAGTAAAAGTTTTACTATTCTTTGATGTAGGCGGGATCGATGGATCCTCATGTGAAATTGTGCGAAGAATTATTCTCTGCCGCCAGAAGTGAGTTTAAACATCTCAAGTATTATTATTTCCACAACTTTCTCTATGAATCAGTCTGGACCAAGAGTCATCGTAGGCATGCTGAAACAACTTCCACTTTTGAGATAATCAATAAGTATTCTAAAGACTATAAAATAATTTTTGTTGGTGATGCCACCATGGCGCCTTACGAAATCACTCATATTGGTGGAAGTATAGAGCACTATAATGAAGAGGCCGGTGCAGTTTGGATTAAAAGGATTACGGATGCATACGACCATATGATCTGGATTAATCCAACGCCTAAAGATTATTGGGAACATAGCTATTCTATTGAAATAGTCAAGGAGCTCCTTGAAGATCGAATGTTTCCGCTAACAGTCAAAGGTCTCGAAGAAGCAATGACGCTTTTAACAAAGTAATTCCATGATTGAAACTTTAGCCGAAGACCTTCGGCCAGAAAAATACAATTCACTAAACGAAGTTATAGAGCACATGCTCGATGAGCATGCTTCTTTGCCAGCGTTTTCTTGTTTTGGCCGCACTTTAACTTACGGAGAAGTCGATGAGCTCAGTAGTTGTTTCGCCAATTACTTGCAAGCTGAAACTAATTTGGAAGCCGGTGACAGAATTGCGATCCAGTTACCAAACCTGTTGCAGTTCCCAGTAGTTTTTTACGGAGCAATCAAAGCTGGTTTGGTAGCTGTAAATACGAATCCGCTCTATACAGCCAAAGAAATGGAATACCAATTTAAAGACTCCGGTGTCAAAGCCATTGTCATCCTTGAGAGTTTCTGTGAAAAAGTTAGAGCAAATCATTGATCAGACGGAAATAGAAACTGTAGTTTTCACGAAGTTCGGAGACCTTCAAATCGGATTACAAAAGCACCTTTTGAATCTTGGTGCCAAATACATTGGGAAGATGATTCCTAAGTATAATTTGCCTAAAGCAGTGCCATTTATGCAAACTGTGAGTGGATCAAATGAATATTTGACGCCTAGTCATAGCGGGAAAGGCAATGATGTAGCATTAATCTTGTATACCGGCGGCACCACCGGTGTTGCTAAGGGGGCAATGCTTAGTCATAACAACTTAATTGCCAATATGATGCAATTGCGAGCCCGTTGTTTGCTAGTTATTCGTGACAAAACCGAAAACATTGCTGCACCTTTGCCTCTTTATCATAGCTATGCATTTTTGCTGCATTGTTTAGCGATGCCTTTTGCTGGTAATCATAATGTTTTGATTACTAATCCTCGAGATCTTGATTCAGTTGTGAAGTTATTAAAGAGCATGCCTATAAATGGATTCGTGGGAATTAATACTCTTTATCTGGCCTTATTAAGGCATAAAAATATTTCTTCAGTCGATTTTAGTCAAATGAGGTTTTGCGGAGCTGGAGCCATGCCGATGTCTTTATTGGTCGCAGAAGAATGGAAGCGTGTTACTGGCTGCGAAATTATCGAAGGATATGGTTTGACAGAATGCTCGCCAGTGGTCTCGGTAAATATTCCTGGTAAAATTAAGTATGGCACTGTGGGTCCTTTAGTTCCGGAAACTGAAATGCGGGTAATAAGTGACGGGGGCGAAGACGTAGTCAAAGGAAAAAGAGGTGAGCTATGGATTAGAGGTCCGCAAGTAATGTTAGGTTACTGGCAGAAAGACGAAGCTAATAAGGAAACGATTACTGAAGATGGTTGGTTAAAAACCGGAGATTACGTCGAAGTCACTGCGGATGATTGCATCACTATTGTCGATCGCAAAAAAGATATGATCCTGGTGTCCGGCTTTAATGTCTTCCCTAACGAAATTGAGGATTGGGTAAATCGACATCCTTCTGTGCTTGAGTGTGCCGCGATCGGGGTACCGAGCGAGCGCACGGGCGAGGCAATCAAGTTATTTATTGTTCTTAAGGATCAGGAAATTCCAGTTGAAGAACTTACTGCGCATTGCAAAAAAGGATTAACGGCCTACAAAGTACCGCGAGAGTTTTCTTTCGTCGAAGACTTGCCTAAATCCAATATAGGTAAGATATTACGCCGAGAATTACGCGATTAAATATTACTCCCTTGTAGAGCAATTTAAGATGAGAAGTGGTAGTGCTCGAGTCTTTCAAGCTAGAAATAGAACAGTGTCAGTACGTCGATAAATTTCGACTTTTGCGCAAAATCCGTGAACTCGAGGGATCACAAAGCTCGAATTCCCAGAAAAAATCTCAAATCAAAAAAATTGCAGCAGAAATCGCGGCTTCAAAGAGGAGCTGTAAAACTCGTGCGGCCGCTATTCCTGAGAATATTCAATTTCCGGAAGATCTGCCTGTATCTGCTAAAGCAAATGAAATTAAAGAGCTGTTAAAGAAGCAACAGGTAATTGTGATCGCTGGTGACACCGGTTCAGGAAAGACGACTCAAATACCAAAGATTTGTCTAACTGCGGGTCTAGGGAGGAAGGGACTTATAGGCCATACTCAACCGCGACGTCTGGCCGCCGTCTCGGTAGCAAATCGAATAGCAGAAGAACTAAATGCGGATATTGGCCAGGGAGTTGGTTATCAGATCAGATTTAATGAAACAATTTCTGAGTCAACCTACTTAAAGTTGATGACCGATGGCGTTCTCCTAGCCGAAATTCAAAATGATCGATTTCTAAACAAATACGACGCCATTATTATCGATGAAGCTCATGAGAGATCGTTGAACATTGATTTTTTGCTAGGCTATTTGAAGCAGCTATTATCAAAGCGCCTTGAGCTAAAGTTAATTATCACTTCAGCCACCATCGATGTGGAAGAATTTTCCAAATATTTCGCTAATGCACCTATTATTTCTGTATCTGGTAGAACCTTCCCAGTCGATGTTCGCTACCGTCCTTTGGATCAAGGCCGAGAGGAAATTCAAGACCAGCGGCAGCTGGAAGGAATTATCGACGCGCTAAATTTTATCGTAGAAAGGGATCAGAAAAGCAATGAGATTAGTGGCGATCTTTTGGTATTTCTGAGCAGTGAACGTGAGATTCGTGAAACTGCTAGAGCTATTAGAAAACAAAAATTTCCTCACACAAAAGTATTGCCCCTTTACAGCCGTTTACCACAATCTGAGCAAGTCAAGATTTTCGCACCTCACTCCGGCAGAAGAGTAGTGTTGGCAACGAACATTGCCGAAACTTCAATCACGGTTCCGGGAATTAAGTACGTAGTGGATACCGGATTTGCGCGGATAAGTCGTTACAGCATTAAGAATAAAGTGCAACGATTACCTATTGAACCGTTTTCCCCGGGTCCAGTGCAGATCAGCGTAAAGGTAGATGCGGAAGAGTATCCGCAGGTATATGTATTCGTCTGTTCTCTGAGCAAGATTATCACTCTCGCTCGGAGTATACGGATCCAGAAATTAAGCGTACTAATCTTGCTTCGGTAATTTTACGAATGCTTTACCTGCGTTTAGGTGATGTTGAACAATTTCCTTACATCGACGCTCCAGAAAAAAAAGCAATTAATGACGGCTTTAAGTTGTTTAAATTTAACTAAACGCTATCACTCAGAAGCACGTTTTTACATCGATAGGGAAAAAAGATGGCAAGATTACCAGTGGATCCAAAACTCGCGCGTATGCTGGTAGTCGCAAGCGGTCATGCTTGTTTGCGTGAAGTACTTATTATTGTAAGTGCATTAAGTATTCAAGATCCGCGAGAATCATATGGAGATAACAGACAGCAAGCACAGGAAAGACATGCAATTTTTCTCATGAAGAGTCAGACTTTATTAGTCTGGTTAATCTTTGGGATGACTATGAACATAAGCGCCAATCTTTATCGCAAAATCAATTAAAGAAGTTTTGTAATACTCACTACTTATCCTATATACGCATGCGGGAATGGAGAGAAGTCCATAGACAATTATTAGTTACCTGCCAGCAACTTGGTTATCGACTTAATAAAGAGCTGGGGACTTATGAAGCAATACATAAATCTATAATTGCAGGCTCACTCAATCAAATTGCGAATCGATTTGATGCCAGAACCTTTACTGGAACTCGAAACAGAAAGCTCGCTCTCTTTTCATCTTCGGTAGCTGCGAAAAGTAAAGCGAAATGGATAGTAACCGGAGAACTCATAGAAACATCCCAAACATTTGCCTCTATGGCAGCAAAAATCCAGCCCAAATGGGTAGAAGCGATGGCGTTACATCTGGTTAGAAGAGAATATTTCGACCCTCACTGGAGCAAAAAGAATCAGGCGGTAATGGTTTATGAAAAAGTACATCTATATGGGCTAACTAT
>BPDI01000054.1 GCA_019654215.1 Gammaproteobacteria bacterium | reverse complement strand
AGTAACTTGGATCGACTTATAAAGGATCGCGGATTCAGCTAGCTAAATTATATCGGGAATAAAGGGCCTTGCCTTTCTATTGGTGAAATTTTTGGGCTAGCGAAAATTCAGTCCTGAAAACAAAAATGCCTCAAGGTGTCCTCAGCTTGCCCATGGACTTCAAACCACGTAGCCATTATTCTCCCAGTACTTTCTCCTTCACTCTAACAAAAATCAGAAGAGGTGCTTTTAACATAGCTAAAGTTTTTTGCACGTACTCCTGCGTCACGTTCTTCTGCTTCTGATTTAGCAAACGACTAATCTGGTCAGAAGAATAGCCATGCTCTGCTGCAATAGTAGCCGCCGTTCTTCGAAGATCATGAGCACTAAATTTTATTCCAATGGCCGTAGAAACATTTTTGATAGCGTTAGACATCGAAGCTGGTTTCCCGTTTCGTCCTGCAAACAGCCATTCTGAGTCGTTTGAATTTCTTTCAAATATCTTTTTGAGAGGTAGAGTGATTGGTAAAGTATAATCCTGATTATTCTTTATATCCTTAACGGTATACGTCGTCACTGTTATGTCCTCTTGACGCAATAGCCTAGCTTCGTCAAACCTCAAACCCGACACCATCAATAAGAAAACAAAATCTGCCTCTCGTGGTTTTATTTTTCCCTTATATTCAGGATGGGCCGTGCGAGTCAGCTCTTCATAAAGAGTTTCGCGTTCAGCTTGTTTCAAATATCGCACTCTTGGCTTGAGACGACTTCTCACGCGCTTGTCTTTTAGAACAGCAACAGGGTTACCGTTTGGAAGAACACGATTTCCTTTTTCGTCAGTATCATTTAAATACGTGTTTAAAATCGCATTTAAATAGCGCATCGCCTTTTTTGCCTCAGCCAATCCTCTTGGATTAGTCTTTTCTGGCCTTTTTGATCGCGTCTTAATGCGTCTTTGAATAGACTGATATTTTTTCAGGACGTCTTCGCGAGAGATATTACTAATTGGCCGATCGAGCCAATCACCAAAACATCGCGTGACTACTTGTTTGTAAGATTTTTCAGTACTAGGTTTTAAGGATCGCAATTCTAAGTAGTCGTTGAATGCTTCTTTAAGAGTTATACCCTTAAAGTTTTCAGCCTCTAGTTTGGCTCTGCGTTTTTGATTTGGATTCTCGCCCTGAGCTAGGAGCAACAAGTTCTCTTTAGCCAAACGTCTGGCATCTCTAACAGAAATAACGTTTGTTCTTCCTAAGGTAACGGTAACAGGTTTATTTATACCCCGCTGCTTTGCTCTAACAACCCAAACAAAATCAGTTGCTCTTTGTTTCTTATACAGGCCTTTAACCTGTTTATCTGGTGTAAAAAGCATGAAAAGTACTCTCAGGTAGTCTATAGGTAGTCTATCGAAGAGATTAGGAGGGGTTTAGCTTATCATTATTTACAATTTCAATATAAATAATTGATATATAAATATTTATCTGGTGCCCGGGGCCGGAATCGAACCGGCACGGTTACAATAACCGAGGGATTTTAAGTCCCTTGCGTCTACCAATTTCGCCACCCGGGCATTGTCTTTATGAGGCCTGCAGAGATCCAAATGAAATTATAAGGGATTAAGTAGGCGTTTAAGTCCCCCCACTTTTTGATCTCTATTCTCTACAGCGGAACGGGAGTATACAGCCCATCAATCCATTCTTCTACCGGATGCAAAGGGTGAAATTAAGGCTGGGTTAATCTAGTCAGTGGCACATTCAAGACACCTAGCGTGACCTTTGCTTAAAATCTGGAGAATAAAATGATTACTGATAAAACTATAAAATTCCTATTGACGGTTATAGCAGCGAACCTGACTTTTCTCACTATTAAAGATTTGCAGTTATTCCCCATTGCTCACGCTCAATATGTTTCTTCTGATGTTCAGAAAGTCACCCTTTGTGAACCAAGTGGATATAACTGCTCCAAGCGTTAGCCTAGTCGGATCATTAGCATTTTCTTGAGGGGAAGCATAGTTTCAAGGCAATTCTCCGGGCGCCCATTTATCGATCATTTCTTTAATGTAATTACCGGGAGCTCCGCAGAAGTCAATTTGAAGCGGGAATTCTCAACCAGCTTCAGCTCTGCTCTATAAAAACCTAACGTCTGAACTTCCAGCACTGGCACGGAAAGGAAATTACTCTCCAGACTAAATGAAGCGGCGTGGCTTTCTTGCCCATAAGCTCTAGTTAGTGAAATTACAGCCAACAAAAAGAGAGAAAATAGATGTGGCTGTCTTATCTTCGCTTTAATAAAAATCATTATCCTTGCGTCAAACAATTTCGCCATCCGGGCAATTCGGAGTGAACTTAAAAAGTTTCAATGGAGGCTGGGGTCGGAATCGAACCGGCGTACACGGAGTTGCAGTCCGCTGCATGACCACTCTGCCACCCAGCCTTATAAATTGAAATCCTTAGATCTCAGAAAACCGCGAACTATAACAAAACTCAAGAAGTTCAGCATGCATTCTTAGAAAAAACAAACAGAGAGGGTTTGGAGCGGGAAACGAGATTCGAACTCGCGACCCCGACCTTGGCAAGGTCGTGCTCTACCAACTGAGCTATTCCCGCTTAAAACTATCAACAATTATGGCAGTTTAAATTGCTTACGCAATCGCAATACTAAGTTTCTTCCTATGCCGCTGGAAAAGAGGCGCTTATTCTAATGTCAAACCGAAGTGAGTCAAGGTCGGATCAGTCTTCCTGCAAGCTACTCCAGGCGTTGTTGAAGTAGAGCGCCATAGAATAAACACTAATCAATACAGCTATATGGATCCCATAAAATCCAACTTGCCACACCAGCTGTGCAGATTCTTCGTTAAATAGCAGCAATGCGATAATCGCAACCATCTGCACCGTGGTTTTTACTTTCCCTAAATAGGCAACCGCCACGACATTTCGCTTGCCTTTACTCGCCATCCATTCCCTGAGTGCCGAAATGAGTATTTCCCTAGCAATTATGATGCCTGTGGCCACAATTAGAATTGGATACACACTCACCAGCATAATTAAAATAATCACCACCAAAAGCTTGTCAGCCACCGGATCTAAAAATGCACCAAACTCAGAGGTCCACTCGTATTTTCGTGCCAAATAACCATCCAGCCAATCACTTAAACTGGCTATTCCAAAAAAAATTGCAGCCCACAAGTTAGCGTAGGGAAAACTAGCGAAGTAGCAGGCGATGACAGCCGGAATTAGCAGTAATCGCAGATAAGTTACTAGGTTGGCCACATTCATAGCTAAGTTTTCAGAAGTTTATTTGAATGGAAACAGACCATTACTAAGGTTAGCGCCTAATCACGAATCTCAGTAATAAGGATGTGACGGTCTCGACCTTAATTATTATGAAGGTGCGCATATATACTTTCGGCCAACTTCTTACTAATCCCAGTAACTTTTGCAATTTCTGCTTCACTGGCTTTTCGAATCTCCTGCTGACCGCCGAAATGTTTCAGTAATTCCCTCCTTCTTTTAGGTCCGAGCCCGGGAATTTCTTCTAAAGCGGATTGTTTTCTTGCTTTTGCTCTTCTCTGGCGATGGCCGGTGATGGCGAAACGATGGGCCTCGTCTCTGATCTGCTGCAACAAATGCAAGGCTGGCGACTCCGAAGATATAGCCACTTCCCGGAAGCCCGCTTCAACATCGATATAAAGAGTTTCCTGACCTGCCCTGCGACTAATTCCCTTAGCAATACCAAGCAGACTGATTTCCGGCAGAGAAAACTTTTCCAGAACCCCCTTAGCTTGACTCAGCTGTCCCTTGCCGCCGTCGATTAGGAGTATATCTGGGACTTTACCTTCGCCATTTCTGAGTCGCGAAAATCGGCGGTCCAGAACCTGCTTCATAGCGCCATAGTCATCTCCGGGAGTGATATCCTTGATATTGAAGCGCCTGTAATCCGTTTTTACTGCGCCGTTCTCATCAAACACTACACAAGAGGCCACTGTGCTTTCCCCTGAGGTATGGCTAATATCGAAGCATTCGATACGCATTATTTGAGAATCTAATTTAATAGAATCCTGTAACTGCATGAAACGATTACGTATATTCTGTTTATCACTTACATGGGCATTCAATGATTGAGCGGCGTTTGTCTTGGCTAGAGACAGCCATTTCGCCCGATGGCCTCTAACCCGCTGAGAAAGCTTTACTTTTCGCCCCGCCACATAACTGAGAGCCTCCTCCAGACCCTCGGCATCTTCTAACATAGAAGGCACAATGATCTCTTTAGGGATATTGGCACCCTTGTCATCACTTAAGTAATTCTGGGAAATAAATGCACAGAGCACGTCTGCCGCGCTTTCCGCTAACCTGAAACGTGGATAAAACGCTTTACTACCGATAATACGTCCAGCTCTCACATATATCACATGGACACATACATAGGGTTGCTGCAGCTCAGCCGCGAGAATATCAGCATCATTGCCCTGGTTGGCGACATACTGTTCTTCCTGAATTTTACGCAAATCTATTATCTGGTCTCGCAAAACTGCGGCTCTCTCGAAATCCTCTTCCTCCGCCGCCTTTTCCATATTCTTGGTCAACTCCCTAGTCAACAGATCGCTTTTTCCCCGCAAAAATAGGGTTGAGTAATGTACATCCTTGGCATA
This sequence comes from Gammaproteobacteria bacterium, assembly GCA_019654215.1. Classification (GTDB taxonomy): domain Bacteria; phylum Pseudomonadota; class Gammaproteobacteria; order Pseudomonadales; family Pseudohongiellaceae; genus UBA9145. The sequence continues at coordinate 11,954 of BPDI01000054.1, read as the reverse complement.
GTCCTCAGGGCTGATCAGATCCACGCAGGGACCCGTACAACGCTTGATCTGATACTGCAAACAGGGTCTTGACCTATTCCTAAAATAACTGTCCTGGCACTGTCTTACGCGAAATACTTTCTGTAATACTTGAAGAGTTTCACGAGTGGCATGAGCACTAGGATACGGACCAAAGAAACAGCCAGATCGTTTCCTGTTGCCACGATAGAAAGCCAACCTCGGGTAGGTGTCGGAATCGGTAAGTAGTATATAGGGATAGGACTTATCGTCCCTAAGCTGAATATTATAAGCGGGATAGTGTTCCTTGATCAGAGTCTGCTCTAATAGCAGCGCTTCTGTATCACTGCTGGTGACCGTGACTTCGATTGAAGCGATCTTCTCTACCATGGCCATGGTCTTTGAGGCCAGGCCCGAAGCTCGGAAATAACTCCCTACTCGATTTTGAAGATTCCGTGCTTTACCGACATAAAGCACCGCGCCCTTGGCGTCCAACATTCGGTAAACACCCGGACGTCGAGTCAAGTTAGCTAAATAGTTTTTATAATCGAATTTTTCGGCAGCTTTCAGGGACATAAATCTACCGCTTACTGAGCGGAAAGGCTTACAAGAAGTTCTGAAGATTAGCTGAAGGTTAGTGCTGTCTCAACTGGCAACTCGGTCAAGCAGAAGCAGTTAACTCACTAGAATAACCTTAGCCACTTCACATTCTCTGTTTAATACAAATGAAACGTGAAAGTTTTGTCGTTACCACTGCTGTGGATTCATCTATAAACAATCAAAGAATTTGCACTTCTGGTTCCAGGGCAATTCCAAAATTTTCCAGCACAGAACTACTCATCTCCTGGGCCAACAATAAAATATCTTCACCCAGCGCATACCCTGGATTTACGAGGATTAGAGCATGATGTTTGTGAACCTGGGCGCGCCCCCTTCTTCGGCCTTTCCAGCCTAGCTGGTCAAGTAGCCAAGCCGCAGGAATTTTAGTGAGTCCTTCTTCTTCGATCGCGTAATTTGGCAGCCCGGGTAATTGCTTTTGTAATGCAGCATATTTTTCATCAGACACGATAGGGTTTTTGAAGAAGCTTCCTGCATTGCCTAAATCATTCGGATCAGGAAGTTTCTCGCGCCGCAATGAACAAACAGTATCGAATACTTGCTGCGCGCTTGGATCGACCTCACCGATCACCCCAGCAAGGGCCTGGTAGCTTAAATTTGGCTTCCAGTCTTTATCGAGCTCAAGGGTAATATCGAACACCAGATATCGGCCACCGGAGCGCTTGAATAGGCTATCACGGTAAGCAAATTCACATTGCTCACGAGTCAAGCTCAGCCATTGATTCTGTTCCCGGTCATAACAACTTAACTCAACGAAAAAGTCAGCAAGTTCGACCCCATAAGCACCGATATTCTGAATCGGTGCAGCTCCTACAGTACCTGGAATAAGTGCAAGATTTTCAAGTCCGTATAACTCTTTCGCTAAGCAAGCACTGACAAACTCGTGCCAGTTCTCACCCGCTGCTACCCGGACCCGTTGTGAGTCCTCTGCTAGACCCTCTAACCATTTTATACCGCGGTTGTTTATATGTAGCACTAATCCCGCATAATCACGAATAAACAGGACATTACTACCACCTCCAAGCACTAGTGTGGGCAGGCTCTCTCCAGCAGCATACTGTAGCGCTTTCTCTAGATTCTCTTTGCTCTCAATAGACGCGAAGAATGCTGCGGTAGCCGGCACTCCAAAGGTGTTATAGGCCTGGAGATTTACTGATTGCGCAATTTCCATGAACTAGTGATCGGCGGGCAATTCGTGCTGCTTAATGATGTCATCCAATAAATTACTGCTAGCTTCTTCCACCAGATCTAATACCAATTCAAAACCTTGGGCACCGCTATAGTAGGGATCGGGAACTGATTCGTAATGCTGACTGCCAAAGTTCAGAAATAGACTCAGGTTTGGTTGGAATTCCGCCGGGCAAAGCCGCTTTAGATCCTGCAGATTTGCCGTGTCCATTGCTAGTACATAGTCAAAACGATGAAAATCGTTTACTTCAACCTGCCTCGCTCGTTGCCGGCTTAAATCGTACCCGCGTCTAGCTGCCGCTTCCAGGGAACGCGAATCCGGCGGTTCTCCAATGTGCCAATCTCCGGTTCCCGCCGAGTCCACTTTAATATATTCCGATAAGCCTCTGTCATGAATGTGTTTTTCAACTACACCATGCGCAGTTGGGGAACGGCAGATATTGCCTAGACAAACCATTAATACATGGATAGTTAGCTTAGATTTGACCATTCGCTCATCTGCCAGCAATGGCTGCCCTAACTGCTTTCAAATCTTTTCTGGTATCTACGCCAGCAGGAATTTGCTCATTGCTGACTTCCACATGCACGCTGACACCGTTATACAGCGCCCGGAGCTGCTCTAGCTTTTCGGAGATCTCTAGATCCGATGGAGGCCATCGAACAAATTCATTCAGCACACTCACACGATAAGCATAAATACCCACGTGACGAAAACAGTTCTGCGCTGAGCCGCTGGCCTGGTAAGGAATTGTTGCACGACTGAAATACAGCGCATGCCCTTTAGGGTTAATCACAACCTTAACAGCATTTGGATCTCTTACTTCTTCCTGATTTGAAAACACTTCACATAAGGTAGCAATACCTGCTTCATTATGTGTACTCAGATTACTGGCAACCTGATTGATCACACTTGCAGGAATTAAAGGTTCATCTGCTTGGACATTTACTACGACTTCGTCGTCAGATAGACCTAATTCAGTTGTAACTTCCTGAATCCGATCGGTACCCGACTGATGTGATTCTGCAGTCATAAAAACTTTCGCACCAAATTCTTCAGCAATAATTTTTATGCGTTCATCGTCAGTTGCAATACAAACTTGTTTTGCTCCGCTGGCAGATGCTCGTTCATAAGTGTGTTGCAGCATAGGTTTTACCATCGATATCCAATAATGGTTTGCCAGGAAGACGCTGAGATGCGTAACGGGCAGGAATAATTACAGTAAAGCTCACGAAATTTGTTCTCGCTCTTCTATGGACATTTCTCGGCTTCTTTTTCAACATAACTGGCACATCATCTCTAATAGGAAAAGCCAACGCGTCTCCAGGACAAATAAGTTCCTGTGCCTGCTTGTTTAATGCAGATTTCCTTTACAAACTGGACAAACCAAAATACTTAATAATTTTTTGTCTAACATGAGTAATGTCTATATTTCTTGGTCAGATAAATTAATAAAACCTTTTACCTTTTTTGTAAATTCATTTAGAAAGAAATCAGGCAAGTTAAGTTCCACTTGAAGACCCAGTAATTTTTTTTTAGCAAAGGTCTTGCATTTAATTGCATCTTTCTCGGTCATAACTATAGGTTGTTTCTCATCGATGCCCGCATTAAGAAAATCTTCGATGGTAAAATTATAATGATGGGGAAAAAACTGAATCGATCGATTGGATAAGGTAGTTTTTCTAACACAGAAAAAAATTTTTCTGGTTTTCCCAAATTTACCACACACTGCTTGCAGAGTTGAACCCATATTAAATGGTGCGCCGGAAAAAGGTCTTTTTTTACCATTTGCCATATTTGGGAAAAATCTTTGGCTCTATTCCCATCGCTATAGCTCGCTCTTAATAGCAGAGTTATCACCATTAACAACAACGTAGTCCACCGAATCCAGGCGCGAAATAGGTTCACGTAATGGTCCCGCAGGAAAGCACATACCATTACCAAATAGTCTTTGAGCATCGACAACCGCAATTTCAATATCGCGAAAAAGCTTGTAATGTTGTAAGCCATCGTCGCTTATCACGACATCAATTCATTTGCTGACAGCAAATGTTGTAATGCAGCAAATTTCGATCTGGGTCCACTACAACCGGACAATCTGTCGCCGCAGCAATCATTACTGGCTCATCACCAGCCTCAGTAGTGTTGTCATTAGCATTCACTGACATTGGATAACTAGAGCATTTCCACCATAGCCACGACTGATAATCCCCGGATGAAAACCTTTCTCTCGCAAATGCCGAGCCAGAGCAATAGTCAATGGGGTTTTACCAGTACCACCAGCGGGGATATTCCCGACTACAACGATCGGTATAGAGATGTGTTCCGGACGAGAATAAATCCTTTGTAACCAACGGCGAAAAGAAAAACCCAAAAACTGGAAAAAAAAAAGATAGAGGCCATAATGCAATTAACCACCCTGCTTTTTGGTACCAAGCTTTTTCCAGAAAAAATCATTGAAGTATTGCCGTATCAGTCTCCGAAAACTGAATCTGATCAACCTAGCGTAATAACCACCCAAATTCAGCAAATCAGCATGTACCCCGATTCTTTCGATCTTCCCTTGGTCCATAAACCCAAAATCAGGTCGGCATTTTCGATAGTTGAAAGACGATGAGCGATAACGAAGGTGTGCGCCCTTGGATTAGAGTTTTTTAGGGCAGCTTGAATATGCTGCTCTGATTCCGAGTCCAAAGCTGAAGGGTTTCTTCATCAAAAATTAAGATTGGCGCATCTTTAAGTAAAGGGTCGTGCGATTGCGATACGTTGACGTTGCCCACCGGGTAATAAATTCGCATCGTCACCTACATAAGTGTCTAGGCCTTCCGCTAGGCCGCGAATAAATTCCATAGCGTGGGCATTTTCAGCGGCTGTTTCGATCTTTTTTCTATCTATCTCTATTTCACCATAGGCTATATTTTCAGCAATAGTGCCGTTAAACAACACCACTTGCTGAGTTACCACCGAAATCTGGTCTCTTAAGTTAGTTAACTTGTATTTTATCAACTGTTTTCCGTCCAAGTAGATTTGTCCAGAATCGATATCGTAGAAACGCGGAATTAAATTTACCAGACTAGATTTTCCACTGCCGGATTTTCCAACTAACGCAATAGTCTGCCCCTGCTTCACAGTGAAACTAACGTCACTTAATGCCTCATCTGTATCGTTAAAACCCTGAAACTAACACGGTCAAACTTAATCGCACCTCTAGCACGCTCTACTTCAAATGTTCCCTCATCGATCTCAGGTTTTTCATCTAATAGAGTGAAGATACTGAACGCTGCAGAAATTCCTCTCTGAATAACCAAAGTTGATTTGAGTTAATTGGCGAATAGGTTTTGCCAACAAACCCGCCGCTCCAAGAAAAGCTACAAAATCACCAGACGTCTTATCAGCAAAGAAGTCCGGTGACATGGCCAGCCACACCAATAAGGCTAGCGCCATACTGACAATAAGCTGTACCAATGGCGTACTGGCACTACGAGTCATTGCCATTTTCATGTTTTGGTATCGATTCTTTTCACTCGCTTGCAACAAACGATCACTAACAAAATCATTCGCGTTAAAAGGGGCGAATTACTCTATGCCCTTTGATGGATTCGTTAGTTATTTGCGTAACATCTCCCATGGAGTCCTGCATCTGGGTTGCAAAACGACGAAACCTTTTCGATGCCAGATTTACAATTCCTGCTACAAAAGGAGCGATGATTAAGAACGTTAGGCTCAGTTGCCAATCAACATAAAATAAGTAGATGAGTAATCCTAGAACCGTAAAACCTTCCCGCACAATTACCGCAACCGCATTAGAAGCAGCCCCAGGGTTTTCTTTCGTAATATCATAGGTAAATTTTGAAACCAGTTTGCCAGAAGTATTCTTATCAAAAAATCTAGCCGGCAGCGTAATAAGATGACTGATTAATTCGCAGCGTAGTTTGTGAATAATATGATTCGCAATCGATGCCAGAGAATAGCTTCCCATGAATCCGCCAATCCCCCGCACAATAACAATCAGTACACAGAGTAACGGGCTAATTATTCTGAGCTCTTCAAAGTTCTCGGAATTAATTGCGTCTACAGTCATGCCTAACCACCAGGTGGTGGCGGGCGTGGTAGCCGCAAAGATGAAGTAACCCAAAATGCTGCAAACGATAGCAAGCTTATATGCCTTTACGTAGGTAAAGAGCCTGCGATAGAGTTGCCAGCCCTGATAATTTGGATCCTTAAATTTAGTACGTGCCATCAGCGATTAGTTCGGGCATTTGTAGGTTATTCAAATTCTTCTGGGCGTTGCGTAGCGATGTTTAAACGAGAAAATCCAGACTGCCCGATAGCATCCATGGCTGTAACTACGGATTGGTGTGTCGCTTCTGCATCGGCGATTAAAATTATTGAAAGATCGCGATCGCCCTCGGATTCTAATTCCAGTCCGCGAATCAATGTTTCAAATCGATTGTCTACCAGCGGCCTACCATTGATCACATAGTTACCTTCCCTAGCCACAATTATTTCAATTTGAGCTGATTGGCTCTCGACAAGTTCCGCGTTTGCTTCTGGCAAGTTTACCAGTAATCGAGTTTCACGACTAAAGGTAGTCGTAACCATAAAAAAGATTAATAATAAAAAGACGACATCAATTAGCGGCGTGATATTGATGGAAAGTTCGCCTCTTATTGAGCGTTTAAATTTCACTACTGTTTGACTTCCACACGTCTGTCACTATGTATTGCATCAACAAGTTTGATCGATTCATGTTCCAGACTAAGCACTAGTGAATCTACTTTGCGATTAAAATAACGATGAAACATATAAGTAGGAATTGCAACGGTGAGTCCAGCCGCAGTAGTAATTAGCGCTTCCGATATTCCCCCTGCTAAGGCATTGGCGTTGCCGGTTCCTTGTAACATGATTTCACTAAAAACCCGAATCATGCCAACTACTGTTCCTAATAAGCCAAGAAGTGGCGTTATCGCAGCAATAGTACCCAATGCATTTAAATACCGTTCCATATCATGCACTACCTGTGCAGCAGTTTGCTCAATGCTGTCGATCATAGCAACACGGCCATGCTTGGAACTAAGCAGCCCCGCCGCGAGAATCTGACCAAGGGGAGATGACAATCGTAATTCACGCAACTTAGTAGAATCCAATTGATTGTTCTTTAGCCAGGTCCATACCTGCGCCACCACATATTTCGGAGAAATACGTGTCGCACTTAATGTCCAGAATCTCTCTATGACGATGGCGATAGACACAATGGAACAAAGCAGGATTGGAAACATTAGCCAACCCCCTGCTCTAACTATCTCTAGCACCTAACAACCCTCTCTCATCGGCATGATAGGTTACCATATTCATCCTATACCACTGTAATTAGTGACATCGACAAACTCAACGATTGCCTGCTGTAATGGCTGTTATTCAAACCCATACCCGCCAATAGCACGAGTTTGTGTATCCATACCTCAATCCATTGAGGCAGGCTAGCTGAAGATTTTGGGGACTACCGGCTTAGGAAAGAATCATTCCGCGCGCAATACTTCTGCTGGCCGAATAGCTGCAGCGCGTCGAGCTGGATAGACCGTCGCAAGTAACGCCAGGATAAATACACCTGCAATGACGACCGTCACATCAACAAAACTCAGTTGTGAAGGTAAGAAATCGATCGGATAAACTTCAGCATTTAAAAACTGAATTGAAAATTTCTCTTCAATGAATTCAGCGATATTGGTTATTTGCAAAGAACCAATAATACCCAGCAGCAAGCCAATAGCGATTCCAAATGCCCCGATCAAACATCCCTGCCACATGAAGATTCGATTTATTAGTTTCGGGCTGGCACCCAGCGTGCGCAAGATCGCAATATCGCCTTTCTTATCACGTACGATCATGATGAGACTAACGATTAGATTAAACGCAGCAACTACCACCAATAGCCACAGCATAAAACTAATAATACTGCGAGAAAAAACGATGTTTTCATAAATCGCGCCGAACTGTGCTGTCCAGCTTGATATTGTAACGGTAGTGGGCAACTCAGAAGCTAACTGCAAGCGCGTATTATCAGCCTGCATCACGTCATCGGTTCTAATCCTTAATCCATTAAACGGTCCTCGCAAACGAAATAATGCACGAGCCGCTTCAATATTTATCACCACCATCTCGGCATCTAATTCCTGACTGCCGACCCGAAACACACCAACTAGTTCAAACTGTCTGAAATTTGCTAAAGGCGTTAATGGATTTAAAGTAACCGATGAAGAATACAGGTCCACAGCATCACCGACTTCAACCTGTAATCTTTGAGCCAAGGTTTCGCCGATAATAATTCCCCAACGTTCATTTTCCAGTTGGGCCAGGCTTCCCTCATTTATAAATCGATCAATTGCGGAAACTGTAGGCTCCAATTCGGCATTAATGCCATTTACCACCACCCCTTTGCTGCCCTCTTCTGAAGCAACCACACCCGCTACTTCTATGACTGGCGCAGAAGAAACAACTCTAGAAGATGCATAAATAGTTTGCTCAATTTCCTGCCAGGCCTCGCTACTGAGGTTTTCATCGGAAGAGACAGTGACATGAGGAACGATTCCTAAGATATTCTCCCGCATCTCCTGATCAAATCCATTCATAACCGAAAGTACGGTTATCAAAATACCGACACCTAATGACAAACCAACTATGGAAATCGCTGACATAAAAGAAACCAGATGAGACCGTTTACCGACTCTTACATAGCGCATGGCAATAAATTTAGGTATGGAAATAGCAGCTTCACTCATGCAACTGACCATCTTCTAATATGAGTTTCCGGTCCATCGAGTTTGCTAACCCTTCATCATGTGTGACCACGACAAAACTTATGGTCAACACCTGGTTGAGTTCCATCATTAAGCTTTGAATGTCTTCTGCGGTTTGACGGTCCAGGTTACCTGTTGGCTCATCCAGCAATACACACTGTGGTTCAGTTACCAGAGCCCGAGCAATAGCGACTCTCTGTCGTTCTCCACCCGAGAGTTCTCCTGGTTTGTGTTCCTCTCTTGCCGCCAGACCAACTCTTGCCAACATGCTGGTGGCCCTGTTACGCGCATCCTCAACTAACGAACCACCAATTAACAATGGCATGCAAACATTTTCTAAAGCGGTAAATTCACCCAGTAGATGATGAAATTGATAAACAAAACCGAGATATTTGTTACGGAGAAAACCACGTTCAGTTTCGTCGATCTTTGCCAGATCTTTATTTGCAACAAATACCGATCCACCAGTAGCAAGATCCAGACCGCCTAACAGATTTAACAGAGTAGTCTTACCGGAGCCGGAGCTACCCACGATCGCAACCTGATCACCAGGTAACACTTCAAGATTAATATCCGTAAGGACATCAATCGCTTGTGGCCCCTGGGAATAGGTTTTCTGCAAATGGCTACAATTAATGACTGCCTGATCAATGCTCATCTAGAATGTCCCTATTCGTATCTCAAAACATCCGCTGGTTGTATTTTACTGGCTCGATAGGCTGGATAAAGTGTCGCAAGAAAACTTATAAGTAGCGCTGCAATGCAAACCATTAAAACCTCACCAAAGTTAACTTGGGTTCGCAAATGCGAAATAAAATAAACATTACCTTCGGTAAATATAAAATTAATAAGACGTTCCAGCATCAGACTTAGTTCTGTCACGTAATTCGCCAGCAGAATTCCCAGAAACGCACCTACCGCAGTCCCAAATATTCCCGCCACCATTCCTTGCAAAACAAAAATCTTCATTACGCTAGAGCGGCTCGCTCCCATGGTGCGCAAGATTGCGATATCAGAGGTCTTATCAGACACCACCATAACCAAAGTGGAAATAATGTTCACTGCGCCAATCACAACAATCATTAATAGCATAAAACTGGTGAGTATCTTTTCCATATTTAAGGCATTAAATAAATTTGCCTGTGCTTCATTCCAGGAAACAATTTCATCTTCACTACTATCAGCGAAAGTTTCAGTTGCTATTTCTTCTGCCCGAAACACATCCGCTACTTTTAATCTCAGTTGCACATCGATGCCATTGTCATTCGCAAATAGGTCCTGAGCCTGATTCAGTTTTATGAGGGCAATATTGTTATTGCTATATATGCCGAAATCTGCGAAACCGATAACTCGAAATCCTAGGGTATCCGATAACGATCTTTGCAATAAACTTCCCAACGAAGTCGCTGAAACTTCTTCGCCACTGTAAATACCTAAAGATCCTGCCAACTGAGCTCCCAATACAATCCCATTTTCAGTTTCACCGAGCAGGGAAAGTAATTCTTGATAGCGCTCACTGGAATTTTCCACTACCGTTGCTTCCAATTCTGGATCGACTCCCCGCAAACGAACAAAATGGTTTACACCTTGAAAACGCATTGCCGCTTCGCCTTCTATAAAAGGCGCTGCCGCGATGACCTCCGGATCAGCCTCAGCTTGAGCAATCTCTGCTCGCCAGTTATTCGCCATTTCGGGGCCGGAGATAGTCACATGGGGCACTGATTTAAGTGCTTCGCCACGCATCGTAGTAATAGAGCCATTAATTACCGAGAGTGCGACGATGAGTATCAATACGCCAAGACTTACACCCAACATGGAAATAAAGGAAACAAAGGAAAGTATGAAGTTATGTTTCTTCGTTAAAGAGTAACGAAGACTCACGAAAAGGAAAAATGGCTTAAACATGCTGGGCAGTTTGCAGCTTGTGAATGGAAAAGGCAACGCACCACTACCAGTCAACTCCGGAATGGGGCAGGTGAATCAAGAACTTAAAGTTGGTCCGCGTGACGTTGCAGTAGTCTCTGAACAGTTTTGAAACTAATGGGCATAACCGGGGTTGAGACCTCATTAGAAATAGCTCGTAATGATTTGCCTTCTTTTTTTAGATCCATGATTCTCTTTAGCACCCGTTGCTCCATAGGATTTTCTATTAGCCGTCCATTTTCATGAATCATATAACCGAATGGTCTGCTGCCACCAAGATAACGACCTTGCTGACGCTGCCGTTGTTTAACACCTCTAATACGTTCTGCAGACTTACGTTTTTCTAATGACGAAAACACCTCTGCAATCATTTCAAAGTTAACGTTAGATTCAGAGCTGGTAATGTCGTGGCCCAGCTCAATAACATGAAGTTGCGTACTCTTTTCTTTAAAATCGCGGATTAATTTAACCGCTTCCTGGCTCGAGCTAACGATTCGCTCTAATTTGCTGCACAAAACGACGTCGCCGGGCTGCAACATATCTATAAGTTTCTTGCCATTTTCTCTTTTATGAAATTCCAGATTCCAGCTGCAATTTGAATCTCGTAATGTCTCGGTAAGAAACCAGCGCCTTCCCAGGCAGTAAGTTTGAATAGATAAAACCTCTGACTCAAGAATTGCATCTAACTGGTCTTTTTCTAGAGTGGCTTCCAACTCGGAAGTCCGAAAATAAGAATAGATCGTCATTATTTTTGTCCCCGTCCCAAAAAACGCTGATCCCACCAAAATCTATGGCGGAGAGCAGACTTAGTAACGGTCTTCCGTCACCAGAAATACTATTTTTTTCCTCAAAAATGCACGTGACTCAGCGAATTGTTCTTATAATCAATGGTCTATGTGTCTGCGTATTGGCAAAGCCACGTCTAAAAGTATTGTAACCACAGCCAATTTTCAGAATCAAGCAGGCGATTTTAAGCGAATTTGATTGCCATATTTCTCTCACTTGAAGTCGCAGGCCATTGTTTTTATAGGATTTTCTTATAAAAAAACAATCACAAAAGTTGTTATGAAGGGGCTGAACTGTTATAGTCGTCGCGAAACCGCCGCCCTTATGCGTGTTGGTGGTACAGATCGGAAGCCCTGCCAACAGTGCAGCAGCCGGTCGAGCAATGAAATTCAGAAGCACAAGCTTAAAGCGCACTTCTGGAATTGGAGCAAATAGCCGATAAAGGCTAGCAGTGGACCCGCTACATCATAAGACTAGCCAAGGAGTTAGCAGACAGTATCAGGTCCCACTGAATATATTTGCTAAATCCATGCCTAAAGGCATGACTAAAACTTAAGTCTATAAAAGACAAAAGAGAGAACTCAGGAATTCTAATTCGAGCGGCCGGCTAATATTAATAAGTTAAAGCGGGGCGCAAATAAAAAATC
>BPDI01000053.1 GCA_019654215.1 Gammaproteobacteria bacterium | reverse complement strand
TGGCGAGGTTTTTGTTTTAGCCGGACCCATATTCGATGCAACAGTAGGTGCAAAAACTTTATTGACGGACAATCCTCACCGTGTGCCGGATCGGTTCTTTAAGATAATTATCACTGAGCAAGGACAGACAGCATCATTTATTATGAGTCAGGAAGCACCAGTGCATCTTCACCATTGTGAAATGCAATCTTCAATAGCGGAAATAGAAGCATTAACCCAACTAGATCTTTTTCCACTCATTCCGCAATCGCTGGAAGAAACAGCATTTGGGATCTGGGTTGTTTCTAAGACTAAACCTTTACTGAATTTCGATCAGGAAATAGTCGTCGCTGACCAATTCACGAATCATTCGATCCATCGCAGCATTTAATGCTGGCACGATTCCTTCATCCATGGGTACCGTTCCTCTGGCAAACAAAGTTGTTTCCCAGATCGTGCGTCCGCGTCCCTGCAAGGCAACATTAGTTCGAATGGTCAATTGCAGTGAATCAACTCCACCCCTGTCCACAGTTTGCAGTTGCGAGCTAAGAATCCGACCAACAACTTGCATCTCGGAATCTTCAGTTGCTAACTCAGCGCCGCCATGTTCGAACCCTTGAATCAGCGCTTTTCTGATGATGTCGGTTAGAGGCATGTCGGCGGAGTAGCCTTCAGAAATTTAGATTAAGCTCCCCACCTCTATCATCAGTTACATCGGCTACTTTCAAAGAGGCTCGGAGGTTACTGAAATCAGTTCGATGGTTTCCGGTATAGATATAGTCCACGCTGACTTCTGCAGCAAGGAGGAGTACTGATTATTAAGAGTGCGGCTATAAGGATGTGTCGCAAATTCATGCTAAAGCTTCTCCGTCTGGTTTTACCTAATACTGAGAATAATTGAGCAGCTCTATTGAAACAAGACAGACTCCTATAAAGCGTTTTGTCCAATATTTAAAAAACTAAATGAAATTATCGCCTAACGGGAAAAAAAAAGGGGGGGGGGAGGGTTTTACTGGTTGCATTCATTGCGGCATACCTCTTGTTTAAGACTACGGATTAACTCGAAAGTCTAATCAGTAAAGTTTGATCGAAACCTGGAAAATTTTTGGCCATGCATAAAAAACCCGACCACTTTAGAGTGGTCGGGTTTTGCTCTTTAGAGTGTTTTACAGCTCGTCAGCTGGCCATGTAGGTGCACGATCGCGCACGGTTACAGGCTGCATTCCTTGATAGAGGAACTTCTGAATTCGCTTACCTTCATAAGTCTCAGTGGTATAAATGTTACCTTGAGAGTCGGTAGCGATACTGTGTGGTGCGAAGAACAGGCCAGGCTGTCTACCACCATCACCAAAGGTGTAAAGAACTTCTAGTGATTCACGATCATATGTAAATCTTGAAGTTTTGACCGTCTGCTAGATAGATGAACTCTTGATCTTCATCTGGCGAGAAGTCGATGTCCCAAGTAGATCCTTGCGCAAGAGTTGCAGGAGAAATAATTACTTCTCTTACGTAAGTTCCATCAGTACGGAATACCTGGATACGGTCAGCGCCACGGTCACATACGTAGACTAGACCGTCGTTTGAGGGCTCAGCGCAGTGAACTGGACCACGGAATACTTGTGGGCCTGGCTCGCCAGGGACGTAAGCATCATCAGCATCATCGTCGACGCTAGTGCTTCCGTAAGCACCCCAGTAACGCTTGAATGCACCAGTGTTAAGGTCAACGACTGCGACACGCTTATTAACGTAACCATCTGCGAAATAAACTTCGTCATTGGCTGCATCGATAGCGATTTCAGCTACACGGCCGTAGGCAGTTGTGCTGTTGCTATCCATTTCCGCGCCTGGAGCACCAACAGTTCGCACATATTCGCCATCGCGGGTGAATACAAGAACGTGTGAGTCAGGTCCGCCGTTACCACCAATCCAGATGTCACCGTTAGGTGCAACATCGATACCATGGTTGGACTCTGGCCATACATAAGGTGCGCCTTCAACAGGTCCACCCCATGCATTAATGAGGTTTCCTTCGAGGTCAAACTCCAAGATTGGTGGAGCTGGAGTACAACATTCAGCAACGCCCGAATATAAGCCGATTTCCTGAATGCGCATGAATTGAGATTCTGTATTTCTGTGAACCGCGAAAATGTGGTCTCTTTCGTCCACATCTACCCCGATGGTATTACCTTGAACCCAATGATTTGGGAGGGGCTTGGGCCACAGTGGATCCACTAGAAAGTGGGGGGCCATGACGTCGTTGTTAGCAGCTTCAACTGGCTCTTGTAATTGGGACTGCCCTACGTAGAGAACACCCAATGCAACTACTAGAGAGGCTACTACAACAATTTAATTTTGTCATTTTTATTCTCCTCTTATTGCCCGCAAAGGCGCAGGCTGACTAACTCTCAGAGCAAGGGCTGAGTATACTGCCTAAAACTGAGACAGTATACTCACAGCAATTTTTTGAGAAGGGCACTTGTAAGAATTTGTAACACCCCCCTTGCCCACATTTCAGCACAGCTTTTTAAGGTATATTACTTACCTTGTTTAATATGCTAACCTGCTGTTTTTTCAAATAATTAATAAGAAATTATGAAGTATTTTTTAGTTCTAAAAAAGACCTTGCAAGGGCTTTTAGCGCGCTTAATTCCCTTATCTTTTTTCGCGCCATGCCCACTTTGGCGCACGCCCACGAATTCCTTCCCGTGTCACTGTGTATGCGTTCGTCAAACCCGAAGGAAACGAACTAACTGCCTTATTCGCGTACCGATGGAGGCATTAAGCGAGGTCAGTTTTCCCTGCGCGGGCCAGGTTATATACAGTTTTCGGAAGCGCAATTTGCCTTAAAAGATGCTCCCGGATTTACATCACTGAATCCTTAAACTTCTATGAAAACGGCGCCCAGTTAGAAGAAAAAGAACTGCAACTTACCCGGGTATCACTACCTCGAATCGTTCCTTTATTGATTACCAAACTGCCCTCGCCAAATTGAGAGTCCCCGCTTGATGACAGCGTGATCTATTCTGGCGTCAGGGTGTGCTTGATATTCTGGTGACCTATCCAATTCAGTCAGAGAATCTGATTTTTCAGTTGACCTCAATTGGCAACCCTTTCTGATCAGACGCCCACTGTCTCAGATTCCTAGTACCGAATGGGCGAAAGGGTATTTAACTACCTTGGCAACCCCGGTTTGGTTGAGCTTGATCCCCGTTGGCATCAGGCAGCGTGCGATTTATCACCAGGGGTTTTTGATCATATTCTAGAAGGAATTGATCACCTTTTATTTTTGTTTTCCCTAGTAATACCACTCGATCAATTAGAGCTCTTATTCCGTCGTTACTTCTTTCACTATCGCTCATTCTATTACGTTGATTGGTTCAGCATTTGGAGTGGCGCCAGTGCATTATGGTTTCCACCTTTAATTGAAACCCTATCGCTCTTTCAAATTTTTTATATGGCTTCGAAAATATTATCGGAGCAAACTGGAACATCGTTGGCTAATCACGTTTGGATTCGGCCCCGTCATGGATTCGGTTTTTCATTCCCCTTTAGTGAAACATTACAGTTTGCCGGGGCATCTGTTCTCGTCCTTCTTGCCTTTAATATAGGGGTAGAACTGGGTCAGATATTTATTCTCATATTGATAATTCCTGTGCTGAATTTATTGTTTAAGTATTTCGTTCGTGAATACATCGGTGTATTTTGCTTTCGGCGTTGCTGGCCCATAGTGCCTGGCATTGGATGCTGGAAAGAGGAACCACGTTAAGCCTGTATCAATTTCAGCTACCAGTTATGGATTCACAATTCTGGGCTGCGGTAATGCGTTGGGGCATGATGTTCATTATCATCATCGCTGCGTTGTGGGCCATGTACGAAATATTCAAAAAGTTTTCACTTATTGAACCATTTTCAGCCTACGATTTTGGACAAAAAGCAGAAGTAGAAAATTAGTTCTGATTTGTTCAATTAGCATAATAAAAGTGCCAAATGGCACTTTTATTTTTGTGCCTTCATAAAACCACGCATATTTTGTACTACAAGCTCATTTTCCTGTTTAAATGACAGGGAATTTTTTGACTCGATTCGGCCCTTTAAAGTGCTGAAATTGTGACACCGGCGATCTGCCAAAAACTCATAACTATCAGATATATATAGAAATTATTACTTGGAATGTCATTCTCTGGATTGCAATTTGTTACAACTCGTAAAGGATCATGTGTAACTCGTAAAGAATTTTTGCGGTAAGCTTTGAAGCTATAGATTTGGACATCGATTTCCCTTTGAAGAGGACTAAAAAATCGATGATTGAGGAAATCAAGATGATAAAAATAAGCTGGGCAATATCGCTTCTCACAGCGATGCTGATGACGAGTCAGATTAGTTCGGCGCCCGAACGAGTTGGAAATTTTTGCCTTACTCGATCATAAAGGCATCTATCACCAATTGCGCAAATATGGTGACAGTAAAGCAGTAGTAATTATATCCACTGCCCTAACTGTCTAGAAAATATTGAGAAACTTCCTAAGTATCGATTGCTAAGAACTACTTGGGAAAACCAGGGAGTAAGTTTCCTAGCGATTAATTCTTCTGTGGATGATGATTTAGCAGATATTCGATTGATGGATTCTCTGCACAACGTCAATCTTCCGATCCTTCTTGATAACAGCCAGTTAGTTGCTGAAAGTCTAGGCCTATCGAAAGCTGGTGAAATTATTGTGTTAGAACCTAATCGCTCTCTGGTTTTATACCGTGGCGGATTAGACATTGATGCACGTCGAGCGCGTCCGGATCGAGGGATAACTGCGCAGTCTGGTACCACCGACTTAGCCAAAACTTTAGCTGCAGCAGTAATGGACGAGCTCGATTCATTCGATGAAACAGTTGTAACTGAAAGCGTTGGTTGCGAATTAGATTTTCCTGCTCGCGATCAGCACGTATCGAATGTGCCTGATTACGCGACGGATGTGGCTCCCATCCTTGAGGAGAAATGTGTTAGCTGTCATCTTGAAGGTGGCATCGCACCATTTGCGATGGACTCTCACATGATGGTTCAAGGTTGGTCTCCGATGATGAAGGAGGTCATCATGACCAAGCGCATGCCACCTGCACAGGTGGATCCGAGCGTTAATCATTTTACTAACGCTCGCTATATGAATCCTGACCAGCTACAAACCTTAATTCATTGGATTGATGCAGGTGCTCCACGAGGAAACAGTGAAGTTGATCCTCTCGCCAGAGTTCGCTCACCAGAAACCGTTTGGGAACTTGGAGAACCAGACTACATTGTTGAAGTTCCTGCCTTTACTGTTCCAGCGACCGGTGTTCTGGATTATGAAAATGTAACAATCAACCTTCCATTCGAAGAAGATGTTTGGGTGAGGTCAATTCAACATGTACCTGGCGATCGTCGCGTATTGCATCATTTGCTTAGTTATATAGTCCCTGCAGATTACGATGAAAGAATCGTAGAAGGGGAAAACGACAGTTATCGCGAATTTTTAGAAGGTTACGCACCAGGGAAAGATGAATCTGTAACTTATCCAGAAAACTCGGGTATGTTTATTCCAAAGGATTCTGCTGTGCAAATGTCTTTGCATTATACAACCTTCGGCAAAGAGGCAGTGGATAAGACTTTATTAGGTCTCTATTTCGCTGATGAAAAACCAGACCATCAGTATTCGACTTATTCGCTAAGTCATGGCGGAAGAAATATTGTGATTCCTCCAAGAGCGAATGAACATAAGATGAGTGCATCTTATGTATTCGAAGATGAAGTGATGTTGCATGGATTAAGGCCTCATATGCATTACCGTGGCAAATACATGCGAATGGGCGTTATTTATCCTGATGGAACCAAAGACGAGATTATCAACGTGCCTGACTACAACTTTGCCTGGCAACCAACTTACCGATTAGCGGACCCGATGCTATTGCCCGCTGGCTCGCGAGTAATGATTGAAGGAGCATTTGATAATTCCCAATATAACCTCGGAAATCCTGATCCTGATGCAGAAGTGCGGGGAGGGGCCCAAAGTTGGGATGAGATGTTTATTGGCTACTTTTCTTATCATAAAACGCGTAATTAGCCAGAAATCAGACGTTACACTGACGTGTGTTCAGAGCTGCCACCCTTTGCTTGGCGGCTCTTTCATTTACCCCGAGAGTTCTTTCTTCTATACCAATATCGGTATTTTTTTGAGACAGATTGCAGTTTTCCTATTACAAATCCCTGCATTCAATATGCCTATTTTTGCGGACTTAGTTTAAACTTGTGTATTAAGTCGCCTTTCGGAGACCACCAATGAAAAAGCTTGCCAGCGCTCTAGCGGTTATCTTTTCTATTAGTCTTGTAAGTAACGTTTCTGCCTTGCCGGATAGGGTCGGTGATTTCGCCTTGCTTGACATTGAAGGGGAGTTTCATCAGTTAAGTCGTTATCGTTATCAAAAAGCGTTGGTACTCATGGCTTACGATAGTAGCTGTGCAAGTATCGATTCGGCGCTATCCCAATTCGAAGCACTGCAATCAGCATTTGCTGAACAACAGGTTTCCTTTTTACTAATTAATTCATCTACTCAATCAGACGCAGATGAATTGCGGGAGCAGCAAGCAACTTTTGGCTTTGATGTTTCTCTGTTAGTGGACAAGGGTCAGCTTGTTTCTGAAACACTATCTTTTTCGAATGCTGGTGAATTAGCGATTCTTGACCCGGAAAGATTGACCATCCTATATCGTGGTGGGGTCGAAGGAAAAGCATCAGAAGTACTCAATGCCGAACTGGATGGCACTGTAGATTCGACAACTGTGCAACCAGTTTCCGGTTGTGAATTGCAATACCCGGCAAAACAAATGCACGCAGATGCAGTACCTGATTATGAATCTGATATTGCGCCTATCATTGCAGAGCAATGTGCATCATGTCACCGTGAAGGCGGTATTGGACCTTTTGCCTTGGATAGCCATTTAATGTTGCAAGGTTGGTCACCGATGATTCGTGAAGTGCTTTTGACAGGCGCATGCCGCCAACTCAAGTTGATCCCAACATCGGTCATTTCAGTAATGCCCGTTATATCCCTGAAGAAGATTTGCAGAAGTTAGTGCATTGGATCGATCCCGGTGCCCAAAAGGGCTTGCCTATCAGATCCTCTGGCAGCATTAGAATTTCCAGATCGTCGTGATTGGCAGTTAGGTGAGCCTGATTATGTCATTACGGCACCTAGGCATGAGATTCCTGCTACTGGTGTCTGGATTACATTAACGTAGATGTTCCGCTTCCTTTCGAAGAAGATAAATGGGTTAAAGCAGTACAGTACATTGCTGGCGATAAATCAGTTCTTCATCATCTTTAACTTATGTGACTGCACCGCAGAAGTTGCGCAAGGCGAAGCAGCAACAGTTAATACAGCCACCCTTTTTCTTGGGGGATATGCTCCAGGAAAAGTTGATGCAATGACATTTCCTGAAAATACTGGTGTCTATATACCTGAAGGCACAAATTAAGCATGCAGTTCCATTACACAACAAACGGACGTGCGACGTCTGATGAAACTGTGCTGGTTTATATACATATGACGAACCACCTCGTATGAGAATTTCACTCAGTCTGTATCTGGTATGTTCCGAATTCCACCATATACACAGGACCACGAAGCTCTGCCCGCTATGTGTTTAATGAAGACGTGGTTGTTACTGGATTGCGTGCCCACATGCATTTCCGTGGAAGGACATGAATTCAGCGCTGAGTATCCCGAGGTCTATGGTAGATCTCCTCAGTGTTCCAAATTACAGCTATGCCTGGCAGCCAACCTATCCCTGGAAGAGCCAATGCATCTGCCAGCAGGAACGCGAGTTCATGTACTGGAGCATTTGATAATTCCGAACACAACCAGCAAATCCGGACCCCAAATAAAGAGTTAACCTTTGGTCTCAAAGCTGGGATGAGATGTTTATTGGTTACTGGACTTACCACTCCGCCGAACCCGAAACTAAGGAATTCCTTTAGCCGAAAAGAAGCCCGATTTCTACCCAGCAATCGGGCTTTTTTATTGGCCGCGCAACGGGGAAACCTAAAGGGGTTTAACGGTTTTACAGATAGCTCAGGAATAGCTACATTGTGTCGGGCGCGCTAACTTGCTATGATGCATCGCAAAGAATTAATAATAAAAATCCGGGAGATTGCTTTATGTCCTCGCTCTTTATCGTCATCTTCGGCCTGGCGGGATTCTGTTTTGGGTGGTTTGTCTACTCCAAATATATCGCTGAAAAAATTTATCGGTTAGACCCTAATTATGAGACTCCCGCTCATCGTTTTGACGACGGCGTTGATTACGTGCCCACCAACAAATATGTGCTTTGGGGTTCTCACTTTACGGCAGTGGCCGGTGCCGCACCGATCGTCGGTCCGGCTATCGCTGTTTACTGGGGATGGGCTCCCGCTCTCTTGTGGGTAACGCTCGGATCAATCTTTTTTGCGGGTGTTCATGACTTCGGTGCTTTGTGGGCGAGTAATCGTCATGATGCCAAATCCATTGGTGCACTTTCTGAAAGTATTGTTGGCGTGAGAGTCCGATCAGTATTAATGATCATTATTTTCTTGCTGCTAGTTTTAGTGAACGCAATGTTTGCGACGATCATTGCAGATGAAATGGTTATCTATCCTGAATCAGTATTTCCAGCTTGGGCAGCAATTCCAGTCGCGATTGCGGTAGGAGTTTTAATCCGTAGGAAGTTTAACTTGTTGGCAATCTCGATTGTCGGCGTTGTTATTCTTTATTGGACAATCTATGTGGGCAGTAATAACCCGCTTGCTATTCCTGACCCATTGTTTGGTCTCGGTGAGCGCGGCGACTGGATTATTCTTCTATATATCTATGCTGGTATCGCTTCCATGCTTCCAGTTTGGCTGTTACTACAACCCCGTGACTACATTAATGGTGCACAGTTAGTTGTAGGACTATTCGTTCTTTACACAGCCGTACTTCTTACTACACCAGACATCGCTGCACCGGCATTCAATGATGTGGCTGAAGGAACGCCACCGATACTTCCAATATTATTTGTAACAATTGCCTGTGGTGCACTTTCTGGATTCCATGGCATTGTATCCTCGGGCACTAGCGCGAAACAGCTCAGTAATGAAAAAGATGCACGTTTTGTTGGTTATCTCGGGGCGTTAGGTGAAGGCTCGCTCGCATTGATTACGATTACTGCAGTAACTGGTTCTTTGTATGCCGCTTCAGTAGCTGGGGGTTGGGATGCTATTTATCCGAGCTTTACCGAAGGGCCGTCGGCGGGTGGATTTATTGCGGGTGGTGCATTGCTGATTTCAGAAGGTTGGGGCATATCGCTGACCTTTGCCCAGACTATGCTTGCGGTGATGGTGGTCTTGTTCGCTGGTACAACAATGGATGCCGGTTTACGACTTACCCGCTACATTATCCAGGAGTGGGGAAATATCTATTCAATTAAGCCACTGAAGAGCAACTACATCTCAACCTTTATAGCCGTTGGCGCCTGTTTGCTTCTGGCCTTTGGAGTTTCCAATGGCAACTATCCAGGTGACGGTGGAACTTTAATCTGGCCGGTGTTTGGTGCCACTAACCAAATTCTTGCCAGTATGACGCTAATTGTTATTTCAGTATATTTAATGAAATTAGGACGACCGGCTAAAAACTTGCTGATTCCGCTTTGCTTTATTCTGGTTATGGCGACGTGGGCGGGAATCTGGTACATCATAAGCTACGTGAACAGCGGCCAGTGGTTGCTGGTGGTTATTCAATCCGCTGTTATTATTTCTTCGATCTTTATTATTCTTGAATCCTGGGGAACGTTTCAGAAACTTAGAGCCGAAAGCAGCGCAGGAGATGACGAAGAGTCAATAGCTTCGTAACGCTTTAATTTCAAAGCCAAGTTGTCTTGGTTGAAGAAGGAGCAGTCTTTAGTGCATTGCATAAAATTCTGCTCCTTTTTTGTTTGGCAGAGTTTGCAAGTGCCAGATGTCACACTATGGATCGAGAAAGCTTGCTTAAATATCTTGCGAATCACTCAGTGAAATCTATTTCAGGGGTTCATACTTTCTCAGAAATAGATTCAACTAATTCAGAAGCTGAAAGACTCATAAGTAATGGAATTGCGGATGTACAGCTTGTTATAGCTGATGCACAATCAGCCGGACGCGGTCGAAGAGGTCGCGATTGGGTAAGTCCTTCTGGCAGTGGTTTGTACTTATCGTTGGTTTATCCATTCTCAGTTGGAACCTTTGGATTGCAGGGATTAAGCTTGGTAACAGCTCTTAGTGCTCACGCTGCAATTCGAAATCTTGGTGTTGAAAGTTTGCAATTAAAGTGGCCTAACGATTTGTTAGTTGGTAATAAAAAATTATCAGGAATATTACTGGAGTTATGCGACCATAGTGCGCAAACCTGGGTAGTATTTGGGATTGGTGTTAATTACAAATTAACAAAGGATCAACGAGCATCAATTGGTAGACCAGCTATCGACGTCAGTGAAGTTCTCAGTAAGCCGCCAAGTATTGAACAACTAGCTGCAGCAATTACAGTAGAACTTTTACGGAACATCGGCGAGTTTATAAGTTCAGGGTTTTCAACTTTTCAATCTGCATGGAATAGTTATGATCGTTATCTCGAGAAAGACATAGTTATTCAAAACGGGAATAGTCGGAAAATTGGCCGCCACCAGGGAGTCGATGAAAACGGATCATTGCTCTTGCAAACTATAGATGGTTTGCAAAGAATTTCTGGTGGGGAATTATTTCCTTCGGTTCGTGAAGCTGGCGGGTAAAGCTCATCGTGATATTGGAACTGGACATAGGCAACACGCGAATTAAATGGCGACATAAATCATCACAAGGTAATGAAGTAGAAGCCGAAGGAGTATTCGCAGATGTCGAAGAATTTATTTCATCCTACTTTCACCGAACTAATCCTGAGGTGATTCGCCTTTGCAGCGTGCGAGAGCAAATAGAAACTAATGTTTTAGTTAATTGGAGCCGCCAGCGATGGGGACTGGAACCTCTGATAGCAGAAGTTTCAAGAGAATGCGGCGGAGTTTCTATAAACTATCCAGATGTGAGTCGACTAGGGGTTGATCGCTGGTTGGCAATGCTGGCTGCTTATCGTATAGCCGATAGAGCTTGTTTGATCGCCGACAGCGGAACTGCGTTTACTCTTGATGGGATAGATTCAGATGGAACCCACCTTGGCGGATTCATCTTGCCCGGTATAAAACTGATGCGGCATGGCCTGGAAACCAGCACAGCAATCAGTATTCCAGAAGATGCGCAGACAGGGTCAATTGAGCTCGGAAATTCGACTGATGAGGCAGTTCTTAATGGGAGTATAGCTAGCTTAGTTGCCCTGGTTGAAAAATATTCAAGAAGACTTCAGCAGACTTGGGGGCAAGCTAAACTATTTTTCAGTGGGGGCGATGCAGCGGTAATCGCAAAATTCATCGATTATGAAAATTCCAAAATTTATTCCAGGTTTGGTTCTTGATGGATTGGCCATTGCCTGTCCTAGCCATAAATAGTCACGAACGCAGGTAACAGGCTTGAGATATTTTGCAATATTTCTTCTAGTCGCAAATATTGGCTATTTCATCTGGGCCCAGACGCGCCAAACGCAGGATGAGCTGGTTGCAAGAGAGCCTAGGGATTTAATCAACAATGGGCTCATGCTATTTAGTGAATTTGAAGAGCAGGCTGGGTAGTTGCCCTGGAAAATGCTGAAGATCTGACCCAGTGCAGCTTTGTCAGTGGATTTTCCACGGTTGATGATGCTAATGGCTTTATTTTGTTTGGCTCAAGAACGAAATTTAGGGGCTTTGCTCAATATAACTGGCGACCCATTACCTTCTCAATATCGCGTATTTTTGCCTCCTGCAGGCAATCGAATCCTAGCGACAAGGGCATTAGATGAGGTAAGTGCATCAATTTCTAGAGCTCAATTGGAGGTCGAAACATACTTGATTACCCGCGGGCGATTAGCAGAAGGTGTTGGATTAGGAGTGTTCGCCGATAATTTGGCAGCCGATTCGGTTCGGAGTCAGGTTTCGCAGCTTGGATTTAGCCCAGAAATTGAAGAAATCTCCCGCTCAAATGGTGAGATTCAGGTGGTGCTCAGACCGCCAAATTCTGACCAGGTCGATACCGCTGAATGGCTTGAATTATCTGACGATCGGCCAGATTTGACACGTACAGAAAATCTGTGTGAAACGATTGCACAAGCATCCCAATTCCCATAAAATGCCGCACCTGAGTGAGAGAGCCAGGGAATAAGCCCTTGGGAGATCTTGTGGGAGGGGTTCCCGAGTGGCCAAAGGGATCAGACTGTAAATCTGACGCGCAAGCTTCGGTGGTTCGAATCCACCCCCCTCCACCATCTAATTACACTGGTTTAGATTAGAGTAGTAGAAGGGCGGAGTAGATTCAGGCGGGTATAGTTCAGAGGTAGAACCCCAGCCTTCCAAGCTGGTTGCGCGGGTTCGATTCCCGCTACCCGCTCCATGAGGCTCGCATAGCTCAGGCGGTAGAGCACTCCCTTGGTAAGGGAGAGGTCCCCAGTTCGACTCTGGGTGTGAGCACCATTTAAATAGAAATTGTTGAACAGAATTGAATTTGAGTTTGTTGCTTCTATATATAAAAAAAGAAGACAACGAAATAGATTAACTCAACAAAACAGAAACCTTAAAAAACGAGTCTAAGAGAGGCTAAGAAAGTGGCGAAGGAAAAATTTGAAAGAACGAAGGTACACGTAAACGTAGGAACGATTGGTCACGTTGACCATGGAAAGACGACGTTAACGGCTGCACTGACTAAGGTATGTGCGGAAGCTTTCGGTGGTGGAGAGCTTAAAGCATTTGATGAGATTGATAACGCGCCGGAAGAGAAAGAGCGTGGTATTACCATTGCGACTTCCCACGTTGAATACGATTCGTCGAATCGTCACTACGCCCACGTAGACTGTCCGGGCCACGCTGACTATGTAAAGAACATGATCACCGGTGCGGCGCAGATGGACGGTGCGATTCTGGTTGTGTCTGCTGCAGACGGACCCATGCCGCAGACTCGTGAGCACATTCTTCTGTCTCGTCAGGTAGGTGTACCTTACATCGTGGTCTTCATGAACAAGGCCGATATGGTTGACGATGAAGAACTACTTGAGTTGGTTGAAATGGAAATTCGTGAGCTGTTAGACCAGTACGAATTCCCAGGTGACGATACTCCTATAATCATTGGTTCTGCCCTTAAGGCTCTGGAAGGTGATTCTTCTGACATCGGTGCTCCAGCAGTACAGAAACTGGTTGAAACTTTGGACTCATACATTCCTGAGCCGGAGCGTGATGTTGAAAAGCCATTCTTGATGCCAATCGAAGACGTATTCTCAATTTCTGGTCGTGGTACGGTAGTGACTGGACGTGTTGAGCGCGGCATTATCAAAGTAAATGAAGAAATTGAAATCGTTGGTATCAAGGACACTGAAACCACTACTTGTACGGGTGTTGAGATGTTCCGAAAGCTTCTTGACGAAGGCCGAGCAGGTGAGAACGTTGGTGTTCTACTGCGTGGTACTAAGCGAGAAGAAGTAGAGCGCGGCCAGGTATTGGCAGCTCCTGGTACGATTACGCCTCATACAAAGTTTGAAGCTGAGGTGTATATCTTAAGCAAAGAAGAAGGTGGGCGTCATACTCCATTCTTCTCTAACTATCGCCCACAGTTTTACTTCCGTACTACAGATGTGACTGGTGCGGTTGCATTGCCAGATGGAGTTGAAATGGTAATGCCTGGCGATAACGTGAAAATGAGCGTTGAGCTTATTGCTCCGATTGCGATGGATGAAGGACTTCGTTTCGCCATCCGCGAAGGCGGTCGTACAGTTGGCGCCGGCGTTGTAAGTAAGATCATCGACTAATTTTTTATTTGGTTTTTTGCAAGCCAGCCCGCCAATAGGCGGCCTGGCTTTTTTCACGGATGAGGGACGCAGCAGCTGTAAAGCTCTGGCTCTTTGTTAAAAGCATTTTCCGAGCGGGACACATATTAAATATATGCCCTACTCAAAAAATACTTTTGCCTCGATCCAAAACTTTTCGCTCGATGCCCGATATCGCTTCCATTGATAAAGTGGAGCAGGGAATTTGGTAACCGTGCTATTAAGAAGCACGCTAACGCACGAACAAAAGGCCAGTAGCTCAATTGGCAGAGCAGCGGTCTCCAAAACCGCAGGTTGGGGGTTCGATTCCCTCCTGGCCTGCCATTTAAGGTAGGCAGGTAGCAGAGTACTGCTAGTAAAAAAGATTTGAGAAGACTGATATGTCAGAAAAAATCGACGGTGAAGGCAACAACCTAGATTGGATTAAGTGGGCAATAGTCGCGGTGATTGTGGCGGCAGGCATTTACGCAAATTCCTATTTCTCGGCTGAGTCTCTCCTGATTAGAACAATTGGATTAGTAGTAGCTGCAGGTGTTGCGGGCTGGATTGCTGTGCAAACAGAAAAAGGTCGTAACTTTGTAAATCTCTGTTTAGAAGCTCGTGTAGAGATTCGCAAGGTAGTTTGGCCTACTAGACAGGAAACTACGCAGACGACCATCGTTGTTCTTATAGTCATAATGATCGTCGCAATCATTTTATTTGGACTCGATGGGCTGCTTAATTGGATTATTTCCGGTTTTATTACGTAGAAGAATTTAATGGCTAAACGTTGGTATGTAGTCCACGCTTATTCGGGCTATGAGAAAAAAGTAATGCATGCACTGAATGAGCGAATCAGCCTTTCGGGCATGGAAGATTACTTTGACGAAGTTCTCGTACCTACAGAAGAAATTCTGGAGATGCGGGGAGGACAAAAGCGTAAGAGTGAAAGAAAGTTTTTCCCTGGCTACGTATTAGTTCATATGGATTTAAACGATGACACTTGGCATTTGGTTAAAGAAACACCAAGAGTCATGGGCTTTATCGGTGGTACTGCAGAGAAGCCGGCGCCTATTACTGATAAAGAAGCCAATAAAATTCTCCAACGTATGGAGGATAGTGAAGAGACCCCAACTCATAAGACGATTTATGAGCCAGGAGAATTGGTTCGAGTTACTGATGGGCCATTTAATGACTTCACCGGCACTGTTGAAGAAGTGAACTATGAAAAGAGTCGTCTTCGCGTTGCTGTGCTGATTTTTGGTAGATCGACACCGGTTGAGCTCGAGTTTGGCCAGGTGGAGAAAAGCTAACTAAACTGTGTTTTTTGGAACCGGTCAGTTCTGAAAACATTAAATTAGTCGTTTACCATAGAGCGCGTGCGCACTATGGCTAACGCCGGGAAGACAGAGCTTGGGTTAATCCTGAGGCTTCTGTCGTTTGAACCCACTAGGAGATAACAATGGCTAAGAAAGTATTGGCTTATATCAAGCTGCAAGTTGCCGCGGGACAAGCCAACCCAAGCCCGCCCGTTGGCCCAGCACTTGGGCAACACGGTGTCAACATCATGGATTTCTGTAAGGCGTTTAACGCCCAGACTCAGGGAACTGAGCCTGGATTGCCGATTCCAGTAGTTATTACAGTTTACGCAGATCGCAGTTTCACCTTTATTACTAAAACTCCACCAGCAGCAGTACTTTTGCGTAAAGCTGCAGGCCTTCAAAAAGGCAGCGGGCGTCCTAATACTGAGAAGGTTGGCAAGGTTAATCGTGCTCAGTTAGAGGAAATTGCAAACCAGAAAATGCCTGACCTCACTGCTGGGGACAGGGATGCAGCGTGAGAACGTTAGCGGGCAGTGCGCGAAGTGCCGGCATTGAAGTCGAGGGGGTAGAGTAAGATGGCAAAACTATCCAAGAAGCGTAAGCAAATGGCTGAAAAGATCGAAGTCGATAAGAACTATTCTGTTGAAGAGGCAGTATCACTTATCACTGAATTCGCTTCTGAAAAATTTAAAGAATCGTTTGATGTTTCCATCAATCTGGGAGTGGATCCGCGTAAATCTGATCAAGTAGTTCGAGGTTCTACTACTTTGCCTGCCGGAACTGGTAAAGAAATTAAGGTAGCCGTATTTGCTCAGGGGAAAATGCTGAAAAGGCGAAAGCTGCCGGAGCAGATATCGTTGGTTCGAAGATTTAGCCGAGTCAATCCAAGACGGCAATATGGATTTCGACGTGGTAATCGCAACGCCAGATGCAATGCGTGTTGTGGAAAATTGGGAACAATTTTGGGTCCTCGCGGTTTGATGCCGAATCCAAAAGTCGGAAAAGTTACCCCCCACATTGAAGGTGCTGTAAAGAACGCAAAAGCTGGCCAGGTTCGATTTCGAACTGACAAAAACGGCATCGTTCACGGCGGTATCGGTAAGGTTGGATTCGACAGCACGGCAGTGAAGTCAAACCTTGAAGCACTATTAATAGATTTGAAGAAGGCCAAGCCATCTTCGGCTAAAGGTGTATATATAAAGAAGGTAGTACTTTCATCGACTATGGGTCCTGGACTTCTAATCGATCAATCGTCTTTAACGATTTAAGCGAGAAAAGAATCACGGGAGCTAGACAAGTCTAGTTCTCTAATGACTTTGTGGTAATCGCCATCTGGCGATTCCATCAAAGACCGTGGTGGCAACAGAGTGTAGTCGTTGTTTCTTAATTTCCTACGTAGATGGTGAAACCCAATCCGGACTTTTATGTCGGGTTCTTATCACCGAACAAACGGCCTAATCGTAGTTTGATTAGGTATTTAGCAAGGCTCATTTGAGCCCTTAATGTGAGGTTAAAAAAATGGCAATCGGACTGGAAGACAAGAAACAAATAGTTTCGGAAGTCAATCAGGCTGCTTCTAGCGCCCTGTCTGCGGTGCTCGCGGATTACCACGGTGTCGATGTAGACG
>BPDI01000052.1 GCA_019654215.1 Gammaproteobacteria bacterium | reverse complement strand
CCATGCCTTGGAGACTGGCACTGATCCAGAAAAAGATTTAATCCGCGAAGCATTAAAAACCGAAGATCTACCGAAACAAATGTTGCAAGATGTGATTAGGATCGTACGCAATAACGGAGGACTGGAGTACACGAAAAATCAGGCAAATATTCATGCACAAGCAGCGCAGAAATGTCTTGCTAGTTTACCCGAATCTCAATTCCGGCATGCTATGAAAGCCATGGTGGATTTTTCCGTAAATAGAAGGAGTTAGAAAAGAAGAGATATCCAGAAATAGCAGAGTGTATAACTAATACATTAGCGAACCCCCGGGGTTTTTTCTGACGAAGTCAGGGAAAAGCTAGCAACCACTGCATTGCATTTGGCGCAAGCGTCTCCTACATGGCTGGGTAGTTTGGTCCGCCCCCACCTTCAGGTACTACCCAATGAATATTCTGTGAGGGATCCTTGATATCACAAGTCTTACAATGAACACAGTTCTGTGCATTGATATGAAATTTCTTCTGACCAGAAGCGTCTTCAACCACTTCATAAACGCCTGCTGGACAGTACCGTTGCGCTGGCTCATCGTAAATTGGCAGATTCACGCCAATAGGAACAGAAGCATCTTTAAGCTGCAGGTGACAAGGTTGATCTTCTGCGTGATTAGTATTCGATAAAAATACAGATGATAATTTATCGAAACTAATTTCCCCGTCTGGTTTTGGGTAGTCGATCGTTGGTGATTCAGCTGCAGGTTTTAACTGACAATGATTTTTCGATTTATCGTGAAAGGTAAACGGAAACTTGCCAAAGAAAATATTTTGCTCAAGAAACGCTAAAGCACTGCCCAACCAGAAACCAAACTTATGAAAACCTGCAGAAAAGTTTCGTGTTGCATGCAATTCTGAATACAGTTCCGACTTTCTGAATCTTTCAGTATAGTCAGTCAGTTGATTTTTTCCTCTTCTTTCCCTTAGGGCATCAAACAGTGATTCCGCCGCAACCATTCCTGAGCGCATTGCGGTATGGCTACCTTTAATCTTCGCAGCGTTTAATGTTCCCGCATCACAACCAATTAGCAATCCCCGGGAAACGTCATTTTGGGTAATGAAGTAAGCCCCCCTTTTATTATTGCCCGCGCGCCATAGCTGATCGCTTGCCGCCAATGAGAAATTTTTTAATCACTGGATGGTGCTTAAATTTTTGAAACTCGTCGTAAGGGCTGATATGTGGATTGCTGTAAGAAAGATCGACAATCAATCCTAATGCTACTTGATTGCCCTCTAAGTGATAAACGAATCCCCCACCGGTTGCCGCATAACTCGCGCCGCGCATTGGATAACCTGCGGAATGGACAACTAACCCTTCTTTGTGTTGATCTTCTGGGATTTCCCAAACTTCCTTTTTTACCGATACCGTAATGTTGAGGATCGCTATCTTTATCTAATCCAAATTTACTAATGATTTCTTTGCCAAGATGACCAGGGCAACCTTCGGCCAAAATCGTGTATTTGGCATGAAATTCAAAGCCCGGCTCAAAAGAAGCCTTTTGCTCACCATTGGCATCAATACCCATATCGCCAGTAGCAACGCCTTTCACACTGCCGTCTTCATTATAGAGAACTTGGGCCGCAGCAAATCCAGGAAAAACTTCCGCACCTAATTCCATTGCCTGCTCAGCTAACCAACGAAAAAGATTTCCCAATGAAATAATATAGTTTCCATGATTGTGCATTGCTCTTGGCACAATTATTCCCGGAAATTTGAAAGAGGACTTTTCGTTGGGTAAGAAATAAACATCATCTCCTTTTACTTGGGTATTTAGTGGCGCTCCTTTTTCCTTCCAATCCGGAAACAACTCATCGAGTGCTGAAGGTTCGAATACTGCCCCCGAAAGAATATGGGCACCTACCTCAGATCCCTTCTCTAATACGCACACTGAAATCTCTTTTTTAGCAGCTTTCGCCATTTGAGAAGTCGGCACGCGGTTGCCAGCCAGCCGGACCCGCACCAACGATGGCCACATCAACTTCCATGGATTCACGTTGCATAGAATGTCCCTGAATTATTCTCTCGTTTTATGATATGGAGTTACTGGAAATCAGAATTCTTTGATTGGCCAGTTGTTTAAGAGGATCACTATTATCCTTAATTCATCAATTCAGCGCAAAAAAGAGTATAGCCAGCCTCTTGTCGCACATATACGCTATGCCATTACAAAAAATCACAAGTATCAGAGAATTTATGCATACATGGGCAGTTCTTATATCCCTACTTGCGCCCGGTTTGTAGTGGTGTCCCAAGAAAAGCATTGGGGAATTGGAGTATTAGATGTTTGTTGTAAGGAAAAAAAAATCATTCCCTGGCCTCGATTATCACATTCGCCTTAGTGATGTCTTCTTTTCCCCTGCATGCGCAAGAGCCCTCAGTTGGGAATGACGATTCCACCATTACCTATACGCAACCTACTTTAATCAGTACGAGCCATTCTCAGTGAGCGATATGCTGGATCGTATCCCGGGCATCAACATCGCTCGGGTGCAACTTTAATAACAGTGGCGGTCCTGGCAGCTCAGGAGGATCAGATCGCAGAGGATTAGGCTAGGCGGAGATCAGGTCCTTATTAATGGGCGCAGGATCACTGGCAAAGAGAATGAAGGAAACTCCCAACTATCTCGCATTCCTGCGAACCGGGTTGAAAGAATCGAAATTATTCGCGGACTTCAGGAGATTTAGACATTCGCGGAGGGACCCAGGTTATAAATATCGTCTTACTGGAAGCGGAATCACGTTCGTCTTTCGCTTATGAAGTTAATGCGATCATTATCACGACGGCGAGATTCAACCGGGTGCTAAGTTTTCAGTCAGTGGTAAACAAGGTAACCTGGATTACTTAATCAGTGCTGAATGGGAAACCCCCGGGTATGAGTACCGTAAAGGATTTGAAACCAGCACACGGGCAGATGGCACAGCTAATGACACAGTAGTGCGCAAACAAATAACCGATCAACACCTGCAATCTTTAGCACCAATCTTGGTTATCAATTTACCACAAATGATATTGTTCATTTCAATCACAGTATCAACAGAACGATGCCCGGTGAAGAAAGAAGAGCTATTACGAGCTCTTGAAAAATCCAGTAACACTGCATTTGAAAATGACAAAATCGAAAACGACTCGGACTTCTGGGAAATCGGTGGTGACTACGAACATACATTCGCCAACGGTAATCGTTGGAAGAACCTCTTCATCGTTAATCTAGAAAAAGATGATCGTTTGCGACAAAGATTCGATATTGATCGAAGCAATACTAAAGATCTTTTTTTGGAAACCTCTAACCGTTATGAAGAGCAAATTCTAGATCTTCTTACGCAATGAATCTGAATCCGGTACAAGATTTAGAGTTTGGTCTAGAGCGCGCGCAAACAACGCTGGACTCAACTTTAAAGCTCGGCTTAGAAACAGCGACTGGACCAATTTCAGATGCGTTTGGTGGACTTACTCCGATAACAAACTCTAATGCACTGTTAAGAGATTCGTTATGAAGCTTTTGCTGTACATAACTGGGATATTAATGAGCGATGTCATAGAAAGCACTTTGATTTTCGAAGAATCCACGATTAAGCAAACTGGCGATGTCAGAAAAGAAAGAAACTTTAATTTTGTTAGACCGAAAGTGGATTACCGATTTGATATCACCCCTTCATTGCAATTTAGAGCCACTGTAGAAAAGGACGTGGCTCAGTTAAGTTTTAATGATTTTACCGCAAACATTAATGATTCTGATGATGATCAGGATGCAATTGCCGGGAACCCGGATATCAGGCAGGGAACAATCCTGGCGCTATGATCTGAATCTTGAGTACCGATTCAATAATGACAATGGCGTATTAAATACCAATTTGTTCTACCACGACCTAGAAGATGTTATTGAAAAAATTGATGTATCTTCGGATACAGCAATCTTATCTGCAAATGGCAATATCGGAGATGGCGAGCGTTACGGCGGTAGTATTGATGCCAGCTTGCGCCTCGCTAATTTTAATTTTCCACAAATACTGCTCACTTCCAGGGTAGAGCTAGAGGAAGGCGATGTGCGCGACCCATTCCTCAGCATAAATCGTCGGCTGCAAAGACAGGGCCGTGGAAACTACCGCTATGGAATTCGTCACGACATGGCCACTCGCAGCATTAACTATGGCATTAATGTCAGCGGCAGTTTTGAAGGTGGCCAAGTCCTTTATGACATCGACAAAATTGAAGACTTCGACATGGATGACTTTGTGATCGCTTTCCTAGAAATCCAGGGATGGGGTGGTCTGATTTATCGGTTTGAGGCTTACAACTTCCATGAGCAAGATCGTTGCCGCATCAGATCTCGCTATGTCGGAGGGACAATTGCCACAGGAGCGCTGAATGAAATCGAAGATTCTTGCAGTCACCCTGGTGAAAAATATGCGATTAAAATCCGTGGTACTTTCTAGCAATTTACTGCCCACCCAGTGCGCGGAATTAATTAACTATTCTTAACTAAAGTTTTCATTTTTAGTGACGACACCAATATTCTTTAAGGGCCGTAAAAAGGGCTCGCAAATGCCCGAAAAAAAGGCACATTTGCCTTCATTTCTACACAATTTGTTACAGTTCTAAACTAGGCTCATCGCTATAATTCGGGCTCTTTTGCATGGAGGCAAAGAAAGTCCAATCACGGCTGCAAAGCCCAAATCAGATTATCATTCACAGTGATCCAGAAACTGTGCTTGAGCGTTGTACTGAACTGCTGCTAAAGCCAAAAAAAATTAGCAGCAAAGTGGAATATGTTTTGAGAACTTTAATGTCAGTTGGTATTCGACAGAAATTCCTCCAAGCCAGTATCTTCAGTCTGGCCATTGCGGTAGCCACCGAATCCGCAGCACAGCAAAACGCGGAATCCAACTTAGGGGATTCCAGTGTGATCTACGATTCCGCCTTCTTTTCAGATTATTCTCCAGTAAACGTAAACGACATGATCGATCGCATTCCAGGCATTAGCCTGGCTATGAATAATCGCGGCGGCAATGGCAACCGACGCGGATTGGGTCCAGGGGAAAACGAAATTCTCATAAATGGACAACGTCAAACTGGCAAGAACAACGAAGGCCGCAATCAACTAAGCCGAATATCCGCTGACCAGGTGGACTACATCGAAATCATTCGTGGTACTTCTGAAGAAATGGATATCCGCAGCGGAGGCCAGGTCGTCAACATTGTTCTCATAGATGCTCAATCTCGCTCCAGCATTACCGCAGAAGCCAACATGGATCGCTACCATGACGGTACATTCGATCCAGGGGCAAAAATTTCCTGGACTGGTCAGACTGGCGCCTTGAATTATCTCTTCCATTTGGAAGGTGAACCCCGCTATCAAAACACGATCGGCAGAGAATTCAGCCGCGATGCACTGGGCAATCTTTTAGAGACTCGCAATGAAGAAAGCACACGCGATCGAACCGACTACCAAACCAGTTTTAATCTTGGCTATCAATTCGAAAACAGCCTGGTTCAGTTTAATGGGCTCTATGGCGGAGACTGTGCTCCGGAAGATAAAGATCGTTTTATCAATGACTATACCGATACCGGAATCGTCTCAACACAGGAAAAAGAATATATAAATCGCTGCCGTGATAACTGGGAAGTAGGCGGTGACTACGAATATGAATTTGAGAATGGCAGCAAGTACCGATTACTTTTTATTGCCAATGATGGCCAATGGGATTCGGAACGTGATCGCTTTGATGTTTTTGCTGATCGAGAAGAAAAAGATCTTTTTCTCTACAATGACGGCAGAGATCAGGAAAGAATTATACGTACATCTTATACCTTTGATCCTTTTCTCGATCACGGTATCGAATTGGGGATTGAAAGAGCCCAGACAATTCGCGAAGGAAACTTGCGTTTAGGTTTAAACCTTGGTGGCACACCCTCCCCTGAACACGGCTTCTTAACGCCAGTTCCTATTGATAACTCGGATTCTACAGTTGAAGAAATTCGTTACGAAAACTTCATCGTTCACAATTGGCAGATAAATGATAAGTCCTCCCTAGAGAGTTCTTTAATTTACGAGACATCTACAATTACCCAGACCGGCGACATATACAATGAAAGGGATTTCAACTTTTTGCGACCTAAACTCGATTATCGCTATAACTTCAATCAGTCAGTGCAATTGCGAGCAACAGCAGAAAAGATAGTTTCGCAGCTGAGCTTCTCAGATTTCATGGCCTCATCAGACAGCAATGATGATGATCAGAATACCCAGGCAGGTAATCCAGAAATCGTTCAAGAGCAGCAATGGGAATATTCTCTTAATTTAGAATATCGCCTTCCTAACAGCGTTGGAGTCATTAATTCCGAAATCTACTACCGCGATTATGAAGATGTAATCGATCGTGTGGACGTATCGACCGGCCCGGATGATTTACGTTCAGCACGCGGAAACATCGGGAATGCTTATCGTTATGGTCTGAATTTAGATGCTAGTTCACGCCTTGGCTATATCGGTTTGCCAAGCGCATTACTAACTGTTGGATTAAGCGTGCAGGATTCCGAAGTAACAGATCCTTTCCTCAACATTAAACGGAGAATGCGCTGGAATTCACGCTGGTTCGGTCGTGCCAGTTTCCGTCATGACATTACCGGTTGGGACATGAGCTATGGATTTAATTACTTTAACTCTGATAACGATAGCGATGCTCGCACTCAAATCGATATCAATGATATTGAAAGAGATATTAGAGATTATGGCTTAATGCTTTTCGTAGAAAAGAAAATGTTTAATGGAATCACATTTCGTTTAGATGTGATGAATGCGAATGATCCATTGCGTTGTCGTGAACGAACCCGATTTCTTGGCACCACTGTCAATGGCATAGTAGAGGAAATTGAAGACTACTGTTCGCAAGACGGCCCAGTTTACGCATTGAAAGTACGTCATACTTTCTAAGCAAATCTTCATAACAGTTCTGCATAGAAAGGCACCTAGGATTTATCTAGGTACCTTATAATTAAAATCTAAGTAAGCTTTCTGTATGGTCAAGCTACTGTTCGTCACCGAACAGCGCTTCCCTTTGGGCCTCATAATTCTCGGATAGGTCGACGAGCTCAGCCAGAGCGTCAGAGAACTCCGGATTGGTTGACATGAGCGATAGCATTTCATTCTGTAGATTTTCAAAATCCTGCGCAGATAACCCGACTAAGTCACCTTGAGTAAAGCCAACTCCAATGCCCAATCTCTGATCTCGTGTTTTTTCCACTCGCAGATTTTTGATGAACCTAGGCTCACACTCTCGCAACAGTATATTTGTGCCAGTTGGTCTGCGTCTGGTGCAAATGATATCCATTCGGTCAGAGCTATTGTTGGCGTTGAAGAAAGCGTATATTTCATCTTCCTTCTCAGTGATACGAAGGTGCAATCTGGAGAGTGTCCGTTGACCAATCACTGAGATTTCTTCGATAGGCTGAGCCGATGGTGTTATCTCATCGGATGATTCACTTTCCTGCGAAGATACATTGAAACTAACTAGCGCCAATAACAGGATTGCTGCAGTAGTTAGCGTATTTCTCATATTTATCCCCGGAAGATAGTATAAATATCCGCATTAGCTGCAACAGAAAAGCAGAGCAGGGTTATTGTTGTTAGTAGCTTGCTCATACTCATGTCATTAGTCAGGCAAGGCAGACGCCTGCATTAGAAATAATTTCCAGCCGGATTCGGTTTCCTTAAAGAAATTATAAGAAGTACCCTCGAACAAAACCTCGTCAGCACTGTTGTGTCTGGTAAATGTGTTCGTTAGGCAATAAATTTTATCTGTGACTTGATTAATCTCTAGACTGCTTTTGCTATATGCATAACCACTTTGAATGTTTGCTTTTAGGGCGCGATAGTAATTTTTGATAGCATTTTCATCTTGCATTACTTGTGTCGAAGCACCAATAAACATTGCAGGAGTAGTAAAATGAGATGCTATACCTTCAAAATCGAAGACCATAAAATCTTCTAAATAACCGTTATATTCATTTTCGATTTCAGTCTCTTGCGCTAAGAGCGCAATTGGAAAGATGAGTAGCGTTAATAGGACTATCCTTAAATACATTGTTATTCCCTTTTTTTGGAATTATTTTTCTTCCACCTTTCCCGTCAGCATGCAGGCGTTGTTTTGAAAAAAGCGATCCGGTGGAATGCCTCGCATAACTGTCATAGCATCACCCCAGCTATCAATAGAGAAAAGCCCATTGTTACCTAGTGGACTGCCCACAGAATGTTCGTAGAAAACGCCGCAGTCTTTATAATCGTAGGTACTAAAGCACCCAGATAGTAAAAATAGAATGAATAGAGTGCAGAAACCTTTATAAAGCAAAATTTAACCTTTGTTATTCTTATGAATAGATAATATGAATTAACCGACCTAAGCGTAGTTATACAGCACTGGTACTGTGGGTGTTAGAAATAATTTTGAATCTGACCAATTAACGCGTTGTTGCCTTGTTTACGCCATTTAGCACCAAATCTCCAACCGTCTATATGTGTTAAGACGCAAGAAATGGTCAACCGATCGATATATGCGATAAAGTAAAAATTTGGGCACCCCTAGCCTAAGTTTAGGGCAGGAAATTATAGGAAATGTTCGATAATAGCCAGAATCGACCTGGCCGAGCCTATTGGATCTTGGTAAATATCATCATGTGCTGCCAAGGCAAGAAATCCAGGGTGTCAGTCCAATCTAATCCGAACACACTCATCTCCCTTACTACCTGCTCCTCGGTCATTTTGTGCAGAGGACGAATTGGTACAGATGGATCTTCACCACGATATTCTAAAAGAAAGTTTCGTCCACCAGGCTTAAGGGCTTGATAGATACCATCGATCATTTCGAAGGGGTGAGAGAACTCGTGATAAGCGTCTACCATGATAGCGGCATCAATAGAGTTCGCTGGTAGATTCGGGTTATCGACAGCGCCGAGAACACCTTCGATGTTTGAAACTTCTTGCTCCCCCATCTGGCCCTCAATCAGTTGCAGCATCTCCGGCTGAATATCTACTGCTAAAACCTTGCCATCAGGTACCTTGGCCGCGATTCGAAAGGAGAAATAACCTGAGCCGGCTCCGATATCGGCGACTACATGATCAGGTTCTAAATTCATGTTTTCTACTACCGCGTCTGGCATTTCCTCTTGGATTCGTTCCGGCCGATTTAACCAGCCTGCGGCGCGAGGGCCCATAACAAATGAAATTTCTCGATCCATATAGAACTTACCAATACCGGTGGTCCTTCTCTCTGGAGCCTCGATATAACCAGGGTGCTCTGCACCTAAGCTAATGATGAAGCCAGGAATGGAATCGCCAATAGCAGAATTATCGCGATAGATTTAGAGATTTCATAATTTATCCCTCCGCCAATTCAAGAATTGCGGTTATTTGTTATGGATAGATAGATTGTAAATCAGAAGTATAAAAAAGAAAGCTCATCAACCCGCCAAATGGCGATTTATTAAGATCAAGATAGCGAAGTAAGGAATTTGTTCGTTAGCGAAGTTTTAGAGGCGCTGTCCGGAGGCTTCCTTTTTACGGGGCTTTCTCAGATTTTTAAACCTACACTTTAAAGGAATACAGACATCCTAAAAAGGGCTTCACTAGATGGATTTCAATTCTATCGGGCCCCTGACTAGGGGGTTTTTTGTCAGCCGGACTCATTACTGCATAACTTAAATTCGGGAAATCCCATTTCTTTAATCTTTTCTCGGACCATTATGAATGGGCCCCTTTTTTCGCTCCATTGTGCAAACAAGTTACTAAAATCTTTAACCAACCTCACAAATCAAAAGCCTGACAATATTCCTAGAAGCACTGAAAAAACCTACATGTTGGCGGGTTATGCTAATATGCCCGCCGTTGCCAGCCCATGCTCAGAAACTGGAAGGAAAATGTCAAAAGTCTTAGAAGGAATTCGTGTACTCGATTTTGGTCGCTATATAGCTGGCCCGTTTTGCGCCACCCTTTTAGGAGATATGGGGGCAGAAGTAATTCGAATTGAGAAAGTCAAAGGAAGTGAAGATCGCTATTTGTCTCCTATCAATGAAAACGGCGATGGTGCCATGTTCATGCAGATGGGGAGAAACAAGAAGAGCGTGACGCTTAATCCGATGAAACCGGAAGGTCGGGAAATAGTCAAAAAGCTTGTGGCCACTGCAGATGTGGTTGTTGCAAACCTTCCACCAGATACCCTTAAGACAATGGGTCCCGGATTACGAAAGTCTCACTGAATTAAGCCCGACATTAAACCTCACTATGATTTCCGCCTTCGGAACTGGTGGGCCTTATGCCAATCGGGTTGGCTTTGATGGGCTGGGCCAAGCAATGTCAGGCAATATGTTCATGTCAGGCACGCCGGATCAACCCGTAAAGGCTTATGGTCCATTTATAGACTTCGGCACTGCGAGTTTTTCTGCCTTCGGTACCTTGGCAGCTTTGTATCAGCGACAAAAAACTGGCAAAGGGCAAATAGTAGAGGGTTCATTATTCAATACTGGTCTTACTATTATGAATGGCACGGCAATTGAGCAAGACGCAATCCAGCGCAATCGAGTCTCAACCTTGAATCGTTCCCAAACCTCAGCTCCAGCAGATACCTTTAAAACCAAAGACGGCTGGGTATTAGTGCAATCAGTAGGTGGCCCGCTATTTAAACGTTGGGCGAATTTAATGGGCGAAGACTGCTGGTTGGATGACGATCGATTTAAAGACGACATTACTCGTGGAGATAACAGTGCCGCCATAAGTGAGCGACTTGCTGACTGGTGTGCCGATCGTACTTCTCAAGAAGTTTTGGATGCAATGGAAGAAGTCCGACTGCCAGCAGGACCGGTTTTGTCCCCTCAACAGGTTTTAGAAGATCCACATATTGCTGCAAAAGGATTATTTCAGCCGGTTGAATATCCCGGTCTCGACAAGCCAGCACCGGTTATGCGCACTCCGGTGGAGTTATCAGAAACCCCCGGAGAAATCAGATCTCGAGCACCTACTTTAGGTGAACATACAGGCCAAATAATGGAAGAATTGGGATATTCGGCGGATGAAATTGCCGCATTCAGAGAAAATCGGATCGTGTAGCCAGTAAAAGCAATTTTTAATTCAAGGATTGTTTAAGAAATAAATCGCCGCGGTGTACATTGCTTCTACGCCTGCTTTGATTGAATTCGGATCAATGAAAAAGAATGGCGAATGATGTGGCGGCGCTGAGACTTCCCCAGCTTCAATTTGCCTCATTAAATCTGCCGGTGTACCACCTACACTAAAAAATACACCTGGCACATCATGTTCTGTCTGAGTAAAGAAGGCAAAGTCTTCTCCACCCATTCCACCACGTGGACCGCTAACTAAAGGACTGTAGCCAAGTTGTTCAGTCCAAGTCGGCAATACCTTATGCACCGCGTCATAATCATTAACCGTAGTAGGGGTGCTTTCAAATCCCACTCTAACGATGGGTAGCAAGTCGTTAGGTAGCCCGTTTAGTCGGCCTATATTGAGCGCGGTATCACGAATACTTCCGAGTACTTGTTCCCGAACATCTTCTGAGTCGGTACGCACAGTCAACTGCAAATTCACTTCATCTGAAATGATATTGTGCTTATTGCCTCCCTGGAATGAGCCAACTGTTATAACTGCTGGTGCAAATGGGTTTATCTGACGACTTATTATCCCTTGCAGTGCGATCACTAATTGCGAAGCGACATAAATTGGGTCAACCGTCTGGTGCGGATATGCACCATGGCCACCAATGCCTCTTATGTGGATATCGACACTGTCCACGCTAGAGTACATGATGCCGTCCCGAATCGACACGGCCCCACTAAGTATACCGGAAGAAACATGCAAGCCGAGCGCATAATCTGGCACGCCAAATCGTTCATACAAACCGTCTTCCAGCATAGCTTTAGCGCCATTGATTATTTCCTCAGCTGGCTGGCCTACCAGCATAATCGTGCCACTCCATTTATCACGGTTATCCATAAGTATTTTAGTGGTTCCAACCAGGGAAGTGATATGCATATCATGCCCACAGGCATGCATAACCGGCATTTCTTCACCCTCTAGATTCACCTGGCGCACCCTAGACATATAGCTCAACCCACTGTCTTCCAAAATTGGCAAGCCATCCATATCTGCCCTTATCATGACCAAGGGACCGTCGCCATTTTCAATCATGCCAACGATTCCAGTTCCTCCAACACCTTCGGTTACTTCAACCCCGAGGCCACGCAGCTCTTCTGCCAGCCGCGCCGAAGTGTTGTTTTCGAGGAAGCTCAATTCTGGATTCTGATGGAACCAGGCAAACAGTTCTTCAAGATGATCGTCGTAATACTGAGAAATGGCTGCTTTTAATATCTGATCAGCAGCAGCTGATGACACAGAAATACTACAACAAATAACAAAGACTAAACTCTTAAATTGACTTGGATAATTTTTTAATACCGCTGACTTCATAGTAATTATCTACAAAAAATTGAGTAAACCTGGAGAGTAAAGGACCACCGTCTCTTTGAAAGTAGAATTCACTATGCTCCTCGGTTAATCTTGCTGGAACGACCACTCCAGCGAGGAAAACCATCATGGAATCCAGTCAAAGCAGGCGTCAATTTTTACAGGGCACTGCCGCCGCTTTACTCACAGCAGCAGCGAGCTATCCAAAGCTGAGTCAGGCCCAAACTATTGTTTCAAGCGATGAAGATGCCTATTGGGCAGTTGTGCGCTCACAATTCTCTTTTAGTGAATCCGCAGTCCCCATGAATGCTGCCAATCTATGTCCATCATTTCGCTCTGTTGCTGAAACTGTAACAGCTCTTACCTATGATATTGACAGAGATTGTTCTTTTAACAACCGTGCAAAGTTTGGTGGTCTACTAGAGCAGTCTCGTGCAACTATCGCGCAACAAATAAATGTTTCAGCAGATGAAATTGCCCTGGTTCGAAACACCAGCGAAGCGAATAATATTGTTAACAATGGTCTGGAGTTGACTGCAGGTGACGAGGTTATAGTTTGGGATCAAAATCACCCAACTAATAATGTTGCCTGGGATGTACGTGCCGCTCGCTTCAATTTATCTGTTAAAAGAATAAGCACTCCAACAAGCCCTGCTAATAAACAACAGTTAATCGATGCATTCGTTTCACAATTCTCAGCTCGCACCAGAGTGTTAACAATTACCCATGTATCAAATGTTAGTGGTATTAAACTTCCTGTTAAAGAAATAGTGGAAGCTGCTCACGCACAAAATATTTATGTACACGTAGATGGTGCGCAATCCTGGGGGGCTATGCCCTTAAATTTGCGTGAACTACGCGTAGATTCATACTCGGCTAGTGCCCACAAATGGTTTATGGGGCCAAAGGAAGTGGGTCTGCTCTATGTACACGAGCGAAACATAAATCGCATATGGCCAAACATTGTTGCACCGGTTGGGGCAATGGCGTAGATACAGTGCTTGAAGGAGCAAGAAAGTTTGAATCACTGGGTCAACGGGATGATTCTGCCTTGGCAGGCGCTGGAAGTGCTGCACAACAACATGATCTGATTGGTACTGACCGCATCGGTGAACGTATTGTAGCTCTTGCACAACGGTTAAAGAAGGAATAACAGAAGTGGGGTTAGAATTGGTAACACCCATGGATCCAGATCTAAGTTTTGGAGTCTGCATTACCCGAGCGCCTGCAGGACGTGGCGGTGATATCTCCAATAGATTGTATGAAGAACATGGTATTGCGGGCGCTGCGACTGGCGGTGTAAGGCTCTGCCCTACTATCTACAACACAACCGAACATGTAGACCGAGCTATTGCCGGTCTCAGAGCCCTCATGACTTAGGAAATAACAATGAAAAACAAATCCGCTCTTTTTACTCTGCTAGTACTTTTCTCAGTTATTAGTACCGACTTGTTGATCACTATCAAAGCACAAGAAGTACAATACGAGTTGCAGGGTATTCAAACTCAAGATCGAATACCTGACGACATTCATATGGATTCTCTGGCTCGCTTACCTCAAGTCCAGCGAGAAAAACCTGAATACATTAGGACGCAGTGCATTCGATACTTATGTAAGGCCAGGAACCGGATACGAAACTGGTTTGCGAGGTCCGGTTGGTATGTGGATGCACAGTCCTGTCCTTGCTGAAGCTGTTTTCGATTTACGACAGCGAGTTCGTTATGGAACGCCGAAGGACCAAAGACTAACTGAGTTAATAATTCTGACAACGGCGCGAGAAATAAGTAATCAGTACGAATGGTCCGCACATGAACCGCTTGGCCAGGCTGCTGGTTTGGAGCAGGATATTATTGAGGTAATAAAATATCGTAAAGATTTGGATTCACTTCCCTCTATCGAGGGCTTCGATGAAATCGAACAAACTCTAGTGCAATTCACCAGAGAATGGTAAGCGAAGAGAAAGTGAGCACTCCTACGTTCAATAAAGCTATTGAGCTATTTGGCAATGAAGGTGTTGTCGATATCGTCGGCTTAGTTGGCTACTATAATTTCGTTGCTATGACATTAAAGCTTTTGATGTGCAACGACCGGTTGGATCAGAATTATTGTTGCCGCTTGCTGTTAACTAAAAAAATATTTATAAACTAAGTTAAATTTCTAGAATTGGAGGAAAATCAAATGGCGATAACAGATTTATTCGATCTGAACAATGATGCATATTCCTTAGAAGGGAAAATTACTTCTGTAATTTTTACAGATGACGGAGGAACTATCACCGGCCAAGGAGATGCCACTTTATATGGCACGGTTAAATTAACTTATAACCTAAAGACAAACCCAAAAGTTCCTGGGCAGGGAATAATGACTGGAACAGGGATGGGAATCGATGAAGACGGCAATTTAGAAATCGGGCACTCAATGGCGTATGGAAACGAAATGGGCATGAAATAAAAATTTATTGTGTGGATGATATCTCAGATGGGAACTTAAACGCGGCAGTGGTCGTTCTTAATTTGAAGAGTGATTCTTTGCGCGTAGATTGGTCACAAATCTCTGGTTAATATCACTAGTTGATAATCTACTATATTGTTCAAGTTTAAGAATTTGAGGGGCGGGCTGATTACAGTGACTTTTAGTCAAATACCGCCTCTTTCTATAAACTATCCTGCTTTTTTGTCGTGCTATTTTTATGCCGAAACTCATTTACCAGCTTTTCATGCTAATTGTCATCACGCTCTTCCAATAAACCAATTAGCCTACTTAGCCTAACTAGCATTGCCGCAAAGTCCGGATTCTCAACTGC
Organism: Gammaproteobacteria bacterium; assembly: GCA_019654215.1. Classification (GTDB taxonomy): domain Bacteria; phylum Pseudomonadota; class Gammaproteobacteria; order Pseudomonadales; family Pseudohongiellaceae; genus UBA9145. The sequence continues at coordinate 2,187 of BPDI01000052.1, read as the reverse complement.
AAGTCGTATCATTTCCTGTTCCATAGCTTCTGCTTTTTGCCTTACTTCGCCCTGTACAGTTTCAAAGTCCAACAACACTCCACCGCCTGGCGCCCCAAGCCCATCGCCAAGCGGTATACTTTGCACGAATGTTTGAGTTTGGTACGCCATTTCTTCACGCAAAAAGGCAGACATACAGGTTCGTTGCGGAATGAGAGAACCGGTATAAACTATTTCTTCACAGGTTACGTCAAACTCATCATTGCTATTCAGTTCATTGAAGAGATTGTAGACATCTGTTTCAGCGCGTTCTATTTCCATGCGTAAAGCAAATCTTGTCCTCTCTCCTTGAACGATAATCTGTTCAATTTCACTCTCATTATCTTGGGTTTCGGGAACTTCTGCAGAATCTTGTAATTCCTCTTCATTTTGTGCGAGTGCAGAGGTGCATAAAAACATATTACACAAGCTTACCAGGAATAGAATTAAAGACGGTTTCATAAAATCAAACCTCCTTACTCTTGAAAGATCGCTTGCAAAGTCAAGTTTTCACTGGGGAGAACTGTTTCTATATCAGCGGTATATGTAGGCACAACATTGACATAAAAATCATTAACACTCATTCCGAATACCTCTTCAAATATTGTTTCCCAATTTTCATTACTTGGGTATTTCGCATAAAAATCTTTAAAAATCAGTCGGAACGAGGCCTCTTCACTATAGTTTGATTTTTGTAGTTCTTTTGCAAGAACTAAGGTAACAAAAACAGATGATGAATAATTTATTTCATTTGAGCTATATAATTCCAGTAATGCAGGCTCATTGACGTATTTTGTGTCTACGTATGTTTGAGCCTGCATAAAATAATTCACTCCATAGTACTGCTGCGCATAGAGAGACTCAAAAGTGGCAGCACTTCCTTCCATCATCCACTTTATTCCAAAATCTGGAGACTTCGCTATTTGATGAAAATGAAAATACTCATGCGGGATGACTGTATACCTATGTATATGCTCCCACATAATTTCTTGATCCGGGATCTCTAATTGCATCCAAAGAACTTGACCTCCTACATCAAACCAAGAATTTCCGCTGATACTTGATCCTCCACGAAATCCTATTATCGAGCTATACGGCAAATTTGCATTTTCATTCCAAGCAAAAACGGGCGCATAATAAAATCCTGAGCGAGACTTAATAGGTAAAAGCTCAATAAGATTTTTCATAATCAAATTGAATTCAGTTTCCCAATCCTGTGGCAAGCTCTCATGAATAGTGTAACCAAATGTAAAGTCGTTTCCATTAGGAGGCACTTCTGTAACTCCTCCAATTGATACAACCTCATCTATTGTAATAATAATATCTTCATATATTGTGTCTCCTACTATGACCTGCGGAATTAATAGCCTACCAAGCTGCAGATCATAAAAATAGGTTTCGGATTCAAGGAGCGTGAAGATAGAGGGTAATTATTACCTACAGCAAGCACTTCTTTGACGGTTACCCTTAAATCTATTCCTAGAAAAGAAGTGGTTATCAGGGTTCCATCCGCAGCAACAACTTTAGGTATGATAAGTTGCCCAGTAGCTTCATCAAATGTATCTGCTGAATTAGCAGCAATAGAAAGGCAGACAAGAGTTATTGTTATTAGTAGTTTGTTTATAAAATACATTTGATTTAGACGATTTAGAGATTATTAGCACACTTTTATATTGCTCTCTACCCCCTTAATTCCAAAACAGGGAAGCATAATTAGCGCGTCTCAAGCTTTGTATTCCACTCAATTAACTTATCGCATCAATACTTTCTCGAGCTGTTATAAAACTGTGCCAGCGCCAGAGGTTCTCTAGCGAATCACTTGGCTCCAATTTACAATAAGAATAGCGAAATCAAGACTGACTAGAAGAATAATATCAGCTATCGTAAAACGTGACGCCACCAGAAAATCCTTTCCAGCCCAAAACATCATCTAGCCTTTCATAATATGCATATATACTTTTATCACTCAATATTTTTGCATCTGCAGCTACTTCATTACCCATCTTTGCAACTGTCGGACTGTGCTTCCATGAGCTGCGAACCTGAAACCAAAAATCACTTTCAATTTGGGAATGCCGCATTTTAATAAGTCCTACGTCATCAGCGTCCGCTCCGAACAAGCATGGCTCTGGGTATATTTTTCCAGATAGCGGCAGATAGCAATTGCCT
>BPDI01000051.1 GCA_019654215.1 Gammaproteobacteria bacterium | reverse complement strand
ATGCAGTACCGCGGGTTAGTGATGTCTTTGAAGATAACTGGGACCTTTTGATACAAGGTGCAGCGGCTGCAAACTAAAATCTCTTTTTTAAAAAATCGTTCAAAATACTCACTTACTCTCGTTTAGGTCCCTTCTTAAGGCTTTTCCCCCGCTGCTCGATTCAGAGTTTTTTCGATAGAGTAGATTGTTATCGCTTAAGAATTAGCCAAGTGGCAAAAAATTTATACAGAAGCGCGAAGTACCAGTTACTGCGAGAATTATTGGGATCATAAAGATTGCGAAAGTGAGCAATTTAAAAGGACGTAAGTCCTTATGTTCCTCTTCACCATTCCATAAACAATTATTCAAGTGCAATAATCAATCCGATTATCCAAATTACAGGGCTATTGCATGCTGCTGTTGTTCCAAAAACCAAAAAGTATTGAAGAATTGCAGCACCAGCATTCAGATAGCTGGGATCGGTGGCAATAGAGAGCGCCCAGTTGTAAAAAATATAAAAGGATGCAACTGGGAAAACCAGAAAAGAGGCTAAGATTTTTAGCTTGGTAATTTTCATTCAGAACTATTTTGTCAATTATTATCTTTAAGATTCCCCAAAATCCTTTTCTATTGTTCGGCTTCAGCATTGTTATCTTTCATTTCACGATCGCTCCAATGACTTCTAGGCTTATTTGCTATTGAGATATAATTTGTATCCCACCCAAAAACTTCCGCATTTGATGCAAGATCGGTATCGCCGGAAGGAAACTCATTGGATTTAAGAATATAGGCCAGTATCGCGGCATAACTTTGTTGGGTAAGGCTACCGGGATCTTCTGTCGGCATTTCTTCACTCATTTTGTTAATAGTTCGCCGAGCGAACGACCTTCCCAGATAAACATAAAGCTAAGACCAATCAGGCTTGGAGAATTACTATTGCCGCGAGATCTATCGAATGCAGGAAGCACAGCGGGCTGCTAATCCCCAGCGCCGCGCTCAGCCTGGGCTTCGGTATAGATTCCGTTTTGAAGGGTTTGTGCATCACTAACGATGCTCCCTTAGAAACAGAATGATAATTAATAGGCATAGCGAAACTATATTACTGAGTCGGTAATGCAAAGACACTGATTGAATTTCCATTGCGGGGTCGACTTAATTCCGGTGCGAGATCTCGAGGCAACATACCCGACCAACTTGCGCCACCCAACCCCGCGGCATGGCGACATACTGCACGCCATCTATCATGTAGGTCATGGGAAATCCATGAGCAGAAGTGGTGACTCGGGTTTGCCAGAGTTTCTCACCAGTTCTGCATCGAAGGCGTAGTAAAAACGATTCCAATCGCCTGTAAAAACCAGACCGCCACCAGTTGTAGTGCTGCAGTGTTAATGGGAGCTCGTTGACGATAGCGCCATTTAACTTCGCCACTGGGAATATCTAGTACTAACAACTCACCTAAATTTTCTTCCGCATCTGATGAGGATAATTAATCCGGCGGACTGGTCCTGGCCCGCCCCACCTAACACTTGTTCCGTGGGGCCGAAAGTTGCTAACTCACAGTTTAGCGTGATTGGTATATACATGGCTTCTGTTTGGGGGGAATAAGCCATTGAACGCCAACTCTTAAAACCAGATGTGCTAGGGCACATATCAATCTGCTGTCCTATGCGTGGAATCATCCATCCCGATAAGTGATGTTTCCGTTGGTTGGATTTACATTTAAGATTGTTTGATAACCAACATCTGTTGCTTTGATTATTTCGCCCGATTGTCTGTCCAGTTGCCATAAGATTGCGAGCTTTCCCATCTTGAAAAGTGATTCGCGGCCATCGACATCGATTAACACAGATTCGAAATTTTCGTCCATATCGTGGGTTTCGCCGGGAAGATGTTGGTAATACCAGTTCATTTCACCGGTGTTCGGATTCAATGCAATCGTGGAATTCGTATATAGTGCGTCACCATCAGTACCGCGAACTGCGCTCGCCCAGGGTTTCGCTTGAGATGTACCCATGTAAACTAAATTTAAATCAGGATCGTAGCTACCGGATTGCCAGGAATCACCACCAGCACGAAAGCGCAACGGTAGTTCGCCCCAGGAATCTCCACCGGGTGTGCCGGGTGCTGCAACTGTTTCGAAGCGCCAGAGCTCTTCACCGGTTTGCGGATTGTGTCCAGTGTAATAGCAATTACCTTCTTTGTAGCGTTCACATCCAGTTAGACCGGTAACCAGAATACCATTGGCAACGATTGGGCCGGCAGTATAAAAATAACCTAAGGCTGGATCGGCTGTTTGAGTTTCCCACACTAATCTGCCGGTACGTGCATCGATTCCACGGATACTGGCATTTTCTGTTGCAGTGAAAACCATGTCGCCGTAATGGCAAGATTTTTTAGCACGCCTCGACCAACTCCAGCGAATGCGGGTTTGGTGCCATCGCCGCATCACCAAGCTCTTCAGCGGTAATTTCTATATCGCTGCCATCGATAGAAGGTGTGACTCCGGGTCGGTACTCCCAGATTAAATCGCCACTTGCGCCATCTATGGCCCAGACTACTCCCCGCGGACCAGGAATAAACATAATGCCGTTATGTACTATCGGTGCGGACTGAATTGCACCGGTATCATCCAGCGCCATTGACCACGCTAGCTGCAAATCACCAACGTTTTCTGTATTTATCTGATTGAGGGAGCTATATCCCCAACTGTTAGGAGTGCCGCGCCAACTAAGCCATTCTTCCGCGGGCGGATTCTGCAACATGGCATCGGTTACAGGTTCGTAATCGAAAACTTGTGAATAAACCAAAGCGTTAGCCAGGCAAGAATAAACACCGATTGCAAATACCGTCGTTTTTCTCATTATTTTTGGAAACCAATTATCTAAATTCGCTGGAAGGGGCAGAATAAACACTACAGAGTCTGCAGTCCAGAGCGGTAATAGAATTCGATGCAGGGGGTTAGTCAGATGCTGCATTGGTTTAAAGTGAATTAGTTTCTCGAAGAATTTTTCGTAGCAACTCATCGCGGCGATTGGGGCTGGCAAATAAATTAAAGCTGGTTATTTCTCCTTTGCCGATGACAGGGCTGACAAACGCTTCACAATGAATTAGTCCACCTCTAGGGTAAAGTGTTGTTGCTTCTCAAAAACATGTCCTTTTGTTTCTTTTACAATTGCTACTCAGTACTCTTATTCCTTGCCTTTTTTCTTCGGTAATAAAATCGAAAATCAGCTGACCTATGACTTCTTCAACAGTATTTTGGGATGGAGCTTTGTTGATGAAACGAAACGTTTTTCCGGATCCATAAACTTACGATACTAGGGCTGCTATCAGATTTGGCTTTATGTATTTCTTCGAAAGAGGACTTGTCCTTGATTTATTACTTTTGCTATTAAAAGGCTGGTTACCAATCTCGGAATTCTCCAGAAACATTAGGTTGTTCAGTAGGGGGGGATTGCTGTTCTAGATTGGGCTCTAGCCTTCCCTATATTAAGGGTTTGACACATTTTGTTTCATTCGAAGGCATATCCGGAGTGTTACTCCAAACCTAATCTGTGTAGCATAAGGTCACCGGAAGAATTTCGAAGAACAAGAATGCCGCCCTCCAGCACAATGAAGCGTCTTTTCCAGTACTACTTCATCCATGTTCTCACGCTGGTTTTTTTCTCGCTTACGCTGATTAAAACATCTCAAGTTTTTGCGCAGCCTCCTATTAAGTAACCGAAGAGGTTTTGAGTGAAGTATTTCCGGATGCGGAACAATTTACGCCGAAAGAAGGGTCTCCCCCAGTTTATCGCGCATTACGGGAAAACTCAGAAACCAACGAACTGGAAACCATCGGTTATCTTTTTGAAACTCCGGACATGCCGCCGGAGGAAATAGGATACTCAGCGCCTATTGATGTATTGGTAGGAATGGATTTACGAGGCACGATTACTGGTATAAAAGTTCTTCATTACATCGAGTCCTATCGCAGCATTCGCGGCGATTTTATTAATAGTGAGTACTTTCCCGATCAGTTTGAAGATAAAAACATAGTAGAAGGATTTCGAATTGGTCGTGATGTAAATGGTATTTCTCGAGCAACAATCACCGCCTGGGCTGTTTCTCGAGGTGTACGTAATGCAGCGAGACGTATTGCGGAAGCGTATCTAAGTGATTCTGAATTTGTAGCTTTAACAACGACCGATGCAGTCGCACTGCAGGTGCTCCCCGGTCAGACCTGGGATGAGATGATCGAAAATGATCTGGTCGTTAATTGGGTGATTACTCAACCAGATGCGACTGAATTACACCTTGCCCTTGCTTTTATGGGTCATGATGGGCTTGGGGAAATATTGGTTGGAGATGTTGATTATTCCCGAGCCGATCGTGAAGCTAGTGCACGGGTCAGAGACGGAAATATGTTGCTGGTGGGTATCGATGGTAATTCTTCGCAACCGTTTCGCCAGGAAAGACTGGCAGTGCAACAAGGCGAAGAAATATTTCCCATAGAAAGACGCCGCTTTGTTTACGTTGGCAGTGCGGACTATGGAAAGATCGCCGATCGCGTGCGCTTTGCCGGTGCCATGGTGTTAGACCCAAGTATCGATCTTAATCAACCTTTCGAAGTGCTATATAACACCGGCGGCAGAGTAGGGGAGTTTGGCACTATTGCTCGCACCGGCTATCAAGTTCCGCCGCTTCCTCTGGCATTAGCAACTGGTACTCCAGTGCCACCAGAACTATTACCTGAATATGAAGATGATTTAACGGCTTTTCAAAACGAGGGTCTCTATGCCAGTTTGATTAACGATGCGCCCTGGATGGATGTTGCTATTTTGTTGGTGTTGCTGGCAATGGTGATGACGGCATTTTTAAAGAAGAATGCGGCGATTCGATGGGTAACGTTAGTTTTCACGCTGGTCTACTTAGGTTGGGTAGACGGTGGCTTCGTTCCGTTTCTCACATAACAAATTTTGTGAAGGTCGGACCTTCGATGTTCAGAAGTGACCTGCCTCAGTTATTGATTATCGTTTTTACCTTAGTAACAACGTTGTTTTGGGGCAGGGTGTTTTGTTCTTCCTTTTTGTCCATTTGGTGCATTACAGGACTTAATTGCTCACTTTATGCCGCGTCACTTTCAAAAAGAATTGCCCGCTTCAATTCATGATAAAGCTATCTACATTAAGTACGTACTTCTTGCCTTTCTAATAGTGATGGCATTTTCGTTTACCAATTTGAGCTTGTTCCAGTATTTCGAGCCGTTCGGTACGATCTTCTATTTCAGTCAGTCACTACTGCTGTGGGGAATCCTGGCTGCGTTTATTCTGGCTTCCGTATTTATTTCGCGCTTTTATTGCCGCTATGCATGTCCTTTAGGTGCCGCACTGGGTGTTATGGCATTTGTTTCACCCTGGCGGATTGAACGTGTGCCTCAGTGTGATCTATGCAAGGTCTGCGAACATTCTTGTCCAACAGGTGCCATACGTGGTCCCAAGATTGATTTCAAAGAATGTGTGCGCTGCGATATTTGCGAAACCAAACTAATTGCACGCTCTGGTGTGTGCAAACACGATATGGAAACGGTCAAGGTGCGCATCAAACATTGGGATGCAGTAGGCGCAGCAAACTAACTATTCTAGGCCCTAATCCTCGTGGCCCCTTATCCTGCAAATGATGAAAGGTAAGCTGCCCCCTTTTTAAGAAGGGGGCCCGAATCAGACGGCGTGTTGAGCTGCTAGATCTTTGAACACCTTGTCTATGACAAGGGAACATCTGTGAAGAAAAGATCACATGTTAACTAACACAAAACCCGCGTAACTATCAGCGGGTTTTGTTGTGTTTACTGATTGTGAGTTATTAGTTGCTGGCCTGTTGTTCTTCTGCTCTGCCGGCACTAAGGATATTAGGAATCGCGTAGTTTCCTTCGTGGCAGGCGTACTCATACATTACGTAATCCGGCTCATTGGTTAGTGGCATAGAGATAGTAAATGGCTGTGTGTAAATTTCGGGATCGGTGATCGTTGCCGACCAGATGATAGTTTCTTCACTGACTCGGGTGAAGCGTTCAACTACATGCAGATCTTCAGTTACTGGCACACCCTTAAGTCGAGCACCGGCACTGCTGCTTGCGATCATTCCGCGATCATTGAAGTTGGTCGTTTCAACTACCAGGGTGTCGCCTTCCCAACGTGCAACAGAGTCGCCCATATAAAGCTTTACCTTGTCATCAACGTGACCATCTTTGTTCAAATGAATAGTACGTACGTCATGAATCATTTCGTAAACGATAGTAAAGGTGTCAGGTGTCTGTATAAAACGGTAAGCGTTGTTATAACCAGCAGGTAACATTGAGCCCGGTACACCGCGAGTTAAACAACGATCCCAAACCGTGTGATAGATGTAATGGTCTTCAACATGAGCGAAGTAATAGTCACGCACCGCAGCAGCAGATTCCCGCAGTGGGGCGCGACCGTTAGGTGGGTCAACGATTAAAGAAGTTTGACCAGTGGAAAGTACAGTGTCACCGGAGTCCAACCAAATCTGGTTGTAACCACCGACATTACCTCCAACTTCTACAACAATATTGTCGTCTGCAAATTCGCGACGTTCCGCAAAATTGCGTTCCATGGTTGCGATTTCATCTTCGGTTAGAAACTCCCGTCCCTGTAGTTTTGCGGGGCGCTCCATAGGAGTAATGGTATCGTTAGTCCAGACACCGGAAAAATCTGGCTGACCGTCATACGTTCGCGGTGCGATGTAATCCTGTGCCCCGGCAGCAGACATACCAAGCACAGTAGCGGTAAGAAGAGCTGCAGAAAATGTTTTTCTTATTGTAAGTCGATCCATGGAAGTCTCCTCGCCTCTTGTGTTGAATTAACGGCTGTCTTCTTCTAACCAGGAGAAGTCATCGGCAGTCGGATCAAATAGCTGTGAAAACTCACGGCGACGATCATCTTCTTCCCGTGCAGTTTGAATTACATCTTCGGGAATCGGCTCACCTACCACAATGCCGCGAGGTGTAGTCGGTGCATAATAGATTCGGGCATTGGCCATTTCGTCAGTGGTTGCTGGTCCGTAAACCACGTCCTGAGTTGGGTCAGGATTAAAGCGGTTACCCTCTGAATTATCGAACCACCAGCTCATGTGTAGGGTTGAGCCCGCGGGAATGAGCTTAGGGGTTTCGTATTCATATAGGAATTGCCAATTGAAATCGTAGTCGGGAACCCACAGTAAAACTTCTGTTTCACCATCGGGATATTCCAGTTCATAGCGCATCGCTTTGCCCCGATAGTGCATGTGGGGACCCATGGATAGGAGATAAATATCTTCTTCAACATCGAAGGTATTGTTCACTTCGTAGTTGGGATCCCCGGCAGGTATCGTCCAGCTGCGGTGAGGAAGCAAATTGGTTTCGACCACATGATTGATCACGTCGCCTTTTTCATAAAACTTGAAGCCTGCCGAGTCATGTCATGTACAGCGGTGCCTTCGCCTGGATCCTTGTGATAGTGCATATTCACAGTAATGAACGGATCTTCTGGAAGTAACACTCCCCAGCCTTCTGGGTAGGTAAATGGTCCGCGACCAGGCACGCCAACTCCCATGTGGCTGGAAACGATTGATGCACATGGGGGCCACCGGGATCGAGCTCTGCCATGGAGATCCATGCTGGATTTTCATGACCTCCCTCGGGAACGGGCATTTGAATGGTTGGTTGCCAGTCTTCAACTTCGTCTGGTACGTATACTGCTTCTTCGAACTGGACCACCAGATCAGGATCGCCAATCCACCAGCCAGATGGGGGCAGAATCGTGCCAGCACCATTTGCAACCAAAGCGTCACTGCTTGATGCATCGGAAGGATCACCTTCAACTGCACCGCCATCTACCCAGGCGATCAACAAGTCTTTTTCTTTCTTATCGATATAGCGCTCACCTTTGAATTCACCGCGATGGCGCTCGTGAGCCCCCCAGGGTGGCATGTAGTTAGTAACCAGCGCGTTCTTAATTAACGGCGCCCAAATCCTTTGGGCCCGCTCGAAGTTATCCAGAGTCATTGGCGCAAAAATACCGCCTACACGCGGCGGATTATCCTGGTGACAGGCAACGCAGTTTTTCTGGAAAACTGGAAGCGCATCAGCATAGAAAGTGGGGGCATCGCCTTGGGCATTCGCGGTTGATAATGCAGCGGCGGTCAATAGCCCAAAAAGAGTTGCTGTGAGGGGCTTAGTTGGGAGCTTCATATCTCTTCCTATTTGTTATTTCGAGATCAGCAAACTTTAATCCTAATTCCCTGATTTGTCTACAAATAACGGGGCTAGAGGCCCCTAATTTAGGGCGAAAAATGTGTTTTTCCTATCTAGCGAAAAGGGCAGCACGAATATCGCTTCAGGCTCCCGGCGATCAATTGCTCTTCTTAAATATAATGGGCCGAGCGTTATCTTATTCTGTTACTTCTGATTGTCCTTCATCTTGCACGATTGAACACTTCGGAATAGCTAATACTAAAATGAGAGCAACTCCTAAAGTTGCTTTCATGCCCAGGGATCCTCCATTGCATTAAAGAATGCCTGATGACCACTGACTATGCGGCGTGCTGCCTCGGGATCTGGTGTCGTGTCCCAATTATTTCTTTCGTATGTGCCGCCTAACAGGTTTCCCATCACTACGCGGAAACATATAAAGTCCACTATTGCCAACGATGATGTAATCCACTTCTTCCTGAGGTAATAAAAAGGTGAGCTGACCTTTTATTGGGATTAGCTCATTGTCATCGAACAGATCTCGTGATCCCAATCCCGTGCAGTTTATGATGACTGGTTCGCCCAGTTGCAAACCTTTGCCCCGATTACCAAATTCTTTAACTACAATTTTCCCGCCGGCAATTTGAAAATCATTCATCATTGCCGGCAAATACACCGCTGGCTCCACTAGCATGGTATCGATATGTAAAACATGTTCAGCAGGAAAGGGATGCTCTGATTGCGAAAGACGAAGCGCTGTGGATACATTTCTGGGTATGGTCGAATAGCGAATCGACGGGTTTTCCTCTCCGCCTTCAATCATGTAGTTGCTAATCCAGCGCACACCGTATTTCGGTCCTACCAAATCCTGGTAATAACGATAGGCATGACGCATTGCGCTTTCAAACTGTATTAGAAATCCCGGTGTAACTGAGTCTCGAGAATAAACTGAAGTCGGTGACCATTGACCCCCTGCAACATTGGAAGTTGTATTTGGCGGCAAGTCTTTTGAGTAAATCGTTACTTGCCAACCAGCGTTTTGCATCAATCTGGCTGCGGATAATCCTGATGCCCCACTACCTAGGACAGCACAACGGCGATGTTGAGTTTGATTAGCCAGTTCCATGGCTAGGTGAGAAGTGCCCCATGACAGCGTAATACCACCACCGCCATGTCCATAGTTATGCACGACCACTTTATCATTCATACGTTCTGCCTTAACAACAAATCCAGAAGGTCGATAGGGGCGTAATCCGGCGATGGTGCGAATGATACGGTTTTCTGAAACATTGACTCGTCGCAGCGGTAATCCCGATGGTGTGTAGTTGCGCGCACTTCCTTGAGGAGGCACTGCGCAACTGGATAGCAGTGGAAGGGTGGCCAATGAATGCAGCACTTGGCGTCGGTTTAGCATTATTTGTTCCTCTAAATGCAAAATAGATGCAACCAAAACCAGTTTAGATGTATCTAAATATCTAAAAGTTATAATTTATTGGAATTGAGGAATCGGAACCTCGTTTTTCATTCTTCCGCTAGAGGCAGAATTTCAATTACGCGAAATTGAGTTGGATGGCTTTCGGCTTGAAGTGCCACGTATCCCTCTTTTAACTCGAATTCGGCACCATTCGTAAGCAGAGCCTGAGCATCAGGGTCGGTTTCATCCAGCTGAATGTCATGGAGTTCGAACACAATTCTGCCATTAATACGATGTACTAGTATCTCATTGCCGCGAATTTCCATTTCGGCAGTAACCCATTGGTCACCATGAAAAGTATCGGAATTGGAGTTAGTGCAGTGACGAGTAATGAGATCGCCATCCATCACCATATTTGTTCCGGGAGTGCACACATTAGAAGTCGTGCGGGCATCGACGCCATTTCCACCAAGTAGCTGAGATTCGATACTGACTGGAAACTCCTGATCGAGAGTCATAGATCTTGGATCCTGACTATGGAGCATCATGCCATTATTTCGATAAGCCCAGCCAGGTCCATTGGTAACTTGGTCTCCGATAAAACGATATTCCACGCGTAAGATGTAATGGGAAAAAACTTGGTCATAAAACAAGTGACCGAACTCACCGTTAAAACCATCCCAGTTTTCATAGGATACTGTTAGCAAACCGTTTTCAACACGAAAAGTATCGCGAAAATTTACGCCAAGTGGGTGGCCTGTGAACTTTACTCGCCAGTTTTGAAGATCCTTGCCATTAAATAGGCTAATCCATTCGCTGTCAGATTGTGCAAGGGAGCTATTCATAGCTCCGAATGCAAATATCAAACAGAAATAACATAACTTGTTCTTCATAGGGTGATTATCTTTTCGGGTGAGCATATAACCATTCCACTACTTGCGAGCTAAAAGATTCTGAAACCGCGGGAATATGAGACCCATCTTGGATGGTCCATAGCTCGCTGGAGCCTCCTGGATCGCAATCTATTTCGAATAGCAACACCGAAGACTCATGGCCCTCTAGGTTTGTTTCTAGATCTCTCAGTTCTCGTTCAGCGCCCATGGGAGAGCAGCCGTTATAGTTGGCCCATTGGATAACAGTGTCTTCAGCGCTGGGGTATTCATTTCCCTGAATATTTCCACCCTCGTATTCGATCGTAGAGTCATTAGTGCCATGAATTTGTAAAACATGTACTGGGTTTTCTGGCGCGTCACGGGTTTCCTGGTGTGTTGCTCCGGCAAGGCTGACTAGGGCTGCAATGGAATCGGAATGGTTGTACGCTGCTTGAAAAGACATAAATCCGCCATTGGAGTGGCCCACTAGATACACCCGATTAGGGTCCACATTGTATTCTTCTTTCATCCTATTAATTATGCCGATGATATAAGCTGTATCATCGACTTCCGAGTCAAAAAAATTGCAGCAGGCTTCAGTGGCATTCCAGAATCTGTTTTGTCGATCACTGGCTTCTTGAGTGCCGTCAGGAGCGACAAAAATAAAGTTGTAACGCTCTGCGATGCGACTGAATCCAAGATATATGTCTTGACCGCGTCCGGAACTGGAATAACCATGGAGCAATATTATTAGTGGGGTAGGAAATGCAGCTGAATAAGTTTCTGGTACGGTAACAGGTAATTCACCGCGACCGAAATCAATAGATTGAGCTGCTAGATGCAGAGGAACTAATAGAGCAATAAATGTAAACAGAAGTGCTAGTTTTTTCATGGGCTAATCCAAATAAAAATTAAGGAGTAAGTATTAGTTTTCCGGTTGTTGCTCGACCTTCTAAATCGGTATGAGCTTGTTGTACATCGACTAAAGGATAGAGGTGTTCAATTCTTAGGTTTAGCTTGCCATCGGCAATCCAGTTGAACACATCACTGCTGCGCCATTCTAAGGACTCCCGGCTAGCGGTGTAATCAAACAAAGTTGGTCTTGTAAGAAATAGCGATCCTTTTGGGCCTAACGTAGCAGGATTGAATTCAGTCACTGGTCCACTAGCATTGCCATACAAAATCATATAGCCAAGTTTAGAAAGACAGTCGATGCTTTTTTCAAACGTGGCTTTACCGACGGAATCGTATACAACATTAACACCAGCGCCATCGGTAATACGTTTAACTTCAGTTTCGAAGTCCTGCTCCGAATATAGAATGACCTCATCAGCTCCAGCTTCTATTGCTAGGATTGCTTTTTCCTCGGTGGAAACAGTTCCGATAACGAAGCCACCAGCATTTTTTACCATTTGAATTAGCAATAGCCCGACACCACCGGCAGCTGCATGAATTAAACAGCGATCACCTTCTTTAACCATATAAGTGGATTTACAAAGGTAGTGTGCTGTGCAGCCTTGCAACATTGCAGCAGCACCTTCGTTAAAAGAAACCCCATCAGGTATTGCCACGAGTTTATCTTCAGGTACCGTCGCATATTCGGCATAGGCACCTGGCACGCTGGTGTAGGCAACCCGATCCCCAGCTTTGAAATTCGTGACCGCCGAACCGACTTCTTCAACGGTGCCTGCTGCTTCGAGGCCGAGCGTGGCGGGTAGCGGAATTTGATAAAGCCCGGAGCGCTGGTATGTATCGATATAGTTGATGCCAGATGCTTCTACTTTTACTAAGGCATCACTACCACCTGGACTGGGCATATCGACATCCTCATAGGACATCACCCCGGGCCCGCCGTATTCCGTGACTCTTACCGCTTTCATTTTGATACCTCTGCCAATCTTTTGCTGAAAAAGTGGTATTTATCTCAGAAATGCCGGTCCCTGACAATTGGCTGGCTGATGCTGATTTAGAAGAAGCGATAAATGCGCTGGACCTGCATTAGACACGGGTTTATGCTTTGAAATTCCTCGAAAAACTATAAAAGCTCGTGATGGAGGACAAAGCCGTGATTAGATTTTCTGTTCGCCGATTTCTTCAAGCATATTTACTGCTTGTATTTTTACCAGTTTCTATTGTCGCTAACGCCCAGCAGGCGCGTATCGACTTAACCCAGGATATGGTAGATGCAACCGATGCGTTTCTGGGCTCCTTAACAGCGCAACAACGGAATAATGGTACTTTCGATTTCGATGATGAAGAGCGTTTTAATTGGCACTTTATTCCCCGTGATCGCAACGGTGTCCCATTTCGTTCTATGAACGATTCGCAAAGGGCGGCAGCCCATGATTTATTGCAAGTTTTCTTTAGTGCTAAAGGCTATCAAAAAGCTGAAGCCGTTAGAGGGTTGGAATCAGTACTTGCCGAAATCGAAGTTAATGGTAGATTCGATCGAGATCCAGAGCTCTATTTCATTTCTGTATTCGGAACGCCAGGATTAGATAGTAATTGGGCGTTACGTTATGAAGGTCATCATCTCGCATATAACTGGACATTTGTGCGGGGTATGGGAATTGCCAGTTCACCACAATTTTTCGGAACTAATCCGGCCGAGGTCCGAACCGGAGGTCAGATTGGCACGCGGGTACTTTCTGCAGAAGAAGATATTGCCAGAGATCTGGTGACTTCCCTGGATTCAATTCAAATGTCTGATGCCTATATTGATATAGAGGTGCCAAGTGACATTTATACCGCAGCCGAGCAAGAAATTGGCCCGCTGGAAGATACTGGGGTTAGTTATTCTCAGCTAACTTCACCGCAGCAGCTCATATTAATTGACTTGATAGAGGAATTAACATCGACTCAACCAGATGCTATTGCAGCGGCAAGAATGCGCCAAATTCGAGAAGATGGCCTGGAAAATATTAAGTTTGTTTGGATTGGAAGTCGGGAGCGTGGTGATGCTCACTACTATCGCGTTCAGGGACCCAGCTTTTTAATCGAGTATGATAATACCCAGAACGATGCCAACCATGTTCATCTGGTGTGGCGTGATTTCACCGGGGACTTTGGTCGCGACTTAATTCGTCTGCACTACCAGGCGGTGGCGTCCGAATTCGGTCCTGAACACAACCACTAAATACTGAAGACGAGAAAATAGTTTAGGAGATAATTATGGTGGGCTTAGGAACTAAGTTTAAAGCAATTGTCTTAATCACCACACTTTGTCTAGGCCCGTTTGCGATCGCCCAAAATAGTGATGACGTCCTCGCGCTCTATGAACGAGGTCAGCCTTTTACCATTAACACATTCGAAGTTGAGAATGTAAGAGTTGTACCGCTTGGTAAAGGGTTGGCTAATCCATTTGATTTTGCGTTCAGAGAAAATGGCGACATTTTAATCACTGAGCGTTACACCGGTAAGTTACGAGTGATTCGCGATGGTCGCTTATTAGGAAATGACCTTTCCGGTGTGCCCGAAATTCTAACCGGGGAGTTTCGGTCTGGATTGTTGTCGGTAGCTCTGCATCCAGAAGATAACAATGTTATTTATTTCTCTTATCACAAAGCAATTGAAGTAGAAGGCGAAGAGGAGCGAGCTGTAACTTTGGTGCGAGCACGCATTCAGGAAGATCGTTTAACTGACGTTACCGAAATTTTTCAAGCAAAGGGATTGGACAGAGGCATCGCAGCGACTAAGTTACTGTTTACTCCAGATAACAAGCTCATGATGTCAATTGGTGGGGCCTATGTTTACGCAGGCTATGGCGATTACGCGCAGGATCGCACTAATCATTATGGTAAATTGTTACGTCTGAATGACGATGGCACTCCAGTGGAAGACAATCCTTTTGTAGAAAATGGCGAGTTTCTTCCGGAAGTTTATACCGTTGGGCACAGAAACATTATCGGTATGGACTATCACCCTGAGACTGGCGAACTATGGGCAACTGAAAATGGACCTCAAGGTGGAGATGAAGCCAATATCATTCAGGCTGGGAGTAACTATGGCTGGCCAATCGTTTCCTATAGTAGACAGTATCGTGGCGACTGGGTTAGTAACGAACAATGGTCTGAAGAGTTTGTCCAGCCCACAGTAATTTGGTGGCCATCAATAGCACCTGCGGGCATTTCCTTTTATTCCGGTGAACAATTTCCAGAGTGGCAGAACAATTTATTCGTAGGCTCCATGCAGGAAGGTCGCATTCCTGGTACGGGACACATTGAGCGCGTTGTATTTAACAGTCGTGGAGAAGAAATTCGACGCGAAGCGATTCTGCGTGAACTTAAATCTCGCATCACTGGTGTAAAACAAGGTCCTGATGGAAATCTTTACGTACTGGTCGATGAAGAAGATGGTGCGCTATTACGCATCGAGCCAGCGTTATAGCAGAAGTAATAAGTTTCTTGCTAATCACCCAGATTGGCTTTAAACAAAAATGGTGCATATGGGAATAAATCATGTCTGAGCTAAAAAACTTCTTGCTGATCACATTTGTGGTTTTTCTTCCTGCCCAGTTCGTTTTAGGTGAAGTGTCACTAGTGAACACTGATGCGGGCACTTACCGAGGGCACTCTTCACAACATGCAGATCGTGTCACTGTTTTTCAGGGTATAGCTTTTGCCGCACCGCCCGTTAGAGATCTAAGGTGGAAACCGCCTGCACCAGTTATTCCTTTCGCGGTATTCGCCAAGCTGATCGAGTAGGCCCAGCTTGTTGGCAAGCGCGTAATTCTGATACATCGCTTTATGCTCGCGGTAATTTAAACCGTTCCGAAGATTGTCTTTATTTAAACGTTTTTACTGGTGCAGAAAATCCCAATGAGGATCTGCCAGTTATGGTGTGGTTTCACGGCGGTGGAAATACTGCTGGTCACGGTGGTCCTTTAATTTTTGATGGATCAAACCTGGCGGAAAGAGGTGCAGTAATAGTTACTGCAAATTATCGATTGGGTGCTTTTGGTTTTCTTGCACATTCAGCCCTGACCAGTGAGTCAGAGCAAAATACATCCGGTATGACGGCATTCTCGATCAGGTGGAAGTGCTGCAATGGGTGCAAAATAATATTGGAGGTTTTGGTGGCGATCCAGATCGGGTCACTATCTTTGGCCAGTCAGCCGGTGGAACCGATGTTTGCATACTTATGTCATCGCCATTGGCAGAAGGATTGATCGATGGTGTGATTGGGCAGTCGCCGGGTTGCGTACAATCGTCTAATACTCTGGCAGAAAACGGTCATTTAGCAGGCGAACGCTTTGCCAGCGCTTTGGGTATTACCGGAACTAGTGAGATGCTTTGGAGGCCATGCGGGATGTGCCTCCACAACAAATCATTTCGGCTATGAGCACGGCAGGTTCCGGCGGTGGGCCAGTTATCGATGGCTATGTCTTACCGGATCGTCCCTATGACATGTTGGAATCCGGCACGCAGAATCGTATCCCGGTCATGGTAGGTGGACTAGCGGATGAATACTTTGGCTTTTCGCATTTAAGTCCGGAAATCTCCGAGGCGGATTTAGATAATTTTCTGGAAGCCTCATTCGGTGACAAGCGGGAGAAATAAAAGCTGCTTACGCCAATGTTATTGCCGAATCACCTTTGGATGCACGTAAAGTGATTTCGGGTGACAGGGGATTTATTCTTTCTTCCCGCTTATGGGGGCGCCTGGTAGAAGATCGCGGTGATGATGCTTACGTTTATTACTTCACCAGACAGCCGCCGGTATTCAGACTATATGTGCCAGAAATGACTGACCTGAATAATGATGGAGGCCAAAGGACTTTAGGTGCCTATCATTCCGGTGAACTCGCCTATGTATTTGACAATCTCGATTTGGTTGGTCTGGGCTGGGACGATGCTGATAGGCAATTATCAGAGACTGTTGCTGACTATTGGGTAAATTTTGCCAGAACCGGCAATCCAAACGGGCCAGGTCTCCCAGAATGGCCAACCTATGATGCCAGCAAAGATACCGTTCAGATTCTTGATAACAATATAAAAACAGCAGTACACCCGCGCAAAGCTGAGATGGATCGCATGGAGCGAATCTTTATGGATAGCCGGTAACCAGATACGGTAAAGGAAGTTTGTAGTGAGTTCGACGGGATTTGTCTGGCACGAAAAGTATATGTGGCACGACACTGGTAATGCACTAGGTGTGTTGCCAGTTTCCGGTGATTTTCAGCCTTGGATTCATTTTGAGAACCCTGATACCAAGCGGCGCTTAAAAAATTTGATGGATGCCTATGGTTTTTCGGATAGACTCAAAACCATCGAACCCTTTTCTGCTAGTGTGGAACAAATATGCCGTGTCCATACTCCAGAGTATGTAGAGCACATTAAACAGTTAAGTGCAGATAAAGGTGGAAATGCAGGCGAATCTGCCCCTTTTGGCCCTGGAAGCTACGAAATTGCCTTGTTGGCAACAGGGGGTGCAATCGCTGCAGGAAATGCCGTCCTCGATGGCGATATTAGAAATGCTTATGCATTAGTTCGTCCCTGTGGGCATCATGCCGAGGCAGATCAGGGTAGAGGATTTTGCATTTTCTCCAACGTTGCTATTGCGGCAAAAGAATTTTTGTTAAGGGATAGCATAAATAAAATCGCCGTGGTTGATTGGGATGTGCATCATGGCAATGGCACAGAGTCTGCATTTTATGATGACCCCTCAGTGCTGACTATTTCGCTGCATGAAGATTCTTTATACCCTTATAACACTGGCGCGATAAGCGACCATGGAGAAGGCGAGGGTGAAGGATTTAATATAAACATTCCTTTGCCGCCAGGATGTGGAGGTGGCGCTTATAAAGAAGCCTTTGCTTCAATTGTTATGCCTGCATTAAATCTATTTAAGCCTGACATGATACTAGTGGCCAATGGCTTGGACGCATCTACCTGGGATCCTTTGGGTCATATGATGCTCCTATCGAATCATTACCGACATATGGCAGCTGAGTTGGTAAATGCCGCTAATGCATTATGCGATGGACGCTTATTGGTTTGTCATGAGGGAGGTTACTCAGCAGGCTACGTACCATTTTGCGGGATCGCCATAATGGAAGCGTTAAGCGGCGAGGAAAGTGGTGTAATCGATCCTTTTGCACGGTACGAGAATCATTGGCATGGGGTGCAGGAAAATCAGCAAACAGCGATCGATGCTGCGAAAGAAGCCAGTCTGGTTTTGCTAAAAAATAAGTTGCAGTCAGCAGTTAGTTAATATCGAAAATTTGGCCGTTAGGAATAGCGTTGTTGATAGTCATGGCATTATCGCCATTCCTGCCGTAGATTTCTGCGAGGGTTTCACAGACCACGCGGGGAATTCGGCTGCTAGTGTGTTCTCTCATATAACAGTGAACTCGTTCTTCAACCGGTTTGTCTATATTGTAGGCTGCAAGCTCCTGGGCGGTCATGGATTTGAAGCTTGGTCCGGCTTGACAAGAAAGAAGCGCTAATAGCGGAATTTTTAGAAAGAATTTAGTATCCATAGCATTTAAGGGCGTGGCGTTCGTGATTTCGGTCCCAGTTGCGTGGGGATAATCTCGTAAGCCAATTTTACCCAATCGCAAAGAATAGGTCTTGTCTCTCTCGGGTCCACAACTTCCTCAATACCGAAAGCTTCAGCAGTGCGCAGTGGTGAGCGGAATTGTTCGAGCATGCCTTCCAGTTCACGACGTCTTTCGTTGGGATTTGCAGCAGCTTCGATGTCTCTGCGATAAGCAGCTTGCACCCCGCCTTCAATGGGCAGCGAACCCCAGTCTGCAGAAGGCCAGGCATAGCGAGGTTCAGTCCATCTCTGCCGTGACCCCCCGGCCACCCCGTAACAACGACGAATAATGAAAGAAACCCATGGGATGGTGGATTGATACACTGCCATTAATGCGCGACTGCCCAATCTAACAGTGCCTTCTTCTTCTGCCCTAACACCAATCAGGAAGCCTGGGTTATCAACTAGATTAACCATTGGTAAATGGAAGGTATCGCAGAGATCTACAAACCGCATCATCTTTTCTGATGCGGTTGCCGTTACAGCCCCGCCGTCATAACAAGTGTCATTGGCCATTATGCCTATTGCATATCCGTCTAACCTTGCCAGGCCAACTACGAGGGATTTTCCGTAACCAGGATTTATTTCGAAGAAGGAATCTTTATCGACGATTGAATTTATTATGTGTCTGACTTCATACATCTGACGACGTTCTCGGGAATAACTGATAAAAGAGATTCATCGCGTCTATTATTGGATCATCACAATTAATTCTGGAAGGAGCCTGCCAGACATTTTGCGGCAGGTAGGAGAGAAATTTTTAAAACTTCAAAGGCTTCTTCCTCAGTGTCGACTTCATTATCAACTGCACCGCTTAAATTGGTGTGAATTTGTGAACCACCTAGTTCATTTTTTTCTACTGGTTTGCCGAATCCGCGTTCAACTATGGTGGGCCGGGAACAAACAACTGGCTAGTTTCCTTAATCATTAAAGAAAAATGAGAAATCGTGACTCGTACTGCGCCGAGTCCGGGTACTGAACCCATGCAGGCGCAGACAACGGGAACAACTCCCATTAGTTGCATGGTCTTTTCGAAACCTTTTAATGCAGGCACATAGGAGTGACCAACCATCTCCAATGTTTTAACACTGCCACCGCCACCACTGCCTCAACTAGGCGAACCAAAGGTAAGCGCATTTCTAGCGCGTATTGTTCGCCATAACCAGACTTATCTCCCACCTTGGCGTCGGCAGCACCACCGCGCACGGTAAAATCATCACCACCAAGAACACTCGGCGGCCATTAATGTCTGCAGTGCCTAAAACAAAGTTTGAAGGAGTAAAATTTTGTAG
>BPDI01000050.1 GCA_019654215.1 Gammaproteobacteria bacterium | reverse complement strand
TCCCGGGCTTAGTTGTTAGCAGTGTTGCTTCTAATCTCTGCAATTCCTTTTTTGCAGCAGTCTATGGAATTTCGAAAGCCGCTGCCCCTTGGGAATCCAATCGACTGATGTCTGCGTGCCGACAAGATCAACAAATGGTCGTCAACTTTGAAAATGAATGGGGGCCTTAAGTGATTTTCCAAAACAAGGTATTCTGAGGCTATGTTTACTTTGAAAAATGTTTTAAGCCCGGAACGATTAACTTCTTTAGAAGTCTCTGAAGGCTAATAAAAATTCAGGGAAACAGTACCGACCCACAAGCAATTCTGGCGCGATTGGAACAAGACTCCTTGTTTACAGAAGTATTTTTTTCTCGCGCGACAAACAACACCCGTTATTACATCGATTTACGATTAAGCCCAGTTAACTTCGAAGCCTATATGGTTAGATATTTTCCAAATGATTAAGTTTTTTAGGTGAAAACGTGCAAATAACAGCGTGAAAGAAAGATTTTATAATCGCGCCATTGTTGGCATCATCTTTATGGCAACTACTGCATTTCCAGCAATACACTCAGAGTATCAAGAACGCCGGGGTTTAATTGAAGAAGTATTGCTCAATATTGATAGAGAAAACAACTAATCGAAAACACTATCACCTGGCGTGAGGCCGCGTGGAAGTTGAACAACGAACACAAAAACTGGAACAGCAAATTTTCAGTGGTGGCACATTCCATTAGTAGAAGCTGATATTCGGGGGGACCTTTCTCAATATGCCCGTGATGCGGGCATAACAGTAAGCTCTACCCGCTTGCAGAGCGCTGGAAACAAATGGCTGGCTGATATAAGCCAAGAAATGTCATTAGAACCAGAGGCTGGCAACACCTTTGGGTTTTTAGAAAGGCTTGAAGAATAAACTCCACGTTTATTCGTTACGGACTTTGCAATCAATCGAACCGCAATCTATAAACGGAACGATCACAGTCGTTGGGTTTGCCGTGAAGGTTTGGGCACTGCCCGGCAGGCCAAAGGTAAAGGGGCCCCGGATGGCTTACTCACCGATGAACTACCCACCTTTACTCAGTTACTTGAGCCAGAGGGAATTGCACCCGCGCAGGACTTTGAAGAATCCGGCAGTTTAATATGTAATCGCTTCCTTTAATCGAACTGCGTTCAAAGATTCGTTTCATTAGGGGGAGATCGTGCGCTTTCAGTCGGAGCGGATGAGAAGTTAGACGTCTAATGAAGTATTGGCGGGCCGAGCTTTCTCCGCAAATAGAAAGCAATGAGGATGATTTTTTTGTTTCCGGGTTCGAAGAGATGAAAAACTAATTGACTTGCTTCTGAAGCACCGATTATCAGATTAGTAAATCATTTGTTTGCCCGTGCATTAGACCTTAGCGCGAGTGATATTCATTTCGAACCCAATGAATCCCATCTAAATGTTCGTTGCCGCGTTGATGGCATTATGACCCGAATCGAAAGGCTACCGGTGCGAATTCATACGGCGTTGCATCTCGCCTAAAGCTTATGGCGAAGTTAGACATTGGTGAGAAACGTTTACCTCAAGACGGGCGCATCGACTATCAAATAGGCAACAAGCAACTCGACATGCGCGTTTCAACCTTGCCAGGTGTGCATGGTGAATCGGTGGTGCTCAGAATTCTTGATCGGTCAGACACTACCGTCGACCTCGCTGAACTCGGTATGCCGGAAAGAGAACTAGAAAATTATCGAGGAGTTATCTCTCAACCGCATGGAATGATTTTAATAACAGGGCCAACCGGTTCCGGAAAGACCACTACGCTTTATGCAACATTGGAAAAAATTAATAGTGAAAGGCAAAAAATTATTACCGTAGAAGATCCAGTCGAATATCAGCTCGAGGGAATTACTCAAATACAGGCCAATGCGTCAATAGGTCTTAATTTTGCTACTGGACTAAGATCAATCGTGCGGCAGGACCCTGATGTGCTAATGGTGGGTGAGATTAGAGACCATGAAACTGCTGAAATTGCCATCGAATCTGCTCTTACTGGGCACCTGGTTTTCTCAACTTTACATACTAATGATGCAGCTAGTGCCGTTACCAGACTTCAGGATATGGGGGTTGAAGGCTATCTAATTAGCTCAAGCTTATTGGCTATTCAAGCTCAGCGCTTAGTTCGCCGTGTTTGTTCCCACTGTGCAGAAACCAGACCTCTCAATGAAGATGAAGCAACAGTATTAGAAATCAATGCCAATGCCTGTCCTGAAATTCGCCGTGGTAAAGGCTGTGAGCGTTGTGGCCAAACTGGATATCGGGGAAGGGTTGGGCTCTATGAACTGCTAATGATGAGCGATGCTATTCGTCATCACATTGCCAGCGGTTCGGACGCCAATATCATCCGAGATGAAGCTAAAAAAGAAGGTATGCGGACCTTAAGGGAAGATGCCATCGATAAATTGAATGCTGGCCTGACAACGCCTGAAGAAATAGCAAGGGTTACGAGAGCAATATGAGCGCTGTCTATTATAAATATCAAGCATTCGATGCTCAGGGCAAAATGCAAAACGGGCAATTGAATGCGGAGACAGAGAAAGATGCGCTGCGAATCTTGCGAGGTAAAAACCTGACGCCAGTGAAAATTCAGGAATCGAAGCAAGACGCGGAAGGTGTTCGTCGCAAAAAAATCACAAATGTTGATCTTCTAGATTTCACTAATGGGCTATGTACCTTGGTCGAAGCCAGGGTCCCAATTGATAAAGCCCTCCGGTTGTTGGATGGCATTACCGAATCCCTTGCCATGAAAGAACTCGTATTGTATCTCCTGCGGGACATAAAAGAGGGCAAGAGCCTTGCTGATGCTATGGAGAACCATCCGGCGGTATTTGGCAAAATGTACATTAATATAATAAGAGCAGGCGAAGAGGGGGGTATTCTGCATGACCTATTACCGGACCTTGCCGATTTTTTAGATACCAGTGCGAAGACCCGACAGGCGATCGTCTCGGCAATGATTTACCCAATCGTGTTACTAGCGACTGGAATCATTTCAGTGTTTCTCTTATTAGTGTTCGTAGTGCCTCAGTTTGCTGCAATGTTTGAAGATGCAGGAACGGAAATTCCACCGTCCGCTGCATTTCTATTAAACTTTAGTGGCTTCATTCAATCTTACGGTTACCTATTCATTGCATTCATAGTTTTACTTGTATTTTTTTGGCGACGGCTTGATAAAGATCCGTCTTCGAAACTGCAAAAAGATAACTTCTTACTTTCGCTGCCATTGATCGGAAAACTCATTCTTTATAAAGAGTGTGCTGCGTTCTCGCGAACCTTAGGCGCACTATTGGGGGCAGGTATCCCTTTAATACGTGGCCTAAGAGTCTCAAGGGAAGTCATAATCAATACAGTTTTATCCAAAAATCTGACTGACGTTGAGGAAGATGTTCGTGGTGGTGCTGGGCTTGGCATTTCTATCGAGAAAACTGGTGCGTTTCCTACCTTGCTCCATCAACTCATAGCAGTTGGCGAAGAGTCAGGTCGAACTTCAGAAATCTTACTCAAGTCAGCAAACACTTTTGACAACTTCGTCAGGAATCAAATGTCGGCCATTGTGTCGGCATTACAGCCTGCACTAATTATCTTCCTCGCAATCGCCGTGGGAGGAATAACAATAACTATGCTCTCTGCCGTGTTTAGTATGAATGCGGTGGAGTTCTAGCAAACCGATTGGAGAATAAAGTGATTTTTACAGGAATAGCAACGGAGAAATTGCGAAGGGATCACCAGTCAACCAACAATAGGAAGTGGCGGTGTTTATCGAGAAACTCAATGATAGTAATTGGAATAATTACGCTTCAATCCTGTGCCATGTTAGATCATGAAAACGGGTCTGCATCGGCAAATTCTTCTTCAACTGGGCAGGCGATTTCTATTGCCCCTGGAGATAACGCTGCAAGCAGTCCTGAGATTCCAGTTATATCTGGAACAAATAATGCTGAGCAGCAAGCGGTAATTGATGCGATTAATCGCGATGGTCAAATATTTCAGTACGCAGGATTTAATGAGTTGATTCCACAACCAGAAGTTGTGGAAGGGGACGATATAGTCGAACTTAACTACGAACAAGCGGATTTGCGGCTCGTTTTAGAGGAGCTGGCCGATGCTCTGGATATTACAATTGTTCTTGATCCTTCTATCGACAATCGCATCAGCATTCGAACTTCTGCCGACCGACCATTGCAACGCGACGACATCTGGCCCTTGATACGCCTTTTAACTCGGGATGCTGGAATTTTGTTAGAACAAGTGGGAGACGTTTACAACGCTCGCCGCATTGAATCAGCATTAGCTGCAGAGATTGTCACAGCGGATTCGTTGGAAGGAATAAGTGGCGCGGAGGTAATGCAAGTCACCCCACTTACTTATGTTTCGACTGAAGCCGTCATTCAGGCTATCGAACCCCTTCTGACCCAGAAGGCAATGTGAGCCAACTGGGTAATCGAGATTTACTTATCATTAGTGGCTCGGAGTATCAGCTGCAACGTGTAAATCAGCTCTTAATGCTTATCGATGCAGATCCATTTTCCAATCAAGGCATTCATTTGTATCAATTGAGTAATGCTAACGCTATTGAAGTCGCTACTGAACTTGCAGAAATCCTGCTCTTAATAGAAGGCCCGAACCCGTCTTATCAGGTTAGAGGCATCGAAAGAATCAACTCCATTTTAGTAACCGCACCGGCAACTCGAGGCTTTGAAGAAATTTCACGGTGGGTACAAATCCTCGATGCAGACAGCCAAGAACAAGTCGAGCAGCTCTTTATGTACCGTGTAAAGAACCTAGACGCTTTAGAACTGCAGACACTCTCTCCAGTGTTTTTGAAGAAGATGAGAATCCGGTATTTACGCAAGCGGATGGGGGTATTGGTGATAGTCCCATGTTTGATGGATTGGGAGGAGAAGCAGACCAAGCTGCCTCTATAGATACAGAAATAACACCCCAGTCGTTAACAGCACAACCAGCAAATGCTGCTGTCTCGGCCGATCTGACTATACAAATAGTCGCTGATGAAGCCACCAATAGTTTGTTAATTCGCTCTACTGCTCGAGACTACCGTCAATTGCTCACAACAATAAGTCAGCTTGATGTAGTTCCACTTCAAGTAATGGTGAACGCAGTAATTGCACAAATTACTTTGACTGATGATACCCGATTTGGTGTGGACTGGAGTCGCATTGCCAACGATGTTGTGCTTGACCCAATTTCTACTTCGAGTGTTACCGATTTCGCACCTAACTTAGACGGGTTGATGTTTTCTAAGGGGTTTATTGATGGTTCGGCTAGAGTAGAAGCGACATTAGAAGCAATCGCTCAAAATAATGAAGTACGCTTGTTGGCACGACCTTCCTTAACCGTCGGTAATAACCAGGAAGGTGAAATCCAGATTGGTGCGGAGGTCCCTGTAGAGGCAGGAGAATCTATTAGGCAGGCGGTTTATCAACCACAAATATTCAGTATAGAGATACTGGCATCGGTTTGCTTATCGAGCCAAAAATTAATGAAGACGGTGTAGTTAATTTAATTATTACGCAGACTCTGCGCTCAGTAGATAATAGCGCGACTGGGATTAACAATAACCCAGTTTTCAATAATCAGGAAATTACCACTAGTGTAGTTGTTAGAGACGGTGAAAACCTTGTGTTAGGTGGATTAATCCAAACCGATAGTGAACAACTAAACACCGGATTCCTTTGCTCAACAGAATTCCGGCAGTTGGGAATTTATTTTCGTATCAACAAGACAACACCGAAAGACGCGAACTCTT
Source organism: Gammaproteobacteria bacterium (assembly GCA_019654215.1). Lineage (GTDB taxonomy): Bacteria > Pseudomonadota > Gammaproteobacteria > Pseudomonadales > Pseudohongiellaceae > UBA9145. The sequence continues at coordinate 13,805 of BPDI01000050.1, read as the reverse complement.
TATTGTATTACGCCCAGAAATTATTAATCTAAACGATCAAGAAGGGCCGCAATATGCAGAAATTTTAGATCGTTTTGTTCTGGCATCTGATTTGTTTGAAGATGCGAATATCTGGCCGTCTTCGGAGAAGAGGTAAGTGATCACAGTGCGATTTTGAGGCAAGCTGAAATGATTAGACAGAAATTTGAAAATCAATCCTTCGCTGAAGAAAGGGGCTTCACCCTAATCGAAATTCTTGTGGTGATGGCGATTATTGGCATGCTTGCCGTTATGGTGGCACCAAACATATTTAACCAGCAGGCTGGCGCACAGATTGACGCCGCTCTTTCTCAAATCTCAAGCCTTGAGGCGGCTCTCGATACCTATCGATTAGATGTTGGTGAATACCCGACTCGTTAGAAGGACTTCGCGAAAATATTTCTGGTAGGGCTGATGGAATGGACCCTATTTGCGCCGGGTGTTCCTTTGGATCCCTGGGGGAATGAGTATGTTTATGACTCCAATGGAAGGGAGTTCACGTTATCGTCCTACGGGCCGGATGGAGAACAAGGCGGCGAAGGTGATGACGCCGATATCAGCCTTTAGAGCTTACCAAGGACTAACCCCAGCCAAATCCTCAGCTGGGTTCACCTTGTTGGAAATTATTCTGGTGCTAACGATTATTGGCATGGCCGCTATTCTGGTTGTGCCAAATATAGGCAATTTAGATGCTCGTACTTTTAGCACTCAGATTAGACACGCCAACACTTTACTTAATTTCGCCCGTCGAACAGCGGTCGTGCAGGGCCAACCTGCTTCCATCGAGTTTTACGCAGAGTCTCAAGAAGAAAATGAATCAGTTCCTTCGAGAACTGCTGTCGGTAAATGGCAAAGTTATGGGGCAGAATTATTTTTCATTGACAGCACTGAGCGAGAAAAAGTGGTTGAAGAAAAAATTGAAATAACTTTCTTTCCTGAAGGTGGAAGTACCGGCGGCACTTTAATTATGGCTTTGGATGAAAGACGTGAAGCGATTGAAATAGATCCTTTTACTGGAAGAGTTTCCACTGGGATTGAAAATGAGTAAGGGGCTATCTAAAAACTTAAATTCACAAAGTGGTTTTACACTTTTGGAAGTGATCGTTGCCATGGCTATTACTGGTTTTTATTGGGTGGTTTGTTTTCTTTAATGGGGGGAAGTAAACAATTGTCCTGGCGTTCGGAAGACAGTCTACAGAGAGCTGCCAAAATAAGAGCAATTACCAACTTCGCGCTTCTACAAAACGAATACAGAGATGTGGAGCTAATCCTCGAAGATGAAAACTACGACATTCTTGGGCTAGAAGTGCTGGAAGTCCCTGAAAGGAAAACACAGGCGAGTGTATTCACTCTCCAAGCATTCGAAATTGCAAATGAAGAGCGAGATGAATTCATAACAGGCAATAGATGGATTCAACTGAACTTGCCTCAATAAAAACTGATTATGACTGGCATTATAAAAAAGCGAATTCAATCTTTAGGATTTACTCTGATCGAAGTCATTCTGGCTCTAGGATTAACCTCTCTGATTCTTGGCTTGTTAAGTACAGGTGTTTTCCTTGTTGCAGATGATTGGAATCGTAATTCCGACGTATTGGATCAAAGTCTAGATGAAGCCTTGGCGATTCTACAAATTGACCGTTCATTGCATGGCGCATTTCCCCATAGTTTCACCAATGAAGAAACTTTATCAAGACAGTTATTCTTCACAGGGGAAGATGATTACCTCTCCTGGGTTTCAACTGTATCACCTCAACGGTCGGCAGGTTTAACCACTTGGGAGTTATATTCCGTTGCGGGAGAAGGAACTTATCTCACGTTGGTTCCTGCTTATAGTGACAATCCACGCTCAAGACTTGATGAGGCTGAACCAATGCTTCTTTTTCCAGGTTATGAGGTAGAGTTTAGTTACCTTTATGAAGAGCTGGATGAAAACAAAGTTTGGATTGAAGAGTGGGAGGCACAGGAACTGCTGAGTTTGCCTCTTGCGGTTTACGTGCGATTTACTCCAGTAGATGATGAAAAAGAACTATTAGAAATTGTTGCCAGAATTCGCAATAACCAACATCGCAGCATCCAACCTAATGATCTGGAAATACGGGATCTATGAAAAACCAAAATGGCTCAGTAATAATCATTGTTCTTTGGACAGCCGTTTTGTTGACGGTGCTGGTAACCGCCATGGCGAGCAAGGTGCGCCTGTCTGCCCAGACTGCTATTCACAATCAAGATACCAGTATTTCTTGGGCAACCATAATGGGATCCTTTAACAAGGCTGAAATGGAACTAATGCTAGAGCGTATGACGCGGCCAATCGGGGAACAACTTGAAGAAACCGAAGAAGGGGAATTTAGGAATCCAGCCTACCGTTTCAATGGTCAAGCTTTAGATCTTTACTATCCGCTGAAAGAAAATATTACCGTTCGTATTTTTGATCACGGGGGAAAGATCAATTTAAACCGCATCCCAAGGCGTAATATGCAGCTCTTGATTGAAAAGCGCTTAGGTGGACAAGAGGCAGACCCGGAAGAAGTTCAGGATTTGCTGACCGCCTGGACCGACTGGACTGATTTAAACGACCTGGAAGGACTCAAGGCGCTGAGGTGGAGTACTACGAATCTTTGGAGCAACCCTACGCTCCCAGAAACAATCCAGAGCTAGATACGGTTGAAGAAATTCGCCATATAAGAGGCTTCGATGAATTGTTTGAGGGCGTAAATCTGCAAGCTGCATTTACAATTTATGGCAATGAGCGAACCTAAATTTGAATTTGGCTACTCGAGAACCCATGGAGCTCCTGCCGGGATTAGATAAGAATTAATCGAAAACATTATTGCCTATCGCGAAATAGAAGAAATAAATACCCGCGCAGAAATTGCCGAGATTGTTCCCTTCGAGGAATTACAGGAACTTTCACCCTGGGTCGGAAACAACACCACAAACTTTTTTAGGTCTATGCTTATAAGAATATTGAATTGGGCGGGGGAAACGTTGCTTGAAATAGAGCGGGAAGATTTTCCCAAAAATTTCGATTTGGTTAAACAAGCTTATATGGAGATCATTAAAATACGTGGCTTTAATGATCTACCGAACATCCATCGTTTTGATCCTTATGGGCGACTTCCGGATACAGGCCCACCAAGAATTTACGAAGAGAATTATTTATTCTAATTCTGATAAAAAGATTTTCCCTTAGAGCTTATTAACTTCCCATTCCGATTGCATGAGCAAAGGCCCCAAAGCCTTTGTTGGGCTCAATATGCAATTGCTTGCTAAAATTTTGTTTCGTACCACAGCAGGCCACTCTTATCAGCAAGCCCGCCTAACACATAAAAATCACCGACCCGCATTGCCAAATTTCTCACGGTTAAAGAGACAGTAAACTTTCCCCCCTTTTGAAATGGGCCCTTCTCGATATGTTCAATATCGGTTGTGAGAAAAGAGGCAACAGGTTCTTCGGCGGACTTCATGAAGGCAAATCCAAAATTTCCTTCGATACCGTCTGCTAAAACTTCCACTTCCATTTCGAGAATAACATCTTCCAGCGGTGTTAAGGGTGAAAGCTCGGTACCCTTAAGGGATTTAAATGACAGCGAATTTATCTTGCAATCCTGAACTTGAGGCACCGAGTTATTATTCGCAGAATCATCTTCGTGGGGCATGTCCTCACGGATACTGTGATAGACCTTTTTGCTGTTGCAGTAGTCTTCATAATGACCAACAACTTTGTCGCTATCCCCTATTTCCGGATTTTACCTTTTCTATCCAAATTGCTGTGTCACAGAGCTCCTGCACATGAAACATGGAATGACTGCAGAACACCATTGTTTTTTGCTGTCTCTAAACTGATTCATGCGTTGCACGCATTTTTTCTGAAAAGCCATATCGCCTACTGAGAGCGCCTCATCGATTACCAGAATGTCGGGACGTACCATTGTGGCATAGAAAATGCTAATCGCACAAACATCCCAGAGGAATAAGTTTTAATTGGACGATCTATAAAATAGCCCAGTTCAGAAAACTCGATAATGTCATTTTCTATTTCGGGATATTTTCATCAGGCACACCTAACAAGGCAGCATTTAAATAAATGTTTCTCCGCCCCGTAAATTCGGGATGAAATCCAGCTCCCAGTTTCCCAAAAATGCAGCGACTTTGCCTCGAACGTGCACACTGCCACTAGTTGGCTGCAATATACCGACAAGTAACTTGAGCAAAGTAGATTTGCCAGCACCGTTATCTCCAATAATACCGATGCTCCTGCCGTTGGGGACAGCAAAAGAAATATCACTCAGCACGTGATAGATTTTATGTTTCGGTTTGCGTAGCAGGAGCTCTGCCAAGCGATCTTGTGGCTTGTCATAGATTTTGAAATCTTTGTAAAGATTATTTGCGGTGATGCGAGTCACTATTTGTTCTTATCCCTTGACTATAATACGTCGCCAAATGCATGTTTGATTCGCATGAAAATCCAACCCCCAATCAAATAGCTGGCAAACGAAATAGGTATGATTATTTGTAAATTTACTAAGGAAAAATCATTTAGCAGAAGAATTTCACGATAGAGATTAACGAAGTTGTGCATCGGATTTAGTAAAAATAAATTACGAACAGTTTCACTTTCTATCAGAGAAATTGGATAAATAATTGGTGTGAGAAAAAACCAAACAGTAACTAGTAAAGCTACTAGCTGCTGTAAATCTCGCAAGAAAACACAGAAAGCAGAGAGAATAGCTACGATTCCCATGGTAAATAAAAACTGAAGAAAAAATATTATTGGAAGCAGTAACCAAAGTACTGATAGATGGCCTTGACTAGCCAGATAACATAGTAACAACCCAAATCCAATAACATGCGTCAGATAAGGAATTACTGTTCCTACGACCGGCAAAAGCTGGATTGGGAACATCACTTTAGTTATTAGCGGAGCTTTTTCTAATAATAAGTTAGGCGATTTACTGACAGCTTCTGCAAAAGCGATCCATGGCAAATAACCAATCATCATAAAGATGACAAACTGTGTTTCGCCGAATTCTGGCAAAGAGCGAAGCTGGAAGATATAACTAAAAACAAAGGAGTAGATAATTATATGAACTATAGGCGTGAGAAATAGCCAGAAAAACCCGAATATTGAAGACGAGAACTGCGAAATAAAGTCTTGCCTGACAAAATTTCGAAACAAGCGATTCTCAGATATTGGAGAAAATATCCACTGCTTCATTAAATCAAAAAACATTAACGCGACTATCTTTATATGTTTAAATTTTGTATATCTTAGAATACTGATACTAAGATGTAATTAGAACTTTTAGTTATGGTGAAAATCTAAAGAAAACGTAAATCACCCTATCTCACCATTTGCTTAAATCTTTTAAAATAAACCTTACGCTTGATTAGCAATCAATTTATGCTCAATGATGAATCTGTTCTTATTCCCTTTGACACATCTCCTTTACCTGATGGTCCTTGGCTTATATTTGCTCCACATCCGGATGATGAAACATTCGGTATGGGTGGAAGCATTCTAAAAGCTAAGAATGAAGGGATTGACGTCCACGTGGTCATTCTAACCGATGGCTCACTTGGGGGCGATCAAATCAATCTTGTTGAAACACGAAAGCGAGAGACTGAGAAAGTTTCTAAAATATTAGGAATTAATTCTTTAAGTTTTTGGGGTGAGACAGACCGAGCTTTAGTTAACAACCATATAATTACTAAAAAGGCGTGCCAGGCCATTTTAGAAACCAATCCAGCCGCTGTCTATTTTCCAGGCCCTTTGGAAGTCCATCCTGATCATAGAACAACAGCATTAATTGTTTGGAAAGCTTTACAACAAATGGGAAGCAAAAACATTTGTCCGGAGCCAATATCTTATGAAATTAGCGTTCAAAATCCGATCAATATGCTAATCAATATTTCAGATCAAATTGAAACAAAGCAAAAAGCTATGGATCTGTACGTTAGTCAAAATGGCCAAAATAACTATTCCGAGTTGGTATTAGCTCTAGATAAAGGCAGAACTTTTTCCTTACCCCAGGAAGTAAAATTTGCCGAGGGATTTTTCCGGTACCAGTCTAAGGACCTTGATCTAAGCTTTAGAGAGATGACAAAGTTGGTTATAGATTTATATCTATAGAAAATTTCTCGAAACGCATATTTAATGAATTGTGTTTGTAGACACTTCTTTTATGGAGGTGCTATTCCTCAACTGCTGAGGCCAAACGGAGATAGGCCATCCTGCCCGGTGCCAAAGTGTGTAGAGTATCTCCAGCCATTGTTTTAATTCGGAAAGAGAGAAATAAACACTGGCGCATGATTTGTTGTCTGATTTTAGAACAAGAGTAAGACCGCTCTTTCCAAATTTAACATCAACCTCTGTTATTAAGATTGGCTTAAACTTTTTTTCAATTTTAACAGCGGATTGCGCAGCGAAAGACTCAGATTGGCTTCTATGTCTCTATCAGAATTATTATCTTCTTGGGCTTTAGGCTTATTGCCTAATCGAGACGAACCCATTTCTAATTGTTTGCTCAAGTGAGAGACCAAGCGGGTTAGTAAGCGCTGCGTCAGCCAAAATGCTACTGCTTTATCTTCAGTGGTTAAAGCGCTTAGCCTAAATCGATCTTCGGCTTCAACAAACTCTGAAGTAACCTTTTTCAAACTTTGCATAAAAACTCAGAGGGTTGCAGGTTCTAGCCATGCACCTACTTCAATCATATCTTCTGCTGTTAAAGCTCCTGTTTCTCTTTTGAGAAACAGATAGTATTTTATTTGATCATAGCGGGTGCGCTGCAAATCTCTTTCAGCTCTGAATTGATCCCTAAGCGCATTTAACACATCAACGCTTGTCACTGTCCCTAATGCGAAGCCTTGTTGCATTGCATCTGCTGCTAATTCTGTCGATTCAACAAGAATACGTGCGGCCTCAATTTGAGTCCGGCTCGCTTCTAATTGTAAATAAGCAGCCCTAACTCGCTCTCTGGCCTCTAGTTGCCTTGCTCTTAACTCATACTCAGCGATATTTTGCATACTCAAGGCTTCGCTAACAGCCGCTCGATTTGTTCCTCCCCGATAAATTGGGATCGAGAGATTTATTCCTACATAGGTATTGTCAGTTCTAGCTATCGGTAAATTGTCGAATCCAACATCGGAATCTTGGCGTTGTGCGATAAAAGAAAAAGTTGGCGCATACGCACCTCTCTCTCCAGACACCCTTTCTCGAGCAGCACTTAGGGCAAATTCACTAGCACGAATTAGTTGGTTTTGCTCTTGAGCTTGATCGACATAATACTGTTGGTTAAATTCCAATTCTGGAACCGAAGAACTTTCAGACAGCCTATGCAGTGGCCCTACTTCCAATCCTGAAACTGAACGGAGTGATTCTCGAGCAAGAGCCAATTCAGCTTCTAATCTTTAAATTTTTCTGCTTGTGCGGCAGCTAGGCTTGCTTGACCTTGATACACATCGGTAATTTGCGCCAGCTGTCGGTCAAATAAGCTTTGTATTTGCTCAAGCTGATTAGACAGGGCATCAATTTCAGAAACTATAGAGTCACTTGCATTGTTTGCCTGTAGAACATTGAAATATCTGTCACCCACGTCTGTAAGAATAGTTGCCAACTGGAAGTAATATTCTTCTTCCAATTGATCTTCAACTATAGAAGCACGTTTACGCTCACTAAACGTTTGCCAGCTAAACAAAACTTGAGTCAGCGAGAGGAAATATCGCTCGCCGTCGAACTCTCTAAACTGATTCAACTGGTTAAGGCGATTTTCAGAAACGCTAGCGCCCGCATTTATTTGCGGTAGAATTGGCCGCTAGCTGCTTTTTTTCGGGCTGACCCTATCTTTAAGTTTTCCTCTGATATTCGCAGTTCGGTGCTAAAGTTGATTGCAGCGTTAAAGAAGTCTTCTAGACTTGATCCTAAAATTGGCTGCGCATGGGAATGAGTGTGGTGAGACAAAGAAAGAACAACTAGAACATTTAAAAGAACCTTATTGCTGAAAACCCAAGTGTACGCATTAACTAGTCTTCCCTGAATCCGCGAGCTATCGCATTTGAGAATGGCTTGAATATATACCCCAAAGGAAAGTTCTTTCTCCAGTTGCAATGAAGACCTCGGCAGGCATTCCGGGAACAAGAACCAGGTCTCCCAAGTCGTCCAAGCTGTCTGGAGAGACTTCTACTCTCGCGAGATAGTAGGGCGCGTTGGTCGCCTCATCAACCATACTTTCTGCTGAAATATTAATTACTTCACCGTAGGTTCTTGGGACGCTGCCCATCCCGAAGGACGAGAACCGAACCGTAGCATTTTGTCCTATTTCAACCCGATCGATATCGACTGGAGGTACTTGAGCCTCAATAATTAGATCTTCTTCTTGAGGCACAATATCTACGATTCGCATTCCAGGCCCTATAACCCCGCCGATCGTATGTACCTGTAATCCATTGACTATGCCAGACTCTGGTGCTCGTACCTCTGTTCGGGAGACGACATCCTGAAGTGCCGTAATTCTTTCAATTGCACCATTTACACTTGTTTGCACTTCACCGAGCTCGGTAACAACTTGATTTCTGAATTCTCTTTCCTGTTGAATAATCTGTAATTGGGTTTCACCGATTTGTATTTCCGTTGCTGAAATGCTTGCGAGAAGCTCCGCAGCCTCCCCTATGAAAGTGGCTACATTCCTTTCAAGATCCCTTAATCTAGTTTTATCTGAGAAACCCTGACCTAAAAGCGCACGAATATCCTCCGACTCCTCCTCGAAAGATTTTGCTAACGTGTCTTTGCTTTCTTTAAGGGCTATAAGTCCAGTTATTTGAGATCTAAGTTGCTGTATACGTTGCTCTAATACCTGAGTGCTATTTTCAAGTGCTGAACGGCGCGCGTTAAAAATTTCAATTTGCCCTGAAGTTTCCTCTTCTGCTCTTTCTCCAAGTTCCAGAAACCCCTGGGAATATCCGAGGGTTGCCAAACCATCCCTTTCAGCCATTAACCTCACTTCCAATGCTCGTAAAGAGATATATTCATTGTTCGCAATTTCCAGCTGTGCCAACGACTGAGTGCTATCTAAATTTAGGATTGGGTCTCCTTCTTGGACATGAGCACCATTTTCAACAAATATCTGGTCGATAATTCCACCCTCTAAATGCTGGACGATTTTGCTGTAAGAGCGGACTGTCACTCTGCCGGGAGCAAGAGCAGCGCCATCGATGGGCGCAGTAGAAGCCCAAATCCCACCAAATCCAAAAAGCGCAACAAAAAGGAACATTCCGAACCTATTGTGAGTACTAAGATTAGAGTCGAATTTAGATACTGTTTTAACGGAGTTATTCACTTGTTCATCCATTATGTTTTTCTAATCTCATTAAGAACCTTCCATTTTATTGGGCAGTTTTGTTACTTTGGATTTATTGGCATTCATAGCCTGCAAGACATCATTCTTTTCACCAAAGTGCAGGAAACCCCCCCATCTTTCATAAGAAGTAACTTATCAACTAAAGAGAGAATAGATGTTCTATGGGTAACAACAATAATAGTGCGACCAGACCCCTTTAAGTGATTTAAAGTAGAGAGCAAATCGCGTTCTCCCTGGTCATCTAAATTTGAGTTAGGTTCATCTAGAATAATTAATTTTGGCTCGTCGTATATTGCGCGTGCTAACCCTAACCTTTGTTTTTGTCCTGCAGACAGTGTTCCACCATTTGCATTGATTATGGTGTCATATCCATTTTCGAGGCTCAGAATCATTTCATGGATTCCAGCAGATTTTGACGCTTGAATAATTTTGTCTGAGTTCTCATTAGAGAATCGGCAAATATTTGCAGCGATAGTGCCATCAAACAATTCAATATCCTGAGGTAAATAACCTATATGCGGTCCAAGATGGTCCCTGTCCCACTGACTGATTTCCGCTCCGTCTAGCCTAACTGTGCCAGCTCTAACTGGCCAAACTCCCAGTATTGCTCTAACAAGGCTTTTTTTCCCCGGCAGCGCTTGGCCCTATAATTCCCATAGATTCCCCAGCTCTTAATTGAAACGCCCCCCCTTTAACAGAAGCGATACTAGAGCCCGGAGGGGTAACAATGAGGCTTTCAATTGATAAAGCGCCCGTTGGAGCGGGCAATGCCATTCTTTCGTTTTCTTCAGGAAAAGCATTAAGGAGAGCTTTGAGTCTTGCAAATTGATTCCTGGCTTCAATGAACCCTTTCCAAGATGCGACCATCAGATCTATAGGTGCCAGAGCCCTTCCCAATAAAAGCGATCCTGCGATCATCATGCCCGGTGAAATTTGTTGGTTTACAGCAAGATAGGCACCTATTCCCAATAAGAACGATTGAGAGATTAATCTAAATGACTTACTAATTGCGGCAAGCCTTCCGGCAATGGTGCTCGCTATAGCTTGTTCGTTTCCAGCCTCATCATACAACCTGTCATTTTGTCGTCTGATATTTGCACCCATGCCCATTCCCTGGATTACTTCTGAGTTTCTTAGACTGTTTTGAAATGAAATATTTGCTTTGTTTGTCAGACCATTGGCTTCAAGCAATTTTGATGATGTGGATTTTTGTGTAACTAACGCCAAAATTATCATTATGACGGCACAGATTAATGCTGCTATGCCAAACAAAGGATGAAAAGAACATTATTGCGATGTAGATAGGTGCCCATGGTGCATCCATTATCGCGAAAATTCCATTGCCTGTAATGAATTGACGCAGTGCTAATAAATCTGACATTGCCTGACCGGAGCCCCCAGGATTGCCAGTCATGAGTGTGTGTTTTGAAGCGGCAATTGATACTGCGTCTCGCAGACTATTTTCCAGACGGACATTAGCTGCTATGAGTAGTCTACTTGGGACCCATTCAAATCCGCCAGCAGCTGCTAAAAGAACTATCATCAGTATAGTTAGCATGCCAAGAGTGCTCATACTGCCGCTAGAAACAACCCGATCATAAACTTGCAGCATGTAAATTATAGGCGTGAGCATCAGTATGTTTATTGAAGCGCTAAAAACCACCGCGTAAAAGAAGTAGCCTCTAATTTGGCGTAGCGCCAACGTTAGCTTGTCTTCTTGGTTTGATTTTGGGGATTGGTTAGTCGCCATGAGCTTTTTAAATTATTCAGTTTTCAGAAAAAGGGAAGTTAGGTACAGAAATTGAAATTTCAACCCTATGTCACAATGAATGGATATATAAAGTTCAGACTAGAAAATTTCTAAATTGCTTATTTTTCTCAAATTAGATGCGCAATAGGCTTAACTTCCTATCGGCCGTTATCAAACATAACTTACTGTCGGTTTTTTTTATGAAAGTCTAAGAAAGTAAGGCTTTGTTTGCTGCTTTTATAATTTTTCTGATCCGTCAGCTATTTTTTTAAGCAGAGAGGCTTCATTAACCTTCATACTGTTTGGGCCGGTTCTTGAAACGATTTTTTTACGTTGTAAATGCTGGAAAACCCTTGTAATGGTTTCTCGACTTAGGTTGAGCATTATGGCGATTTCCATGTGCGTGGGTAAATTGGTGATTTCAACACTTATGTTTTCTGTATGGGGTCCTGGAAACAGTTGTAACAGCTGGTTACAAACTCGCTGGGTTACTTTGGGACACTTAAAAGAGATCTTTGCGCAGTCATTTGCCTAATGCGTTTTGCGAGCTTTTTGCCGAGCTGCAATATGATATCGGGGTTCCCCGTTGCTACTTCCCTAAGTGCCTCGGCTTTGACCAAAACAATCAAAGATGGCTTTAGCGCGATAACATACTCTGGTTGGAATCCATATCGAAAACAGCGAGTTCGCCGCAATAATCATTTGGCTCAACGAAGTAGAGCCACTTCTTTTCCGTCGACAGTAAAGTCAATGGCTTGCAATCTCCCCTCGAAAACCAGACATACCATGTTTTCGTTGGCACCAGGTTGTAGGAGGATTTCGCGCCTTGCGTAGCGTTCTACTTTGGCATGAGAACACAGCAAATCTAAATGTTCAGCGCATAGATTATTAAAAAGACTAAATCTTTTTAATAATTCGGGCTTGACTGTAATTTTATCCAAATTGCTTGAACCACCTAAATCTGTGTGTTCTCAGTTGCATTAGTAATTAAACCCTCATTAACCTAATTTACGAACTTTTCCCACCGACCTTGAAGCAAGTAACATTAGATACTTGTTAATGTGAGAAATGTGACCCCAGTCACTTGCGATAATTTACATGCGGGTTAAGGTTATGCATGGTTGGTGTTGCTCTACTTTAGCGTTTTGCTCTTTTAATCTAGTCCTGCAGTATTTCGGGCTCATAGGGGCTAAACTATTGTTTTAAAACTAATTATTTGAAACCTTTGTTTTACAGTTGATTATGTTTATTAGAATTTTTTTGATTTTCACATGGTTAATTTCGGCCAGCTATTCGCTAGCTGAAAATCAGGGTAATCCAGGAGCATTAAACGAAGGCGCTGATTTTCCTCCAGTTGGGTCTGTGAGCCTAGTCATTGGAAGGGCTTTTTCTAAATCAATTCACAATGATGAATATACTCGACTAGCTACAGGAACTCTTCTCTACGAGGGAGATACCCTAAAAACGGAGTCTAGTGGGCATATTCATGTTCAGCTGCGCGATTCAGGGGTTATCAGTATTAGACCCAATAGCGAGCTGCAAATTGAAGTCTTTCAGTTCGATGAAGCGAACCCTCAAGCATCGAGCGTTAAATTTAATCTAATCCATGGCACAACTAGATCGGTCTCAGGCTCGGCAGCTGATTCAGCAAAACACCGTTTTCGGTTAAACACTCCAATAGCAGCGATTGGTGTTCGCGGCACTGACTTTGTCGTATCCGCCACTAGCGATTCTCTAATGACGCTGGTAAACCAGGGTGGAGTTATAGTTGCACCTTTCTCTGACCAGTGCAGTGCACAAGGGTTCGGGCCTTGCAGTTTTAATGCGGTGGAGCTGGATGATCAATCCCCACAGGTCATTGAATTTAATTCAGATATGGCCATGCCTCAGCTGGTACCCCTGGTTGCTCTGAGCCCAGAAAACCAAGTATTTGAAGCGTTCTCACAAAACGCTGTATCAATTTCACAAGCTGAGCAGGAGCCGCTTTCTTCTGATGCATCGCCTACGGAAGATAGGCCTGCTCCGATCGAAGATGACACAGTGGCGGCTAAGCAGGTGGTCACTGAAACTGTCAGCTCTCTGGATCTGGAGGATGAAGCCAAAGAACAAGCGCCATACAACACCGGTTTTACCCCGCTACTACAGCAGACCGCTTCCGATTTACGAAATAGACAATTGGTATGGGGCCGCTTTGCCTCAGGGAAAGGTCATCTAGAGCGACTTACGTTGCCTTTTTCTGATGCGGCAGAAGGAAGAAATATCAGTATTGGAGGCAATTTTGAATATTTCCTATTTCGCCCTGAAGAGGGCGAGGTTCAAGTTAGGCGTGGCTTGGGGCTGACGGGTTTTTCGTTGACTAGTGCGCAAGCCTATTTCAAGAAAGATGAAGTTGTTTCCCCTGTTGCAGTCACAGATGGCCTCCTTTTGATTGATTTCGGTGGGAATTCATTCAAGACCTCATTGGATTTGTACCACCTTCAGCTGGGCGAAGCGCAATTCTCGATGTCTGGAGGGCTCTATTCAGGGGGTTATTTCCACTCCAGGAATGATAGCTCGCGGTTATTGGTGCAACCACACTGGATGGCAAGGAATCAGGCTACTTTTTCGATTTCCTTAACTGGGGTGGGTTGGTACAAGGCATAACTTTATGGGATGCGGGTGCATTGTAAGGATCATAA
>BPDI01000049.1 GCA_019654215.1 Gammaproteobacteria bacterium | reverse complement strand
ACTTGGCTTAAGCAAACTGGTCAATTGGAAAAAATTGGTAAGCGAAAAGAAGTCGGCGTTAGTCTAAATAAGCTCGATAAAAAAGAACAGAGACAATTGGCCGCAGCGAAAAGAGGGAGCTCGCTCCACTATATGACAAGGTTAAGAAGTTTGAAAATGAGATGGATCGTATTCAAAAGGAACTTACACAAATTGAAAACGAATTATCTGACGAAGCATTATATAAAGAAGAGAAAAACATTAAGTTAACTGAAACTTTGCGACGCCAGGGTAAAATAAAAGGCTTATCTAGAAACTATCGAAGTGGACTGGTTTTCGGCACAACAGGAATTAGAAGAATCTCATTAGGTTTATTTTCTTATTCGAATAAAAACATAGCCACAGTCGTAGGTTTCATTTTCAAGAATGAATCCGTATTTTTCCCGCCATTCCCCGTTATTAATTTCTTTCTCTAGTTGTTTTAGTCCCCGCTTAAGATTATCTGGATGTAAGCATCTGAATGATGATATACCTTTGCGAAACTTTTCCTGTAAGTAACTTCCGGATTAGCCCAGTCTGCTGACACAAAATGATCGATTAAATCTTTTGGCAGCGGAAACGAAAAAAATTCTATTTGGGCCTGTAGTGATTCCTGCACATACCGCTCAAATTTCCCTCCAAAGTCGGGCAAAGTTTTGGGTTTGATTTTCAAGAATTGGGGGAAGTAATCGAATAGCCAGAAATCCGCTTTGTGCTCGATGTTGAAGGCAAAAATAACTATTGGGCCGCCCCCGCTTACCCTAGAAGCTTCTTGGAGTGCAAACTGCCAATTTGCGAAATGGTGAATACATAGAGTCATTACTACACCATTGAAACTATTGTCCTCGAAGTTCATGGACTCGGCTGTGGTGGCATGCCAGCGCAGATTCGAATGATTCTTCGCCTGATTCCGCATAACCTGAGAAGGCTCAACCGCATCTATCTGAAATCCCAATTCAGCTAGCGCGAAACTATAGTTTCCAGTTCCTGCACCTATGTCCAGAAGTTGGGCAGGCGCAGTTAGCTCCAGCAAATCCACTAATCGCTGAACAATGCGTGGATCGGCAGCTCGGGTGGGAGTATAGGTTTTACCAAAGGTGTCGTAGTGGTTATTCATTACTAGATCATGGATAGATCGTCGAACCGATCTTACGCGTATTTAATGGTGAGCTAAACCCGCAAATTTGCGCTATTCTTTTTTTTTTTGAAATTTTAGCTTTTTGCGGCATAGGATGTTCAAAGCCTTGAAAATTGGCAAAGTAACTTATTATAGAAAGTAATGTGTTTCACCTTTTTTTGAATTCTGCGGGTTGAGATTTTGTATCTATGAGAGCTTTAAAATACTTAATAATTAGCCTGGCGATAATTGCAGTCCCGGTATCCGCTACCTCCCAAGAGCTGGAATATTCAAAGTTCAAAACTAGTGATGAAGAAAACAACATCGAGGTTTTTAAGCTCGCTAGTCCTTCAGTCGTTCACATAACTAATTCTGGGCCTGGTTAGATCCGTCTATTCATTAAATCCTAGGGAGGTACCACAGGGAACCGGTACTGGCTTTATCTGGAGTGGTGATGGTTATATCGTGACCAATTTTCACGTTGTACAAGAGGCTAATGTTGTTACCGTGACTCTGCAGGATGGATCGAGCTACGAAGCACTGCCAGTTGGATCAGATCCAGATAAAGATCTTGCAGTGCTGCGCATCGATGCGCCGGGGGTAGAACTAACTCCGGTCAACCTTGGTGATTCTTCTTTATTAGAAGTTGGTAGAAAAGTTATTGCTATCGGTAATCCATTCGGGCTCGACACTACCATGACTGTCGGAGTCGTCAGTGCGCTTGGTAGAGAAATTGAATCTGTAAACAGACGCACTATTCGTGATGTGATCCAAACCGATGCGGCAATCAATCCCGGAAATTCTGGTGGGCCTTTGCTCAACTCATTGGGGCAGTTGGTTGGAGTGAATACTGCAATATACAGTCCCAGTGGAGCCTCTTCCGGCATTGGCTTTGCCATTCCTGTGAACACAGTAAGACGCATCGTGCCGGAACTTGTTACCTATGGTCGTGTACAAACACCAATCCTTGGAATTACACGTCTTCCTCAACCAGATTATTACCGTGAGTTATGGGGAATCGAAGGTGTTATCGTATTAGATGTGGTAGAGGGCACCGACCCAGAGCGTCTCGGCATGCGCGGTCTCCGCAGAGTGCAAAGAGGTCAGATTCAACTCGGCGAGTCATTGTGGAAATCGAAGGTCAAGCGGTGGTTGACGAAGACGACTACGCAACTATTATGGAACAGCATCAACCCGGTGACGTAGTACGAGTCCGAACCTTAAGAGACGATCGCTTTCTCGAATACGATATAGAGTTGCAGGCACCTATTTCTCGTTAACTTAATTAGCGGGAAGAAAGTAGAGTCCGTGCATTCGTCACCGCAGTTTTTACTTGCGCAGGTGCGGTACCGCCTTTGGGGATTGCGGCGTTTATCGACCCTTCCAAAGTTAATACATCGAAAACATCAGCTTCGATTAATTCGGAAAACTCTTGAAGTTTTTCCAGGGATAACTCTGCAAGGCCTGCTTGCTGCTTGATTGCAAAGGCAACGGGTTTCCCAACTACTTCATGGGCATCGCGAAAGGGTAAGCCCTTCTTCGCTAGGTAGTCAGCTAGATCGGTGGCGGTTGCAAAACCTTTTTGGGTAGCGACAATCATGCTTCTTTATTGCAAATGATTGCTGGGATCATTTCACTATATGCAAACAAACAATTTTTAACTGTATCGACTAAATCGAATAGTGGCTCTTTATCTTCCTTGATTGTCTTTGTTGTAAGCGAGAGGTTGCGACTTCATCAAGTTAAGTAATGAATTCAAATGACCCACAACGCGACCGGTTTTTCCGCGAACCAATTCTGGAACGTCGGGATTTTTCTTTTGTGGCATTATGGATGAGCCTGTGCAAAAACGATCTGGTAACTCGATAAAGTTAAACTGTGCTGAAGTCCAAAGCACTAACTCTTCTGAAAACCGTGAGAGATGAGTCATCAACAAACTTCCGGCCGCAGCTAACTCAATTGCAAAATCTCTATCACTAACTGAATCTAGTGAATTATTGGTTGGTGCATCGAAGCCTAACAACTCAGCAGTATAGTCGCGATCGATTGGAAATGTCGTACCGGCAAGCGCAGCAGCTCCTAATGGAGATTTATTGGCTCGCTTACGACAATCCTGGAATCGCTCATAATCTCTTTCCAGCATTTCAAACCAGGCCAGCATATGATGTCCAAAACTAACTGGTTGTGCAGTTTGCAAATGAGTGGAGCCTGGAAAGATTGTTGCGGCTTCCCTGTCTGCAAGATTAACAAATGCCGTTTGAACTTTGTTGATTAAA
Source organism: Gammaproteobacteria bacterium (assembly GCA_019654215.1). Taxonomy (GTDB): domain Bacteria; phylum Pseudomonadota; class Gammaproteobacteria; order Pseudomonadales; family Pseudohongiellaceae; genus UBA9145. Next base: position 16,333 of record BPDI01000049.1, on the reverse strand, counting down.
TTACAAATGGAGTCAATTTCATTTCTCACAAAGAGTCGAATATCTGTTGCTACTTGATCGTTGCGGGATCGACCAGTGTGTAGTTTCTTACCAACATCACCAATCTTTACTATTAGCGCAGACTCGATATTCATGTGTACATCTTCGAGCTCTATAGACCAATAGAATTCGCCTTTAGTAATTTCACTACGTATTGATTCTAGGCCCGATTCGATTTTCTGTAACTCTTCTGAAGTAAGCACGCCTACCTTAGCAAGCATCTTGGCATGTGCGATCGAACCTTCAATATCATATTGATAGAGTCTTTGGTCAAAAGACACTGAAGCTGAAAATCGTTGTACAAACTCATCGGTGGCTTCGCCGAAGCGTCCACCCCAGAGCTTGCTTGACTTGTTCTGATCTTCACTATCACTCATGGATTTTTCGCTCCGTGGAGCTTTCGTACTGGCGTTCTAAAAAGGGTGGCGATTATAGCAGGATAGACCTGGCTTAATAAGTCGCCTGCAGGCAGGGTAAATTCCGGGCTTTGCGACCGGACAATCTGAGTTAATTGCCGTAGAATGCGCGTAATTACTTAATCTGCCTTCAAATGTTTTATGGCCCAAACCGAAATTCGAATCGCTACCCGCAAAAGTCCACTCGCTCTTTGGCAAGCCAACTATGTAAAAAATGCTTTGCTTGCCAAACATGAGAACGTGGCGGTTGAGCTTGTACCGATGAGCACAATGGGCGATAAGATTCTAGACGCACCTTTAGCTAAGGTCGGAGGAAAAGGACTTTTTGTTAAAGAATTAGAAAAGGCCATGCTGGATAACGAAGCGGATATTGCTGTGCATTCCATGAAAGATGTTCCTATGGAATTTCCAAGCGGACTTGGGCTCGCCGTTATTTGCGAGCGTGAAGATCCCAGCGATGCTTTTGTATCAAATAATTTTGCGAGCCTGTGCGAACTTCCTGAAGGTGCAAGAGTTGGAACTTCCAGTTTTCGACGCCAATGTCAGCTAAATGGCTTACGACCCGACTTAAATATAATTGACTTGAGAGGCAATGTAGGAACGCGCTTGGAAAAACTGGATAAAGGTGAATACGACGCGATTATCTTGGCTACCGTCGGCCTTCTCCGCCTAGAAATGGATGAGCGTATCAAACAGCGCATTTCCTGCGATCAATGTTTACCAGCAGGAGGACAAGGAGCAGTTGGCATTGAATGCCGGACTGAAGATATTGGCACGCTAAAACTTATTGATTTTTTGCATCACAACGATACTGCTGCTCGAGTTATTGCCGAACGTGCGGTTAGTGTAAAGTTGCAAGGGGGATGTCAGGTGCCTATTGCCAGCTTTGCACAGCTCGAGAATGACGAAATCACCTTACGTGCTCTTGTCGGCACTGTTGATGGGACAAGAATAATTCGAAGCGAACTAACTGGTAACTCCCATGCAGCGGAGCAACTTGGAATAACAGCAGCGGAAGATTTGTTATCAAGGGGAGCAGCAGAAATATTAGATGAATTACGAGCGGCTGAGAATTAACAATGGGTTCTTCTCTTTCCGGAATAAATGTTCTGGTTACCCGACCAGATCCTCAACATCTAACATTCTGTTCCGCAATTAAAGATCTTAAAGGTAATGCTATCCATTTCCCTTTAATCAAAGTTGAAGCGATCGATAATGACGAAAAAACCAAAGTCGTTAATTCAAAAATTCAAAACCTGGACAACTTTAATATTCTAATTTTTATTAGCACTAATGCTGTTCAATTCGGTGCGGAAAGGATTAACAACTATTGGCCACAATTCCCGGTCGGCATAGATGTAATTGCTGTTGGGCCAAGTACAGCAAGAAAGGTTTGCTCTGAACTCAGTTGTCCAGTAATACATTCGGAATTAGGAGCAAGCAGCGAAGACTTACTTGAGCTAAATGAACTAAAAGAAATTGAGGATAAGAAGATCGCTATCTTCAGAGGTGATGGCGGTAGAGAACTTATTAGCAGAATCCTTAACGGCAAGAAAAGCTCAAGTTGACTACATCGAGGTATATAAACGGACTGCTGTGAATTACTCGAAAGATGAGTTAAGGGATCTAATAAATACAAATTCGATAAACGTTTATTCCGTAACGAGTGGTGAATCCCTTAATCGATTATATGAACTAATTTCAGGATCTACGGATTTATTGCGAATCCCACTGGTAGTTCCTTCTGCGCGAGTTGCGGAATTGGCTGAGCAAAAGGGATTCGCCATCGTAAAAAATGCTGATGGGGCTGACGTCGACGCGTCAATAAATGCACTACAAGAGCTTGCTAATTAAGCCGACAAAATAGATAGTGACCATAGAGATATTAGTGATTATGCATGACTGATAGAAGAGAGGACATTGAGTGGCAGACCAGCCCGAAACACCCAAGATACTCGAAGAGCTTTCTAAGGCCAGTGCAAAAGCGGGGAGTCGAAAATCCCGCCAACAAAAGAATGCAAGACTACGATTTCTACTGGTGCTTGCATTGTTTGCGCCAGTGGCTGCAGGCATTGCTTATGTAGGTTATCAGCAGTACCAGCTTCAACAGAACATAAGCAGCATTACCACGGAGAATCAACAACTCAGCCAGACTGTTGCTAATCAGAATTCATTAATAAGTCAGTTGCAGGAGCAATTAGCTGCGCCTCTCGAACCTTTTGAGATCGATGACGCTGCGGTAAGAGAAGTAGAATCAGTACTGAATGCTGAAATAGCGTCTTTGCAACAACAGCTCCAGGAATTGCAATCACAACCAGACATACCAACAACGCAACCCAATCTCGATTGGAAATTATTAGAGGCTGAGTTTTTGATTCGAATGGCGAATCAGAAACTACAATTGGAAGGCGATGTAACTTCGGCAGTTCTATTATTACAAGACGCAGACGCATCAATCGTGGAATCTGGAAATAGTTCAGTGTTTGCTGTTAGACAATCTATAGCGAGTGATTTGTCTTTGCTTCTGGGTGCTGAGTTAGTGGATCGGGAAGGAATCTTTATCACGCTCTCTAACCTCACCAATCGAATCGATCAGATTGATCTGCTCGGTTCTATGAGAGAGAATTTTGAGAACCGTCACAACATCGAATCGGTACCCGTTGAAATCGGAGCACGCCCCAATGGTTTTATAGATTCAACTTATGATTTTCTTAGTTCTATTTTCGTTTGGCGGAAATGGGAAGAGAAACCTGCGGCAATGCTTGCCCCTGCGCAGGAATCTGCAGTCAAACAATCACTGCACTTAATGTTAGGACAGGCGCAGTATGCAATGGTGACTCAGGATAGGGAATTGTATCGGCGCAGTCTTTCAAACAGCAGAGCATGGCTACAACGCTTTGCAGTTACGGAATCTGCAGTAGGACAAACAATGCTGGGAGAATTAAATGAACTAAGCAGAATCGATGTCAGTCCAAGCCTTCCAAATTTAGGAAATTCACTGTCACTGATTTCGCAATTGATTCTGGACTAAAGAAAGCATCATGATTCGCTTATTTGTTTTTAGCTTACTCACAATCGTTGTTGCTCTCTCGGTTACTCTCTATCTCGGTTTTCCCAACGATCCTGGTTACCTTCTAATCGCTTTTGGTAATTACACTTTCGAAACAAGCTTATTTGCACTTCTAGTAGCAAGCGGTTTTCTTTACTTATTGTTTAAGTTTTTTGCCATGCTGTTGCAGTGGATTAACCCGCGCAAACTTTTTAAGTTTGGGCATGATTTAAACGAGCAACGCAAAGCTAAAGCTCGCAGCGATACTATTGAAGGATTACTTTATTTTACTCGAGGTAATTGGCTATCTAGCTACAACTTGTTAACCAAGAGCACTGGTGACAAAGACGCTAGCGTTGTTAACTACCTCGCTGCTGCCTATGCTGCGCACAAGATCGGGCGCAAAGATGATTGGATCAAATGTCTGGAGGATGCTGAAGAAAAGTATCCCAAATCCAGGTCCACTATTAATTTCTTGAAAGCACAGTTGTTGTTTAAGTTGGGCCAGCTGGAACAATCCGTTGCCGTTTTGGAACAACTTAAACGAAGTTCAGTCAATGATCATTCTTTACTCTATTTACTAAAGGAAGTATACGTCCAACTTAAGGATTGGCAGGCTCTCAAAGAACTAGTCCCAACCCTCGAAAAGAACCAAGTCATAGATTCAATAGAAATAGGTGAGATAAGGATGCGCATATTTATGGAAGAGCTTTATGCAGCCCGCTCATCAATAAGCGATTCGACAAAAGAAGAACCTTTGACGCAGCTCAATAAGCTATGGAAGAAGGCGCCGGCAAAATATCGTGAAGATGAGAAAGTCGTTAAGCACTTCTCCGAGTTACTACTGCAATTGGATGCTAAGGCTAATGCGGCCAAGGCCATTGAGTCTGCAGTCAGTAAATGCTGGAGTGAAAATTTGGTGCGACGCTACGGTGAATTGGATTTTGGTGTCAGTCCACAACAACTCACCATTGCAGAAGGTTGGTTAAAAGCGAGGCCAACTGATGCCAACTTGATGCTATGCCTCGGTCGAATATCGATGCGCAATGAGCTTTGGGGGAAAGCAAAGGAATACTACAAAGCCAGTATTAAGATCTCACCTACCGCTGAAGCTTATGGTGAACTAAGTAGATTGCTGAAAGATTTGGGTGAAGTAGAAGCCAGTGAAACTTATTTGCAAAGCTATGGCGATTTAATTGGCGCTCAGCTTCCTGAACTACCTCTTCCTTCTCAGAACAAGATAACTCATTAATCGATTCCGAGTTCCTTCCACAACTCATCGACATGCTGTTTAACTTCGGTACTCATTTCGATTGGGTTCCCCACTGCCTTTCCGTTTCACCCGGCCACTTATTCGTGGCGTCTAGTCCCATCTTCGAGCCAAGGCCGGAAACTGGAGAAGCAAAATCCAGATAGTCGATTGGTGTGTTATCTATTAGCACCGTATCTCTAATTGGATCTATTCGGGTGGTGATGGCCCAGATGACATCTTCCCAACTGCGAATATCTACATCATCGTCTACTACCACTATAAACTTGGTATACATAAACTGTCGCAGGAAAGACCATATACCCATCATTACTCGCTTGGCATGGCCGGCGTACTGTTTCTTCATGGACACCACTGCCATACGGTAGGAACATCCTTCAGCCGGTAAGTAGAAATCGGAAATTTCGGGAAATTGTTTTTGCAATAATGGAACAAATACCTCATTCAATGCTACGCCTAGCATTGCGGGTTCATCGGGCGGGCGACCGGTATAGGTACTGTGGTATAGGGGATCTTTGCGATGAGTAATACGTTTCACGGTAAACACAGGAAACTGCTCAACCTCGTTATAGTAACCAGTGTGGTCGCCATAAGGACCTTCATCGGCAATTTCATCTGGCTCGATTACCCCTTCCAGAACTATTTCCGCACTAGCTGGAACCTGCAATTCATTAGTCTGGGATTTCACTATATCAGTTTTGCCACCCCTTAATAATCCTGCAAAGGCATACTCGGAAAGCGAATCAGGGACGGGAGTCACGGTAGCAAGAATTGTTGCAGGGTCAGCTCCTAGCGCGATGGAAACCGGAAAATTTTCACCAGGATGTTTAAGTTTCCAGTCTCGAAAATCCAATGCGCCGCCGCGATGAGATAACCAGCGCATGATCAATTTATTGGGCCCGATTAACTGCATGCGATAGATGCCGAGATTTTGCCGTTCCTTCTCTGGCCCCTTGGTTATTACCAGAGGCCAGGTCACCAGAGGCCCAGCATCACCGGGCCAGCAGGTTTGAATCGGGAACATCGACAAATCGATGTCATCTTCTTTGATAACGATTTCCTGACAAGGAGCCGAGCGTTTTACGTTCGGCGAGATATTTAATACAGATTTGTAACTTGGCAGGCTTTGCCAAAGATCTTTCCAACCGGATGGGGGAGTTGGCTCCCGTAAGAAAGCTAACAACTTGCCAACGTCACGTAGACCTTCCAAATCTTCCTGACCCATGGCTAGCGCTATACGTCGAGTATTACCGAACAGATTGGCTAAAAGCGGTAGTGAAGAGCCCTTCACATTCTCAAATAAAAGTGCAGGACCACCACGTCGTAAAGTTCGATCAGAAATCTCGGTTACTTCGAGATAGGGATCGACTTCGGTTTGAATTCTTTTGAGTTCACCCTCTTGTTCGAGCAGATCAATAAAGTCGCGAAGATCTTTAAATGCCATAGGATTTTGTAAGAGCGATTAGATTAAACTGGAATAAACCGTTCTATTTTCTTTTCATCGCATTAAAGAAATCATCGTTGGTTTTAGTGTCTTTAAGTTTATCCAGGATGAATTCTGTCGCCTGTACATCTTCCATGGAACTCAGAAGCTTACGCAGGATCCACATGCGTTGCAGCTCTTCTTCGTTGGTAAGTAAGTCTTCGCGGCGGGTACCAGAACGACGAACATTGATTGCTGGATAGATCCTCTTCTCAGCAACCTTTCTGTCCAGATGTAACTCCATGTTGCCGGTGCCTTTAAATTCTTCGTAAATCACTTCATCCATCTTCGAGCCGGTTTCGATTAACGCCGTAGCGATAATCGTCAGGGATCCACCTTCTTCGAGATTTCGTGCAGCACCAAAGAATCGTTTCGGTCTTTCCAGTGCATGAGCATCAACACCACCAGTTAATACTTTACCGGAGGAAGGAATAACAGTGTTGTAGGCACGTGCCAGACGTGTAATAGAGTCTAGAAGAATTACAACATCTTCTTTATGTTCAACCAGACGCTTGGCTTTTTCGATTACCATGTCCGCAACCTGAACATGGCGAGAAGGTGGTTCATCGAAGGTACTAGCAACTACTTCGCCGCGCACCGAACGCTGCATTTCTGTCACTTCTTCTGGCCGCTCATCTATAAGCAGCACAATTAAACGACATTCAGGGTTATTCTTCGTAATGGATTGCGCAATATTCTGCAGTATTAGTGTCTTGCCAGCTTTAGGTGGCGACACAATCAATCCTCGTTGCCCTTTACCAATTGGCGAAGTCAGATCGATAACTCGGGCACTAAGATCTTCGGTACTACCGTTACCTAGTTGAAGTTCTAATCGGTCTTCGGGGAAGAGAGGAGTGAGGTTTTCGAAAAGTATTTTGTTCTTGGAGCTCTCTGGTTTGCTAAAGTTGATTTCACTTATCTTTAGCAGTGCGAAATATCTTTCGCCATCTTTAGGAGGTCTGATTTTTCCAGCTACTGTATCTCCGGTTCTTAGGTTAAATCGTCGAATCTGGCTCGGTGATACGTAAATATCATCAGGACCTGCCAAATAAGAAGAATCTGCCGACCTTAAAAACCCAAAACCATCTTGCAGTATTTCCAGTACACCATCTCCATAAATGTCTTCGCCATTCTTGGCATGCTTTTTAAGTATGACAAAGATTATGTCTTGTTTTCTGGAGCGAGAGACGTTATCCAATCCCATCTCTTGAGCTGTTTTAAGAAGTTCTGCGATTGGTTTTTGTTTGAGTTCTGTGAGATTCATAGTTGTATTTCTTAAGAAACGATTTAGTGATTTTTATGGAAAATGCGTACCGCCAACAGAACGAGGCAAGACACGGATATTGGTGTAAGGATTTAAACTTTAGGAATTGGTTTTTTGGTTAAAGGGTATTGTTAAAACTGGTTATTATTACAAAGTGGAAATTAGCTCGATGAAATTATTTTCTATTTAGTTTTTTAATTCTTTCAAATCCAACTCTTTTTTACTATAGACCCAGTCTTTTAATGTGTCCACTATAAACTTTTTCACTTTTTTAATTTGATACGCAGAAAGGCGCAGTGCGCGTAATCTGTGTACCAGGAATAATACAGGCCAACGAGGAGTTTCGGTTACTAATAAAACAAAAATTCAGGGATTCAGTAAAAAATTCCACTTCCTGTGGCGCCTCGCAGGTATGCGAGACGATGTATTAAACGCAATTTAAATGGCGCTGTCAATAAAAGCGGAGAGTTGTGATTTGGAAAGAGCACCGACTTTGGTGCCGGCAACATCACCGTTATTAAACAGAATTAGAGTGGGAATGCCGCGGATTCCGTACTTCGGAGCCGTGTCAGGATTCGCATCCACATCCATTTTGCAAACTTTAAGCTTTCTCTCCATATTCATCAGCGAGTTCTTCTAAAACTGGTGCGATCATTTTGCAGGGTCCACACCATTCGGCCCAAAAGTCGACGAGTACAGGCCCTTCTGCCTGTAATACGTCTTGGTCAAAACTACTATCCGAAACGTGAACGATATTGTCGCTCATATACTATTCCTTCTTGATTAGAGGCTAATAACTAACTGGTTGTTCAGTATCGAGCTGCGCAGAGGCTTCCGCTCGATGGGACTATAATAAAGGCAATTATTCAGGTTTCAAGATATAGCGGTTTTTTAGTAGCAAGTGCACTATATTCTATAGGGAATTATTGAGCTGCGAGAATTTGCGCAGCCTTTTTTGCGAAGTAACTCAATATGGCATCGGCACCTGCACGCTTAATTGCAATTAAGGATTCTATGGCCACTGCATCTTCATCAAGCCAGCCATTCTGCGCTGCCGCCTTATGCATAGCATATTCACCACTCACCTGATAAACAAAAGTAGGAACGCCAAATTCCTGCTTTACCCGATGCACAATATCCAGGTAAGGCAATCCCGGTTTAATCATTACCATATCTGCACCTTCTGCCAGGTCCAGTGCAACTTCCTGCAGAGCTTCATCGCTATTGGCAACATCCATTTGATAACTGTACTTATTGCTGCCACCTAAACTACCACTCGAACCCACCGCGTCTCGAAACGGGCCGTAATAGGCAGAAGCGTATTTAGCCGAGTAAGCGAGAATCTTGGTATGGATCAGACCGCTTTCTTCGAGTATTAATCTGATAGCGCCCACTCTGCCATCCATCATGTCCGAAGGAGCAACAATGTCGGCGCCGGCTTGGGCGTGAGACAGTGCTTGCTTCGCCAGGACTTCAACCGTTTCATCATTCAATACATAACCGCTGTCATCTATGATTCCGTCCTGCCCATGGGTAGTATATGGATCCAGAGCTACATCTGTGACAACACCCAATTCTGGCTGGGCTTCTTTTAGGGCTCTTACAGCTCGTTGCACTAATCCATCAGGATTAAATGATTCACTGCCGTCTTCGGTTTTAACCGAATCATCGGGAGAGGGAAATAGAGCAATAGCAGGTATGCCGAGCGCTACTAACTCTGCAGCTTCTTCTAACAAGACATCTACGCTCATGCGATATATGTCAGGCATTGAATCGATATTCTGTTTTTCGTTACTGCCTGAGACAATAAAAACCGGAAATATCAGATCATCTGTGCTCAGTCGTGTTTCACGCATTAAGCGCCTGCTAAAACCGTCCCTGCGCATGCGGCGCATACGGGTAACCGGCAATTCACGGCTGAAATTAAAATTGGACATTTCAGGTTCTCTTAACTTATGTTTTTCAAAGCTTTATATTCGCTGGTCTGCGGGATCTTGGGCTTCTGCGGTATCTATTGCAAGTGGTTTATAGCATATCGAAACTGTAAAACAAGAATAGATCCAGTTAGCGGTTGCGATAAGCTAGGGCCTATGCAGCTTTCCAACATTGACAGGTTAATTGATGAATAAAACAAAAACCGCAATCGTCGTCATTTTCGTCATTGCTATTGGCTGTTACTTTATCTTCAATTTAGGCCAATACCTGACCCTTGAATATGCTCACTCCCAATTGGGCGCGATTCAAGTTTATAAAGATCAGAATTTTGCATCCGCCGCTCTAATTTATTTAGCGGTCTACGTTGCTGTAGCGGCACTCTCCATTCCCGGCGCTGTAATACTTACGCTTATTGGTGGCGCAATTTTTGGATTAGGCTGGGGACTATTGATTGTTTCCTTTGCCAGTAGCATCGGTGCAACTCTGGCATTTTTAGTTTCCCGCACTTTGCTGCGGGATTGGGTACAAAGTAAATTTGGTGACTATCTGGCGCCTATTAATAGAGGAATTGAAAAAGACGGCAGTTTTTACTTATTCAGCATAAGAATGGTACCTCTGTTTCCATTCTTTATTGTGAATTTACTAATGGGTCTAACACCCATTAAGACGATCTCTTTTTATATCGTTAGCCAGATCGGCATGCTTTTAGGAACTGCAGTGTATATAAACGCTGGTTCCGAGTTAGCACAAATAACATCCTTGTCTGGTTTAGTAAGCGGATCACTACTTTTTTCTCTTGCGTTACTTGGACTATTTCCATTCATTGCGAGATCCATTGTTAACTCTAGTCAACGCAATAAATTAATGAAGAAGTTTGTGAAACCGAAAAAGTTCGACGTAAATGTTGTAGTAATCGGAGCAGGGTCTGCAGGTTTGGTTGCATCGCTAATTGTTGCTGGAGCAAAAGCAAAAATAGTTCTGGTAGAAAAGCATAAGATGGGAGGCGACTGCTTAAACACCGGATGCATTCCCAGCAAGTCACTTATCCGCAGTGGACGCATTATGTCTTACTTAAGACGCTCCGAAGAGTATGGCATTAACAATGGTAGCGGTGATGTTGATTTTACCAAAGTGATGGAACAAGTGCAGGCCATCATTAAAATGATCGAGCCTCATGATTCTATCGAACGATTTACTTCGCTAGGTGTTGAATGTGTTAGTGGTGAAGCTTTTATTGAGTCGCCTTATACCGTCAGAGTTGGCGATAGAGTTATCAATACTCGTTCAATCATTGTGTCCACTGGCGCGCGACCATTGATCCCACCCACTCAAGGTCTAGATGAAATCGATTACCTCACTTCAGATACTGTTTGGGGGCTTCGTGAGCTACCTAAACATTTATTAGTTGTTGGTGGCGGACCGGTTGGTTGCGAATTAGCACAGGCTTTTAACAATCTTGGCGCACTAGTCACTCAAGTAGACATGGAATCACGAATTATGGTGAGGGAAGATCCGGAAGTTTCAGCTGCTGTTACTGAACAGTTTGCAAAAGATGGAATAAACGTTTTGACTGATCATCGACTTGTAAAGTTCGGGCAAGACGATGGCCAGGCTTTTATGGAAGCAGAGCACCAAGGTCAAACCGTGAGGGTTGAATTCGACAAAGTTCTTTTAGCAATTGGAAGAAAAGCCAATGTTGAAGGATTTGGACTCGAAGAGCTGGAAATGCCATTAACCCCCAAAGGCACTATCGAAATTAATGATGCAATGCAGACTGCTTATCCAAACATCTATGCCTGCGGTGATGTTGTCGGACCATTTCAGTTTACTCATATGGCGTCTTTTCAGGCGTTCTTCTCATCCATCAACGCCATGCTGGGTGGGCTCTGGCGTCTCAAGGCAAAGTACAATGTGGTCCCCTGGGCTACCTTTACCGATCCGGAAGTTGCAAGAGTTGGACTAAGTGAAGAAGAGGCGAAGACAAGAAACGTCAACTATGAAGTCACCCGTTATGACATGGACCACCTGGATCGCGCCCTAGCTGACCGAGAGGCCCACGGTTTTATTAAAGTACTCACTGTTCCGGGCAAAGACAAAATCCTCGGCGTAACCATCGTTGGTTATCATGCTGGTGAGTTAATCGGTGAATTTGTTTTTGCTATGACTCATGGCATGGGCTTAAAGAAAATTTCTGCAGTCACTCACATCTATCCTACTTTACTAGAGGCAAATAAATTTGCAGCTAATGCCTGGAGAAATGCGCGACTTCCGAAAAAATATTTCCCTTGGACCGAAAAATTTTTTCGCTGGCATAGAAAGTAGTTAATTTTTGGATTAGATAAATTAATTCAGCTTCATCGCGTAACGATGGATGAATCCATCTATGGTGTAACCCAAACTTAGGCGTCATTCCATTGCGTAAGAAAATCATCGAAAATGAGATCATCACTCACTTCAATTTCTTTTTGTCGATCATGTGATTCGGCAGAAGTTGCACTCATATGGCTGACAGTTTGCTCTTCTAAGCCATTGTTAACTAAATATGCTTGATGGGCTTTAGATTGACGCATCGAGAATTCAAAGAAAGATTCGTTTCCTTCCCGCATCTCTTTCAGCATTTGTCCTGAAGGCGTGAGATTTGGATCGTTAACTTTAGCTAGTTGATTCGACAGACTTTCAGAGTAACGGGTTCCACCATGGGCTTCGTCCAATAGTCCAGCGCTATGACCCAAATCTTCCATCAATTCCAATGACCACTCTTTTAATCCCTTCGTTGTTTGATTCGAGTTCGAGCTTTAAGTCAACATCGCGCCCGCACTCCACAATCTTGGCCATGTTGCTGGCCACTTCGAAGAACTCCTGTTCATCACAGGCCGGACTTTCTGCTAACAGACAGTGCAACAGAAAGGTGTCGAGAAATCTTACTTGCTCAGCAGTGATACCCAGTGGAGCATAAGGATCCAAATCTAGTGCTCTAACTTCTACATACTCAATTCCACTATTAGTCAGTGCATCCAGCGGACGTTCGCCGCTTTGTACATTTCTTTTAGGACGAATAGTTGAGTAGAACTCATTCTCTAGTTGAAGGAGGTTGGTATTTATTTGTGCATACTCTCCGTTAACTTTTTGTCCTATTGATTCATATTCCGGGTAAGGTGTATGCATCGCCTGATAGAGACAGTCAACATAAGTTTGCAAATCGTTGTAACAAACGAATAGAGATTCTTGTGCCGCACTCCTATATCCCAGATTGCCCATGCGCAAGCAAGTAGCATCCGGGAGAAACAAACTGGTTTCATCGAATTCCTGCAAGTTATGTTCGCGCCCTTCTACGAAGCATTTACAGGCTGCCGGTGAAGCGCCGAACAAATAAATCAATAGCCAGGAGTAACGATGAAAATTTCGAATAAGACCTAGGTACTTCTCGGTTCGAAACTCTTGAATTGATCCCGTGTGCTGACAAATCTTCTGATACGGTTCCCAAAAAATTTCGGGCATAGAAAAGTTATAGTGAATTCCAGCAATGGCTTGCATCAGGCTCCCGTAGCGATGATGCAAGCCATGTCGATAAAGAGTTTTTAATTTTCCAATATTGGAGCTGCCGTATTGCGCTATTGGTATTTCTGCTTCCGCTCCAAGTGGACAAGGCATACTAGTCACCCAGAGCATCTCATCATTTTCTAAATTTTGTACGGTAAAGCGATGGATGTTCTCTAACACTTGCAGGCATTCATCAATGTCCTGCAATGCTGGTGTTATAAATTCCAGTAGAGCTTCAGAAAAATCCGTCGTGATATATGGATTGGTGAGGGCCGATCCCAGAGCTTTTGGGTGACCAGCGAGAGAAATTTGTCCATCTGAAGAGATACGTAAGCTCTCTTTCTCAATCCCTCGAAGAACAGCTCCCCATTCTGGATCGAATTCATGCAACCGATAACGCTGCAAGCACTCGCTGAATTGCTTAGCCAAAGTAACTCCTAATCATGGGATATGACGGATGAGGTGTAGCTATCCCATGCTGATTGGCAATGGGCTCGCATTATGACACATGAGCTGTTAGCGGGAACAGTGTAAACCTGCCGTAAACCGGCGAGCTCACTGGGGTGTGAGTCCTAACCCTGTTGCTTGAATTTCTGGATTAGCCTTCTCTGTTTCTTATTTGGTTTGGTCGGAGTAGGCCAATGTTTGGGCTGTGCTTTGCGTTGCTGTACAAGTTTCTCCCGCTTATCGATGCTTTCCTCCGTTTCCTTAAAGAGTAACTGTGCTTCCGAAACGCCGCGCCGTTGTTCAGAAAGCCCGCGCACAATTACTGTCTTTTCATTAAAACCTTGTCGAAGCTTTATTTCAGCTCCTATTTCTATCTCCTTACTAGGTTTAGTTCGAGAACCATTACAATGAACCTTACCGCCATCAATTGCCTGTTTAGCAATTGCTCTGGTTCTGTAAAAACGGCAGCCCATAACCATTTATCAATTCGCACTCTGTTTTGTTGTTTTTCAGTCACAATGATTACTTCTGTTTAGAAGGCATGATTTGTTGAAAGTCTTCCACTAGTGGAAACTCATCATGTTCCACTTCGGGCCGGTGACTATCGGGTTGTTTAATCCCATAGAGATGTCGAATTCCTTCACGTTGGGCTTGTCTTAGCACTGGCAACGAGTCATCAAACAATAACGTTCGCTCTGGATCGTAAGATTCAACCTTTTGTAGTCGTTCCCAAAATCCATGGTTCTCTTTTGCCAACTTGAGACGATGAGAGCTGACACACAAGTGGAAAAATTCATCGATGCCTGTTTGACTCATTTTTATTTGTAAACTCTTCGGATGGGCATTGGTAATCAGTAATAATTTTTTGTCGGAGAATCTAAGTTCCCGTAACAGGTTTTCTGCATTGGGTCGAATTCTAATTTTATGCTTAATCTGAGTTTTTAACTCAGGGATATCTAACTGCAGTTCTTTTTCCCAATGGTCCAGACAATACCAATCGAGCGTTCCATGAACTTCTTCGTATTTGCTGCGAATTACGTTTAAGGCTTCATCTTCACTGATGCCATTATTCTTCGCATAATTCTGCGGTATTAGGTTTAACCAAAAGTAATTGTCGAAATGAAGGTCAAGCAGTGTTCCATCCATGTCAAACATGATGGTGTCTATGGAAGGCCATGGAGGCATATCAAAATCCAGTTAACTTTTCCTTGGCAAGCAGGTATGAGTCATGCAACATGCGTCAAGCTTACCGAACCAGCGATGTGATTAGAACCTATCTCTTTAACAAAACATTATGTGGAAAGAAACCCAGCTAAATGCGCTACTGCGAATAGGAATTTCAGCAGGTAAAGAAATACTGTCAGTGTATAACCAGGCAGGGGAAATTGATGTAACTATCAAGGATGATAGTTCTCCGCTTACGGAAGCCGACCGTCTGGCTCACCAATTGATAGTTGCTGAACTGCGAAAGCTCACTCCCGATGTTCCAATTCTTTCTGAGGAGTCAGGAGAAACTCCAGCGCAGGAACGTCTGGAGTGGTCGCAGTTCTGGTTAGTCGACCCACTAGATGGCACCAAGGAATTTATTAAGCGAAACGGCGAGTTCACAGTCAATATCGCTTTAATATCAAACGGCGTACCCGAGTTGGGTATGGGCCATGTTCCGGTAAGCGGCATGAACTACTTAGGTCAAGTAGGCACTGGGGCCTGGAAAGTAAATCCCGAAGGTGAACTCCAAGAGATATCAGTTCCACGATTCAGTAAAGGGCAGAGTGCAGTGCGAGTTGTTGCCAGTCGCAACCATCGTGGTGAATTGGTGGATAAACTAATAGCAAGAATGGAATCGGAATTAGGTGACACCGAAGTAGTAAGCATGGGAAGCTCACTAAAAATCTGTCTTCTGGCCGAAGGTAAGGCGGACATCTATCCGCGATTGGCTCCTACTTCGGAATGGGACACCGCCGCTGCCCATGCTGTGTTAAGTGCAGGGGGAGGTGAAATATACGATACCAGCTTTGAGACCCTCCGGTATAACCAGAAGAATCCATGCTGAATCCTCACTTTATTGCCATTGCTGATCCGAAATTTGATTGGGCTTCGCTTCTGTCTCCGGCCCCAATTAATTTCAATTTCCTCGCTTTTTTCTGTTTTATTTTCGAATGTTGTCTATTCTTTAAATAAGAAGGACCAATATCTTCGAGCAGTTCAAGAAATTGGGGATATTTAAAAAGTTGAGAAATATACGTGGCCCATTATCCCATGTGTCACCTAGATATGAATGTGTGAATCCAGTTCGCGACAAACCTCTAAAAAAAAATAGCAAAATTTCAAAACAAGTTAGATAACATTGATGCTTCTCCATCCCCAAAAAAATTTAGCGGCTGCGCAGTTTTTAAAAAAATAATGTATAGTCACAACGACTGCTAGACAAACTCTATCGTTAAAAAGACGAGCGCTTAGGGTCCGGTGTAGAACGCAAGTTGCAGTAGCCCAGTTTCACCTCATCTCACATGTATTGGATTGTCTAGACAACTATCGGGAAAACCGTTAGCGTTCTAACCCTCGAATTTTTTCCATATTATTTTGTTGAATGCCCAAAAAAGGGGGGCCAGCTTAGTGAGAAGCTTCCTATGCGAAACCTATTTTTATTCATTTCAGCTTTATTTCTTATTAGTTGTGATGAAAGCCCCCGCTTACTGAAGTAACTCAAACGCTTCTGCTCCCGCAGTAGGTTCTGCACAAGCAGAGACTGAGCGATTTAATCAATGGTTAGATGAGTTATGGGAAGAACAGTTGGACTTCAGTCCCGAGTTTCGTACTTCCTTGGGGATCAAAGAGGACTATAACCAACTTGATGATTACACCCTTCAAGCGCAAGAAGAACAGCTAG
>BPDI01000048.1 GCA_019654215.1 Gammaproteobacteria bacterium | reverse complement strand
TTCTACTGATTGCCGCAAGCCCAATAGTTGCGGTCAATCATTATCATATTAATCACGAACATTGCGCTGATAGCCCCTGAGAGAGGCTGAGGCTATCAGATAAAGATATTGGGTATCTAACAATCACTTATGGAGTGAGTGGAATCGAATTGAGAAATTCTGACATGGCCTGATTTGTTTCTTCTGGTGCTTCCTGCTGAACCCAGTGCCCAATTGCTGGTACCAATACTGCGCCTCGGAAATCCTTTGCTACTCGACTCATGGCACCTGTAAGCTGACCTTCATTGGCCCCTGCAATTACTACATCTCGTTCTCCGGCAATGAATAAAGTGGGAACTTCGATGTTATCTATTATGTCTTCGGTAATTTCCCAGTTACGCTGAAAATTGCGGTAGTAATTTACACCACCGCGAAAACCAGCAGAGACGAACTGATCCACAATATAATCAAGATCTGCCTGTGTTAACCAATCAGGTAATCCAGTCGGCGCACCTAGTCGTCCTATCCAACCACCTGCTGATCTGGCTGGATCGGTAATAGCCGGAGCTTCTCTTGGAGAAGTTGGGGAAAGGTATAGTCTGCTGAGTAATCCTCTGGGATCGCTGTTGTATTCAGCTTCGGCTACACCGCCCTCTTCGTTGTGGTAGAGAATGTAGTAAAAATTGTCGCCGAAAGTCTCATGCCAGCCCACCATTGGCGATTGCGGTGCTCGCCCTCCATATGGAACACTCATGGCGATTAAGGCAGAGAATCGATCTGGGTGCATAAGCACTGAGTTCCAAGCAACAATAGATCCCCAATCGTGCCCAACCATAACTGCCTGTTCTTCCCCTAAGGCATCGAGAATTCCAACCATGTCACCTACCAAGTTTACGATGTCATAGTCTTCAACATTTGGTGGCGCTTCTGTTTCTCCATAACCGCGCATATCCGGTGCCACCACTCTATATCCCGCATTAGCAAAATAGGTAAGCTGATGACGCCAGTTGTACCAAGATTCAGGCCAACCATGAGCAAACAAAATAAGTGGCCCAGAATCACCTGCTTCAGCAATTCGCATCCGAATACCATTGCTCTCTATAAATCGAAATGTAACTCCGTCCACTGGCGAAGGCGTGCTCATGGTGCTCCCCTGTGCAAAAACTATTGATGAAATAATTAGTAAGTAAGCAGAAATCGCAAACCTTGAAAGTGATCGACTAAGCGCATAAATCATTATTGAAGGCCCCTCTCCTAATTCGAAGATGCTCAAAGCCTAACATATAGTTCGATTACGGCTTTATATTCAATCCAGAAAATCTTTTGATTGCCTAAGGAAACCGCTATGCTTGAAGTCCCTAGTTGTATTGGAATGGAGTAGTAAGTGGCTGAAATTTATGACGTTCCCTATATGGAACGGACCCGGGATTATTACCGCGCCCAGGGGTATTCGACTGATTATGTCTGGGCACATAACACGGATACACCATTTGCCCCCCTAACAAAACCCATCAGCGAGAGTCGTGTTGGCATAGTAACCACTTCCATGCCCGACACTGTGATAGGTCGCACCCAAAGACGTATCTATTCCACTCTGGTCCCTCCCATTCCTCAATCGATGTACACCAAGGATTTGTCCTGGCACAAGGCGGTAACTCATACTGATGATGTAAATAGTTATCTTCCTCTGAAACAGTTAATGGTATTGGAAGATGAAGGCGGTATTGGCAGCCTTGCTCCAAGATTTCATTCAGTACCTACTGAATACAGTCAGCGCGGCACCATAGAAAATGACGCACCGGAAATACTCCGACGTTTACACGAAGACGAAGTCGATGTGGCCATACTGGTGCCATTGTGACCTGTCTGTCACCAGACCGTGAGTCTGGTAGCTAGACATTTAGAAGCCAATGGCATTCCTACTTTGGTAATAGGTTCAGCATTGGATATCGTCGAACACTGCGGTGTAGCTAGATATCTATATTCTGATCTCCCTTTAGGGAATCCCTGCGGTAAGCCTTACGATCATGATATGCAACTAAGCATTATCAGCCAGGCGATAGCGTTGTTTAACTCTGCAACCGCCCCAAATACTACTGAGCGCACGCCTTATAGTTGGTCAGATGACAACAACTGGCGCAATGATTATGCCAAAGTAGATGATTCAAACAGAGAAGAGCTAGCACGTCGCGGCGAAGAACGGCGACGACTTCAGGCTGAACAAAAAGCCGGGGGAATCGAGCGGGCTGCGATGGTTGCGGATGGATGAAAAATCGTTGAAATCTCTGACTAATTAACGGTTAATTACCCCCAATAGATAACAATAATCCTGATGAGGCAATAACAATGAAAACACTTAGACTCGCCATGATCGCTTTACTGTCACTGGCCTGGTTTCTACCCGCCCAAGCGCAAGATTCACGAATGTACAACACGGTAAAAACTAAATTGGCCGAAGGCAGACAGGTAGTCGGCGGAACCGTAGACACTCCAGATCCAGATATCTACTGCGCCATGGCTAATTCTGGTTTTGATTTCATCTGGATTGAAATGCAACACAGTTCCCTAAACTACACCGACGTGGCGCGCATGATCTGGGCCTGTCGCGATGCCCCTGCGGTACCTTTTATTCGAATTCCTGATGCCACCGAAGGTGATATCCAGAAAGCCACTGATATCGGCGCACTTGGGCTGATTGTTCCAATGGTTGATACCGCTGAAAAAATGGAACAAACAGTGCATTTTGCGAAGTATCCACCAGAAGGTCGACGCAGCCAGGGCGGCGGTCAGTATGGCCGACTCTGGGGTAGCGACTATCGCCAAACCTGGAATGACAACTTAATGGTCATTGCCATGGTTGAAACCTTAATCGGGGTGGAGGCATCTGCAGAAATTGCCGGAGTAGATGGTGTTGATGCAGTATTTGTTGCAAGTGGCGACCTCGGAAGCTTCAGTGGTATGCGACAAGGTGATGCAGAATACGAGGAACTCGTAGATAAAATCAGAGGTGCTACCGGAGCCGCAGGTAAATATGTAGGTGGCCCTTCTGCCTGGATGCAGACGCGTGAAGGCTATCAATTCTTTCAAGGCCCGAGCACTGGTAGCTTAATTCGAATTGGCACTCGTATCTCACTGGAAGAAGCTGACCCTTCCCGGGTTTCTTACCGTCCGGTGCTACACCTGTTGCCGGCGAGAATCCTTGCCCATAGGTTTGAATTTAGAAACCGACTCGAAGTAATTCGAGTCGGTTTTTCCGGAAGATATATTCGATCTATGAACGCTTTGGAAAAATAAGTATCGAAAGCTGGTGCAGATAGCTAGATGGTCGTATTAGATATTCGTGAAATTTCTTTTGATGAGATTCCTGAATCTATGACACATGATTCAAGTTTTGTGAACAAAGTTGATCCCCTAAAAGCAGTCAAGCGTGGAAAAGGCGTGCGAGTGTTCTTTGCTAAGTTTCACTATGAAGAAAATTAGCTAAAACTTTAAGTAAGCAAAGAAAGCCATGTCATCAAACGGCCGCATCACAATCATCTGCACCGAATCAGGATAGCCACCTTGAGTCACAATATTAATTGGGTAAACGTAATGAGAGTCTCTTCTGATCTCTTCCATTGTAGGAAACCAGGGGACATAACCACTATCTAAGAGATTACCGATAAAATCCACAGCGTCCTCTAGTTCCGGAGTCAGACGATCGCCCCTTACAACGCCTTGTTGCTGCCACAGTAACTCGGTGTCCATACCTACCACTCGAACTGCAAATGCCTTTTCAACATCACCTGACCATGAGCCATCAAGCAAATGACTCTGCACCAATTCCGTCGGTGGGTGACGGAAAAATCTTTGTAAACTTAGATAATCTGCATCCGATTCATCGATTGTGGTTGGCTCGAGGGAACTAAACATCAGCGCCACCAGGAGCACAAACGTACCCACAATGACAGCAGCAAAAATGGCGAATGCGGTTAGAAGCTTTTTTGTTGAGAGCCCATTAGACATAAAGACTCGATGCAATGCAGGGGAGCCTAAGCTCCCCTGCTAACAGAATTATTCATTAGGAACTAAGTTACCTGCTATGTAAACACTTTCGATTGAGTGTGAATTGCGAATATCATCTGCCGGATTTTCAGTTAGCACTGAAAAGTCACCCCACTTACCTGGTTCCAAAGTCCCAATGTCACCCATACCAATGCAGTCTGCTGCCACACCTGTTGAGGAACGAATAGCATTCAATGGAGACATTCCCGCGTCCACCATCATGTGCATTTCCATATGCTCGAAATAGCCCTGAAAGCGCGCCGGTGGCCCGGTATCTGTACCCATTGCTACTCTAATTCCAGCATTGTGCAATGTGCCTACATTTTCCATTGCAGTTGGTAATTGAGCTTTATAGGTTTGCGCGGAGCGTGATCCAGCAATGCGAGACATCCGCTCTGGTGTCGATAGTTCTTCGATGATTGCAGGCTCTACTTCTTTCAAGAAATAAGGATCTTCGAAGAAATCCGGAATACTTTCATAGACAAAAGTAGAAACTTCGCGAGTGAGTGTTGGGATGTAACAAGTACCACGCTCTGTGACCATGTTTATAAATTCCTGATCGACAGGAAGATCGCGAATACTGTGAGCGATTATATCCGCATTTGCTTGGAGCATAAATTTTGCGTCATCTAAATAGTAAAGATGAACCGCAACAGGGAGGCGACGTGTATGAGCTTGATCTACTAAAGCTTCGAAGAATGGTCGAGGCATCTTTTGTGTAGCACCTAAATTATCGTCGATCCTAACCTTGATAAAGTCTGCTCCCATATCAGCATTGCGATTTACTTCATCACGAATTGCTTGTTCTGAATCTCCCACGACTACACTGCCTGCTGTATAGATTCGCGCACGATTTAAACCTGAAGTGAATTGTTCATTACGAAGTTGAAAACCCGCCGCCTCATCGCCACCGAGACTGTTAACAGTAGTAACACCATAACGCGCGTAAAGTCCGAGCTGTCTTAATAAATTGGCGCGGTCATAGCCGCCATTACCATTCAGACCTACGGTTGCACCAACGTGCCCATGGGCGTTGATCAAACCAGGCATGATGAATTTACCACTGACATCCACCACTTCAGCACCCGCCGGTAAAGTTACTTCTGAACGGGGACCTACTGAACGAACTCGACCTTCAGTTACCACTAATACGCCATCTTCGAGTGGCTCTGCATCAGTACCGTCAATAATCGTGGCACCAACGAAAGCAATTGTGCCTTCGTTTGCCAATGTAGAAATGGAAACGAATAGGAATCCAAATAGCGCTAAAGCACTTGTTATTGCTCTTATCATAGCGATTTCCTCCTGCACAGTATTTGAGAGGATTTAAACCGGAAAAGCAATAGTCTGGAGTAGATCGAAACTATCGAGCATAGCGGCAAAGAATCTCAGTACTACAGCGAGAGCTAATGCTCAGGGTTCCAAAGTGTAATCAATATGAGTTATTAAGGTTTTGTTCTGACGCTTTGGTTATTAGTATTTAAGACATGATTGGTTCGAATTGGTTTTGCAATTTGTCGGGCGAGCAAGTGGAATCGATCGGGTAAGCAGTAAATGAAAAAAGGGTCCAAAAGGACCCTTCTCATTTATGGCGCACCCGGCACGATTCGAACGTGCGACCCCCTAGTTCGTAGCCAGGTACTCTATCCAGCTGAGCTACGGGTGCTAAACTCTCTAAGTAGCGCCAAATTCGAATAGAGTGAGTACTCCGAATTCGAGCAGATCTATAGCTTTCTCTATTAAGATCTTGATGACTTCTAAAGGCCCTGTGGGTGGGCCCCGAGAGGCCGGTATTATAGCGAAATTATTGATTTTTCATAGTGATATGCCGGCTCCTGATCTTTCTCTGGTTTCCAGCCGACTTTAGCTGTATTACCATTGCCGCTGCCCTAAATAGAGGTGCTTTATGCCTAAAAAGGTTACATCAGTTAGCTCGCTATTCAATCGACTTAAGGTTGGATTTGCTATATTTGCGCTACTTTTTTGTCTGAATGTAAAGGCTGACTATGAGGATGGTGTTAATGCCGCTTTCGCTGGAGAATTTGACACGGCATTTCGTGAGTTCTCTATCGCCGCTGAAGAAGGACTAGATCTCGCTCAATACAATCTGGCAATTCTTTATTTTACCGGCCAGGGTGTGGAACAAGATTACGAACAGGCATTACGATGGACCGAAGCCGCCGCTAAGCAAGGCCATGTGAATGCACAGTTCAATCTCGGCAGTCTTTATTTGGAAGGACAAGGAACGCGACAAGATAATGAGCTGGGAATCGATTGGTTTAAACGTGCTGCTCGCAGCGGACATGCCAATGCCGCCTATGCACTGGCTAAGATATATCAGGAAGGCGATACTGTTAGCGGGAATCTCATTGAAGCCCATGCCTGGGCTGCAAAAGCGGCAAACAACGAACACCCTGAAGGCAATTCGCTAAAAGGCGAAATCGAAGAAGACTTAAGCCCAACGGAGCTGAGCCAGGCAAGACGATTATTTGCTGCTTGGCAGATCGAACCTCTCCCCCCTATCCTGCCCAATCGATAGACTTCATTCGTTATTATCTCCGAGGTAATGGTTTTGACGAAATCGCGTCACTACAATTAATCCCGGCTCGAACCCTCATTATTAACGGAAGTCTCTGCTCGCCACACTAGCTTTATCGAAACTAGTTGCAATGCGAACGGTAGACTTTATAGTGGGTGACATGACCCTTATCGTTTTTACTAAGATTAGTCAGTTTAGTTTAGATTGGCCTTCTATATTGGTATGGGCAAATCGCCTATTGAAAGTTATTTTCCTGTTAATGAACAATATCAGTAATTCTTTTCAAAGCTCCTTAATTAGCCGCCTCTCTTTCCCTCTCAAGCTTGCCTAGGGCATTTCGCATTAAAATATCGAGCCACGCATCCCAGCTTTCCGGATCCACAAAAGGATGAAGGTCTCCATCTTGCCGGTCTTGTAATATTTCGTAGCGCTCAAATATCTCCCCAGAGTCAGGATGATTTGGAATATTTACTTCGATGTTTTCCATTTGCATTAGACGCTCTATGCTATTGATGTAAATTTCCGTACGTTCGACTCCGGAAAAATTAAGACCTGCACCGCCAAATAAAAAAGCTTCATGAGGATAGCCATTATCGTAAACAGTAAAGCGCGTAGAAAGTACGCCAGGCGTGTGCCCAGGGGTTTGCATAAAGCGTAGCCGGGTACGTCCAAGGTTTAACGTGCTGCCATCTGAAACAGATAGATGCCGAATGGGTGTCGGATACTCCTGATACACCGCCGGCTCAGTCGTCATATTCCAATCCGCTTCAGTCATCATAACCACTGAACCGAATTCTTCCTGTAAGCGACGAGCTCCACCGATATGGTCATAGTGAGCATGGGAGACAATCACATAACGAATATCGTCAGGATCAAATCCGAGTTCTCTTATTCCATTTATTGCAATATCTGTTAGGTCTCCATATAGCGCATCAAATAAAATTAAGCCTTGATCCGAGACTAATAACCAGGCAGAAACCCATCTTGCTCCGACATAGTATAGGTTGTCGAAAACTTGGAAAGGCGCGATCCTTTGTACTTCCGGATTATCCCTGTTGCTTAGCTCCTGGCTGTTAGAACTATAAGACAGCAACAACGCGACTACAAAAAATAATACCTTTCTACGCAGATAATTCATAAACATTCCTTATGGAGCCTATCTTAGCGAGTTGTAACGATCGCCAAAGTAACGATCTAGTTCATTAAGTTCTTGTGTTCTAAATTGAGATCCTTGCTTTACTTCAATGCCGATTACCTGATGAGTTTCCTGTTCAATGTCATATACAGGCCATTGCGGTAAATCATTATTATTAGGTGTGCCAGATTTTGCGAACTCTGCCCAATAATCATTAATTAGTCTGGCGATTTCCCAGTCTTCATCTCTTGCACTAGAAGGTAAAGTATTAAAGACATACATTAATTCCATTGCATGAGGTGAACGCTCTTCAGGATTACCAAGATTACGAGTGAATAAATACATGTAGCTGTCTTCACTCGTAAGGGCCATAGCATTGAGAATCTCGCGAGTAGGACGAGCAAACCAGGAGTCGGTGTTATAATCCACTTCAATGTTGTAGACATCTTCATCGCTGTCTGCAACATACATGTCTAAGAGACTTCCAGCATACTCTCCAAACTCCTCTACTCTTGCTGCACGCTGTTCTGCAACAGTTTCAAATGTACGGTTTGGTCGAATAAAGAACAGTCCTTCCCCATCATTAATGCCTGCGATTAATGGCACCGCATTGTGGGATCCTTCAGCGAAAATTTCTGCTGGAGATTTTGGAAATATATGACCATCAACAATGAGTGATACGCCGAGATTCATTTCCATGAGTTGCGCAGCGGTGAGGTTGCGCATATTTTCTAACTGATCAACACCACTTACGCCGAGTTCATCCAGTTTGCTGCTAATTGCTTCCTCGCCACGAGATTCAGCGCTAGCAGTCATGCCATTATGAGAACTTAAATTGGTAACATTGTAAGAAGTAATCCAGGTACTCTGTGATATTGCTTTGTGAAAGAGCCCTTTTGCCAACGGAGTAGCTAATAATGAATAAACACTGCCACCACCGGCAGACTCACCGAAGATAGTTACATTGTTTGGGTCACCACCAAATCCAGCGACATTGTCACGAACCCATTCCAATGCGGCGATATGATCAAGAATACCGTAGTTTCCAGAAACGCCTTCGGGTGATTCACCAGAGAGTGCCGGATGCGCCATCCAACCAAATGCATTCATGCGATAGTTAACTGAAACAAGAACAACTTCATTTAGAGCAAATTGCTCACCATCGTATATGGGGATACTGTTAGCACCGCTGGTCCAACCCCCACCATGAATCCAGACCATGACCGGCAGGTTTGCTTCGGCAGATTCTGCTTTGGTCCAGACGTTTAGATACAGACAATCTTCGCTCATATAGCGATTACCTCGCTGCATACAGGCAGGCGGATGATTATTGGCTTGTCTGACCCCTTGCCAGGGAGTCGGCGGTTGTGGAGCCCTCCATCTCAAATCACCCACCGGTGGCGCCGCAAAAGGAATACCGAGAAATGCCTGTACGCCACTTTCTAATGCGGTACCGGCCACCTGACCAGATGTGAGAGTGACAGGTTCTTCAATTGCAAAAGTTAGCGAAGTAAGTGCAAAAAACACACTTGTTAAAAGTCCCTTAAATATTTTCATAGAGATCACCTATATAATTCTTCGCGTTCAAGCACGCAGCGAAGTTTGTTCTATTTTTTACATTATTTATGTAGTTATTTTTTTGTAGTTAAGTAAGCTGAGGTTTATATATATGATATTCCTTGCGTTTAAAACTGCTTTTCAATTTACTCAGGATTCAAAGTCGTAGCTTTATGATGCGTACGTCATATTATGCGCACCCTGTTCATCTTAAGCTTGTGCACTTACCACCGAATTAAATTCAGCCTAGTAAGAACGTGGCAGCCCTAGCTCGTGCTCTGCAACAAAATTAAGAATCATTTCCTGGGAGATTGGCGCTAACTTCATTAATCGCGCTTCACGCCAATAACGTTCGACATGATATTCCCTAGCATAACCAAAGCCACCATGAGTTTGGATGGCACAATCTGCGGCATAGAATCCGGCTTCCGCCGCTAACCATTTCGCCATGTTTGCTTCTGTACCGCAGGGAAGATTGTTATCTAGTTTCCAGGCAGCTTTTCTTGTCATAAGTTCCGCAGCATCGAGTTTTGTCCTCGCTTCGGCTAGAGGAAAAGCAATGCCCTGATTTTTCCCAATAGGCCGATCAAACACAACGCGTTCATTGGCGTATTGCACAGCTCGACGTAACGCGGCTTTACCAATTCCTATGGATTCGGCCGCAATTAGAATTCTCTCAGCGTTTAATCCATCCAATAAATATCGAAATCCTTGGCCTTCTTCACCCACCCGATCTTCCACCGAAACTTTTAGATCGTCATAAACTACTTCACAGGTTCGCACTGCATTTCGACCTAATTTAGGAATAGCAGAAATTGAAACTTCAGGTTTCTGCAGCTCTGCTAGTAGCAATGTCATGCCTTCAGTCTTGCGATCCACTTCTTCTTTTGTCTGGGTTCTTACCAGTAGCAGCACTCTTTCGGATTCTAGCGCTTTGGTAGTCCAGACTTTTCTACCGCGAACGATGTAATGATCATCTTGGAGGCGCGCAAAAGTTTCTATTGAAGTCGTATCACTGCCGGCATTGGGTTCGGTAACACCAAATGCAACGTGGAGTTTGCCTTCGGCAACTGCTGGCAAATATTTTTCACACATGTCATTTGAGCCGTGTTTAACCACCGGGTGCATGCCGAATATTGAAAGATGAACTGGGGTTGCCCCATTCATTGCTGCGCCAGACCCAGCGACTTCTTCTAATATAATCGCAGCTTCCTGAAGGCCTTTCCCGGCTCCTCCATACTCCTCGGGAATGGCAATTCCGAGCCAACCAGCTTCGGCCATAGCATTGAAGTACTCATCAGGGAACTTGCCTTCTCGGTCGTGTTGTTCCCAATATTCGTCAGGAAAGGCAGAACAAAGTTTTCTAACTGATTCCCTGATGAGTTTTTGCTCTTCTGATTCTGTAAAATCCATGACCTATTCCGTAACCATAACTTAACCCGCTTGATCTGAAATCCGCACAGCAATTGCTAAAATTTCCTTAGCGCGTCGTAAATGAGGAACATCTACCATCTGGCCCCTAAACGTAAAAGCCATCTTGCCAGCTTTTTCATATTCTTCGAATGCTGCGATTAATTCATTAGCTTCATCTATTTCAGCTTGAGTTGGCGTGAAAGCACTATTAACAATTTCAATTTGCGATGGATGGATAGTTATTTTTCCAGTAAAGCCCATGTCTGCACCTGTCTTGCACTCTCGTGCTAATCCTTCTGGATTTTTAATATCCACGTAAACAGCATCTATCGGTTGTGCGTTGCACGCTACTGCTGCCAAAAGACACGTGGAGCGAACAAAATTAAATACTTCCAGGTAGTTTCCATTTTCGTCTCGTTTTGCTTTTGCACCTATCGCCCCAGAAAGATCTTCTGCTCCCCAGGTTATACCTTCGACTCTTTCACTGTGTGCCATTTGGTGAAGATTAAAAATGGCTGCCGGTACTTCTGTCCCAATTAGAATTAGAGACACTGCTCCTGCTTCTGCTCCTTGTTGCTGTTCCAGTTCGGTTATAACTCCGTCTATGTAATCTACATCTTGTTGAGATGCAACTTTTGGTAATACGAAGCCATCAGGCAACACCTCCATGATTGCTCTAAGATCATCTGAACCCCAGGTAGTATCTTGTGGATTTATTCGTACAAGACATTCTTGATCGCCAAAATCTGTTTCTTTAATCCATTGGCAAACATGTTCTCGGGCTGCAATTTTATTTCCCGGTGTGACAGAGTCTTCCAGATCCAAGATTAGAGAATCAGCACTTAAGGCGAGCGCTTTTTCAAACATGCGATCATTTCCGCCAGGCACAAAATGTAATGATCGTCTTAATCCTCTTTTCCCTTTAGATAGTGTTCTGGTCACAGCTGCCCTCGTATTAGCGCTCATTCATTTCCGGTTTAGAATTAACTAGCTTTTCGTAACATCATTCCTTTGCGCAAACATTCACAAACAATCTCATCCCGTTGATTAATACCAGTGTGTTGAAACCACACTATGCCACGATCGGGCTTTGATTTAGACTCACGCTTATCAACAATTTTAGTAGTCACCCGAATGGTATCGCCAATAAACACAGGATTAGGAAACTCGGTTTTATCCATACCTAAATTGCCGATGGTAGTACCTAATGTCGTATCACCGACAGACAAACCAATAACTAATCCCAAAGTGAAAAGGCTGTTTACTATTATTTGTCCATGCTGAGTAGTTTTGGCAAATTCAACATCAAGGTGCAATGGCTGAGGATTATGAGTCATTGTTGTGAACAGATAGTTATCTGTTTCCGTAATAGTACGATGGGGCAAATGGTCGAATTCCATACCAATGTCTAATTCTTCAAAATACTTCCCAGCCATTATTCTGTTTCTCGAGCCCTATAAATTATGTGATGCATGTATCGGGGCATCATTTTAGTAGCAACTTCTAGCCGCATCCATTAAATTCTTCTGTTCGATCGATTAAGGCACGAAAAATAGGCAATGAGCATAGATGCATCAGAATATGAGAGCTGGGTTGGCAAGTCAGAGTCTGCTACAGACTTTTTAACCCTAGCCCCACTCACTGGCTTAGCCGCCACACTCGATAAAGATAATCTGAAATTCTCGCCCGGAGACATACTGCCGCCGCTGTGGCACTGGTTATATTTTCTCGCTCCAGCAAGACAGTCGAAGATCGCTAACGATGGCCATGCTGAACGAGGCGATTTTCTGCCGCCAATTCCTCTTCCGCGACGCATGTGGGCTGGTAGTCGCTTCGAGTTTCACCGCCCCCTGCACGCTGGCGAAGAAGTGAATCGAGTGTCAACAATTAAGAGCATTAACTATAAAGAAGGTCGTAGTGGGCAATTGGCTTTCGTCACGGTTCGGCACGAAATTAGAACAGACTTAGAAAATGCCATATCGGAAGAGCATGACATCGTTTACAGAGATCACGCACTTGAGGGAATGAAGTCCCCGCCGGCGAAAAAGGTATCCCAGATCGCAGACTATACCAAGAAGATCGAGCCAGATCCTGTCTTGTTGTTTCGCTATTCTGCACTAACTTTCAACGGCCATAGAATTCATTACGATCGCGACTATGTGACAAAAAACGAAGGCTATCCCGGGCTCATTGTGCATGGACCTCTTCTGGCAACTTTATTAGTAGATTTATTGTCAGAACAATTTCCGGATAAAACCCTTAGTCAATTCGAGTTCAAAGCAATGAGGCCTGTTTTTGATCTCGACACATTTGAAGTTTGCGGTTCAATTCCTGATAACGAAGGCAATCTTCAGCTTTGGATAAAAGGGCCTGACGATGCCTTGTGTATGCACTCAAACGCCGTAATTATTTAATTTGATGACTCAGACAGCTCCTCTAGACGGCATTACAGTTCTCTCGTTTGAACACGCAATCGCGGCACCATTATGCACACGGCAGCTTGCTGAGCTAGGTGCGCGTGTCATTAAGATTGAAAGGCGCAAAGTTGGTGATTTTTCCCGACACTATGATGAAAGGGTGAAGGGTCAATCCTCACATTTTGTTTGGACCAATCGCTCTAAACAAAGTTTCACCCTGGATATTAAGCACGAGTTGTCTCAGGAAATATTGCAACGTTTAATAAGTAAGGCGATGTACTGGTGCAGAACCTCGCACCTAATGCCATGGTAAAAATTGGGCTTGATTATGAGTCTTTAAAAGAGCGCCACGATAAACTTATCGTTTGCAACATATCCGGTTATGGAAGTGACGGACCATATCAAAACAAAAAAGCTTATGACTTGTTAGTGCAAGCCGAAGCAGGTTTCCTCTCTGTCACTGGTACTGAAAGAGATATGGTTAAGGCCGGAATATCAGTCGCAGATACTGCCGCTGGCATGCAAGCATTTGCAGCTATACTCGCAGCAATTATCCAGCGCGGAAAAACTGGCAGAGGAAGCAAGATCGATATAACCATGCTTGAAGCAATGGTGGAGTGGATGGGATACCCACTATTTTATTCTTATGAAGGGGCGCCGCCCCCCGCCCGTATGGGAACAGATCACGCTACCATCTACCCATACGGTATTTTTAGTACCCGTGACGAAAAAGTTATTTTAGTTGGATTACAGCATGAAAGAGAGTGGGACATCTTCTGTAGAATCGTATTGCAGAAACCAGATTTAGTAGACGACCCTCGGTTCGCAACCAATGTCGCTCGTTCTGAAAATAGAGAGCAATTAAGAGAAATCATTGAGCAGTTGTTTTGTTCATTAGACGCAAAACAAGCATGTGTGAAATTGGATGAAGCGGACATTGCTTTTGCTAACGTAAATGACATGGAAGCAGTTTGGAATCATCCACAATTAAACGCGCTGAAGCGTCTTGTCACCACGAGTACACCAAAAGGAGTTATAACAAGCTTTAAACCTCCCGCGAACAATAGCGAATTTGAACCCACTCTTTCAGCTATTCCTGGTTTAGGGGAGCACACCCAACCCATTCTAGAAGAATTAGAATTCAATGCTGATGAAATTCAGCGATTTTATTCAGAAAAAGCGGTATAAACTGACGGCGATAAGCCACTTACTTAACTTAGAAGAGAGTTTTAAGGAGATCATATGAGTGTAATTATGGTAGCAATCATATCTATCGAAGACGAAGATAAATACCTCGAGTATCAAAACAAAGTTTTACCAATGTTTGAAGAATTAGGTGTAGATGTGCTAGCTGTAGATGACTCGCCAAAGTCAATTGAAGGCGAAGCTCGAAACCAAAGAATAGTCGTTCTGCGTTTTCCTGATGAAGAAGGGTTTTACGGTTGGTATGAAAGTGAAGCTTATAAAGCAATTAAGCCTATTCGATTAAATGCTTCCCAAGGAGAGGTGCATCTACTACAAGAACTCAACTTGCGGTTTTAAACAATAATATGGCGCGTACGAAAAATTCTGCTTTGGATTTTTTACACGCAAGCTTCTGGGACGCGACAAAGACTTACTCCTTCCGATCTAGTTAATCAACTGGCGGAGAGAGAGGGATTCGAACCCTCGATAGGTTTAACCCTATACGCCCTTAGCAGGGGCGCGCCTTCAGCCACTCGGCCATCTCTCCGGGGGCGCGAATAGTACCATACTGGTTAAGTATTTAAGAGTAATCTGGTTCCTTATAACACGCTTTAATTATTCTCGACCTGATTACACTGAACCCTCTCCATAAAGGTGTTTGCGTCTTCACCAGCCGGCGGTACTGCAGCAGCTACAATACTCGAAACCGCACCTTGACCCGTAGATAAATTCATAACAATGGCGTTGCCTAAATCTGTAGAACACCGAATTATATTACTGCTAACGCAGTTTTCAAATGTCCATTGGTATCCGGAAAAAATCAGAGTAGCATCCCCGCCGGATCCAACGGTAAAAAAATAGTTAGTTGGTGCATAAGACTGATTTGACCAGCTACCACCCTGCCAAAAAAACCCGATAGAGCTAATACCCTCGCAGCTCCAAATGTTTCGTTCCTCAGCTGCAAACACAGGTGGGAAAACAATGAGTGCCAGTAATACTAACTTTACTTTCATCTGCGCATTCCTAATTCGTGAAAACCTTTTGTTAAGCCTGAGTAAATATGGAGAGCATTGATTAAGAAGGATCTATTCTCCTTCTTCTGGAACAGAGGCTTCCCCACTTTTCTCTTTCTGAATCCGTTGGTAGATTTCTTCTCGATGAACAGCGATTTCTTTTGGAGCATTAACTCCAATTCTTACCTGGTTACCTTTAACTCCCAACACGGTTACTGTAACGTCATCTCCGACCATCAATGTTTCGCCTATGCGGCGTGTTAGTATTAACATTGCCTTCCTCCATTAATCATTCCTTTGTACTTCCCATGTTTTGGTCTTATATCGGGCTTTGAAGAACTGCGTGGAAAACACATTGGTCACCAATTTGTGCAAGTTTATTGTCGATTTCCTGCCACAAAGTTCACCTAATTAAATTCTACAGGATTACAAACTTAGAAGACGACAAGGGATGATCTTTTGCACTGCTTTTCCGCGAAAACGACTTGATTATCGGGATTTGTTCCCAAGAATGCCCTAAACCAAAGACACAGTATCTGCCTATATTGACTGCTTGCCAACACTTTCAAGCGTATTTTGCGGGGTAATTATCTCTAGAAAAGTGTAAAAACCCCTATTCTGAGACTTTTTCAGAGCTTGCTTCACCTAAGTCAAAAGCACTGTGCAATGCGCGCACAGCCAGCTCCAGGTATCTTTCCTCGATAACTACCGAAATCTTAATCTCTGAAGTGGTAATAATTTCAATGTTAATATTTTCTTCTGCCAAAGTTTTAAACATTTTACTGGCAATACCTGCGTGCGAACGCATCCCAACACCGACTAGGGAAACTTTACAAATTTTTCTATCGAGAATGACTTCATTTGCCTTCAAAGAAGTCGCTACGGTATCGAGTATTTCTTTGGCTTTATCACTTTCTGCTCGTTTAACCGTAAAAGTAATGTCATTCGATCCATCTGCAGCGGCATTTTGTACTATTACGTCGACTTCGATGCCGGCTTCACTCACTGGTCCAATAACTTTGTAAGCGATTCCAGGCACATCAGGCACACCGGCTACGGTTAGTTTAGCTTCATCACGCTCGAAAGCGATTCCAGCTATCGCGGGATCTTCCATATCGGTTTCTTCCTCTAATGTAATTAAGGTTCCACTTCCTTCTTCAAATGTTGAAAGCACTCTAAGAGGCACCTTGTATTTTCCGGCAAACTCAACGGACCGAATTTGTAAAACTTTCGCACCTAAACTGGACAGCTCGAGCATTTCTTCGAAGGTGATAGTCTTAAGCAACTTCGCACTTTCGACAACTTTTGGATCGGTAGTGTAAACACCTTTAACATCGGTAAAGATCTGACATTCATCTGCTTCTAAAGCTGCAGCTAAGGCAACGGCGGTTGTGTCGGAACCACCTCTTCCCAAAGTTGTAATATTTCCATTGTCATCCACACCTTGAAAGCCGGCGACTACTACAATATTACCCTGCTCTATTTGGGAGCGCATAGTGGAGCTATCGATTTCACGGATGCGAGCTTTGGTATGAGAGTCGTCAGTGAGAATTCTGACCTGACCACCGGTAAATGAGCACGCCCTATAGCCGCGTTTTTCCAGTGCCATGCAGAGTAGAGCAATGGTGACCTGTTCGCCTGTAGAAAGTAAGACATCCATTTCACGAGGAACAGGATGTTCCATAATTTCTTGAGCCAGCGCAGTAAGTCGATTGGTTTCGCCACTCATGGCGGAAACCACGACTACAACATCATCGCCGTTATCTCTGAACTTGGATTTTTTTTCCCTGCTACAGCGTTAACGCGATCGATGCTACCAACGGAAGTTCCGCCGTACTTTTGAACTATTAAGGCCATTGCTTAAAGCTTCCCTTCTAACCACGGCTTAACACTTTTCAAAGCACCAGGAACAGCGCTGGTGTCGGTTCCTCCGGCCATTGCCATATCTGGCCGGCCCCCACCTTTTCCACCGACTTGCTCGGCAACCATATTTACAAGATCGCCGGCTTTTACTTTTTTAGTTAAATCCTTACTAACGCCTGCGATCAAACTTACTTTGTTATCAGTAACTGTTGCCAAAAGAATAATAGAAGAGCCTAGTTTGTTTTTGAGTTGGTCAACGGTATCTCTAAGTGACTTCGGATTAAATCCTGCAACATTTGCCACCAACACTTTCGCTCCATTCATGTCTGTGGCCTGATCAGTCAAATCATCACCAGCGGAAGAAGCAAGTTTACCTTTTAATTTCTCGATTTCTTTTTCTAAAGCACGATTGCTGTCATTTAACAGCTGCACTTTATCCACGAGATCTGCTGGAGAAGATTTAACAATTTCCCCTATCTTCTTAAGAATTTGTTCTTCCTCATTAACCAGCGCCAAAGCACCTTTTCCTGTTACGGCTTCGACTCGTCGAACACCGGCTGAAATGCCAGTTTCACTAATGATCTTGAATAAACCAATATCTCCAGTGCGATTCACATGGCAGCCACCACAAAATTCCACCGAATACTCACCACCCATAGTAACAACGCGTACTTCATCGCCGTATTTTTCACCGAATAAAGCTAACGCACCCCGTTTCTTCGCCTCATCCAAAGGCATGACTTCTTTGCTTACTTCGGAGTTAGCAAGGATCTCCGCGTTCACTTGATGCTCGATTGACCTGAGCTCTTCTTCCGTAAGTGGTGAAGAATGAGAGAAATCAAAACGCAAACGGTCAGCAGCAACCAATGATCCTTTTTGCGCAACATGTGCACCAAGCACATTCCTTAATGCTGAATGCATTAAGTGAGTCGCAGAATGATTCAGAGTAACCGCATGGCGATCATCTTCAGCTACTTCCGCTGAAACTTCATCGCTCATAGCAAGGCTTTCCTCTCTTTTTAAAAAAACCACGATGGATATGAGCATCGCCTTGTTTCTGGGTATCCACAACTTCAAAACTGGCATTAGCATTTTTCAGCGAACCATGGTCACCGATTTGTCCGCCCGACTCTCCATAAAAAGGACTCTTGTCTAACAGCAGAAGTACTTCCTCATCTTCAGGTACTGAATCCAATTTTTCGTTTTCTTTGGAGAATATGCCAATAACCTTTCCAGAATCCTGCAAACTAGAATAGCCAGTAAATTCGGTGGAGGCCGATGGTTCGATATCGAGTTTTTCTACTGCGCCAAAATTACTGGCAGCTCGGGCAGATTCTCTTTGCCCTTCCATGGCCTTTTCGAATCCGTCTAAATCGATTTTTAGATTGTGCCCACGAGCAACGTCCGCTGTTAGATCCACTGGAAAACCATAGGTGTCATAAAGCTGAAAAACCGTATCGCCAGGGAGCAAATCTCCATCAAGATTTGCAATAGCTTTTTCCAGAATCGACATACCGTTATCCAGTGTGCGGGCGAATTGCTCTTCCTCTTCCTTGAGCCCCTTTTTTCAACAAAAGATTGGCGTTCTACCAATTCGGAATAGGCCTTTCCCATTATTTTGGCGAGTGATTCTACCAACTTATAAAAGAACACATCTTCAACACCGAGCTGATAACCGTGACGTATTGCACGCCGAATTAGCCTTCTTAATACATATCCTCTTCCTTCATTCGATGGCACTACACCATCCACTACAAGAAAAGCACAGGAACGAATATGATCGGCGATAACGTTTAGTGACGGATTATCTAATTCTGTTTGGCCGGTGATTGCAGCAATATCTTTTAGTAACGACTGAAATAGATCGATCTCATAATTACTATGGACCTGCTGCATTACTGCAGCTAGTCGCTCCAATCCCGCGCCGGTATCAACTGAAGGTTTCGGTAAGGGAATCATGGAACCGTCGGCTTTACGCTCGAACTGCATAAAAACCAGATTCCAGATTTCGACATAGCGATCACCGTCTTCATCAGGACTACCCGGAGGGCCGCCTTCAACATCTGGACCATGGTCATAGAAAATTTCAGAGCAAGGACCACAGGGGCCAGTGTCCCCCATCGCCCAAAAATTGTCTTTTTCTCCCATTCGCGTAAAACGATCCGGGTCGATATTCATTTCATCGAGCCATAGAGCAGCGGCGTCGTCATCGTCTTCAAACACGGTGACCCAGAGTTTTTCCCCGGCAGTCCTAAGTCGACTGTCAAAAATTCCCAGGCGTATTGGATAGCTTCGCGCTTAAAATAGTCGCCAAATGAAAAATTGCCCAGCATCTCGAAAAAGGTATGGTGACGAGCGGTATAGCCAACATTCTCCAAATCATTGTGTTTGCCGCCGGCACGGACACAGCGCTGAGAAGTAGTAGCCCGATTGTAGGAGCGCTTTTCCTCTCCTAGGAAAGTATCTTTAAATTGCACCATACCTGCGTTGGTGAACAACAAGGTCGGGTCATTTCCAGGCACGAGTGGACTGCTCGAAACCACTTCATGGTCCCGCGCCGCAAAGAAGTCTAAAAACTTCTGACGTATTTCCGCACTTTTCATCTCAGTCCTGAAAATTAATGAGGTTGGCAAACCCACCAACCAATTAAAAAAAGCACGCGATTATAGCGCTTACTATGCTGAATTTGCAGGGTTTTTAGCTTTCGCCCTTTTCTTTCCTCATCCGCTGTTAGTAAGGAATTTTCGGATGGATTTAAGGCAAAAGGCCCGAAAGTTTTATCGACAGGTACCCGCAGCCGCCCATCACTGGAAAGAATAATTGCGATGGGTCGGGTATAGGGAAAATGGCTCAGGATAATAGTGACAATAATTAAGAATGGCACACACAAAAACATTCCAGGAATGTCCCAAATGTACCCCCATA
>BPDI01000047.1 GCA_019654215.1 Gammaproteobacteria bacterium | reverse complement strand
CCAGATCTTGAAACTATAGATGATCTTTCTTCACTAATTTCTCAATATGGAAAATTAGGAATAAAGCTCGTGCAATTTAGGCAAACACAACTCGGTCAGGAAAAATTCAATAGCTGGTTAAGACAGGCAATTTCAATTGCAGAAAAAGTAGGAATTCAATTGGTAGCTAATCAATCACCAGAATTTTTCGATCACTCATTGAGTAAAGGGCTTAATGTTAATTCAAAAACATTAATGACATTACAACAACGGCCAGTATCGAGTGATTTATTGTTTGGTGCTTCTTGTCATAATTTAAACGAACTACGACATGCAGAAAGAATGAAGGCAGATTTTGTCACTCTTTCACCTGTTTGCTATACCTCAAAATATGGGTCTAATTCCGAACTAGGATGGGAAAAATTTGCTGAATTAGCAGGTCAAGTAAGTTTACCGATCTATGCGCTTGGGGGAATTTCACTGAGCCATATGAGTCTCGCACTGGGCCATGGGGCATTCGGAATCGCGGGGATTACCGCTTTTCTATGAGAAGCTGTTGAACCTTTAAATACACGTGCTAGCTAATTCACACTGGATGATGAAAAGCAGATTCTCTATTTCACTATTTAATCAGAATCTAAGTGATTGTAAAAAATCGATCTGGTCGCGTGCGAAGTAGGGCATGATCAGTTTGCGCAAAAGTTTTTGGTAAATAAGTGCAAGTCATACCTAAGAATTTGCTCCTTGCGATTCATCGATGGAAGAAGTTGGTGAAATTTTCGCCGAACACAGCAATTTATATTGGATACCAACGCTGGAAATTACTGCTACGCTACTGCCTTAGCATTAATTTGCTACTGTAGTTTTTCGTCCGATTTATCCTCGTTGAGATAAATAGGATCACCGGCTATTGTGTTTTTCTCGTTAGCCCAATCTCCAAAATCGATTAACTTACAGCGTTTACTACAAAAAGGTCTGAATTTGCTTTTTTCAGTCCAGGGAACTGTTTTTTCACAAGTAGGGCAATTTACGATTCGTAATAGGGACATTAAGCGTTAGCCATTAATAGGTATTGTTCGTGTAGTCGTAAAATTTCTCGTTCAGTTGCTTCAAACTTTGCTGAATTATCTACTACGTCATCTGCAGCTTCCAGTCTTTGTTTTCTTGGAATTTGAGAATTAATGATGGCCTTTATTGTAGCTTCCGCACTATCGTCGCGAGCTAATGTCCGCTGCAATTGAGTTTCTTCGACTATATCTATCACTAAAATTCGATCAACAAGTTCTTTCTGATCGGTTTCGATTAACAATGGAGATTCGAGGATGGCATAAGGAGAAGAAACTGCCTGCAGTTGATCCTTCATTAGTTGTGCGATCAATGGATGAGTTAAACGTTCCAGCCACTCTCGTTCGCGGGCATCAGCAAAAACTATTTCTCTTAGCAGGCTTCTATTGAGAGAGCCATCTTCCTGCAAAATATAATCCCCCATATCGCTCGGCGATGGTCGCCAGTGTCGGGCTTCCAGGCTCAACTGCATCTCTGGCTAGTTGATCTGCGTTAATAACTTCTATTCCTAAATTGGCAAAGATTGATGCAACAGTAGATTTGCCGCTGCCAATTCCGCCGGTAAGTCCGATAACGAACATGCGCGTTAACCGCTAATACTATTAATATAGAGGGTGCTAATCTCAGGACCCCAGATTAACATGATAAAACCAGCACCACTGAGGTAAGGGCCAAATGGCATTGGCACTGACTTATCCCTTCCTAGAGCTATGATCATAATGATTCCAGATACAGCGCCAACTACTGATGACAAAATAATGATTGGCAGTAGACTTTGCCATCCCATCCATGCGCCAAGAGCGGCGAGTAATTTGAAGTCTCCATAACCCATACCTTCCTTATTTGTTGTCAGTTTAAACACCCAATAGAAAGCCCATAAAACCAGGTATCCGGCTATAGCACCTATTACCGCATCATCAAGCGAAACGCCAAAGCCCAAATCCAGAGCGTTGACCAATAGTCCTAACCACAGAAGAGGGATAGTAATATCGTCTGGTAACAATTGATGATCAAAATCGATAAGAGTGAGTACCAACAGTGACCAGGTAAAAATCAACAAGGCCAAGGTAAGCCATGTCGCGCCAAAAGTGAATGCAACTAATGCTGAAAGAACCCCGTTAATAAACTCAACACTGGGATAACGCAGTGAAATCTTCGCTTTGCAATTAGAACATTTGCCACCAAGAGCGATGTAACTAATTAAAGGAACGTTTTCCCAGGGTTTTATTTTATGGTAGCAGTGTGGGCAATGTGATGCAGGTTGCTGCAGATTAAACACTTCATGCTTTAAAGAATGGCTTTTGTCTTTTGATAAAGAGTTATCAATTTCTAGAAATTCAGAACACTGCCGCTTCCAATCTCGCTGCAATATGACAGGCATGCGATAGATTATGACATTGAGGAAACTGCCAACGAGCAGACCGAGCACGAGACTAGCTATGATGAGAAAAGCTTGACTCGTTTCGAGTAATTCAACAATTGTCATTAAGAACTTAGTGAGGATTGCTGTTGTCTTACATTACCGAGCCAAGCTGGAAGATTGGTAAGCAAATCGCAATCATTAATCAACTCACCAGAATATCTACATACCGCCATAATCATTGGCTCCATGAGAGCAGTTAAACCGTCCGCAGTGTTATCGACTTCGGCTTCGTAATAAACAGCACATTTTATTTATAGTCAAGATGAGGTTGAAATTATTGTTATTTCAGTTTCAGTTTCAGTTTCAGTTTCAGTTTCAGTTTCAGTTAGGCAGTACTTTCCGTTTTAGGGCCACAGATGCTGCTAGCTTCAATTTGACTATCTGGTTAGCAGAAACTGTTGGTCAAACAAGTACCCCCTTCAGTCCACTGAACAGGGGAAGTAATACCGTCAGGAGTAAGGGTGTAAGTAATTCCGTCTAGGTTTGAGGTATCTGTTTGCCAAGTCATGGTGATCACACCGGCAGCTACAGTAGCACCGTGTACAGAAGCACCAACCACAATGTCTGCTGGGATACCTAAAGTACCACCAGTTAGCGCGGCAAAGTTAGCAGGTGAACGGGTTTGAATAGCAAGTTCTTTTGCCGCCTTGCGAGGAATTATCGCAAGAATGAGCTCGGAGAAAGTAGCTCGGTCTGAATAGTTCTGATATATCGGTAGTGATACCACAGCTAGAATACCGATAATTGCCAAAACGATCATCAATTCGATTAAGGAAAAACCTTTTTTGAAGTTGTTTCATTTGGCTATCTCCATAGATATTTATTCTAAGCTTTGGGTTTGTCTTTTACTAATATTTTTTACCTTTGGTTTCAAGTATATTACTCAAAATACTACCCTCACTTCCTTAAAGTTAAATATTACTCCGAATGGTTACACGGCTTCCTGGTTAGTTGATATCAACAGTTTGCCGAAGCAATAAAAATTAGAGAGAAAATGATAAAGGGTAATTCGTCAGTAGTGGTAGCGCACTTATTCTCAAAGATTGAAATTAAGGCTGGGTTAATGTAAGCAGGAATAAGCTAGGGAGCAAAGGCATAATTCCTTGATTGGTTACTAGAAGTTTGATTTTTTGCAATTTGTTCTGATTGGGCTGCTT
Source organism: Gammaproteobacteria bacterium (assembly GCA_019654215.1). Lineage (GTDB taxonomy): Bacteria > Pseudomonadota > Gammaproteobacteria > Pseudomonadales > Pseudohongiellaceae > UBA9145. The sequence goes on along the minus strand of BPDI01000047.1, from coordinate 16,775 downwards.
GATAATTTGCGGCATGTGGTTTATGTTTACGGCGAATTTAAGTGGTGGGTTATCACCTTTGGTAAGCCGAATAAGCCATTTAGGATCTAATAATACAGCGGCAAGATTTATAAGAACCTTTGCGGAGGAATTCCTAATGAGAATTGCGGTAAAAATTGCAGGAAGCATTGTTTTGCTTCTAAGTATCGATTAACTGCGACTGCCCGGGCACAGGATAAAAATGTGAGCGATGGGGTTTATACTGAAGCCCAAGCGACCTCTGGCCAGGGGGTTTACGACGCCCAATGCAAAACTTGCCACAATATGCGCTTCTATAGGGACACTTTGCGCTCCTGGAACAATCAGCCTTTGCTTTATTTGTGGGAATCCATAATGGGCACAATGCCAGCCGATAATCCTGGTTCACTTATGTTTGAAGAGTACACCAATGTTATTGCCTACATTCTCAAAGAGCAGGGTTTCCCCAGCGGGGGATTTGGAGCTGAATCCTGACAATGGAATGGATGCGATTTCTATCGTTACCCCATAGTCTGCAGAATGTCATACAAAAGTGCTGAACATTGTTCGGCATTTTTTTTTGAGAAATATATATTGGTTATTGTTGATCATCAGATTCAGTTTCCCGGGATTAAAGTCACTGCACTCATTGTTAAGAATTCTAGAAATTGTACTGCGATCACTAGAGCTTAATTGTAGGTCATATTTATCCGAAAGCTGATCCCAAAGATAAGCATACTCGCATTGAAACTCTTCACGAGGTGGGTAGCGGCTTGGTCCGCGATCCCTTTTACGTCTAACTTCTCTTCTTTCTATTAAGATCATGTTCATTGGATCGTTGGAGAATTGCAGTTTCCTCTCTGGCATCCAACGGTCACCCCCATGCGTGTGGGCGTACATTCTTGGAATGATATGGTCGATTTCTACTTGCACCGCAACTTCGAAGGTTTCCCCAGTATACTCATCAAACCATTCGCCGGTTCTTACAACACAGTTTCGAGGATTGGTGTATCTCACTTCAATTCGGCTTGTAAGAATTAATATTTCCTGTCGTGTTGACTGGCAGTCCCCATCGAAATCTAGTTCAAAATTCCAGTCATCGTCGTTGAAGAATTTTTCACGGGAACGGTAATCGGTGAATAAACTGTCCCTGGGGCGTGGGCCTGAAATCGAAAGTGTCGGGTATCTCCAGCCGCCTAAATGGCAGTGATATGACTGTCCCCAGTAATGACCGCCATTTTCGTCAAGATTCCGGCATGTCCGAAAAGTAGGCTAGGTGCCAGCCATAAGCTAAAAACTCCAGGAAGCAGTAGGATTAGTTTTTTTGTCATTTCTACCCCTTCATTACTATTAAGTTGGTAAATGGTCTTGCACTAACAGAGAAAGATCAATTGCCTGGCAGTGCTTGGTTATAGCGCCAACCGAGATATAGTCTACGCCAGTTTTTGCGATTTTGACTAGTAACTCTTCCCTGATTCCCCCTGAAGCTTCGAGCTTGCAGCGGCCATTATTCAAAGCTACTGCCCGCTCGATGAGGCCCAGGCTAAAATTATCTAACATGATGATGTCAGGTTTTCCCCCTAAGTGCTTGAGAAAATTCCTCGAGATTCTGAAATTTTTATTTCCAGTGTTTTGTTAGGGTTAAGTTTTCTTGCTTTAGCAAGGGCGGCGTTTATGCCTCCACTTGCAGTGATATGATTCTCTTTTTATTAAAAAGGCATCGAACAGCCCTTGTCGATGGTTAACACCACCTCCAACTCTTACAGCATATTTTTTAGCAGCTCGTAACCCCGGAAGTGTTTTTCTAGTATCCAGCAAGCTAGAGGAAGAGTTCGCAATTAAATTGACTAATTCCCTGGTTTTAGTAGCGGTACCCGATAGCGCTTGTAAAAAATTTAGCGCAGTGCGTTCACCGCTCAGAATTGCCCTCACCGGCCCTTGATTGTTGCTAGTTGTGTTCCAGCTTCTATCAATTCGCCTTCGTCTACTGACCACTCGATACGTACGGTATTATCTATCTGGGCAAACACTTCGTTTGCCCAGGGAATACCGCATATTACAGCTTTCTCCCTGGACTCTATCGCTGCTATCACCATGCTCGCGTCAGGAAGTAGTTCAGCAGTAATGTCGCCGCTACCGATATCTTCACTAAGGGCTGTTCTTACTAGCTCGCTTATATTAGGTGGAAGAGTGTGCATGCTCGTTTCTATGGAACCTGACTTAAGGTTAAATTAGATCCTCTTTGGGTAAATTCAATCTGTCTGAGTGCACTCATTCCTAACAAAATAGTATTACCTAGAATGCTTGGCGTAACACTGGCATCTATGTCATAGAGAACAATATTTCCTATTCGCAACTCATCAATTTCAGTTGAAAAAACTGTTACTACACCATTGGCAGTTGAAGCTTGTTGTGCACGTCCTCGATTTAGTCCGGCTTTATCTGCAACTTCTGAAGGGATCGCTACTTCAGTAGCGCCTGTATCAAGTAAAAAGGTGACTGGTATCCCATTTAATTGCCCCTTAGCAACATAATGCCCTTGTCGATTCCTTTCCAGTACAACCTCTCGTACTCCAATATTAGAAATTGAGAAGTTTGGGTTCTGATTTGGATTAGATTGGTTCGCTAGCCAGTCATTGAAATAGAGAGTAAGCGAATCAATATCAAGGTGAAACTCGCAATGAGCATTCCTTGCCCTATATTCTTACCAGGGGGATGATTTTTAGGTCTAGACATCCTGCTGATTATGGCTCATAGATTGGGGAATATAAAGTTGTGACTGAGCTCAGAATTAGGGCTAATAAATAGCTCCAAAAAGGGTAAGGTTTTGTTTTATATCGGGCCCACTGGGTTTAGCGATTGCTTTACAAAATGATGAATTGAGAATTCCTGACTACAATTTAGCATCTGGCTCCCAAAAAATAGTCGACTTCCTTCTTCTATTACCCACTCTCACGAGCAAGCCCTAAACATTCCTGACGAATGGCAAAAGTTAGGAATAGCAGCTGTGCTAATATGCGATTGATAAAACGCGAGAACCGGATCAGCCTTATTATGGGATTCCGTATTGAAAACCACTTGCTCGATGGTGCGATTCATTGTCCGTCGCCGAATTGGAGCGAACGAGAATCAGGAGATATTGTTGATCTCCTTGTTATTCATAAATCAGCTTACCTCCAGGTGAGTTCGAGACTGGCTGTATAGCCAGTTTTTCTGAATGAGCTAGATACTAATGCCCATCCTTATTTTGCAGAAATTGGTTCTCTAAAAGTTTCTTCTCATTTACTAATTAGCAGGTTAGGTGCAGTAACTCAGTTTGTCCCCTTTGATAAAAAGGCCTGGCACGCTGGGGAATCAAGTTTTAATGGGCGTAGCAATTGCAATGACTTCTCAATCGGCATTGAATTAGAAGGTACTGATTACGAAGAATTTACCAATTTACAGTATGAAGTACTCTGCACTGTTTCAAAGCTATTAATGCAGGAGTATCCAAATTTGGTTTTTGAGAAGATTGTTGGGCACAGTGACATCGCCCCAGGAAGAAAGACTGACCCTGGTCCTTTTTTTGATTGGGGAAAATATCGCGAGTCTCTTAACTAATTGGTCGATCGATTTAATTGTAAATTTTTTATCATCCTGATTTCACTGACTATCAATTACCTCTAGCTAAAGTATTTTGATCGTTTTGAAGGCGCCGCATTTTTAAAACTTAGAGCTTACATAGAGAATTTTCCAAAGATTTCGCCGCAAAATTAGAGCAGTGTTATTTTGTAATTTAACTTCTCATTTATCGTCTCTGGCTCTTGGTGCTCTATTTGTTAGCTGGCACTATGTTTGGTATTCCAATAATGCTGTTTCCATCCTTATTTTTTTAAACCCCTCTTTTGATCGCGCCCAACTTTGGAGCCCAAGTTTATGTAGGCATGGAGCCGATTCCCCCGAAAACGTAGCAATTGGCTGTAACTAGCATTAGAGATTGAACCATACCAAGCTTTCTTGAAACTAAAGCAAACGATTTCGAACAATGCCCATCTCACGATTACATATTGATGAATTATAGATGTGTCATTGCATTAACAGGCACACAATATTCTGTTCAGGACTACTTCTTCACCAACCAACTGAGTATCGCTTGAAAAATGTAGTATTTGGTTAAAATTCGATCAATTAAGCTTATAAAGACTTAAAGAGTCTCTAATGGAGAATCGCTAAACAACTGATTTTATTTAATAAATAACATTTATTTAAAAAAAGCAGCCAAGATTAAGAAATGTAGTAAAACTACAAAGATATTGAAATCAAATTAGAGTTCGAGCCTTACTTGCAGTAGAATCCCGGCCACTTTGTAATTAAATTACACAACTATAATGAATAGGTTACGAAGTGGCGAGCAGCCCAGTGATCCTGGAAGCTCAAGGGAACAGGTATGACAAAGCATAGCGATGCTAATCCGGAAGAAACGAAGGAATGGCTGGACGCGCTCAAGTCAGTCATTGATGTGGAAGGAATCGAGCGGGCCCATTATTTAATTGGCCGTCTTTCAAACGATGCAAGTCGCAATGGTGCTACTGCGCCAACCTCCTTAGTAAACACGCCTTACTGCAATACAATTTCTCCAACCAATGAAGAGCGAATGCCTGGCGACATGTTTATGGAGCGTCAGATTCGAGGCATAGTTCGTTGGAATGCAATGGCGATGGTAATGCGTGCAAATGTCCGAGATCCTAGCATTGGCGGTCATATCTCGACATTCGCGTCTGCCGCAACACTTTATGACGTTGGATTCAATTATTTTTTTCGTGGACCTAGCGGAGATCATGAAGGTGATCTCGTTTACTACCAGGGACATTCCGCTCCCGGCATTTATGCTCGTTCGTATATAGAAGAACGATTTGACGAAGAGCAGTTAGATAACTTTCGTTGTGAGGTTAATGGCAACGGCCTTTCTTCATATCCTCATCCATGGTTAATGCCTAACTATTGGCAATTCCCAACGGTATCTATGGGGTTGGGTCCAATCCAGGCGATCTACCAGGCTCACGTAATGAAATACCTGGACAGTCGCGGTTTGATGAACAATTCGGATCGGAAAGTTTGGGCATTTCTCGGTGATGGAGAAATGGATGAACCTGAATCGCTTGGAGCAATAAGTAAGGCAGGTCGAGAGCAACTAGATAATTTAATATTCGTTATTAACTGCAATTTACAAAGACTCGACGGGCCAGTTCGAGGAAATGGCAAAATTATTCAAGAACTGGAAGGTGTATTCCGCGGCGCTGGTTGGAATGTCATTAAAGTTATTTGGGGTCGACATTGGGATCCGCTTTTTCAAGCCGACAAAGACGGAATTCTGCAGGCGCGTATGGATGAAACTGTGGATGGTGAATATCAGAATTATGCGAGTCGCGGTGGGGAATATACGAGAGAACACTTTTTCGGAAAGAGTGCTGAGCTATTAAAACAAGTAGAGCATCTTTCTGACAGTGACATCATGGCATTAAATCGCGGAGGTCATGATCCTTACAAAGTTTACGCCGCTTATGCCGAAGCTGTGAAAGCCAATGGCAAACCTACAGTGATTTTAGCGAAGACGATTAAAGGTTATGCATTCGGTGCATCAGCCGAAGCACAAAACGCGACTCACTCAGTGAAGAAGCTGGATATCGAATCACTGAAAAAGTTTCGCGACCGTTTCGGAATCCCAATTGATGATCACAAATTAGAAGAAGTACCTTACTACCGACCGGGCCCCGACAGTTTAGAAATAAGATACATGAACAAGGCTCGCGAAAAACTCGGCGGACCAGTGCCCCAAAGACGTTCTGAGGCTCGTGCACTAAAAGTTCCTCTACTCAAAGCATTTGAAAATCAAACCAAGAGCAGTGGAGATCGAGAACTATCTACTACCATGGCCTTTGTGCGGTTGCTTACTACGCTCTGCAAAGACAAGGAAATAGGTGAAAGGGTAGTGCCGATTGTTCCCGATGAAGCTAGAACCTTTGGTATGGAAGGAATGTTTCGTCAGATGGGAATCTATTCATCCGTTGGCCAGTTGTATGATCCAGCAGATTCAAATCAGGTCATGTTTTATCGTGAAGATAAGAAGGGTCAGATGCTGGAGGAGGGCATTACGGAGCCAGGGGCATTTTCCGCCTGGCTGGCAGCAGCTACTTCTTATAGCGTGAATAATTACCCTTTGGTTCCTTTTTATATTTACTACTCCATGTTCGGTTTTCAGCGAGTCGGAGATTTGTGTTGGGCAGCAGGGGATTCCCAGGCTCGCGGGTTTTTAATTGGAGCTACAGCAGGCCGGACAACGCTTAATGGTGAAGGTCTGCAGCATCAGGATGGCCATAGCCATATACTCTCTTCCACCATTCCCAACTGCGTAAGTTATGACCCTACGTACTCCTATGAGCTGGCTGTAATTGTGCAAGATGGTATGCGTCGCATGTATGAGGACATGGAGTCTGTTTTCTATTACATAACCACCATGAATGAGAACTACCAACAACCGGAAATACCAAAGGGTGTTGAGAAAAACATAGTCAAGGGCATGTATTTGCTAGAAGACGGTGGGGCTAAAGAATACAAAGTTGTGAAAGCTATAAATAAAGACCAGCGTCTCAGGTTATTGGGTAGTGGGACTATATTAAGAGAAGTAAGAAAAGCAGCCGAAATATTAAGAAAGGAATACTCAGTCGTTGTCGATGTCTGGAGTGTAACTAGTTTTAATGAACTAAGGCGGGACGCTTTAGCGGTGTGTCGAGAAAACATGTTGCATCCAGATAAGAAAGCAAAGCTTCCTTTTGTTACTGAACAACTTTCAAAACAGAAGGGCCCAGTCATTGCTACCACTGATTACATGAAAGCTTATTCCGATCAAATTAGGGAATTCGTTCCCGATTCTTATCGAGTGTTAGGCACAGACGGATTTGGCCGAAGTGATAGTCGCGAACAGTTAAGGCATTTTTTCGAAGTTGACAGTAAGTTTGTGGTTCTGGCAGGTTTGACTGAGTTAAAGGAATTGGGTCTAGGGTTTAATGCCAAAGAGATTCTGGCGCATATGAAGGCGACAGGAATTAACCTAGACAAAGTAAATCCACTTAATCAGTAATTTCTGAACAAGTTAAAATGATAGAGAGCGTACTTCTTGGCAATCGAAAACATCACAGTTCCTGATTTAGGAGACGCAACGGAAGTTGAAGTTATTGAACTTCTGGTTTCCGTTGGCCAGAGTGTGGAAGAAAATGATTCTCTTTTAGTTCTGGAAAGCGATAAGGCAGCAATGGAAATTCCAGCTCCTATGTCAGGGGTTGTTAAAAGTATTGCGGTAAATCTTGGAGACCAGGTTACTACTGGAAGTGAAATGCTTAGCCTGGAAGTCGAAGAAATAGCAGCCGCAGAGATTGAAGAAAGTGCTAATGCAGAAGAGCAAAAAGAAACCATACCCCAACCAGAAGTGCCTGCAGAAGAGCACGAAGAAACACCTGCATCAAAAGAGCTTGTCCCAAACACCATCGAAGTACCTGATCTTGGTACTGATGACGAAGTTGATGTAATCGAAATTCATATAAAAGTTGGCGATGCAGTTGACGTTGATGATTCCTTGATTACCCTCGAATCTGATAAGGCCGCTATGGAAGTTCCTTCACCTCAGGCCGGTGAACTAATGGAGTTGTTAATTTCCGTTGGGGATAAAGTAAAAACTGGATCTGCTATTGCTGTTATTAAAGGTATTGAAGCAGCAACAGAAAAGAAAGTTGCGAAACCCGCGATACCAACTAGTGCGTCAGTGGAACCGGAAGAGGCTCCGAGTGAAGTTCCGCCCGCACCCTCCGCATCATCCATGCCAGAAGCTCGAAAGTTAACTCCAACTGCAGGAGATAAGGTTTATGCGGGTCCGGCGGTGCGCAAATTGGCTCGTGAACTGGGGGTGGATCTTACCCAGGTACCCGGAACTGGCGCAAAAAACCGCATCATTAAAGAAGATATTTATGCATTTGTTAAAAATCAAATTAATGCTCCAGCTGAAGGTGCTGCAACTGTTAGTAGCATACCGGATATAGATTTCAGTCAGTTCGGAGAGATAGAGCAGGTACCTCGAACTAAGCTGGAAAAGCTAACAGCGACGAATATGCATCGAAGTTGGACAGCAGTTCCTCATGTTGCTCAGTTTATAGATGCAGACATTCCCGACCTGGAAGCATTTCGCACTGAGTTGAAATCAGAAGGTGAGAGAAGGGGTGTTAAGCTAACCTTCTTGCCATTTCTACTAAAAGCATGCGCCAAAGCTTTAAAAGAATATCCCCAATTTAATAGCTCATTACATTCTTCTGGTGAATATGTAATACGTAAGAATTATTTTCATATTGGAGTCGCAGTTGCAACGGACGCGGGATTGGTTGTTCCAGTTGTTAGGAACGTGGATCAAAAATCTATCTGGCAGCTCGCGGAAGAAGTTTTGGAACTATCTGACAAGGCTAAACAACGCAAACTCAGTATTGAAGAAATGCAGGGTGCTAGTTTCACGATTTCTAGTTTAGGAGCAATCGGCGGAACTGGCTTTATTCCAATTGTTAATGCGCCGGAAGTAGCCATACTAGGAGTTGCCAAGACGAAATTAAGCCTGTATATGTCGATAATGAATTTCAACCTAGAAAAATGTTGCCTCTAACTCTTTCTTACGATCACAAGGCTGTAAATGGAGTGGACGGCGGTTTGTTTGCCACCTATTTGGCTGGATTACTCGCAGACATTCGTCATCTGGTACTTTAGGCAAGCACAAATTTTTTTACCGATTTCTTTTAATTTCTTCATTATATTTTTTATGCAGGAAAGAAAAGCGTGCGGCCATCAGCTTCCATTTTATGAATTTCACACCCATAGGCTCTGGATAAATTTTCTTGGTTAAGAACCTCTTCACTGCTCCGCAAAGTGTCTCTCCGTTTTCAAACAGTAAAATGAATTTTTTGCAAAACCTTGCGGCAAGATTGATGTCATGAGTTGCCATAAGCATTCCAGCATTTTGTTCTGTGAGCCGCCTAAGAAGAGTATTTAGAATATCCATCTGGTAAGCGATGTCCAGATGATTACTAGGTTCATCCAGTAAATACATGTTAGGTGACTGGGTGGTAAGCATTGCAATCGCAACTCTTTGCTTTTCGCCTCCAGAAAGGGAGTTAATTTGCCTATCTTGAATATCCTGGAGGGAAAAATCTGCTAGTGCCTTTTGGGCAATTGCAATATCATTTGAATCGTCTTTGAATAAAGATTGTACATGCGGGTGCCGTCCAAGCATTACGGTTTCTAATACTGTTGAAGGAAGCGTTTCCAATCCATCTTGAAACAAGATTCCAATCTCTCTCGCTAGCTCTGACCTTCTTAATTCTTTGATATTCGCATCGTTGAGTTTAATCGTTCCAGAATTAAATTCTCTTAGGCCGGCGATGCTATGAATCAGAGATGTTTTACCAGCACCATTTTTGCCCAATAATCCCCAGGATTCTTTAAAATTAAGTGAGAAACTTAAATCCCGGCATAGAACTTTATCCGCAGCAGACAAATTAAGTGATTGTACGTCTATTCGGCTCATAACTACTTGGTAATCGTGCTGCGTAAAATAATGATAAAAGTAGGTACACCAATTACCGCTGTTACCACTCCTACCGGCAATTGCTGAGGGGCAATCAAGGATCTGGCCAGACTATCTGCAATAACTAAAAAGCTGCCACCAAGTAAAATCGAACAAGGTAGAAGTACGCGGTGGTCTCTTGCGCCTAGTATCCGAAGTGAATGAGGAATCACTAAACCTACAAATCCTACCGATCCCGCCATGGTCACAGCTGTTGCTGTAAATAAAGAAGCCGCAAAATAGAGGAGGATGCGCAACTGGTTTATATTGACCCCGAGTCCTTGGGCAACCAGTTCTCCTCGAGCCAGTACATTTAAAGAACGCGCTAGGATTAAACCGCCGATTAATCCAACTGCAAGTAGAGTGTAGTGACCAATATGAACCTGGCTTTGACTTAAATCTCCCATTAGCCAAAACAACATAGACTGAACGTTATTGGTTGAACTGGTGGTTAATAAAATATTAATCACTGCTCCCCAGCCTGCTGAAACCACTACACCAGTTAGCAACAATCTGGTTACAGACCATCGACCAAACTTATTAGCAATTCCGAAAACTAAGACTATGGAAAAAATAGCGCCTGCAAATGCCGCGTTAGTTAGAAGAATTCCACCGGCGCCCAGTAAGATTGCGGAAAGAGCGCCTACTGCTGCACCACCAGAGATTCCCAGAATATAAGGGTCGGCTAGGGGATTTCTTAATAACACTTGCATTACTACACCAGAAATCGCAAGTAAGCCGCCAGTTGTAAAAGCTGCTAGTGTTCGTGGAATTCTTATTTCTCTTAGAATTTGATTTTCCAGTCCGTCGCCTGGATTGAAGAGCTCAGAAAATACACTGCTGAGTGTTAATTCGACACTTCCCTCAACAAGGAAAATAGAATCGAAATACAGGCCAAGCCAAGTAATATTCCAATTAATAAATAGTGTCGAATGTCAATCAAGAGAGGTGCTTATAATCTAATTTTTTAAAAGAATTAAGTTCGTAGGGTAATAATAAATGAGTTCCTACATCGATAGTGCTTCTGACTTCGATCTCGCTATCGAATCAAGATTTGATTATACGATAGACCATAGATGACCTAAACCATGGCCATCAGATTTATGTCCGGTACTAAAGTAGAGGCTGAATGCTTTTCTGACCACCATTTTCTTTCATTTCGCATCATAATCGTCAATAGGGTCTTTATTTCCTTACATTTTCGACTAATCGACCCCAGCTTACGAAAAAAATCCCGATAAGAGTACAGATAAGCGGGAATTGTGCAGAGACTGGCAACTTCATCACTATTGACCCAGGTGATAGACTGTCAAATTGGACTTTCACTTGTAAGCTAAACCTTCAGGAGTACCGATAAAAATGCCTTCTTTTGACATAGTTTCTGAAGTAGATATGCACGAAGTAAATAATGCTATTGATCAGTCAAATCGAGAAGTGGGAACCAGGTTCGACTTTAAAGGCGTTGATGCCAAGTTCGAAGTAACCGACCAATCTGCAGTAGTGGTTTTCGCAGAAGTAGATTTTTAAGTTAAACAGATGTTAGAAATTTTAAGAGGAAAACTTGTTAAACGAGGAGTCGATATAAAAGCCCTAGTGAAGGTGAAGTAGAAGTCTCCGGTCAGAGAGCCACTATAAATGTGAAAATTCAGCAAGGAATTGAATCAGAAATAGCACGCAAAATTGTAAAGATGGTTAAGGAAACTAAAATGAAGGTTCAGACCGCTATTCAAGGAGACAAATTGCGTGTGACCGGAAAGAAGCGTGATGACCTGCAAAATGTGATTGCCTTGTTAAAGGATGTAAATCTTGGCATACCTCTGCAATACAACAACTTTCGCGATTAGTATCTGAAAATTTTCTATTAGAGAATCCGCTGCCAGGAAAGTGAATGCCCACAGCTGAGAATGGAATAGAAGGAGACTGGCGAAACTATTTGCCAGAAAGTGTTCGACCTTATGTTGAAGCTGCGCCACTGGCAGCGTTCTTTATTGGGATGACTTCGGGATTTCCTTATGCATTACTTGGTGCAACACTAACAACTCGACTGGCCCAAGATGGTATATCTAAAAGCGCAGTTACAGCTTTCGCTCTAGCCTTCCTCGTTTATAACTTCAAATTTCTTTGGGCGCCCCTAGTCGACAACATAAAGCTCCCGATAATCGGAAAAGTAGGTCAAAGACGTTCCTGGCTGTGGTCTATTAGTGTGCTAGTGGTTCTTGCAGTTGTATTTCTGGGACTAACCGATCCTGTTAGCTCATTAATAACTGTGGCAATTGCGGCAGTCGTGTTAGGAACACTAGGTGCGACTTTAGATATAGTTCTTGACGCGTATCGCATTGAATTGCTCAAACCTTATCAACTTGGGACTGGATCAGGAATGTATCAATACGGTTGGCGCATAGGTGCGGCTTCTACTGGAGCATTAGCATTGATTGTAGCTAGTGATTTTGGGTGGACGGCTGCCTATATTTCATGCGTCATTTTTGCGCTGCCGGCGATCTTTGTCGGAATTGTTATGGGAGAACCTGAGCGACACGTTGAGCCCGTTGAGATAAAAGGGCTTAAGCATGCCCTTTTTGAATACTTTAATCCTCTAGTCGAATTCATTAAGCGGCAAGGCGCATGGTTGGTATTGTTCTTTGTATTGATTCACAAAATTGGAGATACATTAGCCAATCTTACCCTGCGCTTATTATTCGATGATTTAGGTTTTACCAATGAAGAGATAGCTTTCTACGACGTTGGCCTTGGATTCATAGCCTTTCTGATAGGGATATTTATTGGTGGAATAATGTATACACGAATGGGAATGAAGCAGTCAGTGTTAATTAGTTTAATTCTTATGGCAGTTTCCAATTTCAGTTTCGCCGCCCTGGCATTAGTAGGGCATACCAACTTAGGCATGGCGGCGGCCATTGGATTTGAAAATTTCGCCAGCGGTATCGGTGGCGTAACGGTTGTTGCTTACCTGTCAGCGCTTTGCAATCTCAGATTTACTGCAACGCAATATGCGCTGCTTTCTGCATTGGCAAGTATAGCTGGACGACTTCTTACGGGAACGACTGCAGGTGGGCTTATTGAGTCAATGGGCTATGTAAATTTTTATTTACTAACCACTCTGCTAGCCTTTCCCGGAGTTATTTTATTCTGGTATATGATCCGAAACGGGCTTGTTGATATTTCCTTAGGTGATGCTGGCATGGAAAAATAGGAATTAAAATCTAATTTTCCCAACCATACTTATCCAGTAAAAAATTTCCTTTAATAAAAACAATTCCTTCTTTTTCGAGCAATGATTTTTGTAAAAGGTATTGTTTCGTTCCTTTTTTAAACGAAATCGAACCCTGTGAATTAACTACCCGAAACCAGGGAAGCTTGGTATTGGCAGGCAAAGTTTTCATGGTGTAACCAACGTATCTTGCATAACCAGGTAGACCAGCTAATTTTGCGATTTGTCCATAGCTGGCAACTTTTCCTTTGGGTATTAGATAGACGATTTGCCAGATTTTTTCTTTATTGTTCAATTTTTGAACTCGATCACACCGGATGTTTTAATTCGTTCATGATAGAGTTTGGCCTTCTGTAATAACAGGACTTTGCTTTGCGCTTTTTGCTTTTAGTTTTCATCGTCATACCCATTGTGGAAATGATGCTGCTATTCGAGGTTGCAGATGTAATTGGAGGATTATCGACGGTTGGTCTGGTGGTTTTAACCGCAGTTATCGGGATCCAGATCTTAAAGCGCCAAGGAATTTCAACGCTTTTAAGGGCACAGCATCGATTACAGTCTGGGGAGTTACCAGCGCAGGAAATCTTAGAAGGAATGATGTTGGCTGGCGCGGGTGCGTTACTGCTAACGCCTGGCTTTATAACGGACACATTGGGGTTCATCTTTTTAACTGGGCCATTACGCAGGCCTATAGCTGAGTATATCATTCGCTCTGGTATGGTTAAATTCATGGGTCCTGGATCAGGTGACGGAGGCTTCCAATTTTGGTCCAGCCAGAGCAATCCCCGCGACTCAGAGCATGGCAATATCTATGAAGGAGAGTATTCCAAGGAGGGGCTTTCTCAGATCGGTCCTCAAGACAGCAAAAAGGGGTCTGAGGATGAGCCCTTATAACAATATAAATCACAATAAAAACAAAGAGATAGAGAAAAGCATTATAAAAAAAGAAAAAAAACGCCCTTAATTGGTGTTAAACCATTGAAATTTGCATGATTATCCCCATTTAGGAAACCAACAATTAACTTGCCGCAATCCTTCGTGTTTTGAGGGCTGTGGCTTCAGATTGGCAATGAGAATAGTCACATCGGCTCGAGGGCTGAGGTGCATATTTTTCTCAATTCTGATAATCAAAATTTTTGATTTAGGAGATCTAAAAAAATGAATATCCGGCCTTTACAAGATCGTGTCGTAGTGCGACGCATGGAAGAAGAAACGACTACTTCAGGAGGAATCGTCTGCCAGGTTCGGCCACCGAGAAACCAGCGCAGGGAGAAGTACTTGCTGTTGGTCCAGGTAAGCGCTTGGAAAATGGTGATACTCAGCCTGTTGACGTAAAAGTTGGGGATACTGTTGTGTTTGGAAAGTATTCCAGCAATACCGTCAAAATTGGCGAAGAAGAATTACTGATTTTAAATGAAAGTGAAATTTTTGGTGTAATCGAGTCCTAAGCAAAGGCTCTAAAACAACTCCAATAATCATTTAGACAAATAGGATATTAGAAAATGGCTAAAGACGTAAAATTCGGCGATACAGCACGCCAAAAATTATTATCGGGTGTAAACGTTCTTGCTGACGCAGTTAAGGTGACACTAGGACCTAAAGGTCGCAACGTTGTACTAGATAAATCTTTCGGTGCGCCAACAGTGACTAAGGATGGTGTTTCTGTAGCAAAAGAAATTGAATTAGAAGACAAGTTTGAAAATATGGGAGCTCAGATGGTTAAGGAAGTGGCTTCTCAAACTTCTGACGTGGCAGGTGATGGTACTACTACTGCTACCGTACTTGCTCAATCAATTCTTAATGAAGGTCTTAAATCAGTTGCCGCCGGTATGAATCCAATGGATCTCAAGCGGGGTGTTGATAAAGCAGTTGCTGCAGTCGTAGATGAAATCGAAAAAGATTCCGTCCCTTGTGAAGACACTAAAGCGTTAGCGCAAGTTGGGACTATCTCTGCAAACTCTGACCAGGATGTAGGCGACAAGATTGCTGAAGCCATGGATAAGGTTGGTAAAGATGGTGTTATCACTGTTGAAGATGGTTCTGGTTTGGAAATGGAGCTAGATACAGTAGAAGGTATGCAGTTTGATCGTGGTTATCTGTCTGCTTACTTCATCAATAATCAAGACAGCATGAGTGCTGACCTGGAAAATCCACTCATTCTTCTATTCGATAAGAAGATCTCGAACATTCGTGAATGCTTCCTTTACTGGAGAGCGTGGCAAAAGCCGGTCGTCCTCTTTTGGTTATTGCTGAAGATGTCGAAGGTGAGGCCCTCGCTACTCTAGTGTAAATAATATGCGCGGATCGTTAAAGTCGCTGCAGTTAAAGCACCAGGTTTCGGAGATCGTCGTAAAGCAATGTTAGAAGACATCGGGATTCTTACCGGTGGTACGGTAATTTCTGAGGAAGTTGGGTTGAATCTTGAAGGCGCTACTGTAGAAGATCTTGGATCTGCCAAGCGTGTTCAAATCAGCAAAGAAAACACCACAATTATCGATGGCGCAGGTGATTCTAAGAACATCGAAGGTCGCGTTCTCAAATCCGATCTCAAATCGAAGAAACTTCTTCTGATTATGATCGAGAAAAACTGCAAGAGCGGGTTGCTAAGTTAGCAGGCGGTGTTGCGGTAATTAAAGTGGTGCCGGCACCGAAATGGAAATGAAAGAAAAGAAAGCTCGAGTTGAAGATGCTTGCATTCAACCCGTGCTGCAGCACAAGAAGGTGTTGTCCCGGAGGTGGAGTTGCTTTCGTAAGGGCGTTGGCCAAAGTTGAAGGGCTTACCGGAGACAAGAAGACCAGAACTTTGGGGATTGCCTTGTTCTGCGTTCTGTTACTCAGCCGTTACGTCAGATTGTTGCCAATTCTGGTGAAGAGGCTTCAGTAATTCTTGATAAAGTTAGAGAAGGTGAAGGTAACTATGGCTTTAATGCTGCAACTGGTGAATACGGCGATATGATCGAAATGGGTATTCTTGATCCAGCCAAAGTTACTCGAACAGCGCTTCAAGCAGCCGGTTCAGTAGCTGGATTGATGATTACTACTGAAGCGATGGTATCTGAGTTACCGGAAGAAGCTGCTGCTGCTCCAGCTATGCCTGACATGGGTGGTATGGGTGGAATGGGCGGCATGATGTAAAAATCGACCGGGCGTTGACATAAGTTCACGCTAGCTCCGACGGTTAGAGACTCATGGCGCTATAAGTAGGTTCGTCTACATTCCGCTCCAGCTTCTTTAACTTCTTCGCTAGCGCAAATTTAATCGCGGCCTGCCAGCCAATTTTATAGGTGAACAAAAAACGCGATTACGGAATTCCGCAATCGCGTTTTTGTTGGATGAATCGAATTAGTTTTTATAAGAATTCGATTATTAATAGCAATGCAATCATTAAACCAATGCCGCAGTGAATAACACCAGTAACGCTTGTCATTGGTCCAGTCTTTCCTTTAATGGCGTTGAACTCTAGCGCTGCAACTATTAATAGGGTCAGGCCAATTGCTAGCTCACTGGTACCGCCATCAGAAGACATTGGCACGCGGCCAATACCTGTCAGGTGAGCCGATGCTCCCATGAAGAACAACATTGGCAATGAGAAAAGAGTATTAGTGCGAGAGGCTAGACCAGCCTTTGCTAATGCGCCAGCAGCTTCAGGCATTGCTCACCACCACCCAGAACTTGCTCAGTAGAGGCGATCACAATTTTCTGGTTGGGCCAGATTATGAGCCAAACGTTGAGAAACATCAGAGTTCCCATCACCATGCCGATAGTAATGTAATAGTTAATTGTGCCGCCCAAATAGGCTGCGAGAATTAAGCCGGATAGGAAAGTAAAAAGTGCTCCGTATCGGAACCACCACAAAGCTCTGGGTACTAACTTAGAAATCGCCGAAGATTTAGCTGAGCATCTGTTTCCTTGAAG
>BPDI01000046.1 GCA_019654215.1 Gammaproteobacteria bacterium | reverse complement strand
GACCAATCGGAACAAGAAGAGTGTTGTGCTAGATCTAAAAACCGAAGAAGGACATGATGCGGTTTGTCGACTAGCCTCCGACGCAGATGTGTTTATTACCAACTACCGTATCGATGCCATCAATAGACTCAAAATCAACTACGATTCAATGCAGACGTTAATCCGAAACTAATTTATGCACTGGCGACTGGTTATGGCGAGAAAGGAGAAGAAATAGATAAACCGGGCTATGACACCGTATGTTACTGGACTCGCTCAGGAATAGAATGGCATCTGTTTCCCTATGAAGGATGGCTAAGCACTTTTCCATTCGGAGCTGGCGATCATCCAAGCGCTATGAGCTTGTTTGGCGCCATCATGTCTGGTTTATATCAGCGGGAACAAACCGGAAAAGGCTGCAAGGTTTCAACCTCACTCCTGGCTAACGGTACCTGGGCTAATTCGGTAATGATTCAAGCGGGTTTGGCTGACGCAGAGTACAGAGATAAAAGACCTCGCGATCAGGCCTATAATTTTATTTCACTAAATTATCGAACTAAAGACAAAGAACTAATCAAATTAACTTTAGTTAACTCCGCAAGAGATTGGGCCCCATTCTGTAATGCAATAGGTCGTCCGGAGTTTATTGAAGACGATAAATTCTTCACACATGAAAAGCGTGTTAAAACATGCCTTTGTTAATAAAGGAAGTCAGTGATTCTTTCGCCGAGCATGATGTAGATTACTGGTTACAAAGACTGACCGAGTTTGATATTCCTCACTCCAAAGTTTTTACCTATGATGAAGCGGCAAATGATAAACAGAAAGCAGATAACGATATTATTATTCCATTAGAACATCCGGAATACGGTTCTATTCGAACGGTAAACAGCCCATTTGAAGTCAGCGGTTTCGAAAAACGCAAACCAACAGCTGCGCCGGCCCTTGGCGAGCATACGGAAGAAATATTGAGAGAGCTTGGTTACTCCGAAGAGGAAATTGTGAAGTATCTAGATTTCTGAATCAGTCGATTAAAGAATACTTTTGAATTCTTCGTCCTTCCTGCTCGGCGACATAAACATTTCCTCGAGAGTCGACACCAATCCCATGGGGTAGAGTAAACTGACCGCGATAACGTCCGGGTCCATCGCCAAATCGTGAAACTACTCTGCCACTTTCCCTCTCCAGCACATCGATCATGACACTATTCTGGTTGATAACGTACATATAGCGTTGTTCAGCGTCAGGAGAAAACGCCAAGACTACTGCGGATCCGCGATTTCCGCCGGCGCGATCTTCGGTGGGAGATAAGGGAGTAAAAGAAACAAAAATATTCTTTATAAAGTTGCCTTGCTGATCGAAAACCTGAATGCGGTCAGCCTGACGATCACATACATACACTAATCCGTCATTAGATAATCGTAAACAGTGTGGCAGAGGAGTAATTTCTCGGTCTGAAGCAGTACGGAAAAGTTGCCATTGCCGCAAAAAATCACCTTCCTTATTTAGCACAGCAATACGCGCATTACCGCCAGGAAGTTCACCATCAGCGACATAGATATCACCATTGTTTCTGTTTACGTCTACTGCAGAAGGTAAAAAGAATTGCGCACTATCAGAATTTAAAGGCTCACCTTCTCTCGTCCCGTCTGAAGAATCGAAGCGACCAGTCTCACCAATTTGCATAAGGAGTTCGCTGCCATCGTTCGAATACTTTTGAATATATCCAGTCCCTGCAGCAACAATCCAAATGCTGCCATCAGTTTCTACATGGCAATCATGGAGACGTGGTCCAATTAACTCCGGATCTCCCCAACCTTTGACTACCGCTCCATTTGCATCCAGTTCAATTATTGGTGGTGCTAGTTTCGCGCCATCTAGGTCCGCCTCAACCACATTCTGTCTATTTAATAAGAAAACATGATCACGGGAATCGATACACATACCGCCAATTCCACCAGTAAGCCAGTTGTCACCCATTGGGACCTGAGGCCATTCCAGATCGAGATCGAACTGTGGAGTTTGGCCTGAAACTGGTAAGCCAATATATAAAGAAAAAAGAAAGGAGATTACTGAGAATCGAATTGATTTCATGACGAGTCCTAATGTTCCTATTTTCAATCCACTATACAAATATTTCCGTCTAAAACACAGGGGGGAAATACGAGTAAAAGGCATGGGAGTAGTTCTGAAAGTTATTCACAATAGTTATTAAAAATTATTTCACAGCCTCAACTATTCCTGAATACAAAGCACCGATTTGCGACTTTCAGTTTACACAATACGATGTACTTAGCGCCGAACATCACTGCGAAAAAATTTATGCTGAAGATGTGAGTAGAGATTTGATCGATGCAATCGTTACTGAAAGCGGCAAGTTCGAAGAAAAGGTCTTGTCACCTCTACACTTGGTATTGATAACTAAGTCAGTCCAAACTTTGGTCGAAGTTTTGTGCCAATAATACTACCGGCGAAAGCTGCTACAAACCAAAGCCAACCGTGCATACTAGTAGAACCGATACCACTGAAGTAAGCACCAATGTTGCAACCAAATGCTATGCGCGCGCCGTATCCCAACATTAAACCACCGATGATTGCAGCTATAATGTGACCTTTTGGCATTTTTGCTGAAGGAGAAAATTTTCGTGCCAGGGCAGCCGCAACTAATGCACCAAGCATGATGCCGAAATTCATTACGGAAGTGATGTCATTAAATACGCTCTGATCTAAAGAAGCAGCTTGTCCAGCTCGACTCCAGTAAGGCCAGAGTGAAACATCCAGCCCCGTAAAACCGGCGATCTTTGCGCCCCAAAGTGCGAAACCGGAAGTAACACCCCAGGGGCGACCAGCTAATACTAAAGTTGCAACTTGTACTAAAACTAAAGCGAGCGCACCAGCAACAAGAGGCCATGGTCCTCGTAGAACAGAAAAGTTCGAACGTGGTTCTGCTACTCTTCTCCGTACTTTTTCTTTTCATAAAGAATTGTTGCGTACCAGACAGTAGCAAAAAGAATAAGACTCCCGATTATACCACCCAATGATCCGAAACTTTGTGTTAGTGCAATCGGCGGGACACCTGGTACCTCCTGCCAGAGATGCCATTGCCAAGTACCGAGTAGAGAACCCGCAATAAATGCTGCAAGAGTTATCATCATACGAGTGTTACCACCACCGGCAGTGAATAATGTACCTGATGCGCAGCCACCACCTAGTTGCATACCCAGGCCGAACATAAAGGCACCACAAATAACGGCCAGATTTAACGGAGCAACGCTTCCTCTTACATTGGTTCCAAATAATTCACCTTGAGCAATAAGGGGGGTAAAAACGAGAACAGTGACCGCAAGCATTAACATTTGAGCCCGCAAGCCTGCACCTCTTCCGGTGTTAGCAACTTCACGCCAGGCAGACGTAAATCCAAATGCAGCGTGGTACAAAATTACTCCTGCGCCCAAACCAACTATGAACAGTGCCCCCTGCCGCCATCCGTAGTTTATTTCCAGAAACAGAAAAAGAAGCAAGCTAATGATCGCTCCCACTCCGAGGGTTCGTCTATTCCGAGTTAGAACTGAGAGATCTGTGTCAGGGCTGGGGGTAGTGATGTCGGAGCTCATGGGTATTCCTGCTTTTTATTTTATTTATGGAACTAGTATACGGAGAATCCCTTAAGGGAAAAATTGTTGAGGTGGAATTACTAGCAATTAGTTGAATATGAAATCGGCTGAAACGCCCCGTAATCGAGCCAATTTCCTTAAATTGCGCTACACTCAGGGGCCCTGATAAGAAGATGCGAATAATCACGCCATGGTGATCCTTAAAGGAGAAGAATAATGCGCTTTATCTCCCCAATAGCCCTAGGTCTAGTGCTAATAGCACCGCTGGCCTTCGGGCAAATACCCTCGGAAGAAATATACGTAGAAACCATGCCAGATCGCGAGGAAAACTGGTTTATAGGTACAACAGGTAACGGTGGCTACATCTTCGATGCCACCACCGGCGAAATGAAAGGCATGCTTTCTTTGTCCCGGCAGACTCCTGCTGTGACACACTACTGGCCGCGACGTGAGTTTTATGCAGCCGAGTCCTATTTATCACGGGGAGTGTATGGTGATCGTACCGATATCGTTGCAGTTTACGACTATGAAAATCTAAACCCCATTGCGGAAATTGAAATCCCAAATCATATGGCACGACTGCAGGTACGAAGTCATCTCGGCTTATTGAATAATGGTCGTCACCTCGCGGTACTGAATATGAATCCAGGGCATTCAGTATCGATTGTTGATCTAGAGGACCGCGTTTTTGTTTATGAAGCATCAACACCAGGTTGCGCTGTGCTTATGCCCATCGCTCAAAGTGATTTCATGCAGGTATGCGGTGATGGAACACTTCAGCTTATTCAATTAGACATCAGTGGATTCGAAGAAAATCGAGTGCGCAGCGATGTCTTCTTTAATGTAATCGAAGATGCCGTCTTTGATCGTGTTGCATCAAGTACTGATGGCTGGTGGTTAGTTACCCACCGCGGCGTAATATTTCATGCAACCACCGACGACGATGAAATAATCATCAGTGATGGTTGGAAACCCCATCTCGATGGTGAAGATGCCTGGCAACCAGGTGGTCGTAACGAAATCATTACAGCTCATCACGACACTGGATTAATTTTTATCGCCATGCACGAGGGCCCAATCGATACGCACCACGAACCGGGTACCGAAATCTGGGTAATTGATTCCAACACGCAACGCCGTGTCGGCAGAATTCCAATGGATCCTCCAGCTAATAGCATCATGGTAACCCAAGAAGACGAGCCAAAACTTTTAGTGGCCGACGCCCAAGGCGGTAATCACGTTTATGACGCTCTTACTTTTATTAAAGAGCGCTCAATCCGAATTCCTGACTCAACCCACTTTGAGGATTTCTAAAAGTACGCGATGATCGACCCTGTCATACAGACATTGCTCTCTTTAGGCTTCAGCTTCCTGTTCCTAGTTGCAGGTACACATAAGTTGAGTAATCGCTTGCGCTTTCAAGGAATAGTCGAGGCCTATCAAGTATTGCCAAAAAGTTGGGCTCCGTTAATGGTAATAACAATAGGCGTTATTGAAACTGCATTGGGCATTGGTTGGCTAATCGGAAACTCAGTTTTAGCGCATCTATTTAGCACAGTTCTTCTTTCCATATATATAGTGGTTATTTCGATAAATCTGTATCGCGGCAGAACTTATATTGATTGTGGTTGTGGATTTTCTGCATTCGCCGGTAAACAAAATGTTGATTCCGGCATACAGCAGTTGTCTTTCGGTCTTATTCTTCGCAACTACTTTTAATCGCCCTATCTATAGTCGCTGTCCTACCCGGCTCGGGAAGAGCGTTAGGATTAGTCGACATGTTTGACATCGCGGCAGGACTGATTAGCGTGCTACTAATCTACAGCGCAGTTAATCAGCTATTAAGTAATCAAAATGCAATCGGTGCCTGGAGGAATGTCAGTGGTTGAAGCCCTCGCCATTTCTAATATTGTGCTTTGGCTAATCGTTGTGGTTTTAGCCTTATTAGTATTTGCCTTGACACGACAAATAGGAATTCTCCATGAACGGGTTGCGCCAGCAGGTGCGCTGCAGCCTACTAATGGACCGAAAGTAGGTGAGCTGACACAAGAATTAAAACTTACCGCGTTGGACGGAACCCTGCATACTATTGGCGGCAAAGAGACTAAAGGTTTTGCTTCTTTTATATTGTTTATCTCTCCTACCTGCCCAGTTTGTAAATCCCTCGTGCCGACTGCAAAGTCATTAGCAAAAATAGAACGGTCTCGCATGCGATTGTTTTTTGGTAGCGATGGTGAAGAAATCGAACAACACAAACAATATGTAAAAGACCTTCAAATAGAAGACCACCCTTATTTTGTTTCTCAAGCATTGGGAATGTCCTATCAGGTTAGTAAGCTTCCTTTTGCTGTGCTAATCGGTGCCGATGGCACACTGAAGAGTAAAGGCTTGGTCAATACCAGAGAACACTTAGAAAGTTTAATTGAGTCGATGGATAGTGGAATTGCGACAGTACAAGATTACGTGAGTTCCCAATTAGATGCCAACGACTCGGAATATGTAGCATCAGCAGTGGAACAACGCTCATGAATATAGAAAGAATTTTCGATAAAACTTATTACTGGATCGATGATAACGCCCGTCGTACAAGTCTTGCGCTAGCACGCAAACTGTCGCGGCGTAATTTTTTATCCAGGTTAGGCATGTTTATCGCCGGTGCGGCATCGTTTCCATTGCTGCCGGTGGCACGCTCTTTTGCTCAGGACTCCGTACTTGAAGTCGGTGACCCTCAGAGCTGTGAGTACTGGCGTTACTGTGCCATGAGTGGAACCCTCTGTTCCTGTTGTGGTGGTTCCTATAGCTCATGCCCTCCTGGCTCCGAAGCATCGCCTATCACCTGGGTGGGTACCTGTACTAATCCAGTAGATGGGCGTAATTACTTGATGTCTTACAACGACTGCTGCGGCAAAGCAGTTTGCGCCCGCTGCGGTTGTCATAACACAGAGGGTGATAAGCCAGTTTACTTCAATAGTAACAGTAGTACTGTACTCTGGTGCTTCGGCACTGAAAACACAAGTTACCATTGCACAGTTTCACTAGTATTGGGAGCTCAGGACGAAACCGAGTGATTAAGGGTTTCACATTTCTTGCATTATTGTTTGCGCTGGTGACACATAGTGTATTTGCAGCTAGCCCACGCATAAATTACTTGCTCTATTGTAGTGGTTGTCACCGACCACTCGGTGAAGGTAATCCACCGAATGTTCCAACCTTACATAACGAGTTGGGATTGATGATGAGTGTGCAAGAAATGCGTGGATATCTAGCGCGAGTGCCAGGTTCCGCCCACGCGCCAATTACAGATGCCGAGTTAGCCGATGTTTTAAATTGGATGCTGGAACAATTTAACGCTGATACTTTGCCAGAAGATTTTAAGAAACTAACGGTTGAAGAAGTAACTAAGGCAAGGGAGAAAGTTTGGCGGACCCCAACCAATATCGAGCGGATTTTTGGAAGCCCTACGACTTCTCAAAATTTAAAAAGTAGATTTGAAGAATAATAAAAATCAAGGAATTGGCAATGACCGATGAGAAAATGAATCGACGCGATGCGATTAAGAAAACCGTGAATTCTGGTGTTGCACTTGGTGCGGTTGCAAGCATGCCCCACTGGATTCTTCCGACTCTGGCACAAGGTGAAGAGTTGGTTCCTTTTACCGACATGCCTGAAGATTTTAGTCGCGGTCCTGCTCGACCTGGTGGTACCCATTTCCTCGACACTCGCATGATCGATGATTTTTATACCGATAACGAAGATTTCTATGTTGTGCAGCACTACGGTCAACCAGAGCTGGATCTCGACAATTACCGCCTTAAAGTCACTGGAATGGTCGGTCAGGAATTAGAGCTTTCGCTAAGCGACCTGCAAGACATGGCGCAATTCGAAATCGATGCCGGCTTTGAATGTGGTGGTAATCGGGCGGCGCTTTATCACGGGCTTATTGGCAACGCCCGTTGGCGCGGTGTTGCTCTGCGCAATATATTAGGCGAAGCAAGAATCCTGGAAGGAGGAGAAGAAGTCTTTTTTTTTGGGGGTGATATTGGAGTTGAAGAAATTCGCGAAGCCGAAGTAGAGCAAGCTTTTGCGCGTAGCCTACCGGTTTCAGACGCCATGCGCTCAGAAAACATGCTGGCAATGGAAATGAATGGCGAGCCTTTACCACAGATCCATGGCCAACCTGTTCGTCTACTGGTTCCAGGGTATTACGGTGTCGCTAACGTGAAATGGTTGGTACAAATTCATGTGCAGGATCGCCGATACATGGGCAAGTTCATGGGTCGTGATTACGTAACATTGAAAAAAGAAGTAGTAGGTGGTGAAGAACGTTGGGTAGAAAATTCCGTTACGAAGATTCATCTTAAATCTTCAGTAGTTCGGGTAACTCGACTGGGAGATCTGCATAAGATTACCGGATTCGTATTAAACGACGGTACACCACTGCGCAGTGTTGAAATAAAGATTGATGAAGGCCCATGGCAAGAGGCAATGATTGATCCACAATCAACTCGTTATTCCTGGAAGTTGTTTACACTAGATTGGGATGCATCGCCGGGAGATCACACTTTGATATCACGAGTTACTGACGCGAATGGAAATGTGCAGTTAACAGAAGAAGAGATGCCGGAAAAAGTGAGTCGTTGGGAAAACTACGCACAATTTCCACGTACGATTAGGATTTCTTAACAAACCTGTTTATTGCTACTTTTATGCAGTAGTTAGGAATTATGCACTACTGAGGCAATGTGCCCGGCAATACTTCGAATCCAGGACTAAAGACAGTAAGTACGGCCGCCATAGATAGGAGAACAGAAGCATCTCCTTCAAGCGACCCCAGATCATTCTGCAATTGTTCCGACAAGGTCGCCTGCCCCATTATTACTGTGTCCAGATCTGTGCGGTTAATCGTAATAGTCGCGTCTGCTTCATCGGACAGATAGCCCTCAATATTGCTTAACGTGCCTGAGCTCATCTCGATTACAAAGGTCTGATCCGTATCCGGTGTAATAAAGTTGACGATGTAATCGTTGCCATCAGCCAGACTGCTATCTACACGAGTACCTACTGAGTCCCACCATTGTGAAGTCGTCATGGCGCGGGCCATGCTAGGACTCGTACCCCTTGGAGCAGCAATGGTTTGAATCCCATTTCTCAGTTCTTGTGCTGCAGCCAGAAATACGTTGCGCAGACTGGCAGATTCATACTGGTAACCAAGTTGTTCAAACACATTTGCTAATAAATCCTTTGCCTGAGCATTTGCTGGTTCGGCATAAACGAGTTTATTGAGAATCTCCATGGCTAAGCGATACTCACCGGCTGCATGCAGCTCTTCAGCTTTGGCAATAATTTCAGCAGAGCCACCCATCATTTCTACAAACAGTGGTGCACTGTCACTTGGAGAAAGCGGTGCAAGTGTTGCAGGATTTCCATCCCAATAGCCGAGATAGCGATTCAAGACAGCACGGGAATTATGAAACTCCGAGCCGTGATACTGACGAACGTTCCATTGCTGCTGTAGGCTTTCCGGCACAACATACTGATTGTGAATCTCCTTAATAGTTACGCCTTGATTGGGTAAAAAAAAACCTGATTGTTTAAGTTTGCATAAGCATCACGTTGAGCACGCATAACCTCTTGAATACGCTCATTGCCCCAACGGGGCCAATTGTGCGAAGAAACTAAGATTTCAGCCTCACGACCAAACGGTAGAGTGCTTCATTGATTTGTTTTGACCAACTTAATGCATCCCGAAATAAGGCCCGCGAGGGTGTATACATTTGACAGTTGCAGTAATATTCTCTGCTGCCCAAAAAACTTTCTGTTTGGGAAACCAGGTATTCATTTCCGCTGGTGCTTCGGTACCAGGCGTGTTTTGAAAAACCAGGGTGACACCATCTATGATGTGTTCTTCGAAGTCTTCTTCAATGACTAGAGTTGGCGCAATTAATCCGGTAGTACCTGCTGCCAGTCCTTTACCAATTGCAGAATCAACCTGACCAAATGGCCTGAGGGGATGTTGCGTCCATACTGCAAACCTGCTCGCCTGGACATGGCATTCCCGGCATAGACGTTTTCTGAAATTGCTTCTGCCATAAAGCCAACAGGAGCAATGACCTCAACCTCACCTGCAGCAACCGTTCTTCGCTCACTACCCCTCTTACTCCACCAAAGTGATCTACATGGGAATGGGAATAAACCACGGCTCTAACTGGAAGTTCACCAAGGCGTTCATTGGCAAGTGCAAGTGCTGCGTTTGCAGTTTGTTCTGTAAGTAATACATCGAAAATAATCCAGCCAGTGTTTCCCTTAACTAGAGTCATGTTGGCCAGATCAAATCCGCGCACCTGATAAATAAAATTCGGACTACTTCATATAAGCCATAGTTCATGTTGAGAGTTGCTTGTCGTTGTAATGAAGGATGAATGCTGTCGTATTCTTCTCCTGTTAAAAGAAAATCATAACGATTCATATCCCACACACTCTGCCATTGGCTGCTGTTATTTGTCGGTAATCGGGGGCAGCAATAAAGCCCTTTGAGATTCCTCAAAATCTCGCCTCCTCGAAAGGAAGACTGGTTCTTAGCTGCTGTTGCAGCTCGGGGGTATAGGGACTGCCTGCTGCCTTTTGGGATTGAAATGCTCCTGCGCCTCAGCTGCAGAAATGGTGATCAAAGGGTTTTCAAATGGCTCGAAAGCCACGACAGGTGCGGATATTTCATGATTTCTCTTTTTTGGGTTTTTTCGTTTTTAAAGCGAGGATTCGGGCTGGAATTATAACCGGAGAAATTACCGTCTACTTAGAAAAGCTCAGCAAGTCTACGATACAGCTTACTGGGTTATCCCTTAAAAGGCTCACCTCTTTATTTATTCCTTAGAGATTTTTCCATTTTGATGATGACATTTTCATGCCCATTCGCGGCGATTTTGGTCTGGCGAGAAACCTCAATAAAACCACGCGCCAAATAGAGGGGTATCCTGGAACAGTTGACCCCAGTTCAATTGTTTTAAATCCCGCATCTCGCGCGGCATCTTCACCGAGATCCAGCAACAGTGTCCCAATACCTTGCCGGGTCCTTTCCCGGGATGGGTATACATTGCTCGTATGCGGGCGGGTTCTTTCGTTGGATCACTTAAGGAGTCATCGCGTCCTGCGGTGTGATTGCCGCCAAATAAGGTTCTTCGCTTGCCCCAGCCACCAAAACCCAAACCCGATGACCGTCTTTCCTTCTTTGCTCGCTTCGATAACAAAATAAGTGCCGTCATCGATAAGAGTTTGGTCCACTCCCATGGATTCCTTGTTCGCTTCTATTTCCCTCGGGACTTAGAAAGTCTTTCATGTTCTCTTCGATGGAGAGCTGCATAAGATTAATAATGTCGTGGACATCTTGTTTCGTTGCGATGCGATGAGTGAAATTGGTTTTTTGCATTATTGACCGTTTCGATACTCCGAGAGCAGTCTATTAATCCATGCATTGGAGGTTTCCCTCATTGTTGCCACGACAACGAATGGTGTAGGGATCGCCTTTTTCGCGCTGGTGCTTGCGAGTTTGTTGAAGAAAATGCTACTTACTCGAATCTAAAGTAACGCTTAACTGAGCGTGGTCCTACTTCTGCGCTAAAATATGATACCGTCTTTGTCGGCTACGATTCCTTCACCCCCGGGAAAGCTTCCTGCGTAAGGTCCGTTATTCGCATCGAAAGGATCAGGAATAAAGAAATGTACTTCGCCAGTTCGCGCGCTACCCACTCGAATTCCACGAAGCCAGTCACCATGACCGTTATTGTCATTTGATTCAGAATCTACTGCAAAAGAGCATGTCATTGGCGTCGATGTGAATTCCGCTATTTCGACTGAACTGTTCCCAGGAATCTAAGAAATTGCCTTCCTGATCGAATATCTGAATTCGATTATTAGTTCGATCAGCAACGAATAGTCTGCCCTGGGAATCCATGGCTAATCCATGAGGTGTATCGAACTCCCCAGGACCAGAACCGGGCCTACCCCATTGCATTAAAGAAAAGTTGCCCTGCGAATCAAACTTTACTATACCCTCCATTGCTATCACCTCCATGACCATCCGGGGACAAAAATATCGCCATTAGGTGCAACGTGCACATCTGACGGCATATTGAAATGATTCTGACCATTACCGGGTACGCCAGGAGTTCCAAGAGTCATTAAGCGATCACCTAATGGTGAAAACTTAACAACGACATGGCCTTTGCCTTCCCACACCTGGTGGCAGATTGAAGGGTGCGTCGGTTACCCAGATGTTGCCGTCATGATCAACATGGAAACCATGGGGCACTGCAAAAATGCCGCTACCAAAGCTTCTTACCATATCTCCACTGGAGTTAAATTTAAGTATTACTGGGAGATCTGACTCGGCACAGCCGCGAACTGGATAGCCACCACGTATAGAGTCAGAACTGCAGCGCTCGGCTACCCATACGGATTTGCCATCAGGGTCGATATCAATAGCACTTACAGAACCCCAATCACGACCGGCGGGCATTTTTAAGTGGCCAGTGACGATTTGATAAGGATTAGTGAGATCGTTAGTAGGTTCGCCATCTGATTGCGCGAAAACAATAGTTTTGAATAGGCAGAGGCAAATTGCCGTTATTAGTTTGCTTGGGAATTTCATGAATTCCTCCTTTTTAGATTTACTATCTCCAGAGACAGAAATGCAGAGCCAGGCTCTGCATTTCTTAAAGTGTTTGTAACGCTGTGAATTAAAGTCGTGAACGCTCTAATTCAACATCGGCATTACGCCACAATCCTTCGAACTGTCGGTTAACTATAATTGCTTCCTGTTCTTTTCCTTGAGCTCCTAAAGCCTGGCCAAGTCCGAAAGTTGTCCAGCCGTTACGCTGATTCCACTCTAGGTCTTTGCGGTAGACTTTTTCCCTGCTTCTTCTGGACGATTTGCTTCAAGTAATGCTGCTCCCAGATAGAGGCGCATTGACTGCGACCAATCGGGTGGCTCGGTGTAGTTCAGGTTGTCTTGGTATTCAATGGCATGGCCATAATGAAGAATAGCTCCATCGAGATTACCCTTCGCTTCCTCAATTTCACCGAGTAATGCGTGCATGGCGAGACTTAAGACATGGCCCTGCTGGGGTTGGCCCAACTCCTGAATCGTTCACACCGTCCGCTGTGATCTGTTCACGCAGAATTGAGAGCTCAGTTTCTGCAGGACCAATGTGGCCCATAGCAGTATGGGCGCTACCCATAACGTATGCCCACATGCCAATCAAATAAGGACTTTCTGCTTTTTCTTTATTGGCCTGATTTTCGGCATGAATTTTGTCCCAGCGACCAAATACTTTATCCATTACCCACTCGTGAGCAATAGTCTTGTCTCCACCCTGCCCCGGAATTTGACTTCCTGCATTCCTTGCTGCCGCTTCTGAAGACTCGGCGTAGTTACCCTGTAACATGTTGGCATAGCGAACAAAGTCTAACGCATGAGGGGTTATGGATTTTGTGTGAAAGAGGATAGGTGCCGATCATTGGGAAGTTATTATCACCCCAAATTTCTGCAAACTGATCGTCTACGATTTGTGAACGCTCATTAGTAATTATTGCTTTCTCGTATTCACCAACACGAAGATAAATGTGACCAGGCATGTGCACCATGTGGCCAGAAATAGGAACAGTTCCTTCCAGTTTCTGTGCCGATGGCATTGCTAATTCAGGTTGGCCCGAACCTTCCATTAAGTGAATGTACAAATGATTCGCACCAGGATGATCGTGTTCAATTTCCATGGCAGCTTCTAGGGCAGCTTTGCCTTCGGTCGTGCCTGGCTTAGGAGAACCATCCGCTTCCCAGTAATCCCAACGAGTGGTATTCATGTAAGCTTCACCAAAAATTGCTGCGATGTCAGCATCACTAGGATACTTGTTATGAAGTTCACGCATTGCATCCAGGAAGGCAAAGTCTCTTTCGACTCTATCAGGAAAAGCATCTTGGTTATAAAGAACGAAGGTAGCGTTGATAAGGTCACGCTCACGTTGCGTTCCATTATTTGATAACTCCATGGCTCGACGAATTGCAGCTAATCCTGCGCCTTGAGGATCATCTGGCATGCCAGCATATCTGCTGTTTGGATTTGGACCTGCAGCGTGCGCAATACCCCAATGAGGCATTGGGCTGTCCGGATCCAATCGAGCAGCTTCCTGATAGGAAGCTATGGATTCTGGAAAATAGAAGCTCCAGGCCATACGAATGCCCTGATCAAAAAAGGCTTGCGCTTCAGCTGAATCTGTCGCAATCGGACGACTATAGGTACCACCACCTGGGACCAGAATGGCCAGTGCTTCATCGTTCTGAGCATAAGTTATTGAAATTAAACCAGTTAATATGGTTGCAGCGCTAAATAGTGCAATTAGTTTGCGCATGGACCTCACCTCGCGTTCGTTATTTGGTCTATTTTTTGTCGTATTGCAGGCATAAAGCCAACAAACGGATCGGCAGTATACTCCGAACACCGCACGCATTGTAGATGTTAGGGGGAATTGCAAAGCTACTGCGATGGGCATATGGTTAGAATAGTTTTTACTGCCAGAACTATTCGAAATACCGGAATCTAAGTTTCATAATACTAATGAAAATAATGAGATCTCAAATTCGCTCCTTCCTTTCTATTACAGCTCTTGTTGCCGCAAGTAACAGTATTGCTCAAAACGATTTACTTCCTTTGGAAGAGGCTGAAGCCTATTCCGGCATTACAGAATCCCGCTTGATATTCCGCGAAAATTGCGCAGTTTGCCATGGTGAAAATCTTGAAGGTGCCACGCAAGGAACACCACTAAGAGAAGATTTAGTTCATGGAGAATCCATGGATGAAATTATTGCCAGCATTACTGATGGTTATGAAACTACGGGCATGCCTTCTTGGCGAGATATTTTTGCGCCAGTGGAAATTGTTGGGCTTGCTATGTACATATTAGAGACACGTAACAATGTTGGTTATGCCACTTCAAATTACGATGCCCCGCTGGAAATTCCTAATCATGTTTTCGATACGGAACACCATGACTTTCGTTTAGAAACCGTGGTTAAAGATTTAGAACCACTGCCATTTTCTATTGCGCCATTACCAGATGGCAGAATTCTGGTTACGGAAAAAACTCATGGTGTGCGCATAATAAGTGCCGACGGGAAAAAATCAGAATTAGTAGCAGACACACCAACCGCGTACGATGATATTTATCGATTGGAATCTCGCATTGATATTGAACGAGGTATGGGTTGGTTATTCGATATCGATCTGCATCCTAATTACGAAGAGAACGGTTGGGTTTATCTTTACCACAGTGATCGTTGTGAAGGTTGCAATCAAATAAGTAGGGAAGAAGAACGAGCAGTTTCAATGAATCGTTTAGTTAGAGGCCGACTCGAAGGCGAGAGATGGGTCGATCAGGAAGTAATCTGGCAAGCGCCGATTGAAGACTATTTCTTTGCCGGAGATGTTGGCGCTGGTGGTCGCGTTGCTTTTGATAACCGTGGACATGTGTTTTTTAGTCTGGGATTAAAGTGTGGCGGCCAAGGTGGCGGCATTCAAAACCTGGCCACACCTTGTGGAAAAATTCATCGGGTAAATGACGATGGTAGTATTCCTCAAGACAATCCTTACTACGGCAGCGAAGATGTATATGAAAGTATTTACACCTACGGACATCGCAGTCCACAGGGATTGGAATACGACGTTGTTAATGAAGAATTGTGGGGTAGCGAACATGGACCCCGTGGTGGCGATGAAATTAATCGATTACTGCCAGGGGAAAACTATGGTTGGCCGCTTTATTCTTTGGGTCTGCACTACGATGGTACGCGAGTAAATGGTCGTGACCTGGGTATTCCTTTTGAACTAGCAGATATTCAACAACCCGTCGTGGATCTAACTCCTTCACCCGCTGTTTCAAGTTTTATTATTTCGGACAGTAAACAGTTTCCGAATTGGAATGGTGACTTTATTGTTGGCTCATTAAAATTACGTACCTTGTTCAGAGTAGATATCGAGAACAATCGATTCGTCGAGAGAGAAAGTCTTGCTGATGGCCTTGGGCGAATTCGTGATGTTGAACAGGGTTTCGATGGCACAATCTATTTATTGATAGAACATGGTGCTGGTGGACAAATTCTAAAACTCATTCCTGAAGAATAGTCATTAAATGGAACTACTGTGACCGAAGAAATTTTTCGTGACGATGCTTATGCTCAATCCTGTACTGCAAACGTGCTGGAAGCAGATGAACGCGGTGTCATACTCGATCGCACGGTATTTTATTCGGAAGGCGGAGGACAACCTGGTGATACTGGAACCATCACTACCGCCGATGGAAGTTCAGTACGAGTCGTCGGCACCTACAAAGATAGGGATGGCCGCGGCATTCTCCATGTATTAGCCGAAGGTGAAAATCCACTCACGGCCGGTACCGAAGTAACCGCAGAGATTGACTGGGACAGACGCTACAAACATATGCGTATGCACAGTTGTTTGCATCTATTGTGTTCCTTAGTCGATGGTGGAGTAACAGGAGGCTCAATAAGTGTTGAAAAAAGTCGCCTCGATTTCGATTTGGAAGATGTCACTCTGGATAAGGAAGATTTAACGGCAGGATTAAATAGACTGGTAGAAGAAAACCATTGCTTAAGTGCCAGTTGGATTAACGATGAAGAAATGGAAGCACAGCAGGATTTAGTGCGGACCATGTCCGTTAAGCCGCCTACTGGAACAGGAAAAGTCCGGCTTATGCATGTGGAAGGTATCGATCTGCAACCCTGTGGTGGCACTCATGTAAAGGCTTCCGGAGAAATCGGCCAGGTGCGTGTGAGTAAAATCGAAAATAAAGGCAAACATAATAGAAGAGTGAATATCGTGTTAACCGAGTAATTCAATGTATGAAATAGTTTTGGACGTATTCACCGATTACGTCTGACCCTGGTGTTACCTTAGTACCGTGAGTATTGAAAAACTGAAAGAGAACTATCCGGTAAAGATTCGCTGGATACATTTTCCTTTGCATCCGGAAACACCGCAGGAAGGCCGAACATTAGAAAATCTTTTCCCCGGCCGCGATCTGGCTCCTATTAAAAAACACATGAAAGGCTTGATGGCGGATGCCGGCCTACCCTTCGGCGACCGCTCGCATACCTATAACAGTCGTTTTGCCCAGGAACTGGGCAAATGGGCAGACACCCAAGAAAACGGCGAAATCATTCACGATTTGCTCTACAAGGCCTACTTTGTGGACAACATCAATATCAGTGATATTGATAAGCTGGTAAAAATTGCTGAAGCTGCTGGCCTAGACGGGGGCGCTGCACGCCGAGTGCTGGAAGAAAGAGAATTTGAATTTGAAGTGGATGAAGACTGGCGCTTTTCGAAAGAGATCGGAGTAACTGGTGTACCAACTTTCTATAGTAATGATCTAGCAGTGGTTGGATGCCAGCCCTATGACACTCTGGAAAAATTCGTTAAGCACTTAATGGAATTGCAAAAGGAAAGTCCTGTCTAATACTCCTTAACTCATAGACATCAATTCCACGTTTCCACTAAAACTGGTGATGTCATTGCAGATATAAACTTTGTGCAAATTGTCAGCTGGATTTACTAACTCAGTTATAACGCGAACAACAAGCCCATTCCTTGCTAACATGGCTTTTTAGGCCTCCTTCCTTCTTCGATATTAGTTTAATTAACTAAGTAATTCATTGCTTCGATTTCTTAATCGCCTTAGAGCGCATCACTTTGATTTCTGATTAACAACACTTGAGGGAAATTGCTAAGTTTAACCCGACATGGGATATTTCGAGGCCACTTATCTGCGCTCATCAGGAACAAACAATGACAAAAAGAACTGCACTCATAACTTGCGTTGAACGCTACATGGGTTTAGCCATTCAAAAAAATTCGAATCCCAAGGAATCAATGTCGTTTCTGGTGGATATCCCATGACAACCCAGGAAGAGTGCGAACAACTTCTGAATTCAGTCGGCCAAATTGACATTCTGGTAGCGAATCTGGCAGAGCCACCCATGACCGGACCAGTTCAGAACATAGACAACGATGATTGGAACAAGCTGATTGATTCCCTGGTTCATCCACTAATGTATCTGGTACGCGCAGTTACTCCGCAAATGATTGAGAGAAAGTCAGGCAAAATAATTGCCATTACCAGTGCGGCACCCCTAAAAGGAATTCCAAATAACGCAGCATATTGCGCGGCTCGTGGTGCACAAAATGGATTTATTAAAGCGGTTGGATTAGAACTTGCTCGTAGCAATGTGCAAGTAAATGCGATCGCCCAAAACTATATAAATAACAATACTTACTACCCTGATGACATTCTCGATAATGAAAAATTCCTGGACCATGTGAAGAGGAACGTGCCGACTAATCAGATTGGCAAAGCAGAAGAAACTGCGGAGTTGGCAGCTTATCTTGCAAGCGAAAATTGTAATCACTTGGTGGGCCAGCTAATTCCTTTAGCCGGTGGATGGGCTACATAATGTTCTAAACCCTGAGCTTCAAATACCAGGCCTCCCTAGTATGGTTTATTAAGTATCAACAGGGAATTTTATGGTCGACGAAAAAATACAGAAGATTAATTGAAAACCAGAGAGTTACTGGTGATTTACACCAATTTAGAGTCGCGATCTTTCCAAAAAGGTTTACGTAATTCTGTTTTTAAAATCTTATTGATAGGTGAGAGAGGCATCGGCTCTTCACGGAAGGAAACGCTTACCGGACATTTATAGCTGGCGATGTTCTCCTTACAGAAAGAAATTAGTTCTTGTTCAGTTAGAGCACAGCCATAGTTAAGGGTAACAACCGCATGAACTGCTTCTCCCCAAGTCTCATGGGGGATTCCAATAACCGCACATTGGTGAATGGCAGGATGATCTTCTAATACGTTTTCAACTTCGATGGGATAAATATTTTCCCCACCACTTACAATCATGTCTTTGACACGGCCTTCCAGAAATAAAAAACCTTCTTCATCCAAATAGCCGGCATCACCGGTGTGGTACCAACCGTCTTTAAGTGCTTCGGCTGTTTGCTCGAGAAGGTGCCAATATCCCGTCATGATATTTTTCCCCCGTGCCAGAATTTGTCCGACAGTATTTGGCGGCACTTCTTTATCACTCTCGTCAGCAATAATTAGGTCTACGTGCGCAACTGCGCGCCCTACAGATCCTAATTTTTTGGAATTTGGCCCTTCCAGTACGTGATACTTGGAATCAAGACTGGTAAGAATTGGTGATGCTTCAGTCATGCCATAGGTCTGAAAAAATTCCGTCATAGGAAACGCAGTAATAATTCGACTCAGTAGCGCAATGGAAAGCGGCGCTGCTCCAGAAGCTAGCATCTTGAGAGATGACAGATCGTAATCACCAAACTCGGGATGGTCGAGAATCATTTGATACATGGTTGGTACCAGAGTGGCCGAGTTTATAGCGTACTTTTCAACATCTCTCATTAATTCCACTACATCGAACTTTGGCAAAATTACGGCGTGACCACCTAGCGCTGTGCTACTAAAAACTCGAGAACCAGCGGCGAGATGAAATAGGGGGCCAATAATTAAAAACGTCCAATGTTGCTGCATTCGATAGAGAGGAATTGAACACTCCGTGTTGTATTTGAAATTGACGTGGCTGAGCATCACCCCTTTTGATCGACCAGTTGTGCCACCAGTATAAAAAATAATAACAGTATCATCATCGGAACTTGGTGTTAGCTCTGCATAAGACTCACTGCCAATGATTTCGTTAATATGATCTTCATAAGACACCATACCTTCTGGTGCAGCAATCTCTCCACAGGAAACAATGCTGATTAAGCTCAAACAACTTTCTTTAATCTGTTGAGCATGGTCAAGAAAATTAGGATCGACAATTAGAACTACTGGCGAGCAATCCTGCACGCATTCGATCATTTCTCGAACTGCCAATCGATAATTGACCGGCACCATGCTGGCACCAATTAATGCTGGCGACCAATAGGATTCAAAGCAAACATTGGAATTCAATCCGAGAAAGGCAACTCGATCACCGGGATTCACTCCCAACTCTTTCAATAGAGTTGCTGCAGCAATGCATCGGTTTTTCGTTTCCAACCAGTCTTGTGTTTTGCCATTAAAACTGATGGCAGGCTTTGCAGGCCACTTATCGGCAGAAGCAAATAAGAGATCGGTAATTCGGGTTGGTGAGCTAACTTCTTCCATTTTTTACTACGTCCTAGTTTGCTGAAACTCCCGCAATTATTTTCTCATCATGCAGTTTGCCAATTTGAGCGCTATCCATACCGAGAATCTCTGAGAGAATTTCATCGGTATGTTGGCCGAGCTGAGGTGCTGGCTTCGGTGGTTCATGTTGCAAAGCCGAAAACTTCATGGCCTGTGAGGGCACTAAATAAGAGCCGATATCAGGTTGTTCAATTCGGGAAAACAGAGGATTTGCTTCGGAACAATCCAAATCATTGCTTACCAACTCTTCTATGGATTGATAAATACCCCAGCATACTCCCGCATCATCCAAAGCTTGTTTCACATCGGCATAGTATTTGTTAGCAAACCAAGGGGCGAACAATTCACACAATCTCTCTCTCGCCTTGAAACGATCACCTTCATGAGAAAAATCCAGATTTAAATCCTGCTCTAAAGCTATGACTGGTAATTCAGTATCAGTAACTTTGATAATGGCGTCCCATTGGTTCGGACTAACACCCACGATCATTACCCGACGACCATCTTTACACTCAAAGTCATGGCCAAAGGTACCAAAGATGTGATTACCCATTGGCTCACGGGCTTCCTGATTTATTTCTGCCTCGGCTATGTAACCGAGATGACCCATAGTTGCCATGGCCACATCGGCTAAGGCTAGCTGTACGAATTGACCTTCACCGGTGATGCGACGATGTCGCTCGGCTACTAATAGTGCAATGGCAATCTGCTGACCAGCCAATACATCCCAAGCAGGGAAAGGATTATTAACTGGAGTTTTGTTATCGCCAGATAAGAACGGCAAGCCTATTCTACAATTTACGGTGTAATCAACCGCACTACCACCATGGCGATCACCAACTAGATTTACATAGATAAGATCACTTCGGCGGCTACGCAGCTGTTCATCTGCCAGCCATCCCTTGGCTGGAAAGTTAGTAACGAATAAACCATTGTCTTCACCTGATGCGGTGATGATCGACTGAATAAGCTCTCTACCGGTTTCACTGCGAAAATCCACAGCAATTGAACGTTTACCTTTATTAAGGCTATGCCAATAGAGACTGGTGCCCGCTTCATTGACGGGCCAACGATGATAATCGATGCCACCGCCGATCTGATCAAAACGAATTACATCTGCGCCCAATTGCGCCAGCGTCATACCGCCGGAAGGTGCGGCGACAAAAGCACTGCCTTCAATAACTCGTAATCCTTGAAGAATTTGTTGCACCTGCAAATCCAGTTGTCAACCGATCAGCAAGTAACCGTTATTAATGACGATCTTATCCTGCTCAAGGGACTTACATCGAAATGCAATCTCATTGCCTTCATTCCAGATTTCAGTGCGAATAGTTTCGCCAGGATAGACAGGTGCAGAAAAGCGCAGGCGCATTCGTTTAAAACGGCTTTGGGTCATAGTCCAACAGGTTTTCACCAAGGCTGAGTCATTACTCCGAAGGTACAAAGTCCATGGAGAATCGGCGCTTTAAATCCAGCGCTACGAGCAACACTCGGTGATGCATGCAAAGGATTA
>BPDI01000045.1 GCA_019654215.1 Gammaproteobacteria bacterium | reverse complement strand
CTGGATTGGGTCTTCCCCCAATCGAGTCCCCACAGCAGCGCGTGTATCTCCGATAAATCAGTGAGGGATGATCTGCCTCCCTAATCACGATCCATGGCGATGAAGACATATCGTTCCTCACTCCCAAGGCGTGCAGTTACATGAAGCCCTCAAGCGTGCGGAAGTTCCGAATGAGCTCATTACCATAAAAGGGTGGCGGCCATGGCGGATTCAGCGCAGCACAGATGGCGAACATATATGATGAGATCCGAGATTTTCTAAACGAGCACGGAGTAGGAAGCTAAGTGCGATTAAATAGTGTGCAATAGTCGCAGCTCGTAAATTTAGGGAAAAAGAACTTTTGCTTTAAAAAAAGAGGGTAGACGGATTCCGCTTTTTGGGGAAAGCTCCTTTTTTTCCTAGAAAAAAAAAATTTCCCAGCCCAGGATTCAAATCTTATCGGCATGCTCTGAGTGTTTCATTACAGCAGTTAGTTTCCCTTGCTAATTAATGGCGAAATAGAATTAGCTATGGATGAATGGAGCTCTCTTGGTATCGATTTTAAAGAATTCAATTTAGGGGTTGCGACAAGCCTAAGGGCTAACTGCTAATCTTATCGGCTGTACCGTAATGTCCTGCCATACCCCTTCAGTCACATAAGGGTCATTTGCTAACCATTCGTCCAGATCTGTACGACTTTCAAATTCAACACAGAGTGTTGAGCCAATCATTTCCTCATTCTCATCGAGAATTGCGGCGCCAACTATAATATTGCCTGCTTCTTTTAATTCTTGCGCTTCAGCCAAATGCAAAGGGCCTGGCGGCCGCTCTCCGGTTCTTGGCGCCTTTGTCTTTGCCGTCATAAGCTACTACTAAAAATTGCATATTACTTTTCCTTGGAATTTCTATTGGTTATTACAAAATGTTTTGATTGGGGTGATCGCCGAACTTTGGTCGTACTAGTTTTTAAGTGGAATATTCATACCGCCAGTTTCTTCTAGCCATCTATAAATATCTGCTGCAAACGCCTCTATTCGCTCCTGATGTTCTGGTGAGTCAATGAGATTCTGCATCTCATTTGGATCATTTTCTAAATCATAAAATTTATTAGTATCCCAGATACCGTGATAACGAATGTACTTGTATCGATCGGTACGTACCCAAACATGGTTGGCGTTTGGGGAAAATCCATTTCCCAGTAATACTCATAGAAAATCCGATCTCGCCAGGGAACTTCTTCTCGCGCAAATAATGGGGCGAAGGACATGCCCTGCATATGCTCTGGGGCTTGCAGTCCTGCAGCTTCCAAAATTGTCGGTGCAATATCTATGTTTTGCACTAAAGATTCTATGTTAGCGCCTCCTTTCAATACAGTTGGCCAGCGAACTAATAATGGAACCTTCGCTGACTCCTCATAGAAATGGCGCTTATCGATTAAGCCGTGTTCGCCAAATGAAAAGCCGTTGTCTCCCATATAGATCACTAAAGTGTCTTCTGCTAAACCATTTGCATCGAGAAAATCTAAGACTGCCCCAACGCTGTCATCGATACCCATTAAAGTTTCAGTGTAGCGATGGAAGAAATCTTCGAAGTTAATCCTTCCATGATACATATAGTCCACGCCATGCCAGGATTCTCTCTGGTTCTTCACCCAATCCGGGATGCGATTATCCCCGTAGTATTCGCGGCCTTGAGCCGGATCCCCATCGCTGCTGTTACTTGGCAGAGTAGTCTCTCCATATAAAGGCGTTTCATAAGAGGGCGGATAGATAACATCTTCTTCCTCATAGCTACCCAAGTGTCTTTGTGCGGGAGAGAATTGACTATGCACAGCTTTGTGGGACAAATACATAAAGAACGGTTGGTTATTATTGCGCTTTTCCAACCAATCAATTGCGTGTTCTGTTAAAAGATCAGTAATGTAAATGTCTTCGCCGTAAGAAAACCTTTCACCGTTTATATTTAGGGTGGGCGCGTAATAAACACCTTGCCCGCGAAAACTTTCCCAGTGATCGAATCCAGGCTGAGGCTCATCGCTGTGATTGCCCATGTGCCACTTTCCGAAATAGCCAGTTTGGTAACCAGCTTGTTGAAGATACTGGGGGAAGAAAGTGAGATTGCCGGGATCCGGTGCCGCATTGTCTACAACAGTGTGCGTATGAGAATACAAACCGGTTAGGATCGAAGCTCGAGAAGGTGAACAAAGCGATGTAGTCACATAGGCATTTGGAAAATAAGCACCCTCATTGGCCAAGCGATCTAGGCTAGGGGTTTGTAGCCAGGGCACTTTGCCGGTAAAGCCCATGAAATCAAATCGATGATCATCGGTGAGGATGAAAATGACATTCTTTGGCTTAGAGCCAATGATTGTTTTGAGTTGCAGTGAATCTTCCTCAGTACTACAAGCACTAAGAGTGATCAACCCGATTAAGGTAAGGCATAGTGACTTTCTCATAGGCCACCTACTAATTTATAAAGAATCTAGACAGTGAACTGCTGATAGATTTCTAGAAAAACTGGAATTAGCGATCCCATCAACAGTGTTGCCATGCTTATGTTAAAGATTCTCACATAGAACGGTTTCTGCAAAATAGTTTTCAGGAGGCACCAAACCATAACCACAGCATAGTGCAGGGGGCGCCGAAAATCATGAACAGCAAAGCGATAGTTAAAACCTGGAATACATAGCTGTCAGAGATAACGGTGTAAGTGACTG
Organism: Gammaproteobacteria bacterium; assembly: GCA_019654215.1. Classification (GTDB taxonomy): domain Bacteria; phylum Pseudomonadota; class Gammaproteobacteria; order Pseudomonadales; family Pseudohongiellaceae; genus UBA9145. The sequence continues at coordinate 20,806 of BPDI01000045.1, read as the reverse complement.
TCGCACCAACTGCCAGCACCCAAGCTTTAGGATTGACCCACTGGAATGCAGCTGCCTGCAGGAAGCTAAAGGGCTTGCCTTTAGCTTCATTGAATTCTGATATCGGAGTCGATGCAATGCGCCAGGCCAAATAGCTGAGATAGATTGCTCCAGCAACCTTGAGGATTACATGCAGGACAGGAAGCCGTTCAAAGAGCTCGGCAATCCCTAGCCCAACCGCAACGATCATGGCAGGAAACCCTAAACAGATTCCAAAATAGTGCCGCATGCTTTGACGCATGCCGTAATTAAGCCCAGAAGCCATGATCAAGGCGTTATTGGGGCCAGGTGTCACACAGGTGCTAATTACAAATACAATAATTGCCAGATATTCCATGATCAAGTGATAGCGCACCACAAGGATTTGAAAGCAGCGGATTCTACTATGAATTTGTAACTTGCGCGTAACTTAATTCTGGTAAGCAGAATCCTGAGTCTTTAGACTGCGCACATGCTAGTAATCGCACTTACGCCAATATTCGCAATTATCTTTATAGGTTTCTGTCTGTCCCGCATTCCTCTGTTTGGTCAACCTATTTGGGAGAACATAGAAAAGCTAACTTACTATATATTCTTTCCAGCTTTGTTAGTGCTGCGTCTATCCGAATCCAGATTTGACTGGTCTGAGCTTGGTGATATAGCACTTATTGTTGGGTTGGCTTTGTTTGTTGTCTCGGTGCTAATTATAGCGTTTCACAAATTCATTGCTTCAGACCTTGCCACCCTGAGTTCTGTTTATCAGGGAACCATTCGCTTTAACACCTATATTGGTCTGGCTTTGTTGGAGGCTCTTTATGGTAATCGTGGAATTACTGTGGCTGTGCTGGTAATTGCGGTATTCATACCTTTGGTGAATATATTGAGTGTTGCTTCGCTTGGTCTTCAGGGCGGTAAAGGTGCGAGGCGAATTTTTGTAGTAATAGGCGCGGTTGTTACCAATCCTTTGGTCATCGCTTGCTTAATTGGCCTGGTCATATCCTATACAGGATTCGATATTCCCGATCTGGCGCAAGATTCAATAGACATACTTAGCCAACCGGCCTTACCGTTGGGGTTGTTGGTGGTAGGAGCAGGAATTCGATTTGGCGCGATTAGCGAGCAAAGCTGGCAATTATGTCTCGCGGTCGTTAACAAACAACTTGTTTTCCCTGGCATAGTCTTGGCAGCTTGTTTATTGTTTGAAATAGATGGGCTGTTAGGTATTTCAATAGTGTTGTTATCTTGTTTGCCATCCCCTCCCAGCGCATACATTCTGGCCAGGCAGTTAAACGGGAATGTAAGTTTAATGGCGAATATTATTACAGTGCAGACGCTAACAGCGTTTTTGATGATTCCAATATGGATAGAACTGGTAGAAATATTTTTGTAAATATCTTTAGAACAAAAGAAGTTAATCCAATAGACGATAAAAAAGCTAATAAATAAAAATTAAGAATCATATGTTGAAAAAGGATTTCAGGTTTGAGCTCTAGTCATCAATCAGTAACCATTTATAAACCGAAGAAGATCTTCCAAGGCGCAAATTTATACTCACCCAACTCAATTCTCGTTGCTGAGTTGGATGCTAGCGTTAGTGGTAAGTCTGTAGACGACAAGTTCTTTGAAAGGGCCCTGCAAATCCTTAATGCACATCGTTCGGTAGCCGCTAAAGCTAATTTTAACGCGATGCCGCCGTTGTCGGATTCGCTTACCACTACCACTTATGCAGAGGTTCTAAACTATCTCGCGTTAACCTTTCAGCGTTGGTGCGGATTGCCGGTAACTTTTGCAAAAGTTCTAGAAAAAACCGAAAACGCTCAAGGAGAACATGTAGTTTTCGAGAGTCGGCTGGACCACTTGGCAACTGCTGCTGGACAAATTGCGGCAGAAGTTTGCTTGCATTGTGTTAATCCTGAATTAGTTACTGCTGAACGAATTAAGGACATGATAGTGGAGTTTGATCGCGTTTTTATTCATGGCAGAACTACTCAAATACCTTTTATCCGCGAGGCGGAAGAAACCGGAGTGCCCTGGCTACCACTTACGGCAGATGGCGCATTATTGGCTTTCGGACAGGGGTCCAAATTAAGAAAAATTCATCAAAATTTCACCAGCAATACGAAGTTAATAGCGTCCCGCATTGCAGCGGATAAGTACACCACTGCAAATATATTGCGGGCCCAAGGTATTCCTGTTCCAAGACAGGTGGTGGCAACTTCGGTAGAAGTGGCAATCGAAGCTGCGCAAAGACTTGAATACCCAGTTGTCGTTAAACCGGCTCGTAATGATTATGGCACAGCAGTATTTGTCGATCTGCGCGACGAAGCAGAAGTTTCCAATGCATTTAATGAGGCGACGAAATACGGTCCCGTTGTGATAGAAAAATTAATTCCTGGTGAGTACCACAGATTGATGGTGATAAATGGCAAGTTTCGTTCGGCATGTAAACAATTGCCTGCTCATGTTATTGGTGATGGCAATCAATCTATTCGATCATTAATAGAACAAGCCAATGGAGCTCGATTAGCTAATAACTGGCAACCTATCCCGAATGACGATGAGGCCTTGGCTCAGTTAAAGAAACAAGGCCTAACTATGGGGTCAGTTCCTGCCACGGGAGACACGGTAAAGCTAAGAGCACAAGCCAACCTCTCAAACGGCGGATTAACGAAAGACGTAACCAACTCGATTCATCCCGCTAACGCAAATTTAGCCGAACGTACTGTGGCGACAATTGATATTGATGTTGCTGGCCTGGATTTTATAACTGAAGATATTAGTAAGCCCTATTGGGAAGTCGGTGCTGCCTTTAGTGAGGTCGATGTCACTCCTAGATTAATTTTAAATGAAGAAAAAATTATTCTTGGAGAATGGTTTCCTGATAAAGGTAAAGGCCGAATAGTTTCAGTTGTTGTTTTAGATTCATTGCCAGATAAGAAAAGGGGCACAAAAATTGCGGAGCAACTGCAATCGAAATATTCCAAAGTATGTTTAGCAACTAAGCAGGGCTTGTTAATTGATGGAGAGCTTGCCTCCCCAGGAAATTTTGCCAGCTATCATGGACTGCAAGCTGCTCTATGCGAACCAGGAGTGAATGCTGTAGTACTTGAGATAGAAGCGAGTGATTTAATCACAAATGGACTAGGGGTTGATCGTTGTGATCTCGCAGTCTTCGCCGCGCAAGAAGAAAGTAATGACCGACGATTAGCTGAAGCTGCTCGTGGAATCCTTGCAACCATAAGTGAATGTGTCATCGACAACAGCATCATCAGGGAAGGGCAGAACGCTTCCCTAGATGCTAAGCAACTTGCCAGAGAAATAAACTCGAATTTGAGTTAATACTGGTCAAGCGGCATACATAGTGGTTCCGCCTACTACCGTGCGAACGATTTCGATATGCTTGATCTGATCAGGATCTACATCATGTGGATCGTTGGCTAGGATCACGAAGTCCGCCAGCTTACCAGCAGTAATACTTCCTTTAATATTCTCTTCGAATGAAGCATAGGCGCCATTCATGGTGCAGATGCGCAGAGCTTCATCGACAGAGATGCGTTGATTCGGACCCCAAACACGACCGGCAAAATCTTTCCGGGTAACCATACTTTGAATTGCCATCATTGGCTCATAAGGTCCTGGAGTGTAATCCGAAGCAGGTGCTACCGGAATGTTGTAATCCAGGAACGATCGATGAGCAAACATCCAGCGCATTCTCTCCTCCCCATACTCCACCCACTTATTACCGTGGTAATGCACATAAGTATAAAAAGGCGCAGGGACTACACCTAAATCTCTAATGCGCCCTAATAACTCTGGATTTACCAATGAGCAATGTTCGATGCGATGTCGTGTGTCTTCTCTAGGCCAAAGTCGTTGGGCTCGTTGAAAAGCATCTAACACCATCGCAATAGTGACATCACCATTTGCATGTACTGCGACTTGGAAATCATTACGATGAGCTCTTTCAACCTCCTCATGGATTTCCTGTTCCGTCATGTAAAGCAGTCCATAGTCATCAGGCCTGCCTTCATAAGGCTCGCTCATACGCATTGTACGTTCTGAAGCAGAACCGTCTGCCGTGTGTTTGACTGCACCAATACGAAAAACTTCATCACCCATTCCCGTGCGGACACCAGAATTGACCAGGTCATCGAATAACTGGCCCCGTGGGAATAAGTACATCCGAAAGCGCAAGCCGCCTTCCGCTCTGGCGTCCTGGTAGGCGATCATGTCGTTGCGACCAGCACTGGTTTGGTGAACAGAGGTTAAACCGGCCGCTGTCATTAATTCAGAAATTAACTTTACGCCATCTCGTCTTTGCTCTCGGGTTGAGTCAGAAGGTATTAATCCACCGAATACGTTTCGAGCTGGCCCCTGTACTAATCCTGTCAGGACTCCATTTGAGTCGCGGTAAAAGCGACCGCCCGGTGGATCAGGAGTTTCCGCTGTAACACCTGCCATGGCTAAGGCAGTAGTGTTATACACACTGGTATGTCCGCCTCTATGCCCAATGACAACCGGGTGGTTTGAAATAACTTCATCAATATCAAATCGATTAATGGGACGACCTTCGGCTAATTTTGTATCGTCGTATTTAAACGCCCTTACCCATTGACCTTCGGGAGTGGCATCAGCTCTCTCGCGCAATGCGGAAGTAATTTCGGTAACAGATCTTAAATCTGCATTCACTTGCACTAATTCATTTACACCGGCTCCAGAAGGGTGAGAGTGGGCATCTATAAATCCTGGAGTGATCGTCATGCCTTCCGCATCTATAATTTCTGTGCGTGATCCAGCCATGTTGCGAATGTCGCTGGTGGAGCCAACGGCAACAAAGCGATCACCTCTCACTGCAAATGCTTCTGCATTGGGCTGATCATTATCAACTGTAAACACCCGAGCATTCGTCACTACATAATCAGGAGCAGCTTGCGCATTAGGTGGTTCTGCTTGAGCTAATGTCAATTGGCTAGGTAAACCTAAACCAGCTGCAGCCAGTGCGGTACTGGAACCTATAAATTTACGACGAGAAAATTTTGCCACGATCAGTCTCCTTCTTTTTATGTACTCTTGTCTGCGGACTTAAAGGCGAACTGCAACTATAGCGCTACCCAGGCGGCAACTCAAAAAGGCTGCGGCCAGATGTGTTCAGAGTCTTAAAAGCGCGTTGTCGGCGAGCCTTCCCCTCATGTTCGCTGCAATATCCAGGCGAAAGTGTCTGTATAGCCCGAATCATGGCTTGTTCTTCCGGTGAGAGGTATTATCGGCTCTCGCTTCCAGTCACGGATTAAGCATGTTTGAGAAATATTCCATGATCGCCATCTATTTCGGTGTCCTAATGTTTCTGGGCTATCTTGCCTCGCGCCGAATTCGCAGCATGAATGACTTTGTCATTGGGGGAAAATCTCTCAGCTTTTGGGTTGCAGCCTTTTCGGCACAAGCAACCGGTGAGTCTGCCTGGTTACTGCTTGGTCTGACGGGTATGGGAGCGATGGTGGGTTTTTCTGCTTACTGGGTTGTAGTAGGCGAATTACTCGGAGTCGCCGGCTGCTGGTTCTTAATGGCGAAGCGCTTCAAGCGACTGACCGACAAATACGATTCCATGACGGTAATCGATTACATGGTGAGTCGTTTCCAATCGAAGACTAATTTTCTTAGAGTAATTTCCGCATTTGCATTATCGGTATTTGTACTTATTTATATCTCTGCGCAAATCGATGCGACAGGGTCAGCTTTTGAAACTTTCCTTGAGTGGGAGTATTTAACCGGTGCGATTGTCGGATTCGTCATCGTTGCGATTTACTGCATTGCTGGGGGGTTTCTTGCAGCGGCTTGGACAGACATGTTCCAGGGTGCAGTGATGTTGATTTGTTTAATGCTGCTACCAGCAGTTGCTTACTTAACAATTTCAAATTCTGGAGGTATTTACGAAGGATTGGTCGCCATCGATCCAAGTCTGGTGAACATATGGGGTCCTGGCGGATTCAATTTAATGAATCTATCTGTTGTTATTGGTATGGCGCTCATCGGACTAGGTTTCTTGGGTTCACCACAGGTATTTGCGCGTTTGATGGCGATCAGAGATGAAGCTCAAATCGATCGTGGAAAATGGGTTGCTGTGATATTTACAATTCTTGTGGTTTTTTCTGCAGTGAGTATTGGGGTATTAGGTCGCTATGTTTTTACAACTCAAGGTGTGGAACCGGATGTAATATTAGGTAATGGCGCACAAAATGTTTTATCCGAGTTAGTTGAATACACATTCCCACCCTGGATTGTAGGTCTTTACGTTGCTGCTGTGTTGTCAGCAATTATGTCGACAGTTTCTTCACTATTAGTGATGTCAGCCGGTGCCATTACCCATGATATCTATGAAAAAATTTACAACCCAGTCTTATCTGACAGCGATGCTGCACGCATGTGTCGGCGTATAACTATTCTGTTAGCCGTCATCGCTTTGGGTGTAGCAATTCTCATTTCGATTTTGTCACCAAGCAGAACAATCTTCTGGTTCGTAATTTTTGGTTGGGCTGGTATCGCAGCAACTTTCTGTCCAATGATTATTCTTTCTTTGTTTTGGTCGAAATTTACCGAGCGTGCAGCGATCGCTTCCATGGCAACTGGCTTCTTTATGACTATAATTAGTAAATTCGTGCTTCAGGAAATCGATTCTATTGGGGAATACTTTACGGCATTAGAGACTATGCCGCCTTCATTTTTGTCGGCTTTGATAGTTGGTTATGTTGTAACTGTATTGTGGCCTGATAAAGAATTGGAAAACTCTTTTGAAGAAGATTTACTTAGTATCGATATGGCAGGTGAAGAACAGTCGCTATCAGGCCATTTTGCGGATACTTAATGACGAACAGGATAAGAAAAGGGGATTGAGTAAAAGTGGCAATTGATAAAGAACAGCTTAGTGCACACTGGATGCCATTCACTAGCAATCGACAGTTTAAACAAGATCCACGAATTTTAGTTGGTGCGGATGGTCTGTATTATACCGATGCAGATGGCAGACAAATTTTTGACGGTCTTTCAGGGTTGTGGACCTGCGGCGCTGGCCATAATCGTAAAGAGATCAATGATGCAATTACTAAGCAACTTTCGACTCTGGATTACTCGCCAGGGTTTCAATATGGCCATCCTTTAAGTTTTGAATTAGCGAATAAAGTAGTAGAACTGACGCCGGCTGGATTAGATAAAGTCTTTTTTACTGACTCAGGTTCCGAAACTGTAGAAACTGCTTTGAAAATCGCGCGAGGATACTGGCGCAATCTAGGGCAGCCCAGTAAGACTAAATTTATCGGTCGTCATCGAGGCTACCATGGTGTAAATTTTGGTGGCGTGAGTGTCGGTGGTATTGGATTCAATAGAAAATTGTTTGGGCAATCCGTTGATTCCGATCATATTCCCCATACTGTCCTGGAAGAAAACAAATTCAGTCGAGGTATGCCAGAAATCGGTGCTCATTTGGCGGATGAGCTCGAAGAGTTAGTTATTCTCCATGATGCTTCGAATATTGCTGCAGTTATCGTCGAGCCAATGTCAGGAACTTCAGGGGTATTGCCTCCACCGAAAGGCTATTTAAATCGTCTACGTGAGATCTGTGCAAGCATAATATTCTTCTTATTTTCGATGAAGTCATCACTGGTTTTGGTCGCATGGGCTCACTAACCGGTGCGGAAGAATTCGGTGTCACTCCGGACATAATGACTCTAGCCAAACAGATTACCAACGGCATACAGCCATTAGGCGCTGTAGTGGTTGGTTCAAATATTTATGAAGCATATATGGAAAAAGGGGGTCCTGATTACATGGTAGAGTTTCCCCATGGCTACACTTACTCCGCGCACCCCGTCGCCTGTGCCGCTGGTATAGCGGCTCTTGATTTATTGGTTAATGAAAACCTGGTGCAGCTAGTAAAAGAAATGTCGGCTACCTTCGAAGATGCGGTTCACAGTCTTAAATCTGCTCCATTCATCACTGATATCAGAAACTATGGTTTCGCGGCCGGCTTATCGCTGGAACACTATCCAGGCGAGCCGCTGCGTCGTCCTTTTGAAATTGGCTTAAAGTGTTTTGAAAAAGGATTCTATATTCGGTGGGGTGCAGATACTCTGCAAATGGCACCTCCATTTAGTGCGAGTAGAGAACAAATAGATGCATTTGTGAATGCAGTAGGGGAATCTCTCAATGAGCTCGCTTGAATTAGCAGACGTTGATCAGTTTGAACTACCTGTTCTTGGTCATTTTATCGATGGCCAGGAAATTTCTGGTGATGGAAGAACTATTGACGTATTCAATCCGGCCACCGGTAGGGTTAGCAAGCGAGTCGCGATGGCCGATGCGGAAACCTTTGAACGAGCATTGCTCGCAGCACAACGAGCCTATCCTGCCTGGCGCCACACACCACCACAAAAGCGCGCACAAATTATGTTTCGCTTTAAGCAATTGCTGGAAGAACATGCTGAGGAGATTTGTGCGCTGGTTACTGCAGAGCATGGAAAAGTTATAGATGATGCTCGCGGTGAACTTGGTCGAGGATCGAAGTTGTGGAATATGCCTGTGGTATTTCTGAATTGTTAAAAGGTGAATTCTCCAAGAATGCTGGCCCTAATATCGACAGCTGGTCTGAGTTTCAACCGCTAGGGATAGTTGCGGGAATAACACCATTTAATTTTCCTGTCATGGTCCCCATGTGGATGTTTCCTTTAGCAATTGCCTGTGGCAACACCTTTATTCTGAAACCGTCAGAGCGAGATCCTTCACCTTCTATATACATAGCAAAGTTACTTTCTGAAGCTGGAATCCCTAATGGCGTCTTTAATGTTTTAAATGGCGATAAAGAAACTGTCGATATGCTGCTTAGCGATGAGCGCATTCAAGCGGTAAGTTTTGTAGGTTCCACTCCTATTGCTGAATCGATCTATCAGAAAAGCACCGATGCTGGCAAACGAGTGCAGGCTTTAGGCGGTGCAAAAAATCACGCCGTAGTTATGCCTGACGCAGATGTTGATAACGCAGTGAGTGCACTTATGGGTGCAGCATATGGTTCTTGCGGTGAACGTTGCATGGCAATTTCCGTTGCAGTGTGTGTAGGTGAGGAAGTAGCAGACAAAGTAGTTACGCGCTTAGAGAGTCGTATCAAGAAATTGAAAATTGGTCCTGGCGAAGATGCGTCCAACGATATGGGACCACTAATCACAAAAGATGCGCTGGCAAGAATTTATTCCTATATTGAACAAGGCTTAGAACAGGGCGCCGAGCTGATCGTTGATGGACGCAACTTGGTTATTCCGGATCATGAAAATGGTTTTTTTATTGGCGGTTGTTTGTTTGACGAAGTCACAAAAAAACATGAGCATCTATACGGACGAAATATTCGGGCCGGTGCTTTGCGTTGTGCGGGTAAAAGATCTGGACGAAGCTATGACGCTCATTAACAAACACGAGTATGGTAACGGAACATGTGTGTTTACCCGCGATGGAGAAACTGCTCGTTACTTTACCGACAATATTCAGGTAGGCATGGTTGGAGTAAACGTCGCTTTGCCAGTTCCGGTGGCCAGCCAAAGCTTCGGCGGTTGGAAGCGGTCGCTCTTTGGCGATCTTTATGTCTACGGCCCCGACGCGATTCGTTTTTATACCCGCCGCAAGACTATGACCCAACGCTGGCCCGCCTCAGATAAAACGGAGAAAGCTAAATTTAGTTTTCCAGCTTTATAATTATCCCTTCGGAATAATTATAAAGCGTTAGCGATGCCCATTAAATTAGCAGTACTTTTTAATTCACATTGACTAACCTTAAAAAGCCAGATTGAATCCTCTCAATCTGGCTTTTTTATTGCCGGCCCTGTAGCTCAACATCCCTAAATACCACTTGAAAAATCGGACAGTTCGCGTAGTTTGAGGGGGGTTCAGATTCTCTTCTGACAAACAAAGTCCGGATGGGGGAGGATTCAATGAAAAACAGCGTGTTAGCTCTATTCAGTTTCTTAATCGGTGGGTTTTTGCTTGCGCCTGTTGTACGGGGCAACAAGCAGATATTCCCCGAACCGAGAACGGCCATCCTGATTTCCAGGGAACGTACACCTATCGCACCATTACTCCTCTGAATCGCCCTAGAGAGCTCGAACATTTAGAAGTATTAACTGCCGAACAGGCTATGGAATGGGAAGAGTTCGAGCTACGCCGACAAAATCGAGACTTGATTATCGACTCGGTTGGCGGGGCCGGTTATCCACCTGGAGTGATTTCCTATAACAATTTTTGGTATGAACGTGGCGAGAACACTGTGGCCGATCGCAGAACTTCATTAATCTATGATCCGCCTAATGGTCGTTTGCCGGCTTTAAATGAAACGGGCGAGAAAGAGCTCAGGTCCGAGCTGAAAACAGGAGACTGAGTATCGGGCCAGAAGGTGGGACTCTAGCTGACCGTTGCTTGATGAGCGGAGGGCTGGGCCACCCATCGTGCCTGGCGCATACAATAACAATATTCAGATTGTGCAAACTAAGGATCACATAATGATTCTTAGCGAAATGATTCATCGTGCGCGCATTATCCGTTTCGATGATGAGCATCAACACGTCATACCAAATGGGACGGTGATGCTATAGCACGATTCGAAGGCGATACGCTGGTCATTAATACACGTCATTTTTATTATCATGACAATGGCCGCGGCGCATCGGATCAAATGATTTTGGAAGAACGCATTCGGCGTGTCGATGAGACACTCTCGAATACGATTTCACTATCGAAGACCCCCTGTCCTGGGATCAAACCCTGGTCAGCAAAATTTCCATTACGTTTCATCAATGATCCAGTGTATGAATATGCCTGCCATGAAGGTAATCACGGTCTGGCAGGAATTCTTGCCGGTTGGCGTCGTTACGAATCCATGGGAATGAATGGTAATGGAACACCAATAGAAGAAGACTGATTTAAAAAGGTATGGAGAATAAGGTAATGAGATTTCTACGAATTAAGATAACCGGATTAAGTAGTTTGATTGCCTTAGGGTTATCTTTAAACTTGTATGGTCAAGCGCTGCCTGGACCTGATCCTTTGCAAATGGAAATTGCACCAGACCTTGGTTACATCCCGGTCAAACATGGCCTTGATATTCCGCACAATATTGAGTTAGGTGCTGCAACAAGTGTGGTATGGACTGAAGAAGACCACCTAATTCTATTTAACCGTGGACCAAATCCCTTAATGGAATTCGATCCTCGGGGAAATTTGTTACGCACATGGGGGCAGGGTGATTACATCCGACCCCATGGTATGCGACTGGACCCTCAGGGCAATATTTGGACTACCGACGTAAATGGCCACACTGTTCGCAAGATGAATCTGGACGGTCAGGTGTTGCTTACCATCGGCACGCACGGTGAGGCGGGTGAACCTGAAGATGGGTTGCTGTTCGAGCCAACTGATCTCACCATCAACAACGAGGGTGAGGTATTTATTCTGGTCGGTCACGGTCGCGGTACACCTCAGTTGCTTAAATATGACCGCATGGGTAACTTTATGAAGAAGTGGGGCGGTCCCGGAACAGGTCCTGGTCAGTTTGATACTCCTCATTCTATCGTCGTCGATGATGAAGGTTTAATCTATGTGGCGGACCGACAAAACCGTCGCATTCAAATATTCAACGATGAGGGTGCCTACATCAAAGAGTGGCAATACAAGGGTTTACCTTGCGGATTACATTTTGATGAAGGTGGTACTTTGTGGATGGTCAGTGGATTTGCTGGTGAGATATTAAAACTGGATGAAAACGGAAAAGTCTTAGCAGCAACGGGAGAGCCAGGGAAAGCTCTCGGAGAATTCGGTGAAGCCCATTACATGACTATTGCGCCGGGTGGTGTAATCTACGTTGCAGACACCATCAAGCCTGATTTGCACAAGTTTATTCATCGCGGCACGCATTGAATTTGATCATCACAAAAAACAGGAGCTCCAAGCAAGCTCTTTTTTTTGATTCTGCATTTTTGTTTTTCCACTGTCTCTGGCTCAGCCGAAGAGTTTGTCCAAAGCTTTAAACTGATCTAATACATGGGGTGATGAACACCATCTACCAGATTGCCGCAGATACCGTACTCTTAATACATGCCAGCATCGTGCTTTTCATAGTGCTTGGTTTAGTTTTAGTTATTATTGGTGGGTTTCTTCAGTGGAAATTTGTTCGCTATCGCTGGTTTCGTTTTCTGCATTTATTAGCGATTGGCGTAGTCGTACTTCAGGCCTGGTTAGGAAGGCTTTGTCCCCTTACTACTCTGGAAATGTGGTTGCGGGAACAAGCAGGTGGAGAGGGGGGTTATGAAGAATCCTTCATGCAATATTGGCTACAGGAATTCCTGTACTACGACTTTCCGCTTAGGGTATTTGCAATTGCTTACACGAGTTTTGGTCTTGCCGTAGTTGCTACCTGGTTTCTGGTTCCGCCTGCTAAAAAGAACGAGCCCGTTTAGACGCTCGCCGATTGCATAATATTCCAGAGCCTGTTTGGTGTGACTGGCATATCCACATGGCGAACGCCCTGATCTTTTAAGGCATTCACGATGGCATTAATTATTGCCGGTGGTGCTCCGATAGCTCCGGCTTCACCTGCACCCTTAATACCTAACGGATTAGTCTTACAGGGAACCTTATTTAGATCGAAACGAATCGGCGGAAAGTCATCTGCCCGTGGCATGGTGTAATCCATAAAGCTGGCGGATAGAAGCTGTCCGGAATCGGATTCGTATTGGCAGCTTTCTAGAAGTGCTTGACCTAGGCCCTGTCCGATGCCGCCATGAACCTGACCTTCTAATAACAGTGGATTTATTACATGTCCGAAGTCATCCACCACAGTGTAATCAACAATTTCGATTTTTCCGGTCGCTTTGTCAATTTCTAACTCACATACATGAGTGCCGTTAGGATATGTGGCTTCTTCTGGTGCGAATGACTCTTTTTCGTCGAACGCTACATCGTCATCTGTGGCAGCAGCTTTGGCAACTTCGTGAAAAGTTTGTACTCGATCGGTACCAATGATTCGAAATACACCGTTATCGAATTCAACGTCACTTATAGCAGTTTCTAACAATTCGGCAGCAATAAGTTTTGCCTTCTCAATAATTTTTTCTGATACGGAGCTAATAGCAGCGCCGCCCACCGGGACTGAACGCGAACCCATGGTACCGCCACCGGTTTCAATTAAATCGGAATCTCCTTGCACGATTGATACTTCTTCGAAGGCAACTCCCAAGCGTTCGCAGAGAATTTGTCGGAAGGCGGTTTCATGCCCTTGTCCATTAGATAATGTTCCAATGTAGAGAGTGATATGACCATCATTCGCTACTTCAAGTCGTGCCTGCTCCGGCGATCCACCTGCGCAGCGTTCTATGTAACTGGCTAATCCGATACCCAGCAGCTTACCATGTGATTTGGCAGCCTTACGTCTGGATTCGAAATCGTCCCAGTTAGAAAGTTTCAGTGCATCTTCTAGGTTCTGCTGAAAGTTTCCGGAATCATAGTTTGATCCTAACGGTGTAGAGAAAGGCATCTGTTCTTCTCGAATGAAGTTGCGCTTGCGAATTTCATCAGGAGAAATCCCTAAGTCGAAGGCAGCAACATCTAACAATCTTTCTATGGCATAGATTGCCTCGGGTCGACCAGCACCACGATAAGCATCCACCGGAGAGGTATTCGTAAATACACCCTGGACTTCCACATAGGCGGTAGGAACGGCATAGCAACCTACCAACATTGGAACACCGGCGGAGGTTGCAACAAAAGGAGCAAAATTTGAGAGGTAGGCGCCAAGATTTGCGACGGTATTAACCTGTAAACCAAGTATCTTTGCATCACTATCTAAAGCAACTTTTAAATGACTCACGTGATCGCGGCCATGGCTATCACTCATAAAGGCTTCGCTGCGCTCGGAAATCCATTTAACCGCACGACCAAGTTTGCGAGCCGCGAATAATTGGCACACATACTCAGGAAATAGAAAAATTTTCATACCAAAGCCGCCGCCAACATCGTTACAAGTAACATGAATATCTTCTTCGGCAACATTGAAAATTTGCGTGGCCAGTAAACTGCGCATGACATGCACACCCTGACATGATACGCAAAGAGTTAGTCGGCCTGTACCTTCTTCTATTGCCGCCACTGCGCCGCGAGTTTCCATAGAGGTAGGCACAAGTCGATTATTTACTAATTCTAATTCCACTACATGACTGGCTTCGGCGAATGCCTTATTAGTGGCATCCGCATCACCATCTTCCCAGTCGAAACATTGATTCTTAGCAGCTTCTCCCCAAACCAGGTTTGCGTTGTCAGCCATAGCCTGGTTTGTTTCCACAACAGCTGGTAATAAATCGTAATCGATCCAAACTGCTTCGACGGCATCCAGTGCCTGTGAACGACTTTCTGCAATAACAACAGCAACTGCATCGCCGACATATCGAACTCGGTCTTCTGCTAAAGCAGGTCTCGGGGGCATTATGCAATTAGAGCCATCTTTATTGGAGGCAGGCGCCATGCAGGGAATATCGCCAATTCCCTCCGCTTTAAGATCGGCTACTGTGTAGATTGCGAGCACGCCTGGTAAGGAACTGGCATCTGCGGTGTCTATGGAAGTTATTTTTGCATGCGCATGTGGTGATCGAACAAAGGCCGCGTAACATTGACCTTCTATATATACATCTTCGACGTATCGCCCTTCACCAGACAGTAATCGATCATCTTCATATCTAGTTGCCGCTTGACCAATTCCAAACTTCTGCATTGCGTTGTTCCTTAGCTGATTCTTTTGTGAAGAGGAAAACTATCACAGTGGAGTACCGTTGGGAAAAATTGCCGAGTACTATTAAAAGGTTTTAGACGAGCGGGATGGAATGGAGCATCCCGATCAATACACTGAAGAAGAGGATCAATTTAAAATAATTCGACCAGGCTCTCGGTTGGCAGCACCTATTGCGTTGGTAAGTGAGTCGCCTAATTCCTGTCTTTTTGCATCGGCGAGTGCAGTCAGGCGTTGAACCACTTCCGGATGTTGATCAGCAACATTGCGCTGTTCGCCAATATCAGTGCTCAAGTCGTACAACTCTAAACCCGTTGCTAAATCATCGTTATAGCGTCCTGGTATGCCATCCAGTCCTGGCACTTGCCCTTCTAGGGTTCGATACGCATGAGGAAAATGCAGTTTCCAATTTTCACTGCGTACTGCCTGCAACTCATTGCTACGAAAATAAAAGAAGTAAGCTTCATGTACAGCGGCAGAATCAATTCCTGTAATTAGATTGAAAATTGACTTGCCGTCGATAGGTAAACCAGTTTCATTGTCATTCAGAATTTCTTTAAAGGTTGGGAATAGATCGATAGTCATGGCTGGAGTGTCAACTTCAAGACCTTGTGGAATCGACGCAGGCCAGCGTGCAATAAAAGGCACTCTGATCCCACCTTCGAACACTGTGTGCTTTCCTTCTCTCAACGGCAAAGCAGATCCGGCATGGTTGCCATAACTTAACCAGGGGCCATTATCGGAGAGAAAAATCAAAATAGTGTCTTTAGCGATATTAAGTGTTTCTAGTGTGTCTAAAATTTCTCCAACTGACCAGTCGATTTCCCGAATAACATCACCGAAGATTCCAGCGCCACTTATGCCTTGCCGTTCTTCAGCTACGAAGAGCGGAACATGAGGCATAGGGTGGGCGAGATAGATAAAGAACGGTGTGTCATCAGTAACAGAATACTCAATAAAATCGATTGTGCGTTGAGTAAAATCAGTGGTGAATCGGGTTTGATCTGTGTTGTAACCAACTATGGTTTCATTATCATAGAGTGGCAGATCCGGCCAGGCTTCCGGGCGTTCTGGATGAAATGGCCACATATCATTGGAATAGGGAATGCCATAGAAGTCATCGAAGCCATGTTGTAGAGGATGAAATTGCGGAAAATTTCCCAGATGCCATTTGCCGTAGTGTGCCGTGCGATAGCCGTTACGCTGAAACAATTCTCCCAAAGTGGTTTCGTTTTGATTAATACCGATTTGCGTGCGTGGGCCAAGCGCTCCATTGAGTCCGATGCGATTGGAATAACTTCCCGTGAGGAGTGCAGCTCTTGAAGCTGTGCACACCGGCTGGTTTACATAGAAATTGGTAAAGCGAGCGCCTTCGGCAGCAAGTTGATCGAGGTTTGGTGTTTCGTAAGCAGTCGCCCCATAACTACTTAAGTCCGCATAACCCAAGTCATCAGCTAAGATGATGATAACGTTTGGTGGGTTTGCATCTGTCGTTGGTTCTGTGCAGCTGACGAGGCTTAGAGTAGTAATGAGGAGCGGAATAAGAAATATTTTATTCAAGAGATAACTCAAAGGCGGCATGGAATTCTAATCAGATCGTTGGTTTTTCAAAGGCGAAAACGAATCGGTCTGTTTTGCCTTGCACATCGAGATCAAAAACAATCATAGAACGATCATCTTCTGGATTGCGCAGTGCATCAGTTGAATCAACAAAGTTAAAGCCGGCAGCTTCAACTTCAATGCGGGTAAATTCTTCTTTAATGCGATGCAGGTCCGCGACAACATCATGTTCCATGGTTGCATCGCCGGAATGATCTACAATAACAAATCTACCGCCAGGTTTTAATGCGTCAAAAACTTGCTGGAGAAAATATTCTGTGTTGGCAGGATTGCCCACTGGAACATACTCTTCGCCATTGTAGCGTTTTGGAACGACATAAAGGTCGTGATAGGCCATTATGATTAATGCGCCATCTAGCGAATTTGCTTCTAAGTCTAAATTAATTCCACTGCGAGTATGTCTGACGATGTTTCCTGGATCTCTTCCTGAAGCGAAGCGATCTGTTAAACCGTTCACACCCCATTGTTCGAATCCACTGTTATTGTGAAGGATAGCTTCACCTTCCGCCCCAACCACTGCGGCTAATAACTCGGTGTAATAACCACCACCGGCAAAAATGTCGACAACCCGATCGCCAGTTTCCAGATCCAGTAGCGGAATTACTGCCTGAGGCTTGCTGCGTTGATCTCGTTCGATGTCATTTTCAAGTCGGCCTTCTTTAAGCATTGCATTGAGAACCTCAGCTTCGTCAATTGCTGCTGAAAATATCTGAGGGCTTTGTAAAGCGAATACAACTAAAAGGATGAATTTACGCATTAACTATTCCATTCCTGTTCGCGTAATTCGATGCGCCGAATTTTCCCGCTTACGGTTTTTGGCAGAGCATCGATGAACTCCAACTTACGTGGATACTTATACGGTGCCGTAACATTTTTAACATGATCTTGTAATTCCTTGCTAAGCTCATCACTGCCTTTATAGCCTGGCCCCTAAAACAATAAAAGCTTTTACTACTTCGCCGCGAGTGTCGTCGGGGCTGGAAACTACTGCAGATTCGGCAACTGCAGTGTGCTCGATTAGAGCGCTTTCAACTTCGAACGGCCCGATGCGATAGCCAGCAGATAAGATCACATCGTCGGCACGGGACACAAACCAGAAGTAGCCTTCATCATCCGCATAGGCGCGATCACCGGTAATATACCAATCACCGCGTCTTGTATCGGCAGTTCGTTCAGCATCATTTTTATATTCCTTAAACAACCCTTGCGGCTTTTCCGGCACGAGCTTAACCGCGATATCTCCTTCGGTATTAGTGGAGACTTCCTTGCCTGCGTCATCGATAATTGCTAGATGAATTCCTGGGGCAGGTTTTCCCATCGAACCAAACTTTGGTTCCATAAAATGGAAATTACCGCAGAGGATACCGGTTTCAGTCTGGCCATAGCCGTCGCGAATTGTAAGCCCCGTTGCGGTTTTCCATGTGCCTATTACTTTTAGGATTGAGTGGTTCGCCAGCCCCAACACAATGTCGTAACCCGGTGAAGTCATACTTGTTAAGATCTTCAAGTACTAACATTCTATATATGGTGGGGGCTCCACACATAGTAGTGATAGGAAACTTCTCAATCAATGAGAGCGTTTCAGCTGCGCTAAAACCAGGGCCGTGATGAATAAACAAGGTTGCGCCGCAGGTCCAGGGCCCGTAGTAGCTGCTCCATGCTGCCTTGGCCCAGCCGGTATCGCTAATATTCCAATGCAAATCGTTTTCACCTAGATTTAACCAGTAAGGACCGGTGACCTGGTGGGCGATCGCATAGCTATGGTTGTGGATCGTCATCTTTGGATAACCGGTTGTACCGGATGTGAAGTAACACATCGATTCTTCATCGGCTGCTGTTTTGATGTCAGGAAAATCATCCGAGAACTGTGTGAGTAAGTCTGAATAATTCAACCAGCCATCGACTGAGCCATCAATAAGGACTTTAGTTTTGAGCGTGGGACAGTTTTCGGCAATCTCATCCACTTTTGCCGCATTTGCAAAGTTAGTTACGATGCAGGTCGCCTTCGCTGCATTAAATCGATATTCGACGTCTTTTGCTGATAACTGAGTTGTGCCAGGAGATATTACAGCGCCCATTCGAAGCACAGCGGTAAATATCTCCCACCATTCGATTTCACGACCCAAAATAACAATAACCACATCACCGCGTTCTACGCCCGAGGTGCTTAGTGCGTTGCTGATTTTCTTAGAGTGTGTGGAGATGTCTGTGAACGTGCGTGATTTCTCATTGCCTTTATCATCTACCCAGAAGATAGCCGGTTTCTTTTTATCTTTAGATGCCCATTTATCGATAACATCATTAGCGAAATTGAAATGAGTGGGTCTATCCCAAATGAAAGAGTCATAGATCTCTTGATAGGTTGGGTTTTCTTCTGCAGCCATGGGATTGCTCAATTTGCTCTCACTAAAATTCAGAGAAGAAAAAGGCAGTTCGATTGAACTGCCTTTTTAGGTGAGTACTAATTTAGTGGGTTTGGGAGCTGCTCTCAAGGAGTGACAGTAACAGTCAAATAGGTGTCGGCATAGAGTCCACCGTCATCTGCGCGACCCCAAAGAGTATAGGTACCAGGCTCATCGAAAGTCGCGGTTACTTCAATCAAGCCATCATCGGGGATTACTGGCGGTAGCCATAGCGAACCCCAGGGGGAATTAGCCGCCACACGCGTGTCTTCCCATACCTTGGTTTGCGGAGGATCGAACGTAACCCCGCCTTCCCCCCGATAAACATTCCAACTCAGGAATAAGGCATTTAATTTACTTACAGTGGGCTTTTGCGGAGCACGAAACATAGCACGATAAAGGTCACGTTCAGACCTGGCAGATCTGAGCCTTGACCTGGGCAAGCCATCATCTTCAAGTTGAGCCCGCAGAGTTATTGCTTCACCTACTCTGGCTGTGCGCACATCATCACCTTGAAGAGTGAGCACGGAGGTGTATTCGACCTGGATTCAGGACTACTTACTCCTATTCCGAGAGATCCTGTTTCGGAAGCGATTATCATGTTATCCACCAGATAATCGGGCTTTAAGGTTCCATAGGCCTTGTTTCCACACCATTGATATTCAAACCCCAAAACCCAACTCACGATCACCCCAATCGGAAGGCACCGTAACCTCAAAAGTGAAACGATTTCGCCGTGGCATAAAATTTGTTGGTTGGCCTGGGTCAGCTTCACCGGGCGAGAAAAAATTATTTTCTCCAATTTCTACAAATGGTTGCTCTCCCCAATTTTCATTCATGTATCCAACATGAGATTGAAAGATCCATCAGGATTCGGGCGCCAGCCCTCGAAGGCAGGGTAGACAGGAGCGCCATGCTGCAAAGTTTCTGCAGTAAATACTGGTTGCAATGGCAATAGAAGCAAAAGCACCGCCAGCAACAGAGGTTTAGGTCTGCGTTCAAATCTATTAGCTAGTAGTTTCATTTTGTCTCCGATTAATCTTCAGCTTCTACAGGCGAAACCAAAGTCGCCGTGCAGAGCGGGCATCCTATTACGTGATCGTTCGGACCCAAATTGAGAACTTCTTGCCTCTCTTCCATGGCTTCCAGAAATTGTCATCATTCATGGATACACGAATGCCGAGATCAGAAACATGTTTGTCACTGAGCGATTACCAGATCCCTGCCAGTTGCGAGGATCCGGGATGTTGATATTGGTCTCAGTATTATTCATTAACCAGTAATATGAAGAATAGTACCTTTGGGTAATAGTGGGCTGCAGAATCCTCAAATTGATAGGTTCGCACCCAGTTATGGTCGTATCCTGTACAAGACAGTGTCTCGACTTGATGACCCCAGATTGCTTCCAGACACATGCGAGTCCCCGGGGCATGCAGATGAGGTTCGAAAGAGACAATCTTAGTATGTGCTTCGAGAATACTGTAGCATGCAATTCTTGATCTGTCTGATTTGGTGCAATACTTATATCAACACCATTGCCAGTAAAATTTATCGAATCTCTATACTTAGGTTCGAAGTCCCCGGGCGTGAAAAATAAAACCAATCTCCAGGTGGCCAGTGGTATCTCTACCGTTGGAGTGCAAATGAATCGAGTCAGAAACTATCGCCGATCCTGCTTCTAAAAGACGGCCCGTATTGTCGTCGAATATGTCGGCATTTCGTCCGACTTCATGCACCGGCCCTGGATTGCTGAACAAGCCACGCTGAGGATTTCCTTCTTCATCTAATTTTGCAGTAAACCAGAGCATGTGATGGAATATATAGCGCCCGCCAACGGTCCCGGCAAGTTGGGTCATATCGACGTCGTTAACCTCGACCACCTCCCCAGACTTTACATAGCGGTCTTCGGTCAGCCCGGTTGGTACGGTCTCCAACTCGCCCCACCAGTCAGGAGTTCCAGCCA
>BPDI01000044.1 GCA_019654215.1 Gammaproteobacteria bacterium | reverse complement strand
GGATTTCGCATGGGAGAAGATAGCTTCTCTGTAAGAATTATGGATAACGACTCAAATCTTTGGTCGTTTATGAAAGGCGATATTCAATCCATCGAACGCATCGAGCGCTCAACGATGCCTAGTTATGATGGATCAATGTCAGAAAGTGAATTAGACGATTTAGTAGCTTACTTATTTTCTCTGAGAAGGGAGGAAAACTAGAATGAAACGTGTTCTTTGCACTTTGTGTGCGCTAGCAATAACAGCAATAACTGCGCAAGTGTCAGCACAGGAACAAGAATTCCAAACTGTAATGACTCCTGCTTTCTCCCCCATCACATGGGAAAGATTGGTTAATGCGAAAGACGAACCTCACAACTGGTTAATGTATAACGGCACTCTCGACGCTCAACGTCATTCTCGCCTCGATGAAGTCAATGTTAGCAATGTTGATGAGTTAGAACTCAAATGGGCTTATCAGATTCCTGAAATTGATCGTGCTGAAACCGTGCCAGTTGTTGTGGATGGCATCATGTTTATTACCGAAGCACCAAGCAACGTGGTTGCTGTCGATGCACGAACGGGACGTCAGTACTGGCGCTACAACCATGAAATGCCAGAAGATCTGCGTATTTGTTGCGGTCGAAATAAT
Organism: Gammaproteobacteria bacterium; assembly: GCA_019654215.1. GTDB lineage: Bacteria > Pseudomonadota > Gammaproteobacteria > Pseudomonadales > Pseudohongiellaceae > UBA9145. The sequence goes on along the minus strand of BPDI01000044.1, from coordinate 23,095 downwards.
CGCGGCATTGCCATTCTTGGTGAAACACTATTCATGAGCACCCTCGATGCACACCTGGTTGCGATCGATGCTCGCACTGGCAACTTATTGTGGGACACAGAAGTTGCAAAACATGATAGCGGTTATTCAAAAACTGCCGCACCATTAATCGTAAAAGATTTAGTTGTTACGGGAATCGCAGGAGGTGAGTTCGGCATACGCGGATTTATCGATGCATATGACCCTGTTACCGGTGAACTGGTATGGCGTACTTATACAATTCCTGGTGAAGGTGAATTCGGTGTTGATACCTGGTTAGGTGATTCCTGGAAAACAGGCGGATCAGCAACATGGATTACTGGCGCATATGATCCTGATTTAAACCTCATCTATTGGGGAACTGGCAACCCAGGTCCTGACTGGAACGGTGATGTGCGTTTAGGTGATAATCTTTATTCAGATTCCGCGTTAGCACTTAATGGTGATACAGGTGAAATAGAATGGTACTTCCAGTTTACTCCACATGATGTGCATGACTGGGATGCGATTCAGATTCCAATTCTTGCGGATTTGAATATAAACGGTCAAAACCGTCGCACCATGATGTGGGCAAACCGTAATGCGTTTTTCTACACTATCGATGCCGCTGATGGACAGTTTATCCAAGGCGCACCTTTTGCAACTCAAACCTGGGCACAGGGATTAGACTCAGTGACAGGTGCTCCGATCCGGGTACCTGGTCTGGCGCCAACCTATGAGGGCATCATGGTGTCTCCACCGATTACGGGTGGAACCAACTGGTACTCCCCCGCTTACAATCCAGATACTGGATTGTTTTATGTAACTTCATTCGATGGAGAACAAATCTTCTTTAAGCGTGATGAAGATTATGAAGAAGGCGAACGTTATACCGGCGGAGGTGGTCGCTACGACCAACCGATGGATGCATTTCAGAGTTATATTCGCGCGATCAATCCATTGAACTCAGAAATTGAATGGGAATTTCCGATCATGCCGCGTTCTTCTGCCGGTATTACTACCACTACTGGTGGTTTAGTATTTAGCGGCACTGCAGATGGCTACTTCTTCGCCCTGAATGCAGAAACCGGTGAAGAGCTGTGGAATATCTCTTTGGGACGTCGTGTGCACGCGGCGCCAATTACTTACGAAGTCGATGGCCAACAACATATAACTATCGCTTCTGGAAATGTCGTTTATACCTTTACGCTAGACGACTAAATAATTCGGCGGGCCACGCCCACAATTCGTGGTCCGCCACTTTTCTTTTTATTCTAAATCTCACATCTTGTTTGAGATATTCAGGTTTGGATTTCTAAAGATAAAGAAAAGTCCTACAGGGATTTATGTACTCGCAGGGTTAATGATCTTTAGAACAGCTTGATAAATCTTCCCCGATTGTTAGGTTCTGTGCTCCTCTTTGTTACTTGCTTAATTCTTTTCACCAAATTCTTGTTCTGGGCACTACCCAATCGTACAAACCAAATTTTACGCCTGAGTAATAGATCTCGTTGTGCCGGCCATCGGCGCAGTTAGCTTTATTTACTACTTAGTTTTAATGCTAGTCTTATTGAATAGAATTGAAGACTGTGGACTAACATTGTGCGTTTATGCAATGCCTGCAGTATATTCTACTGTGATTTCTGTATACCTGATGATCGCAATGATTCGAAAATCTTTTGGCCTTTTTTCTTTTGGCTTATAGTTCCAAGTTTCTCTAACTGCTTTCTAATAACTCATTTACTGCACGGTAAGCTTCGTTAATTGAGCCATCGGTATGGGGACTAGCGGAAGCATCGCAGTTGGCAATGGCGATTCTTCCATACCGCTGCCTACCTACCACGCATGGCCTGGTATTTGTAGTTGAGTAAGCCCACTCTTCCGAATCAGACAAAGGATTATAAGAATAGCTATAGCCATGGGGCCATCGATTAACTGTTATGCCTAATATGTCTTTTTCATCATCAAAGCCATGAGGACTTAAAATGCGACTTAATTTATCCCGGATCATAAATTCAAATTCATCAAAGCTGCTATTAAGCATATCAGTTCGACCCACCAGGTGTTGCTCACGCCGGTTTAGCCCTCTATCTGGCGCATCGAAATATGCAGACATACGAACCACAAGAGGGTCACGAGGATCACGATTTGTTTTGTAATCCCCCATCGCAAGGGCGGCTTGCAAACTGGTGCGGGAAAAGGTTTTACCAGGTGCTGTTACTGCAGAGATACCAGCATCCATGAATGGCATCCAATTGGAGACCAGCACACCACAATACATTAAGGGAGATTTAACACCATAACTTAACGCTTCTTTTTGCGTATCTGAAATCTCATGACAGATGTAAGGGATAACAGTGTTCCAACAGGCTAATACGACATTCTTGCTCCTTACTGAGTAAGCTTGATTGTCTCTCACATAACTAGTTACAACCTGATTGTCATTAACATGACGCACATCATTAACAAAACTATTTAAGCGAATACGACAACTATTTCCGTTTTTATCTAATTGTTGGTAGTTCAATGAAGCGGTCACTACATCATCCATATCGTGACCTGGAATTGAACTTGGAATCAGTGAGCGCACCAACAAGCGAGTTATAGTTGCATTGCCATCGGGAAAATACATATCGGGATCGCCTTCGTTCGCCCGTTCTGCATTTTCTCGACCATGTTGACCGCCAGGTTCATGAGCTAACAAGTTTCTCGGTAAATCTTCTATAGTCAGCCCAGCGAAACCGGGAAAACCATTATCGCGGAAATAAATTGAGGGGATAGCGTCCGGGCCTACGACTAAGGAACCATGAAATGATGACTGGAAAAGTTTTACTACTATCGGATCTACCTGCACGATATTAACCAGGTAGTCGTGGTAACTCATATTACAAAGGCGACTGCGGGTTTCTTCCGCGCTTAATCCAGGGAAATAGTTTTCTTTAGTTTCGTAGAGACGCATAACATCTCGTTTGGCTTTGTCACTTAAGGGGGATTTGATGATGGACTCACGAATGGAACTTGCTCCATACCCTACTACAAGTTTATCAGCACCGAATGTCTCCTCATCGAAAAACATGCTGGAGCGAAGGCCAAGATCGCGATAGTAAGAAAACATGTCTCGATTCTTTTCAAAGTAGCGAGTACGATCTATTCCTAGCTCCCATAATAGACCAGCGGAGACTGTGCTGTATTGTGATGGCGCTTCCACATTAAGGGTACCACCATTCACTAGATACATACGGCCTTCATGCCAGAGTTCATTGCGTTTGGCATGACCACCGAAATCATCGTGATTGTCGAGAATTAAAATTCGCGATTCAGGGCCATGTTGCTTGCGAAAAAAATAAGCTGCTGATAGGCCGCTAATACCTCCACCAACAACCACTAAATCGAATTCCTGTTCGCCTGTGTCAACTGCCTGCCAAGTTTGGCCATCGCGAAAACTGTGTGCAACCTCGAATGATCCTTCATGACTGCCACGTAAACCTTGCAATGAAGGCGGATAGTATCCAAGGGGAATAGCATTTTGATCCACCAAGCCCTGGGCAATTGCTTCCATAGGAGAAATGGCAGTTCCTGCTACCGCAGAAATAGCGCAGCCATTTAGAAAATCTCGGCGGCTGATGGAATCGGTCTTTTTGTCCTTCTTATTCGTATTTTTTGTCATGGCTCGGTACTTATTTTCAAAATCAGTGAATTCATTTTACTCATCTAGAATACCTTCGAAACTGCCAAAGATCATGCATCCCATCAAGATAGCAGCGGAATCTCTTCAGATTGCATGTCATACCGCGACATACCGAGCACTTAATTAGTTCACAGCCAGTTCTTTTTTCATTATTCTCTCTGTTAGCTATCTACAATAAAACTTAGAAGTGACCCAATTATAGTCACTCCGCAACGGAGGGTTTCCATGTTAGGCAAATCCGCAATTGGCAGCTCAACCCTTATGAACTGCCTCAACTTTCTTATCCTTAGCCTGGTTAGTATTTCGGTATCTGCTCAGCAAATAAATTACCGACCTAACCCCGGAGATTGGCGCTATATCGGTGGAGATGCCGGGCATACTCGTTCGACTCCATTAAATGAAATTACTCCAGAGAACTTTGAAAACCTAGAAGTTGAATGGAGCTGGAGCGACGCCAGTTTTGGTTCGACTCCGCCCCGCTCTACCCCGGTATATGCAAACGGTAAGTTAATTACGGTAGCCGGCGCGCGCCGCTATGTTGTGGCGATCGATCCTACTACAGGCGAAACCCTATGGAGCTTCAGAGAGCCCAACACTTTCCGCTGGGAATATTCAATGCGAGCTCCTTGGGGAAAGGGAATCGCATATACTGAGATAGATGGTAATGGTGTAGTTTTTATCGTAACTCCTGCATTCTTCCTATACGCCCTCGATGCCGAGACTGGAGACTTACTTGAAAATTGGGGTTCGCCAATTCCATTGGAGGGTTTTCCTCAATCTGGCGGCGTAGATCTAATACCTGACCTCATCTCCGACTGGGGGCCCTGGTTAAATTCCGGTGAAACATACGATCCAAATATCGGTATTCCACTGGAACTCGGATACATAACCAACTCCTCGCCGCCAATCGTAGTCAATGACACGATTGTTGTAGGCAATTCGGCAGAACAAGGATACAACCAGACTCGAACCGAAAATGTGCCAGGCGATATACTTGGTTACGACATAAAAACTGGTGCTTTTAAATGGAAGTTTAATGTCATACCGCGACCGGGTGAAGTAGGCCATGAAACTTGGGAAAACGATGCATGGTCATACACCGGGATGTTTCTTCCTGGGCGCCGTTGTCCGCGGACCCTGAATTGGGGTTGGTATATGTTCCCGACGAATGCAGCAACAATCGATTTCTACGGAGGATTTCAACCTGGCGACAACCTCTTCAGTGCCAGCCTAATTGCATTAGATGTGGAAACCGGAGAACGAGCATGGCATTTCCAGATGGTGCATCACGATGTCTGGAATAACGATACTCCGACGGCGCCTTTACTAATGGATGTGGTAGTTGATGGCCAAAGGGTGCCAGGTGTCTTTCAGGCGACTAAACAAGCATGGCTCTATTCCTTTAATCGGGAAACTGGGGAACCAATCTGGCCAATCGTTGAGCGCCCAGTTCCGGCCTCGAATGTGCCAGGGGAAGTTCTCTCCCCTACTCAACCTTATCCAACAAAACCGGCTGCTTATGACATTCAGGAGTTAACTGAAGACGGACTGATCGATTTCACACCAGAGCTTCGACAGGAAGCGTTGGAAATCGTCTCTGAATACAAACTTGGAGGAATATTTAATCCTCCAATGCATAAAGATAATCAGGAAGGATTAACAGGGTCAATCTGGTGTCCGGGAGAACTCGGCGGCACGAATATTACCGGGCCGCCGGTTGCCGATCCTTCCACGGGAATTATCTACACCATATCCCGCACCAATTGTGGTTGGCGCACCGTTGTACCAGGTGAAGAAAGAGATATTCTTTTAGAGGAACCTACCGGCGTGACGATTGCGGACTATGCAGTTGGAATGGGAACTCCTAATGGTGTGCGGGGACCGCAAGGCCTGCCATTAGAGAAACCACCCTATAGCCGAATTACCGCTATCGATCTAAATACCGGTGACCATCTCTGGTGGATTCCTAATGGTGGTACGCCAAGATTTGTTCAGGAGCACCCTGCCTTGCAAGGCTTAGATATCCCGCCGACTGGCAATATAAATCATTCGGCCATGATGGTGACGCCTGGAATGTTACTACATACCGCTATTGGTGATGATGGTGTGACGCCTTATATTTATGCGATCAATAAACAAACCGGCGAGCGCATTGGTATGGTGCAGTCACCAGGTCTAGGCATGTATGGCATGATGACTTATGAACATGATGGCAAACAACGAATCGTGATACAAAGTCCAGGCCAGTTGATAGCTTACAGTCTTCCAGAAGACGACTAGGTTTCGATGCGCTTAAAAACCGCTGGACTAACTCTTCACTTTCTCGCAAGAGTTGTCCAGCGCGACTAAGCTGTCATTCAGTTGATCAAATATTAACCAATATGTCTAACTTACCTATTAGCCGATTCCCAATCCCAGATATTAATGAACTGCCTGACGATCTGAAGAGGCGCGTTCTCGCAGTGCAGGAAAAAGCTGGCTTTATTCCGAACATTTTTCTAGCTCTTGCTCATCGGCCGGATGAATTTCGCGCGTTTTTTACCTATCACGATGCCTTGATGGAAAGGGAATCAGGGCTAAGTAAGGCGGAACGGGAAATGATTGTCGTTGCGACTTCAGGCCTTAATCAATGCATATACTGCGTGGTGGCCCATGGCGCAATCCTTCGAATTCGAGAGAAAAACCAATTAATCGCTGACCAAGTTGCCACAAACTATCAAAAAGCAGATATTAGCGATCGCCAGAAGGCCATGTTGGACTTTGCAGTTAAAGTGTCACAAAAATCCTATGAAGTCTGTGAAAATGATATTAAAGCCCTGCTACACCAAGGGTTTAGCGAAGAAGATGTGTGGGATATCGGATCAATTTCGGCCCTTTTCGCCCTGTCCAATAGGATTGCCAATATGGCAGGTATTCGACCCAATGATGAATTTTACACGATGGGTAGAAATGAAAGGTCGCAATAATCAGTGACTAATAGCTGAATTTCCGCGGTCTTTATCGACATTTTTGAGAACAACCATTGGACGCCAGCCATAATTCAGGCAGCTACCTCCCACTGTTAATGAAAAACTTTGTCAGATTGCGAAATTGAGGTTCTAGATGTCGGTGATGCTTTTGAAATAACTGCCTCACATGAGTGCCCGCTCTCCGAAGGTGGTTTAACAGTTAACGAGCAACCCATTTATGCCTATGAAGGATTATAGGCAACGATCATTTGCTCCGAGTATTTCCGGACCAGTAACCGGCCGCAACGCGCTAAGTTATTAATGTTAATTCTTAAGCGTCTGTAAAAGCTTAGACTCAAATGTGCGCGGCTCAACCACAACTTGCGCAAGATGCGCATGCAGGAACCTAATCAATTGGTGGATCGGTTTTTAAGCAAAATTGATATACTGAAGTGAGTCTTAAATTATCCTTCACCTCCTTTTTTATCTGAGCGCAGTATATAGAGTACTTCTATGAACACCGTTTCGTATTTTCAGATTCTTGCATTAAACAATGCACAAACTTCGGAGAATCGTATTCATAGCGACGACATCGCCGCAAAATACGGATTTGAAGGAGCTTTAGTAAGTGGCGCAAATGTTTTTGGCTACCTCAGTCAACCGTTGGTTCGCTACTATAAGGAAAGTTGGTTGTCTTCCGGAATTATGGATGTGATTTTTCTAAAACCAGCATACCAGGAAAATTTGCTAACCATTAAGACTGAAGAACTTAGATCCGAATCCAGCCAACGCAATCACTTAACCAGTGCTTATAACGAAGAAGACGTATTGATTGCCAAATTGGAATCCTGGCTTCCAAAACAGCTTCCTTCGATTAATGTATTAGCAGATCTTTACAGAGAGCCGGAAGATATAGAGCGGAAAGAGATTCACTGGGATCTAATTTCAGTTAACCAACCTTGGCCAAGCTATCGGTGGAGTCCAACTGAAGCAAATAATCAAGAGCGAGTTGAAGCACAAAGAGATCAAGCAGAACTGTATCAAGGCCCTGAAGGTTTCATTCACCCTTACTATCTATTGGAAGCGTGTAACAAAGCATTGATGCGGCAATTTATTTTGCCTGCCTGGATTCATACTGGCAGTCGCCTCGTGATAAGAAAGCCCTTGCAAGTTGGACAAGAAATTGAAGTTCGGGCTATTCCAATAGAAAAGTGGCGACGCAAGGGTCATGAATTTATTAAGCTTTATGTGGCAATGATGACCCAAGGTGAAGTGGCCATAGAAGTAGAGCACACTGCCATTTTTCATATAACTACTTAACGAACAAACTTATTCGAAACTGCGTAAGTAAAACTGTGTGCCGCAGATTTCAATCTGATTGTCAGCGCGATCGCAATCCAGCTTAATAGCCCTCGAAAGAATGTCATCCTTATTGCGGACCATTAATGTCAGTCCATTAAGGCAAGGATATTCTGTTTCCATTGTTTGTCTGAAATTAAGCCTCGAATTAGCAAGTTTAATTGTACATTCAGAATCATCAATAGATGGTCCCAATATATTGCGCCAGAGCCTAGTTAGCGCAACCGGGTCGGTAGCGAGCAGTTCCACTTCTGTTAATTGAATAGGATTGTCTTCATTTAAAAATTGTCGCCAGCTACGGCCACCAGCTGGATACCAACAACCCTGATAATCAACTTCTTCATCAAATTCGAGATCAAGAAACGCCGCCTCGAGGTCTGCTGGGTGTAATTGACAAAAACTCCAGCCATCTCGTTTCTCTTCATGCGCAATTCTCACTCTAGCCTCAATTGCTCGCGCTTTAATGGCTTGTTGTGTTTCTTCTGAATCAACTTGAGTAATGACCATGTATCCGCCATTTCTACCCAATCGGTTTAAGTAGCGACCTGCAGCAGTGTTGTCTTCGATTGGAGCTATTACTTCGAGAAAATCAGTTCCGATTGGAAACAAGACATTTTCCAATCCGTATTGGCGAACCACAGAATCACGGTGGCAGACTTGAAGCCCAAGGATATGACTCAACTGCTCAACTACAGGTTCCAGCTCCCTGGCTACCAGGCAAATCTGTCTCAGATGAACAGTCACAGATAAATTACGCGGGACGCTTCTTAACTAACATCTTCTGCTCACCTTCCAGCACTAATTCTCGGCGCTGATTATGAATAGTGGTACGTAAGGTAATAACACCTGTTGTGTTATTAGGGGCCAGGTCTATTATTTCAAGTGCTGGGTAGATTGTATCACCGCGGTAGACAGGTTTTAAAAACTTTGCACTATGCTCAATTAATGCAATCAAACTGTCTTCCAAGACATGAGGTAACATACCAGCGCCCGGTGCAACTTGAGCAGCTACCTGCAATCCATGAGCAAGTAATTCTGGATGACCACGACGCTTGCAATATTCGATGTCGTAGTGAATTGGGTGATTATCTAGTGACACAGTCTGAAATGCCGCGAAGTTCCCATCTCCCAAGGTACGAGAAGGGCTAAGAAAGCGCTGCCCAATCTCTAGATCCTCGAAGTAACTCGATTGGCACAAAGTGTGCTGTTCAGGATCAAAATTTAGGTCAATATCATCTGTCATCTTAGTCAATCATCCTTTATGTGCATGTGGTCGGGAATCCTAATTAATTACTAGGGCTTCCATTTTCCTCGCAAACTATCACGGTCCACTTCGATACCTCCCAATATAACTCTCAGGATACTTCGAGTATTCCGTATGTCATCTAACGGATTATTACTTAGTAAAACCAGGTCTGCACTCTTGCCCGGCTTAATACTACCGCGGTTGTCCAAGCCCAAGTGTTTAGAAGCATTGCTGGTGCTAGCAACAAGCGCCTGCATTGGCGACATACCTAAACGAACATAGATCTCCATCTCTCGGTGACCGGTATAACCAAAGGGATGGTTTGGTACAGCCCCGGCATCGGTTCCTAATACTATGTCTACACCTGCAACCAGTAATCCATTAAAGCTAGTGCGTAATTCCATCTCTGCCATTGGATTCCGATTCACAATAGTCAGCCTATTATCATTACCGGCAGTAAGGGAAGCCATAACAGAGTCCGCGAAGATTTGACTCAGAAATTCATCTTCACCTATGGCCTCTCTCCTTAATTCATTGAGCCCCCAATTTGGCACGATGAATGAATTAGCAGCATTAGCTTGAGCAGCAATGTCTGCATTGAGATCTCCACCAATTCGACCGTGTAAAAACCCATGGGCGCCCGCTGCTATGAGGTCAGGCATATCAATAGCAAACTGCTGGTGTACGAAAACTTTTAAGCCACGTGCATTAGCTTCATCGATTACAGCACGGTATAGGTCAGGTGCGAGTTTGACCTGACTGCCACCACGATCATCGACCCAGATTTTGATAAATCCAATTCCTTTTTCTGCTGCGATTCTTACTTGCTCTTTAGCCTGTTCAGAATTCTCAAGGCCATACAGAATAGTTTCACCTGATCTCTCTTCGACCGCCAATGCATGACCTAGGAATAAATCGTTCGGTCCCTGGCCGGTTGGCGCCATTCCTGCTGCAAATAACAGTTGTGCTCCCACGAACTCGCCATTCATTCTTGCAACTTCTACTTCATTGACGATATTTGGTGCATCACTACCCGCAGAGAAGACGGCACTGAATCCGTAGTATGCGTATTGCTCCAAATTATCAATTAAGTTTTCGCGGCCATAATTTTGCGCACCCCAGCTACTTCTACCCTGGTAACCAAGATGAGAATGACCATCGATCAAAGCGGGAATAATTGTTTTGCCACTTGCATCGAAACTATAGCCCCCTCTTGCGGTGTAATTGTTTGGTTTGAAACCTGGGTGATGATTCCATTTTCAATAAACAGAGACCCATTTTCTATCATTCCACCGTCACCAATAACGATTCGTGCGTTTTGAAATAAGACTCTATCGTCACTGCCGAATGTCTGTGCCAACAAGATGCTCGAAGGCTGCGCCGTAAAGCCGCACATGAGGATTACTTTGATTAGTCCTGAAAAATTTTTACCCACGAATCTTCCCCTTTATTCGGTTATGACTGAATTCAGAATGGCTGGCACAGTGTAAATCAAATTTACTAGTATCCGTCAAAAACTGCCTTCTCTCTGGAAACCTAAGCTTCATATCAAAGGTCAATTTTCCCTCTCTAAATACCTTTTTCCACCTCAGACTGGTAATCTTGTAATCTAAGAAAAACATCGGAATATAAAATAGAGGCGAGCGTGCTCGAGCAAATAAGCACACAATCTCCAGTCTCCAGGGATATAGCAATAGCTATCGCGGAAGTCGATGATACGTCTGCGCTGGCAGATATCGCATGCCAAATGCGTGATGCCAGCCACCATAATGTCATTACTTATTCCAAAAAGGTGTTCATTCCTCTCACCCATTTGTGCCGGGATGTTTGCCACTATTGCACTTTCGCAAAAACCCCTAAACGCATTGTTAGCCCTTATATGCCAGTGGATGAAGTTCTTGAGCTTTGTCGAGAAGCTGCTGCCCTAGGTTGCCAAGAAGCACTATTCACCCTCGGTGAAAAACCAGAGCTTCGTTATAAAGCCGCAAGGGAAGCTTTAGCGGAAATGGGATTTGCTTCCACACTCGAATATGTCGCCTATGCCGCCGAACGAGTATTAAAAGAAACCGGCATGCTGCCACACATAAATGCTGGAAATATGACTGCTGAAGAAATCATTTTCTTACGTAGGGTTTCAGCCTCAATGGGCATCATGCTGGAATCTGCTTCGTCCCGACTCTGCGAAAAAGGAATGCCTCACTATGGCTCGCCGGATAAGATTCCCGAAGTTCGGCTAGAAACTATGGCATTGGCAGGTGAACAAAGGGTGCCATTTACCACAGGTATCTTAATCGGCATAGGTGAAACCAGACTAGAACGAATTGAATCTCTATTAGCCATAAGGGATGTACACGAAAAATATGGCCATATCCAAGAAATTATCGTCCAGAATTTTCGTGCTAAACCAGATACGCAGATGCATTCAGCTCCGGAACCAGACTTGAATGAATTGCTTTGGACCATTGCTGTTGCCCGATTAATTTTTGGTCCAGAGATGAACATTCAAGCACCACCGAATTTAAGTCCCGGTGTACTGCCCCAATTAGTGCATGCCGGAATTGATGACTGGGGTGGTGTTTCGCCATTGACGCCAGATCATGTGAATCCTGAAGCACCATGGCCTCATTTAGATAACTTGGCACGAGAAACAGAAGCTGCGGGAAAATTCCTCGAACAGCGCCTTACGGTTTACCCTAGTTATGTAAAAAATTATAAATATTGGCTCGCTGATGAAACTATCTCAGCAGTCCTTCGCCAGGGCCCACGCAAGCGGATTCGCAAAAAGGGATACCTGGACACCCGGTGAGCGTGCAGTTATTCCAGGATTAGAAAAGAAACAAATTCTCAATAAATTTCAATTCTCTCCATGTTTCAGAGAAAGTTAAATCTATAGTTGAGAAAAAGTTAGGCGGCCGAGAATTAAACCTCGATGAAGTAACCTGCCTTTTCGAAAGCCGTGGCCCCGATTTCGCTTATCTTACTCATATCGCCAATGAACTCCGTGAGGAATGAATGGACATACAGTTAGCTATGTAGTTAATCGGAACATTAACTACACCAATGTTTGCTATTTCAAATGTCAGTTTTGCGCATTCTCGAAAGGAAAGATGAGTGAAAATCTGCGTGGCCGTCCCTACGACATAAGCGCTGAGGAAATTGCCCGTCGCTGTCAAGAAGCTTGGGATAGGGGTGCGACAGAAGTTTGTATGCAAGGCGGAATTCATCCTGATTACACTGGCCAAACTTATTTGGACATTGTGGCAACTGTAAAAGCTGCTGTCCCAAATTTACACATCCATGCGTTCTCACCTTTGGAAGTCTGGCAAGGAGCAGAAACCTTAGGAATTACACTAGAAGAGTTTCTAAAAGCATTAAAGGAAGCTGGACTTTCAACCCTGCCAGGCACTGCTGCAGAAATCCTCCATGATGATGTTCGGCAGTTGATCTGCCCAGACAAAATTAATACTGAACAATGGTTGCAAGTGATGGAGGCTGCACACAACGTTGGCTTCAATACCACGGCAACGGTAATGTATGGCCACGTTGAATTCACAGAACATTGGGCTGCACATCTACTAGCGATTCGAGACCTTCAGTCCCGCACCGGCGGTTTTACCGAATTCGTGCCTCTACCTTATGTGCATATGGAAGCGCCAATGTACCTCAAGGGTAAATCCCGCGCTGGGCCAAGTTTTCGTGAAGCTATCCTAATGCATGCAATAGCTCGAATCGTATTCCATGGATTAATCGATAACATACAGACATCCTGGGTAAAGATGGGGCAGGAAGGTGTGCAGGCTTGTTTGAATGCCGGTGCCAATGATATTGGTGGAACATTGATGAATGAAAGCATTACCCGAGCAGCCGGAGCCGATCACGGCCAGGAATGGTCACCCACTGGAATGGAGGAAGCATTGCAGGAAATGCACCGAACGCCACGCATGCGAACCACTTCTTATCAAGATGCGCCTTCCGCCCGCAAGGAAATCGCGTTTAATGCGCCGGAGTTGCAACAAATTGAAAATACGGCAGCAAATAAACTGCAACGCAGCAAGAAATTGGATAATCTTGTGCAGGTGAGATAAAGCAGTGCCAATCAAGTTCTTTCGATAATACGCCTAAACATTATCTCGATTCGAACCGAAACCATGTGAATTCGGAAAATCAGCTAACGCCTATGGCCTTTAGACTGGGAGTGCTGCGGTCAAAAAAGTAATATGAATGGAAGATAGATGATGAAGATTGCAGTAACCGGAGCCAATAGCAGCGTAGGTCAAAATCTTTTAGAACAACTTAAGACGAAGGCAGACATAAACGTTGTCGCAGGTGTTCGCAACGAAAAAGCTTTCGCTTCTTTACCACAAGCAAAATCGATTAAACCACAAATAATCGCTTATGATGATTTGGGGTCATTACAAGCCACGATGACAGATGCAGATTGCGTCATCCATCTTCCCGGAATATTGATCGAAACCAAACATTCAAACTATGCATCCGCCAATATTGCTGCTACTGCAGCAGTAGTTGCAGCCGCACAAAAGTGTGGGGTAAAACATCTGGTCTTTATTAGCGTTGTCGGTGCTGATACCGAATCTAAAAATGCTTATTTCAGATCAAAGGGGTCTGCCGAAAATCTTATTGCTTATTCTGGAATTTCTGCCAGCATACTGCGCACACCTATTTTATTAGGGCCTGGCGCCGCTGGCGCTAATGCTATTCTCGGCATGGCAAATGCCGGGCAAACCAAGGTACTTGGTGGCGGTTATTATTGTATGCGCCCATTGGATATCGATGACCTGAGTAAGGCCATAGTAAAACTTATTGAGAGCCCACCCAGTGGCGTAGTAACCCATGAACTAGTTGGCCCAGAAAGTACACCTTATCGCGAAATCATCGCTAAAACTGCCCAATTAATGGGTAAGTCAGTGGAAGTAGGTTCAGTACCAATTCTGCTAGCGAAAATTGGCGCAGCCATCACCAGCACTCTTAAAGGAGGTGGCATAACACCGACGGTAATAGATGTAATTACCAAGGACGAAGTTGTAGAAACTAACGCCGATGTGGCGATTGACATTCCACTTACTTCACTTGAAGAAACCCTAAAAAAAGTAATCAATGCGGGTAACTAATGAGCGATCAAACCGAAAGCAAGAAAACAGTTGAAACTGCAACCGAAGAAAAAAACGAAAGAGGTTTGACTCAACGCAAACCTAACCCAATCGGCCGTGTTGTCTTCCTAATCATAACTGCGGTCTGTTTCGCCTATCTCTACTACCGTCTAAATGGTGCGGCAATGCGCGAAGGCTTGCTGTTGACGGATTACATGACCCAGGTTTTCGCTAACGTAGCCTGGGGGCCATGGTTAGCTTTAATGATGGGCTATTCCCTGTTCTATTTCGCTATCGACACCTTAGTAGTAACCCGCGCCCTTAATTGGTTTTTGGCTGATATTAAGTTCAAAGATATTCTTCCTATTCGCGCCAGCGCTTACATTATTTCAATTTTCAATGAACAAATTGGTAAAGGCGCCATGGCCTATTACCTGAATAAGCGTGACCAAATTCCCGGCTGGGAAGTTGGTTCGGTAATGTTATTCATCATGTTTTGTGAAATCTTTTATCTCTTAGTTTGGGCTTCAATCGGATTTGTATTTAGTAGTGAAGGATTACCGGACGTATTCAGTTTGATGCCAATAATTGCCGGTGGTGCTGCAATCTTTTTTGTAATTTGGTTGCTTTACTTTCAAGGTAAGATTCTACCCAATAATACTTTCAGGCAGAAACGCATTCTCGATTCGTTTAAGCAAGCCAAGCTTAAACATTATTTAATGTTTCTGTTGTTGCGGTCCCCGGCACTTTTGTTGGCGATTGTTGTATACACTACCGCGCTTAATTTATTCGGCGTCGAAGCATCTTTTTTACAGTTGTTACCTTATCTGCCTGTAATCTTTTTTGCCGCGGCGGTACCCACTCCTATGCGGGCAGCAGCTATTACATTTTGGGTAATTTTGTTCCCAGAGAATGAAGGCCAAATGGCTGCCTTTGGTTTTGTTCAACACAATTTCTTCATTCTATTTAATGCCGTATTGGTCTAGTGTTCTGGCGCAGAGCTCAACGCGAACTATTTAACTAGTCATGGCAAATCTGCTAACGGCAATTCGCCTGCTGCTTATTGTTCCGGTTACCTGGAGCTTGGCTGATCCACTCATTATTCAGGGCCAGGTGCTCCTGCTGCTAATTTTTGTAGCCATTGCGACGGATTACTTTGACGGAATCGTAGCCAGGGCGACCCAAACCGCATCTGAAAAGGGACAATTATTTGATCATGGAACTGATTTTCTCTTTGTCACATCTGGTCTAGCCGGTTGTGCCTATGCAGGACTGATTAATCCGGTGCTGCCATGGGTAATCGTGCTTGCCTTCACCCAATATGTCCTAGATTCCTACTACCTGCATCACCAAAGAGACCTGAGGATGAGCTTTCTCGGGCGCTGGAACGGTATTTTCTATTTCGCTCCATTAATAATTATTGCCGTTCAAGATTGGGTCTGGGGCGGGATGTGAGTGATGTTTTGGAGCATTTTCGCCGCCCTGGTGGCCTGGATTCTTCTGGTATCCACAATTCTGTCAATATTCGATCGCGCAATAGCCCCTATGCGCAGACCAGAATTCTAAGCTAAGGCGCCATTTTTTGCGTTAAGCGATAGGAGTCCATATGTCCGAGCTTGATTACGACTTATCAAATGACTGGCGTTTCCGGATTTGGGCTCTTAGAGCAAATTCGGTTTGAAAGGAGAGCTGCCGGAAAGCTCTAATGGCAAACTAAACAAATTTTTTAAACTGGATTAGCTAAATGAAGCTATTGAGCCGGTTGTTCAGTAAGTTTCTGCTGTCTTAATCTTCCTGATAACTAACCACTTCGCTTGGCGCATAACCAATGCGGTGAGCCACGGTAAATAATTGTTGGTTCTGGGAAAGCCGCAGTGGCTCGGAATACAAACGCCAGGAATTGCCCAACTCCTGTTCATCAGTTAGTAGTTGATAGGCGATATTGGCGCCCAGAGGTGGCGCTGGACACGTGAACCATTCCATTGCGATGGGAAACGACCGGATCCAGCGTGATTGGCTGAATGCCTCCTGGCCAAAATTCTTCAATCAACTCCACCTCTGGAATAAACCCTTTGTCATCGATCTCATTCAACCAGATGTCCATCTCCGCTCGTAACTCAGCCAGCTTGCCCTGAAAGTGCGGATCCATTGCGAGATTCTTTAATTCATGAGGATCGTTTTCAGTATCGAATAATTCTTCAGGTGCTTTTTGCGCTCTGAACCATTGCGCCTGAATCTCATTTAGCTGACCTGCATCTCGTAATCGCAAAAGCTCCTGCATGATTGTCATCTGCTCACGATAGGGCAACTCCAAATAGTAGGTTCGATCTATATTGTAATTGCGCAAATATTTATAACGGGAATCGCGAACCGCGCGAATGGTGTCATATTGAGCATCGAGACGATCCGCAGCAGCATGGATGTAGCTTCTCTTAGGTAAGTCTAGGAAATCACCGAGAAAAGCGCGCCCATCCACATAATCTGGTGGCTCGATACCTCCGAGAGACAAGGCGGTTGACTTAAAATCAACAAAGCTAATTAATTGATCATCCACTTCCCCTCCCTCGCCATCCATCCGGAAAGCGAATAATCATCGGTAGATTTATACCGGAGTCATAGAGTAAGCGTTTTTGTCTGGGAAGTGGCCCGCCGTGATCGCTATAAAAGAACACGATAGTGTTATCTAATAATTCATCTTCTTCAAGTTGCTGCAGTATTTCTCCTACCTGACGGTCCATGGCAACAATATTGCTGTAGACCTGACGAATATCTCTAAGCGAAACTTCAGTATCAGGCAAATATGGAGGTACGGGCACTTCTAGGTCTTCAGGAACTAGCAATGAATTTTCCTGTTGCATCCACACTTGAGACTCATGGGTAATTCCCAAATTAAAAATGGAGAAAAAAGGTTGACCTGGCGCTCTATTGCGCCAATGAGCAGCATTACTACTTTCATCCCATGCAGTAACAGGCTTACGGAATTGATAATCTTCTTTGGCGTTATTAGAAGTGTAATAGCCCGCTTCACGGAAGTACTGGCTGTGCATTTTCATTTGCGGTGGCGGCACGGCCTCATAGGCAGTCACCTGACCAGGAAATGGTGCTGCCGAGCTAGGTCGCATAGTTCGCATATGTTGCGCGCCCACTCGATTTTGATAAGTGCCGAGAGCAATTGTTGCACGACTCGGGGCACACACTCCGGAAGTTGAAAACACGTTGGAGTATCGAACTCCTTCAGCCGCCAAACGAGTTAGATTAGGAGTTTCAACTGTGAAGTCCCCGAATGGCGGGATTATAGGGCTTAGATCTTCAGCCACTATCCAGAGAATATTAGGCCGATTGGGTATTTGCGGCCCAGAATCTACAGTCACAATCTCACTAGCACATGTGCCAAGCAATAAGAAGAAACAAGCGAAACAGATGATTCTTTTTATTCTCATGAATTACAGCCGTTATAATTAAAGTATGTTAATACATCTATTTGCTATCTTATGAAAATTACATTCCCCAGCATAGCTTTCTGTAATCTATTGAGAATCTTCCTTATCACGGTTCCTAGATTAACAATAGCGAAACAAATAGCGGCATTTTGCAGTATAACCAAGGCAAAACAGTCTGTTATTTTTTACTTTTCATCCAGAAAACTAATAAATCCTATATTCATCAAGAAGCGGGAAAGTATTGTTGAAGAATCAGGTGGGCAGGTGCACTATATCCAGCCTGTTTGCTACGAATCGGCTGTCTTTGGGAGCTCAATAGCCCTAGCCGAACCAGATTTGGAAAGTTGCGAGCCTCAAAAAGCCAGACAAAAATAAAAAGCACTATGTAAAATTCGTAGTAAAAATAAGAACTAAAAAGTATGAACTCAATATCTATCGATTGGCGGATGCGCTTTCTCTAACGCTATTCAGTGAACTTAAAACGGATTATTAAATGCGAGTATCAATTAAAACCAGGACATTTCCTATTCGGGTTCGTCTCTATTCATTACTGTGGTCTATACGAACGCTAGTGCTCAACAAGACTCGTTCAGATCGATGAAAATGTTCGTGAATCCTTTGAGATAGTAAGTCAAGATAATCGCGTACAAGCCACACTACGATACATCTTGGACACCGAGCCGTTTAATATTCAGGAACAATTTCGCATAACCGAAATTCCAGCCCCTCCCTTCAAAGAGGAACGCAGAGCCGAATACTATTTGCAAAAAATGCACGAGCGTGGCCTGCCTGATGCCTATATTGATTCCGAAGGTAATGTCATCGGCATTCGCGAAGGAACTGGCGATGGTCCAACCTTTTTAATCGCGGCACATTTGGATACTGTATTTCCGGAAGGAGTAGATACAACAGTCCAACTTAGAGGAGGAAGATATTATGCGCCAGGGATCGGCGATGATACTCGCGGCCTTGCTGTCTTGCTTTCCCTAATCAGTGCGTTAGAGCAGAGCGGCATAGAAACGATTGGGGATATCATGTTCGCAGGTAATGTTGGCGAGGAAGGCCGCGGAGATTTGCGTGGTATTAAAGCAATCTTCCGAGATCACCCAAATATAGATGGTTTCGTTTCTGTTGATGGCGTTCGACTTAGACGTATAACCACTGGCGGTACCGGCAGTCGTCGTTTCGAATTTCACTTTAAAGGACCTGGTGGGCATTCCTTCGGAGCCTTTGGCTTGGCCAGCGCTGTGCATGCAATGGGCAGAGCAATAGCGAAAATTTCGGAATTCGAAACGCCGTCGTTTCCCAAAACCACATTTACAGTTGGCACCGTCGAAGGGGGAACTTCAGTAAACTCAATAGCAGCAGATGCTATCTTTGCGATCGATATGCGCTCAAACAATCGCGAAGAATTAGCACGACTGGAAGAAAGAGCGAAAGCCGCAGCATTGGAAGCAGTGGCCGAAGAAAATGCTCGCTGGAACAATGGCGAAATTACCGTCGATTTTAATTTAATAGGCGATCGACCTGTGGGGCGCACACCTACAGAGAGTCGGATAGTTCAGGTGTCCGCACTGGCCTTCGATGAAATCGGAGTGGAATTAGATGAACTAGGAATATCCAGCACAGACTCAAATGTACCTATGGCGCTTAATATTCCGGCGATTACTATTGCTGGCGGAGGCAATGGGGGCGGCGCTCATTCTCCGGGTGAATGGTTTATTCCTATTAACACTCATGTCGGCCCACAAACCGCATTATTGGTAATGCTATCACTTGTAGGTATTGACGGTGTTACAGAGCCATTATTAGAAGAAATGGGCGACTAATTCATAACACCTTTAATTGGTAGCAAAAGGAGTACTCGATATTTAACCAATACTCTTCGCTGCCGCAACTGATTAAAATCGAACGATTAAACTTAATCTTGCAGGCTGGAAGAAAGTCGTTCGCTGGCTTCTAAATAATCCTGCATGAATTCGTAAACAATAGCTTTGGCTGATTGGGTAGTATTCATTAGCCCAACTCCCTGTCCTATCCAGGAAGTGACCAATTGATTTGCCCCTTCGTGACCAACTTGAGCGAGTTTCGTAACCCGAGCTAATGGCGCTTCGGTAACTTGAGACTGTAATGGCATAGGTAGAGGCTGCGGAGCATCGTCCGCTTCCCAAGCATCAGTCCATTGCGAGCGCAACTGCCGCGAATGTTTTCCGGTGCGAGAACGGGATCGAATCGTTTCCCGAGAAGACGCTTTTAACATTTTATCTTTTAGTACGGGCGGGGTGTCAGACTCGGCACTGGTTAACCATACCGACCCAGTCCATACGCCGGCAGCGCCCATTGCCATGCATGCGGCCATCTGTTTACCAGTTACGATGCCTCCGGCAGCAAGCACAGGAATACCTGAGCCTTCCAAGGCACCGCAAACTTCAGGTATCAGTACCATGCTAGGCACGTCACCACAGTGACCTCCGGCTTCAGTACCTGAAGCAACTACAATATCTACTCCAGCTTGAACTTGTTTGAGCGCATGCTCTTTCGTTCCAATTAATGCTGCGGTCGCCACGCCTTTCTGCTTGGCCATATCAATCATATAAAGAGGCGGAACCCCCAGCGCATTGGCAATCATTTTTATCGGATGGGAAAAAGCTACGTCAATTACATTGCCAGCCATTCCAGAAGTTAAGAATGAGCTGCGTTTGTATCCTACGTATACATCGGTTGTGTCGATTTCGTGTCGCTCCAGAATACCACTGGCAAATTCCTTGTACTGCTCCGGTACTCTCTTCTGAATTTCATCGACCGTTTCATTTTCTCCAGCTACATCCATAGTTGTCGGTGCAATTAAATCGATACCATATGGCATGCCGTCGATGTTTTCATCGATCCAGTTTAGTTCTACCTCCAGATCTTCAATGTTGTATCGAGCTGCACCAAGTACCCCAAATCCACCGGCCTTGGAGACCTGTGCTACCACATCACGACAATGGCTGAAGGCAATTAACGGAAACTCAATATCGAGCAGATCGCAGATTGGAGATTTCATAATACTTGATAGGGCTTAAGACTAAATGTAATTCCGAGAAAAGTTCCAAAAATTTGAAAACTAGGTAAGAATATGAGGTGCAGATCTTTCCGTTTGCAAAGAAAAGTTGGGATCTTGGATATAAACAATAGCCAGAAGCGTGATCCCGATCAGGATCCAGATTATGGAGGTTAAATCGTTAAGTATTTCCATGTTATTACAGCTTTATTTCCCTTGTCAGCGCTTTGAATCAATAACGTAGTGTATAGACAAAAAACCCGCTGGAGAGCGGGTTTATATCACAGTTTTTAAAGCAGATTCGAGAGTGAATCTAGCAGTCTTGGCGCCTTTTAGCGCCAGGAGCGGCAATTAATCTTGCTTACGCAGATGCCCGTAGAGTAACTCCTCAGTGAACTCAACACATTTGTACTCCAACAGCTGTACATTTTCGTCCAGACGGCGGTAAAGAGGAAAGCTTACTGTCCAAGGACGGGTATATACATTTGGATCTTCCAAAGTCGCTTCATACATGACTACGTTTGGACCTATATGGGTATACCGCTCAGTTACTCTTAACGCTTCTGTGTGATGGTTACCAGCGTGATCGAACCAAGTATCTGGTACCTGATCTGTGACGTCGATTACCAATGTGTCACCTTCGTAATGAGCGAGATTATGTCCCATCCAGGAATAAATTGGTGCTTCAAAATCCGGTTGGTCAACATAAACAATTCGGCTGGCACTAGCGAATTCATAGGCAAACACTATGTGTGCCGGTGATTGAATGATCTGAAATGGGAAAGGCAGATAATTAGCCCGAGGAATACCTGGCATATAACACTTAACGACCGGGTCCAGGCCTAACCAATCAGCTTTGTTATCCAGCTGCTTTTGTCTGGCTTCCGCTGTGTAAGGAATTTCTCCTCCTTCAACAATTCCAAGCCCTGCGGGGATAGCGCCGATTGCGCCCAGTTCAAACATAGGGCCGAAATCTGCCGCATGGGGCTCAATATTATAATGAGCGCTGCCTATAGCCTGCCAAATTCCATTGAAGTCAGGCTTACCGTCAGCAGTACGGGGAATATCCTGGGCCTGAACGCTGGCAGCAATGCCTAAAAAGGCAATGATTGAAAGAAGTGTGGTTAGCTTCTGTCGGATTCTTAGCATGCTCTTACTCCATCGTTTTTTTTATTAGCTGCGAGCACTTTATTGTTCTGCAGATTAAAAGATTCTATCACAGCAAATCGGAATCATGTCATCGGATTAGTTATTGACACAGACGCACCAGAAACCCCACCATTCGGGACTGTCATTCATTTTTCGGGATATGCCAAATGTCTTTAACTCGCCGTGATCTCATTAAAAATGCTGCCGGAATTGCAGCGGGAGCCAGCCTGCCAAGATCACTCCTTTGGCCAGGCACCCTTGAACATGACCACCATTCCTTCTTCTGGTCAACAAGTACCTGCCATTGGCATAGGCTGCCGAAACTATCGAGGCTCACTAAATTCTGAAGAAATCCTGTGTTTAGAGAAACTTTTGCCACTTTTCATCGCGGTGGTGGAAAAGTTATAGACACCTCTCCCAATTACGGCAATTCCGAAGAAATCGTTGGGTACATCATGAATGAACAAGGCATTAGAGATGATTTATGGATCGCAACCAAAGTAGACCGAGAAGATCGCGAAAGCGGTCTCGAAAGAATGGAAGATTCTTTCGAATTATTAGGTGGAGATAGTTTCGAGTTAATGCAGGTGCACAATCTGCGCGGCACTGCAATCCAACTGGGAAAATATGAAAGCTTGGAAAGAACAAGGCCCCTTTCGTTACATCGGCATAACCACTTCCCGCGATGCTCAATATGACGAAATGGCAGAAGTGATGACTGCTAATGATATAGATTTTATTCAAGTAGATTATTCCTTAGGCAATCGGAACGCCGCAGATCGATTGCTACCACTAGCGCAAGATCAAGGTAAGGGAGTACTGGTAAATCTACCTTTCGGTCGCGGGCGATTATTTGATGCTGTCGGAGACCGACCTCTGCCGGATTGGGCTGACGACATCGATGCCACCAGCTGGGCTCAGGTATTTCTGAAATATGTAAAGTCTCATCCATCCGGTGCAATTCCAATTCCCGGCACAACCAAGCCACACCATGCAGAAGATAATTTGAACGCAGCCCGTGGTCGTTTACCCAATCTGCACTTCGTGCTGAAATGGAGAACTATATCGATCCATTACTTTAGCGAAAACCCTTATGGGTTGAGGTTGCAACACTGGA
>BPDI01000043.1 GCA_019654215.1 Gammaproteobacteria bacterium | reverse complement strand
CAACCAGCTTATTATTAGCGCCTTTCGACTACTTCCGAATTAACTCAGAAAATCCTACAACTCGCTGACATAAACGCTGTCGCCTGATTCTCTCTCGTATAATGGATAGTAACGGACCGTTAAAAAATAACGAATTATCAGATGCCGTAGTGAAAAGTATTGACTATAGATTACAAATGAAATTAGCGAGTAACTACACGTCTTGAAGGGATAGTTGTTCTTCGAATATCTCGCGTCGGTAAGGCGGCATAGATTCAAGGATGGCCTTGCCATAACGACGATTGATGATACGCTCATCGAAAAGTGTGATACGGCCACTATCGGTTTCACTGCGAAGTAACCTGCCGCTGGCCTGAACAAGGCGAAAAGCTGCATCAGGAACCGCTAAGGTCATAAATGCATTTTGTCCCTTTTTTTCGATCCAGGCGGATAATGTCATTTCAATAGGATCATTAGGGACAGCGAAAGGAATTTTGGCAATTAAAACGTGGGTGCAATACTTACCCGGCAGATCCACACCTTCAGCAAAACTCGCCAGCCCAAAGATAATACTTCCCTCCCCGCGATCAACTCGTTGTCGGTGATATCTCAATAATTGTAGTTTCTGATAATCATCTTGGCAGAGAATTAAATCGAACCATTCTTTGGGCAAGCTTTGCATGACTTCATTCAT
Organism: Gammaproteobacteria bacterium; assembly: GCA_019654215.1. Taxonomy (GTDB): domain Bacteria; phylum Pseudomonadota; class Gammaproteobacteria; order Pseudomonadales; family Pseudohongiellaceae; genus UBA9145. The sequence continues at coordinate 23,571 of BPDI01000043.1, read as the reverse complement.
CTGGCGTCGAGACGAGAACAACATTAGTGCTGCAGACGACGCATCAAGTAGCTGAGGAATAGCTTTTACGATCAAGGCAGTGTGCTGTTCAGTATCCGATGGGTCGCAGTTCATACGCGGTACTACTAGGCTGGCAGAACCGGAAAAGTCGAAAGGGCTCGGAATACTCAAATAATGAGTGTGCTCGGGTAAGCCAGCCCTCATACGCAGCATATTAAATTCACCTAATGCCGATAAAGTTGCTGACGTCAAAACCGCTCCCGCACAACTCTGCCATAACCTTTCCTGCAGATTTTCTGCCGCAAGCACCGGACTGGATGACAAAGCAATATCAAGACTACCTTCGCTTTTGATCACGCTTATCCAACGTGCACTCGGCGCAGCATCTTTAGGATCTTCACGAGAATAACTCAACCATAATTCCAGATTTGCTTCGGCCCGATCGGTATTTGTTCCAAGAATTGCATACCACTGTTCTGCTAATCGGGTCTTATCTGGGTTCACCCCATCATCCATAATTTGTCTTAATTCTGCAGCTATGTCCTGCAATCCGGTTGCAAGACGGGTGAATTCAGTTCCCAGATTAGCCGCAACGCTGCGAATTTCGACCGGCACAACTCCTAACTCGAATGCATGCTGTAATCGATTCTCATAGGTATCGATAGATTCGAGTGACTCCACAGTTTGTTCGAACATGGTCCAAGCTGCGGCGGAATGCTCTCTAATAGCGTCGATGATCTTCTGCAGTTGCTCCTGCCGGTCCGTGTCGACAAACTCTTCTTTTGCTAGCTGAGCTAGCAGGTTTTCACAGCGATCTAGCCAAGCCAAACTGGCATTAATTCGTGTGGATGCAGAAAAATGATTGTTAGATTTGAATGGCAGATGATGAGCTTCATCAAAAATGTATATACATTTTTCCGGTTCCGGCAGGATCGCACCGCCGCCCATAGCCAAATCTGTAAGCACCAGGTCGTGATTACTGACGATACAGTCCACCTTATCTAAAGAATCCCGCGCTTTATAAAAGCAACAGTTCCGAAAATTACTGCAGTTCGGCCCGGTACATTGATAACGATCTGCTGTAAGTGGCCACCAATTCGCATCAGTAATTGGTACTTTCCAGTCATCTCGATCTCCTTGCCAATTTCCGGCACCAAGCTCATTCAGCATGTCTTCATAGAGAGCAATGTCGCCAGAATTTGAATCTTCCAACTCTTCACCATAGAGATCCATCATCGCCTGCAAGCTGTCTGATCCTGCCAACAACATGTCCAGCTTAGATAAGCAGAGATATCTCCCCCTACCCTTAGCAAGAGCAACACTGAAATTAAGGTCCGAACTTTCGAGAATTTCTGGAATGTCTTTGAAAATGACTTGTTCTTGCAAGGCTACCGTCGCAGTTGCCACTACTACTTTGTAGTCATGCTTCTGTGCTAACGGCAATACAGCGAGCAAATAGGCCAAGGTCTTACCAGTACCAGTACCAGCCTCGACTACACAAATCGGCGAATCCACTTCTTCGTCATTAGCAAGAACTGCTAGCCCATTAGCGATCTCCGCAATCATCTGCCGCTGACCATAGCGAGGCGTGAGATTCCTCGATTCCAGTAATTGGCGGTAAGCGGACTGAATGCGATCTTTTACTTCATTTGCCAACATAGTGCAGGAATCTGTAATAATTTCCGTGTATATAAAAGAAGAAATAAGTGTGAAATTATAGCATTGCCTTAGTAAAGGCCCTGATTTAGGCAGAAAAAAACGACGGATCAACAGAAATAATGGAACGTTAGCATTTAAAAAATGGAAATGAAGTTCTGATAGACTTAGTCATCTATCAATATCAAACATATTTACCTCAAACTTCCGCCAGGCAAGTAGTCAATGGCAACAGACACGCGTGAAACAAAGCAGATTTCTTGGGATCTGCAGGATTCACAAGAAAAACTGCGTTTACTAACGCTACTCATAGTCGACGGCCAACCCGCCGACTATACCGACATTCTCGCCGGAATCGAGGATGTAGGAATTGCTGTGGAACCATTAATCGAAATAGCCGGCTCTCTCCCCGCTGATACTCAAGTCATTATTGCGCTTGCTACTAAATCCAAGCCTATTGCCGAGGCATTGGTTAGTAATATCACCAGCATCGACTTATTGGTTAACCTCACTCTCAATAGCAAGAGCGTTCACGCGCGCAAAAATGCCGTGCTGGCAATTCATGACCATGCCGCCCTGACCAGACTCAGAGATGAACTTGCCGGAAAAGACAAAACTGTTTGCAGGATTCTTGAGGAAAAGCTGGCGGCAGAACGTTTAGCGACAACAGAAAAAGATCAAAGAGCTGCCCATGAAATAGAAACCGAACCTGTAGCTGAATCAGCAGAACCCCCAACTGAAATCAATCCGAAACAAGATTTACCTGAAATCGAAAAGGAATTGGATAAACTCAGTTTCAAAAACACCGCACGCCTGAATGGTTTGCAAAATACTATTAATCGACTGCGCAGGATGGTAGCTGACTCAAAAGATGATCTAGAAGAACGCACAGAGAACTTACATGGTGTACTTGAAGACAAATTAAAAAAGAACAAAAACTATCAGGATACCTTAAAGCAGAGCACTGAAGATTTATTAGCAAATCTGCAAAAAGCCTTGGAAGAAGGACAAAGTCATGATGCCCTCCCAACCTGGGACAAGATTCAAGGAAATATATCCAATACCAGCGGCAAATTACGCATAGCCCTACAGTCTTCAGCTAATCAGTACAAGAGTAAGTTAATCGAGCTACGTGATTGGAAAGTTTTTGCGGCAACCGAGAAGAAAAAAGAACTGATCAAAAAAATGCAGCATTTACTTGAATCGAAGATGCATGCCTCAGAAAAATCTAAGTATATCGGTAGTATGCATAAAGAATGGAAGGTGCTAGGCCGCTCTAATCAAAATGAAGAATTGTGGCGTGAATTCAAAAAAGTTTCTGATGAAGCTTATGAGCCTTGCAAAGCTTATTTTACACAGCGCAAACGAATCATGATCTCCAACCTCAAAGCGCGCAGAGAGATTTGCGAAAAGCTGGAGGCCGGTCTAACCGCAACCGACAATGAAAATATCAATATTTCTGCTCTAAATAAATTACTCCATAGTAGCGACCAGGAATGGAAACAATACGCTCCGATAGAACAATCCAAGATTAAGAGTCTGCAGAAACGATTTTATGCCGTCGTTAATCATCTTCGACGCCTGCGGAAAAATGCATTAAGGCACAATGGTAAGCAGAAACAATCATTCATAACCGAAGCCTCAAAATTATCGGAACTAGAAGACAATCAGAAAGCCATGAATGAGGCAAAACGTTTACAGCGAGAATGGAAAAATATCGGCCCCACTTCCTATAAAGAAGATAAAAAGTACTGGGAAGAGTTTCGTGTGTCCTGTGACAAGATATTTGCCAAGCGTAATCAGGAAATAGATGCGGCTAGAGCTACCCTTCAAGAAACCGGGAAAGAGCTACAGAAAATACTCGACTCACTGACAAAGATTGGCGAACTGGAAGATATAGCTTTTCGCGGATCGCGGACCGAGTACCAAGACCTACAACAGTCATTCTCAGCAGCACTCGATTCAAAAACAAGCAAGCAACACAAAAAATTGCTGGATGGATTCAATAACTTGAAGCTTAAGATCGATACTCGTTTTAAAACTTTACCTGACAAGAAATGGCAAAATTTAAAGAACACTATTATAGAAAAAGCGCAATTCTTAAAAACCCTTAGAATCAGAACTTTTCGCCAGCAAAGATAACAATCAATTTGAATCAGTAAAAGCGAAACTTGAAAACGGAACCTGGAACGAACTCCCCAATAGCGGCAATCAAAATTTTGACACTGCGCTACAAAATCGCGCCAATTCTATCCGTAAAGTAAGTTCTGTTTCTGAGTTTTTAAATTTAGCAAAAGAAAGTGAGCAGCAGATTCGTTCGCTGTGCATTGAATTGGAAATTCGTGCCAACATTGACACTCCTGATGAAGACCAACCTTTACGTATGCAGATCCAATTAGACCAACTTAAGACTAGCTTTGGTCAGATGAAACCTGACCGAAAAAGCTAATACCCGCTACGCACAGGATTTAGAACTGCAGGCCTATTGCATCGGGCCTCTAGATCAAAATACGCAAGCTTCTTTGTTTTCTCGGCTAGAACAAGCCGCAAAGAAACTTCTCTAAACCAGAAATCCTGATTTCAGTTTATTAATTACCGGGTTCGCATAGCCGAATAAAAGATGTTCATGCAAGCTCGGATCAACCGCCTTAATCCGTTTTTCAAATTTCTTCCGATTAGTTTTAGAGATTTCTCTGTGTTCTAAAACGTCGCCCGGCAAATCAAGTGGCGCAAGACCAACTTTCTTAAGCTTTTCCAGGGCAATGAAATTCGAATCGCTTAACATATAGTTCTCGAGAATTTGAGCATCAATGATTTCTGCTAATTCATCAGGATCATCACTATCGAATTTTAGTTGTTCTCCAAAAGCAACATGAACATGGCCTTTAAAGCCAATCATGCCAGTAACAATGCTGTGAATATCACTCTGGTCAGTCTTCGTGAAACTGCCTTGAGTTTCTATCTGATATAACTCTTCAGCTTTTAACGTATCACAAGCATCGTATTCATAAGAGATCGTCACTGGCACTATATTCAGAGAGGTAAGACTTTCTCCCAGCAATAAATCTCTTCGCCCCATAGCTAACATTTTTAATAAAGCTGGATCTGTTTTATCGATACCATCCTTAGCTCGACCTTCCCGCTGGGCTATCCATACATTTTTCCGATTGGTAACGCAGTGGTGCATGTATTCCGATAAAAGTTTTAATGACTGCAGCAACTCACGTCCCTTCAGGGAACGATGCACGATAAAACTCTTATTCAGTCGCATTAGATCGGTGACAAACGGTTTCTTCAGTAAATTGTCACCTATCGCTATCTGCAAGGTCTCATGCCCGGCGTGATAAAGCATGTAATTCACAAAGGCCGGATCCATGGTGATATCGCGATGGTTGCTGATGAACAGATAATTACGACCGTCTTTGAGGCGCTCGAGTCCGGAATTGGTTAGTCGGGTAGTAGTGTCTTGGATCATCTTGTCCATGTAACCCGCGATAACGTCTTGTATGGATTTTACATCATGAACATCTTCACCTGCTCTCGCAGCTTTTTACTGGCTGCATTTTTCATGATTTCAGGGAAAAATCGAGTAAGTCGGGGGTAATAGAACCTAGCAATGCTATCCAACATTTCCCCATCCAGGAGAATACGGTCTAGGACTGGCCTGATTTCGTCGTCCTGATAAGGCCTGATATCCCTAAATTTATCCAAGATTAATTCCTTTGTATCAGCGCTTTAGGTTTACTAATTAACGCGATCTCTGACTGTATTATCTAACAACCGCTGTCGCGGGCGTGTCCAGTTCATCTAATCCTTTACCTGACTCGCTGAACTGAAGTTCCGCCAAATTGGCATAGAGCTCAGAGTTTTGCATCAATTCCCGATGGGTGCCCTGAGCGATAACTGTTCCAGCATTCATTACGATAATACGATCTACGTTTTTTACCGTGGCCAAGCGGTGCGCTATGATCAAAGAAGTTCGATCCTGCATTAGCTTTTCGAGCGCCATTTGAACCTGGCGCTCACTCTCAGCATCCAAAGCACTAGTGGCCTCATCCAGCAACAGAATTTCTGGATCCTTTAGAATAGCTCGAGCTATAGCAATACGCTGTTTTTGTCCGCCAGATAACCTGATTCCAGATTCCCCCAGAAAGCTTTCGTACTTATCTGGCAATTCTTCAATGAAATTATCCGCGTAAGCGGCTTTCGCTGCGGCTTTTACCGATGATTCTTCTGCTTCTGGATCTCCATAGCGGATATTGTCCGACACATTCCCAGTAAACATGGCAGGTTGTTGCGCCACTACAGCGATATGATTGCGTAGCTCTTTGGGATCCAATTCGCGAATATCGATACCTTCTAGCTGAATCGTCCCAACTCTTGGATCGTAAAAACGTAGAATCAAATCGAAAAGCGTCGATTTACCGGCTCCCGAAGGCCCCACTAATGCGATGTTTTCACCGGGCTCAATTTCCAGAGAAATATTCTGCAGAGCAGGTTTTCCTTGACGTGTAGGGTAGGCAAAAGTGAGTTTGTCGATCGAGAGCGCCCCTTTCGGCTTGCCAGCAAACTGGCGTGGATTTGTTGGTGCTGTAATCTCACTTTCGGCGTAAAGTAAATCCATGAGGCGCTCTAAGGCTCCCGCGGCACGCTGAAGTTCCGCTAAAACACCCGCTATCGCTGCTACCGCCATTGCCACCATAACCGCGTAGACGATAAACGCAGTCAATTCCCCGGCACTCATGGTGCCGTTTATCACGTCCTGACCACCCACCCAGATCATTACGGCAATCGCAGCAAACACTAATGTCATTACTGTAGTTATCAAAAAAGCATTTGTTTTTATACGTTTAAGGGCTATATCGAAGGCGTTTTCTACATGATCAGCAAATTCTTTGCGATCGTATTCCTGGTGGTTATAGGCCTGCACCGTCTTAATCTGTTGGATGCTCTCACCTACATAAGCTCCCACATTGGCAACCTTATCTTGGGTGCTGCGGGATAGCCGTCGAACTCGACGACCGAAAACCATGATAGGTCCAACTACCAGTGGAATGCAGATCAATACCACTGTGGTTAAGCGCGGATTGGTAATGAACATAAAAACCGCACCACCTATCAACAACAATAGATTGCGCAGGGCCACCGAGGCGGAAGATCCAATTACCTTTGGATTAGGGTAGTGTCTGTCGTAATACGGGATTGAATCTCCCCGCTCAGGTTCGCCTCGTAATATCCTGGATGCAGGGTAATGATGTGAGAATACACTGCCCGGCGTAAATCAGCTGTTACCCGCTCTCCCAACCAGGAAACCCAATAGAATCGAGCGAAGGTACCCAAGGCCTGCAAGATGGCGATAATCGCGAAACCTGTAATAGCCTGCCCTAATGAAGCCATTGAACTGGCCACGAATCCTTCATCCACAATGATACGCACATACTGCCCCAAGGTAAGGTTTACCCCCGCTGTGAAAATAAGTGCAATAGCGGCCCAAACTATTTGTTTTTTATAGGGTTTTAGAAATCTCGAAGAACGAAAAAGGAGCTTACTACTGGATTGGTTTCCATGGGCGCAATGTAGCAGTAAACACTACAAAAGCAACACCAGCCATAGTTACAAAATCGTCCCTTTAGAAAATTTAAAAAAAGTACTTTGGGGGGGTCGTTGCTTACTAAGTTAAGAGAATTGAGCAGAAACCCTTATTCTGAAGCATATATCCGTATGCGCTGAAAAATTCCAATAAGTTTTTTGTTTCCCGAATCGAGCTTAAAAAGTAAATTACCAGTGGATTAAATTTCTATTAACTCTTTGTTAAAAACGTAGCCCTCGACTGATCAAGGTATCTCCCGCTTCACTTCTAATTTCTAAATCAAGCGCTGGCGGCATCTGAGTCCAATCAATTTCTATTAATCCAAAATTCGCCTCTGCAAAAGCTGGGCCTACCGATGACGGTTTGGACTTATTTCTGACCATTCCTCTGTTAGACCTGAAGAAGTAAGTTCGATCAGTGGCCAGTCATTATTTGTCGTATTAATTTCACTCAGCTCAGCCCAATGCACATCACCGAGATAATCAAAATAGGCTCACGCTGGTATTCCGCTAACAACTCGAAAAATCGCTGCCTTCTTTTGGATAATTAGCCCAGGTTTCCCAGCCGGTAAATTCTGCCAACAGCTGAATACTTGATCCGATAATTCTGACATCCGCTGGCACCTGCATTTGTTCTTCCAACCACTGCCATTGATACTCTCCCAATAATCTCGCATCGGCAGCCAAGAACCTCATAAGGACCTCGCTGTTGGGCCTCTCTTTCTTCTAGTACTACTGGATCAGCAATTTCAGTTAAAGCTGTCCCATTCCAGCGAAGGTCTAACAGAATAATCTGAAGACTTTTATCGTTATCGGTGTACAGTAAGAGGTATAGATCCCCTGCCTGCGTGCGCCTCTCAGAATCGCCAGGCTCATCAAAAAAATCCAGCATTAGTTTCCGGACGCTTCTTTAGCTATGTAGTTACTCCATATCGTTCTGGCCATAATCATGATCATCCCAGGTGGCGATAACTTCCGTACTAGCTATTAATTGTTGAAAGCCTGGCTTTGCCGCAAGCTGTTCATACTTCGCTGCAAGTACTGCTGGATCATCGGAATCACCGTAGATGTTGTCGCCAAGAAAAAAAACAGGTCCGGGTCCGCCACCAATACCTCAGACCAAATAGGTTGCGGTTTGTCCTGATGTACACAGGAACCGAATGCAATGCGATCTATTAGCTGTGCCGAAGCAGTTATAGGAAAGAGTAAAAATAGAATTGATAAAAGTGTTCGAATCATTGCAGGAACTCTGTGATAGGCGAACCCATGTTTGGATTTATCTGCCGATAGTCTTCACCCAGCAGCTCCAGCAAAGTTGCCGCGATACGATTGGATCCTATACATTGTGATCCTGTCATAATTAACCCTTTTTCAGAAATGCCTGGACCAATTGCAGCCATCCAAACTGCTTCTGAACCGACGATTCCGTCTTCATATTGTGCAAGCGATCGCATATAACCACTTAAAGATCGTTTACTCGCATGATGCTGCCAGGTTTCTATCGGATCTTCTCCTCGTCCGTGGTCCACCGAAACGAACAATACAGTATTATCGCGATAGCCATCCGTAGCCTGAATAGTTTCCCATACTTCCTCAATAAACCTGTCAGTGCGATGAGCTGACAAGATGTAATCATCGTATTTTCCATTGTGAGCAAAATCGTCAGTTTCACCATAGCCAATAAAGATCAATCTCGGTTTTTCTCTGAGTAAATAGGACAATGCATAATGATGAGTAAAAGCGTCATTGCGCACAGTTACCCATGGAGTTGGAATGTCTTTATGTAACTGTGTGAGCATTTCTTCAAACTCATCGGCAGGATTTACTTCTGGATGAAACGCATTTACATACAAACCGCTGCGCTCCACGTTAAATACGAAAGGAAATACATCCCAGGAAGCAAAGGCAGCAGTCTTTCCTGCAAATTCCGCCTTGGAATCCAGAAGTTCTAAAATAGTTTGTTCAGGATTTGGGTTTTTGCCATTCGAATCGATTGAGTCGTTCACTACACCTGTCAAAATCTCTGAGTAACCGGGATAAGAGAAGTACCAGTCATTGGTTACCTCCGCACAGGACCCTGCATCTCGATCACCAACAAAACTGCCTTCCCTAAATACCGTATTGTGCAAAAAGGGCAATAATGTCTCTGCTCTTTCTTGCGGAGTATCACGCCAAAATCTCTCTAAGAGAAGTTTGGTTTGTTCACTAAACTCTTCATGGACCGCTAATTCACGATCGAGTCCGGAAAACACCTCTTGCCAGCGCAAGCCGTCAAGGGTAATGAGAACAGCATTATCTGCAGCAAACACCGCCGCGGGCGAAAAGCTGAGAAATATAGAAAGCAATAATACGTTTTTCATAGAAGAATAAAGGCGAGCGATGTAAAAAATTTATATCGCTCTTGCAACTGTATTTAAATGTCGATTATAGGCCGACTACCACACTGAATGAAGTGATATGCGGAGACCCGCTCCAGGCGCCAAAAAGAAAGTGAAGTTTAAAAAGTGATATGTTGTTATAACGATAAGGAGAAAATTATACATGCCAGTGAATCCAGAATGGTTGAAGCAAGTTAAAGAGGAATCTCTGGAGCCCGAATTACGAATCTGCGACCCGCACCATCATCTTTGGGACCACCCAGATAGCCGCTATCTCCTAGAAGACCTACTAGAAGACACTAGCAGTGGGCACAATGTTGTTTCTACGGTGTTTGTCGAATGTATGTCGAAATACTGGGATGGCACATCAAAAGCCATGTCTCCAGTAGGTGAAACTGAATTTGTACAGTCTGTGGCCAATGTTTGTGCTACCGGAGACTATGGTGAGACCAAGGCAGCAGCAGCTATTGTTGGCCATGCTGACTTACTGCTTGGTGATGCAGTTGATGAAGTATTGGCTCGACACATCGAAGCCAGCCCAAATCGCTTTCGTGGCATTCGACATGCCTGTGGCTGGGATGCCAGTGAAGTAATACGCAATTCCCATACTAATCCCCCGCAACAGCTTTACTTAACCGAAGAGTTTCGCAAAGGCTTTGCCCGTCTGGGCGAGTTCGATCTTACTTTTGACGCCTGGCTATATCACACTCAGCTACCAGAACTGTTATCCCTGGCCCAAACATTTCCTGATCAGCCTATAGTGCTGGATCATGTCGGCGGCCCTTTGGGAATTGGTCCATATGAAGGAAGAAGGAATGCAATCCTCAAGACCTGGAAGAAGGATATCTCCGATTTGGCCCAATGCGATAATGTGGTAGTTAAGCTTGGGGGTCTAGCCATGGCCATTAATGGCCATCAATGGCACAAACAAAAGTTTCCCCCTACTTCAAAAAAATTGGCGGAGGCAACGCGACCATATCTACTTCACTGTATCGAGGAATTTGGCCCAAAGCGCTGCATGTTCGAATCTAATTTCCCCGTGGATAAAGTTTCCTGTTCCTACAATGTGTTATGGAATTCCTTTAAGCGGGTAACTGCAGAATTTAGCGAGGGAAAGAAAAGCATGCGATGTACTATGATACAGCCGTAAGGTTTTATTCCATTAAAGACTGAATCAATTCGTCTGTATAATCCTGCAATTCGTTTAACACCGCCTCGCTTTTTTCCCTAGATTTCTCATCACACTCTTTACTTACTTTTTGCCAAGCTTTTTTCATTTCTTTTTCAAAACGAGCGATGGTTTCCCCAGCCAATATTTTCCCCTTACGAAAATTTTGCCATCTTTTCTTATCAGCCTGATTTAAAGTATCCGGATAATTTCGAGCACGATAGCGGAAAAACATTTCTTGCAATCGACCATCTCGGAAAGGTAAGTCCAGCCTTCCCAAATCATTGGGACGTGTAGCTCGTAGAATTTCCATCAAATCGCGGTCTACATCACTAAAAAAAGCGCCACTGTAAATCATTAGATCCGGGTCCGTTTCTTCAGGAAAGGACTCATCACTGAACACAGCACTAACTTTCTTCTTGATTTCATTATCTCCCTGTAATTGCTCCCAATGGGCACGACATGCTTCGACATCGACTTGAAATTTTTCTGCCTGTTCCTTTTTTAACACTGCTGGCGATGTCACGATTGGACAGCTATTGACGCGCAAAGTCTTTAACGGAATTCGATTCACCCCTTGTGGGAGTTTCTCTTTAGGTGTTTGAATTCGTTCTTTCATTTCGTCGATAGATAAGTCTCGCCAGGCATGGGGATCTTCACGTAAGTCATAGATAACCACACTATTTTTATTACCAGGATGAATACAAATAGGCATTACCAAAGCTAAACATCCTCGACTCGCTGGATAACGCATTGAAACATGTAGCATTGGTTTCTGTGTTACCAGATCAATTTCAGCCTGCACTTTGCTTTTGTCTTTCAACTGAAAGACATAATCGTAAAGTTTTGGTTGCCTTGCTTTTACCAGCTTTGCCATCTCAATGGTCGCAATTACATCGCCTAGCGCATCATGGGCGCTCTCATGCTCAATGCCATTAGCTACAGTTAACTGATCCAGTTTAAAACTCCCGTATCCATTTTCTTTCTTTGGCCATTCAATTCCTTCCGGCCGAATCGCCGAACAAAGCCGCAGCATATCGATAATATCCCAACGAGAATTTCCGTTCTTCCATTCTCTTTCGTAAGGGTCGAAGAAATTTCTATATAGTAATCGTCTGGTTATTTCGTCATCGAAACGAATACTGTTGTAACCAGACACACAGGTATTCGGAACAGAAAATTCAGCATTTTTTCCTTTTTATAAATTCAACTTCAGTAACACCGTTTTTATTGGCTACTTGCGGTGTAATCCCCGTAACCAAACAGGCAAAAGGGTTCGGTAAAAAATCATCGGCCACGTTGCAGTAAATCACTAATGGCTCGCTAATAATGTTTAAGTCCTCGTCTGTGCGAATACCGGCGAACTGGCAGGCTCGATCTCTGCGTGGATCAGCGCCAAATGTTTCAAAATCGTACCAGTAAATAGTTGGCGAACTCACTGAAAAAGACCCCTTCTGGCGATCAAAATTAAAAAACATCACATATACAAGGAATATATTAGTACTAATACTTTTGTGCGAGTAATTAGAATGTTAACTGCAATCTAAGTGCTATTTTAGTAATATCATACCGGTTTAAAGAAGTGAATATTCAATCCCAATCTCGTGGATGGTAAGAAGACAAGCTATCGATTATGGATTTTCGCGGCGCCCATATAATCAGCGTAAGCCAGTTTAAAAAAGACGATATCGAAAAAGTCTTTGCTGTTGCTGACAGTATGGAACCCTACGCTAACCGCAAACGCATCACCAAAGCACTGGACGGCGCTATCCTCGGCAATATGTTTTTTGAACCCAGTACTCGTACTCGGTTTAGCTTCGGTTGCGCGTTTAATCTACTCGGCGGCCATGTTGAGAGACTACCGGTTTAAAAAAATCTTCTATCTCGAAAGGAGAATCTCTCTACGACACTGCCCGAGTAATATCTGGCTACAGTGATGTCATTGTCATGCGTCATCCCCAGATTGGTTCTGTGGCGGAATTTGCCAAGGCCAGCCGTGTACCTGTAATCAATGGCGGCGATGGCCCAAATGAACATCCATCCCAAGCCTTATTGGATCTCTATACAATCAAGAAAGAACTGACTTCCAAGAGCAAAGAGATAGACGGCATGCATATCGCCATGGTGGGAGATCTAAAACACGGGCGTACCGTCCATTCCCTCTCTCAACTCTTGCTACTATATGAGGACATTCAATTCACTCTAATTTCGCCAGCAGAGCTGAAGATGCCAATAGATATTGTTGGAAAATTAAAGGATGCTGGTCATGCCGTCTTTGAAACTGAAGACATGGAAGCAGGATTAAGTGACAAGACACGGTTTATCTGACCCGTATTCAAGAAGAACGATTCACTTCAAAATTGGAAGCTGATATCTATCGCGGCAGATTTCGTCTGAACCAGGCAATTTATACCCAAAACTGTCAGCCAAATACGGTAATCATGCATCCACTACCCCGGGATTCCCGCGAGGAAGCCAATGAACTAGATAATGATTTAAATCAGCACCCAAATTTAGCAATATTTCGTCAGACCGATAACGGTGTTCTAGTGCGAATGGCATTGTTCGCACTTATACTCGACTAGCCCACAAAATTGAGGACACTGGTTCCGATATCACATGGTACACCGAGAGTAGATTTGAATAGAATATAAAGGCTTAACATCTAGAATTTTACGAAACGATTATCGAAAAGTATGATTCCGACCCACTCTTAATACAGACGCACCACCCAGTATGAAGACTCTTGGTAAACTGATTTTTATACTCGAAAAATAACTTACGTCTTAAACCCAAATGTCTGAAGGCAAAGATCTGGATATTAAGAGTAGCCAGGTGGTCTTTTACTGTTAGGTAAGGTAGACGATAATTAACACATGTTCTCATAATTTAAATCGTAACCATTTATGCTGAATCAATCCGACTATCTCGGTGTGATGCTGTAACACTTTCAGCCAATATCCGCGCAGGTGACTTTACAGTCTCCGAACTAACCGAGTGCGCAATTAATCGCGCCGAAGCTGTTGAGCCAGCAATAATTCTATCGTTACTCGAATTTCAATGCTGCTATGGATGCTGCAAAGAACTTCGATGCCAATCCTAAGCTTCTCCAGAAAAGCAACCTTGCAGGATTTCCATTTTTAGTAAAAGACCTCAGCACAGTTAAAGGATTCCTGCCACCTTTGGAAGTCAGTTATTCAAAGGAAAGTTGCAGATAAAACTTCTAAAATTGTAGAAAAGTATATTAGCGCGGGGCTCAATATATTTGGACTAACGAATACTCCTGAGTTCGGTTTAACTATACCACTGAGCCAGTTGCCAATGGTGTAACTAGAAACCCTGGAACACTAATCATTCGACGGCGGCTCCAGTGGCGGAGCAAGCGCAGCAGTTGCAGCTGGCATTTCTCCGTGGCTCATGCAACCGATGGCGGCGGTTCAATTCGTATTCCTGCAGCATGTTGTGGATTATTCGGCTTGAAACCGAGTCGTGGATTAACTGCTATTGAAAGTAAATTGGGCGACAGCTGGAGTGGGATGAGTGTTGGCCATGTGGTTAGCCAAAGCGTTAAAGACAGCGCAGCTTTTCTCGATGTCATTAAGTTAAACAAACTATATTTGTTTCCGCGACCCCCTGCACCCGATTCATTTCTAGATTCGTTAAATAACGAGCCAGGAAAACTAAAAATTGGTTTGCAACTCTCACATCCACTCGATCAAACAATCGATCAGGAGTGTATTGATGGAATCAACAATGCAGCAGCACTTTGCGAATCACTCGGACATCAAATTGAAGAAATCACCCACCCGGTAGATTACCGCCCAGTGGTATCTGCCATGGCAAAAATGATCAACACTCATATATTTCAAAGAGTGATAGCAAAGGTCGACCAGCTTGGTATCACCATAGAAGAAGCTGACTTGGAAAAGTCAACACAAATCGTTGCCCGCTTGGGCAGCGAAATACAAGCCGATGAATTTCTTGCTGCAAGAGACCTCATGTTCGACGCCGAAATAGCTATGCGAGAATTTCATAAAGCCTATGACATAATTCTGTCTCCCGTACTCACCAAAACAACCGCGGAAATCGGTTGGTTAAACATGAACAGCGATAACATGAAGGAATATACCGAGCGTTTTCGTCAGTACAGCGGTTTTACTGCTTTGTATAATGGCACCGGGCAACCAAGTATGTCCGTGCCACTTCATCACACTGACTCAGGACTACCTGTTGGTATTATGTTTACTGGAGCATGGGGCTCTGACTTAACATTGCTGCGCTTGGCTCAACAGCTTGAAGAGGCTCAACCCTGGCCTTTGTACTCGAAATAGTAACTATTACCGACCGAATATCTAGCTGCATAAAAAAGTATCGCAATAACTACTTAATGGCAGACTAATAGGATAGACTCAAATTGTTGTACAAAATTTATGCTGCTAATTCAGGAGTGCAGAATGATAAAAACTCTAACAAAAAGCCTTATCGTCCTTATGCTTGGAGGGTTATTTTCTCAGGCAGCGATGGCACAAGATGGCGCCTCGGCATTGAAAACTATCGCTGACATCGTTGCATCAATTAACCACTATCCATCTGATGCAGATAAAGCTGCGTTGGCGGAAATTTCAGGCAACGACAGCTTGCCGCAAGGACTAAGGAATATGGCGGACACTGTTGCTAACATTAGTCATGCGGCCAGTGCTGATGGCAAAGAAGCAATGGCTGCAATTCAAGCCAATGAAAGTGCCCCAGATAGGGCAAAGGAACTTGCTGGAATTATTGCTAGCTTAAATCATGTTGCGAGTGATGATGCCAAGAATAGATTGGCGGAACTATTTCCATAGCGACAAGCCAAATCTACTGAAAAAAAACCTGATCGTTAGCACAACGGTTGGGTTTTTTTGACTTTGCTGTATTAAAAATCTTAGAAATAATACTTGCTAAGAATCCATTATCGATGAATCAGAGCACTATTAACTCGAAGGAATGATCGATTATAAACATCCTAGAACGTAAGAATGGGCATGCGAATTAGGCAGGTCAAGCTCAAAGGAGGATCCAGCGATGAGACTAGCTTCACTGCGAGCTAACTGAGCTCAATACCGTGTCGCTTTGCAGTCACCTCTGCCATTATTGAAATTGCAATTTCGGCAGGAGTTTTTGATTCTATTTGAAAACCAATCGGCGCATGCAAAACATCAATCTCGTCTTTTAACAAGCCTAACTCTGGCAAGCGCTCCCTTCTTGCAGCGGAAGTTCGTTCCGACCCCATCGCGCCAACGTAAAACGCGTTTGTCTTTAGTGCTTCCATTAATGCCATGTCATCAACACGCGGATCATGAGCCAATGCAATAATTCCACTGTAAGGATTATTGAATCGTTCTCTAACAACATCATCTGGTAAACGTGAGGTTGTTTCAACTCCTTCTACATGCCAGTTTTCCAGATATTTAGGACGAGGGTCACAAAGTGTCACATCATATTCCAACGCTAATGCCATTTCTGCAACATATTTAGCAACGTCACCCGCGCCTAGTAACAATAACCGATACATAGGACTGAGAGAATGGGTCATCTTTTTGTTTTCCATGATAACCGCATCTTCTCCACTGTGGTCGTCCGCAGAGATCTCACCAGTATCAAGATTAAGAATACGACTGATCTTGGTGTGATTTTCTAATGCGTTAGTTAGATGATTGAACACTTCTATATTGGGATAAGAAGGTTCAATAAATTCCAGTAAAACATGTAACTGTCCGCCACAAGGAAGTTTTAATCGCGCTTGTTCAGCTTCGGTTTCACCGTATTGCACCATGAACGGCCTACCCTCAGCATCGAATTGAGCTTTTAAACTACCATCCCGCAATTGTTCGAGAAAATCCTCTTCGATACAACCACCCGAGATTGATCCGATTAATTCACCATCCAAGGTGCAAGCCATCATCGCTCCAATCGGTCGCGGCGAAGATCCCCAAGTTTTCAAAATTGTGCATAGCCAGACAGCTTTCTGACTCATTAACCGTTCGTTAACAAATGAGACAATTTGTTGCTGGCTACTTTGCATTGCTTCTCAGACTTCCCCCAGATTTTATTTTCTGGCTTTTTATAACTAACATCATGATAGAAGTATATTTCCCTTTCTGCCTTAAGTAGCATATTGCCACGCTTAGAGATTGAATCAACTTAAGTTAATATCGGGTACGATGTCTTTAGTTTCAAGACTAAGGAGAAATCGTTTGATTTTAATACCGCCTCCAAAACCGGTTAGCTTGCCATTGATGCCAATCACTCGAGGGCAAGGAATAATCACTGGAATCGGATTCATACCATTTGCCGCGCCTACTGCTCGTGATGCTTTAGGTTTGCCGATATGTTTGGCCAACTCGCCATAACTCCAAGTTTCACCGTATGGAATTTCCCTTAAAGCATCCCATACCGCTTGCTGAAACTCAGTACCAACCGGCGCTAAAGGCAATTCGAAATCTTTTAACTCGCCATCAAAATAGCTGTCCAACTGAAACATGACTTCTTTGAAAGGGATGCGATCCTTTATCCAACCCTTTTTATGCTTGCGCGCCATGGAACCCGATGGAAATCCAAGCTGATTTATGTATCCTTCATTACCAGCAAGAAGCAATTTACCAATTGGAGTTGTGTGATAATGATAATAGGTAGTCATACCTTTTTCTTCTTGGCATTCATTTTTAGAATAGTTGCCCCATAATTCTTCCATAGCAGAATCACCGCATAAGCTCGCCGGGGTTTTCCAGGGCTCAGAAAGAGTTAATAATTGTTTGGGTGTTAATTCTTCTTCCGTTAATGCGCGGCGTAGTATCAAATCTGAAAAAGGAAATGCATTGGGTTCATTCAATGCTCGCATTGCAATATAAAATGCAGTCCATTCCCCTATTCCTTTTATTGCACATATTTGATCTACGAATTCTTTCATATCAATTGTGCTATCAATTACCAATTTCCCGCTGGCAACTAAATCAGCAATCAATTGGATCGCAGATATACGTTGTCTTATGATCCCAATATTCTCCATCTTCGCTCCCTGCAATTCCTTAGCATCAGGAAACACATGGGTTAGTCCTTCTATATTGCAGTCATACTTCTGGCCGTATCGCTCAGAAATCCGCGATACCAAAGTTGAAGCTGCTTTTACCGTAACCTGTTGACCTAATATCGCGCGCACAGCTACTTCAAAACCACTCCAACACCCTGGTACTCTGAGTCCAGGGAACTTTTTGACCATCGGTTTAAGTAATTTATCTTTCGCCAAGAATTTGTCGATTTGCTCACTGTCAGCATGCAAATCAAAAATAGACTTGATACGTTCGATAATATGGTGGCGCTGCTTCAATTCTGGGAACTGAATTTTTGCTTGTATCTGGTTTGAATTACTCCCGAACTCAACTCGAAAATGGCCTGCAATTCCGTCCATGCTAATGGTGCGCGCATAACTATTCTCTTTTACTACCTCGACACCTGGTATCGAACGATATGCAAGAAAAGCAAGATGGGATTTCCAGTCATAAGGCTGCTGGTAGCTTAGTGTGATGTAACTGGGGCGTGGTTGTTTCATTGAAGTCATCGTGACCAAAACTCTTGCAACCATAGATATCTCTCGATGATTGCCATCATACTCTGTTTTTAGTTAAAAACTGGCCGTTTTCGGATCTGATCATTAAAATACTTTCCTGCAATAGTGTATAGTAGCGCCCTCTTTTTAATGCTAACTCAATCTCATGCTATTGAGTTTGTAATAGTTTCTGAATTCCTATTGGAATAGCAATGACTGACAAGGATTTAAGAAAACATTCTAAGATTGTAGTGGACGGTATTGAACAGGCACCCAGCCGTGCCATGTTGCGTGCCGTTGGTTTCGATGACGAAGATTTTGCGAAACCACAAATCGGTATCTGCTCAACCTGGTCCATGGTGACGCCC
Source organism: Gammaproteobacteria bacterium (assembly GCA_019654215.1). Taxonomy (GTDB): domain Bacteria; phylum Pseudomonadota; class Gammaproteobacteria; order Pseudomonadales; family Pseudohongiellaceae; genus UBA9145. The sequence goes on along the minus strand of BPDI01000043.1, from coordinate 4,830 downwards.
TGCAATATGCACATCGATAAACTCGCCAAGCATGTGAACAAAGGGGCCGACAATGCAGGTGGTAAAGGTATAATTTATAACGCTATTACGATCTCCGATGGTATCTCGATGGGAACCGAAGGGATGAAGTACTCCCTGGTTTCTCGCGAAGTTATTGCCGACAGTGTGGAGACTGTTTCTGGCTGTATGGGCCACGATGCCATTATTGCTATTGGTGGCTGCGACAAGAACATGCCTGGATTGATGATGGGTATTTCCCGATTAAATCGTCCTTCTTTATTTGTATACGGCGGTACGATTCAACCCGGTCCTAATCATACGAACATCATTTCCGTTTTTGAAGCGGTTGGTGAACATGCAGCAGGGTCTGTCTCCGACATCGAACTAAAACAAATTGAAGACACTGCAATACCTGGTCCTGGCTCCTGCGGTGGTATGTATACAGCTAACACTATGGCTTCTGCAATCGAAGCTTTAGGCATGAGCCTGCCCAATAGTTCAGCTCAGGATGCAATTTCTGAAGAAAAAGTCGGTGATTGTTTAAGTGCCGGCGAAGCAATCATCTATCTAGTGGAGCATGATATTAAACCTTCTGACATCATGACCCGTGCCGCATTCGAAAATGCAATAAAAGTAACTATCGCTCTTGGTGGCTCGACCAATGCTGTTCTTCATCTATTAGCGATGGCCCATACCATGGCTGTAGAGTTAGAACTGGATGATTTCACTCGCATCGGGAAACAGATTCCTATGGTGGCAGACTTAAAACCCAGCGGTAAATATTTAATGTCAGAACTCATCAAGATTGGTGGCATTCAGCCATTAATGAAAAGTATGCTGGAGATTGGAATCCTAGACGGTAATTGCTTGACTGTTACCGGGAAAACGCTGGCAGAAAATCTGGCAACAGTTGAACCCTATCCCGAAGGGCAGGACATCATTCGCAGCTTCGATAATCCTATTAAGAAAGATTCACACCTCGTCATTCTGCGCGGAAATCTTGCTCCTACCGGTGCCGTTGCCAAGATTACCGGAAAGGAAGGGTTGTCATTTGCCGGCAATGCTCGTGTATTCGAATCCGAAGAAGAATGCTTGAGAGGGATTCTTAATGGTACAGTTGTTAAAGGCGATGTTTTGGTAATTCGTTACGAGGGTCCGAAAGGTGCGCCAGGCATGCGGGAAATGCTATCCCCTACTTCGGCGATCATGGGCAAAGGCCTTGGAGGGAAAAAGTAGCTCTAATTACTGACGGCAGATTCTCGGGCGGATCACATGGTTTCGTTGTGGGACACATGACCCCTGAGGCAATTGAAGGCGGGCCTATTGCCATTGTTCGAGATGGTGATCGTATTTTTATTGATGCCGAAGCCAACACAATTACTCTTGATCTTAGCGAAGAAGAGATTAAAAGCCGATTCGATAACTGGCAAAAGCCGGAAGCGCGATATACCCGTGGCGTCTTAGCAAAGTACGCGGCCACCGTTACTTCAGCATCCGAAGGAGCTGTAACCGATAAGTACGTTTAGGAATCTAAACGTATATGACGGTTCTGGTTCACAATCGATCCCACTATCAAGGCGCCCTAGCACCGCCATGAGTCGTTCTGTAAAGATAGCTTAAACAATTTAAAAGGGGGTTATTTTTTAGCTCTTAACAACTAGGCCTCCCGCACACCCATAATCATGTGTTGCTGGGATTGCCAAAGGTCTCGCATTACCTGCTCAAAACGTCAAACAGCAATTCTCGAAAAACTCCTTTCCCGCGGTGGGCATAAGTTTTAGCAAATGACTGCTATCGTTTGCGTATACGCTCAAATTTAGAAAGCAGTCAGAACCTGATAAGCAATGCCGATTGTTGCGAAAAAGCTAACTGCAAAGCTAATCGTGCGCACCCATGGGATGGCAAAGGTGTAACTGAGCGCATGCACTAATCGCGCATAGAAATATACCATGCAGGAAATAGCAGTAGCCGAAGAACTAATCTGTAGAATTTCTACAATGATTACTAGAGGAGCAAAGACCACCAAGTTTTCCGCCGCATTATAATGAGCAGCTTTAAGACGCTGCGCCCAACTGGCTAGTGCCGCCGGGTTATCCTGATAGCCGACTGCATTAACTAACCCCTGTGCACTAATTTGATTCAGAATATATGGCACCCAAAGTAAAGCGGTGAGTAAGACAACGTAGGTAAGAAAAGTAAGTTCATCACTCATGTTTAGTTCCCCCAATTGGCGTATGTGATTCAACTGCTTCGAATATTAGATTCGCCGACAATGGCAATCATGCTATGCTCGGATCGTTCTAAATAATAACGACACAAACGGGAAGAGATTAAGACTTAATGCCAGAGTTTTTCACCGGCATCGGCCAGCTGTTAAGCGGCTCCTTCTTACAAAGTGGCGCATTGTGGACGCTCACGAACGTGCCCGGTTTCCCACCCATTATTCAAACGGTGCATATACTCGGTATTGCCGTAGTTATGGCCACCATTGCCTTTCAAAGCCTGCGAATTCTAGGACTTGCCGTTCCATCCCAAAACCTGTCGGAAATAACCCAACGGGTAATGCCGATTTTTTGGATCGCGCTGATCATTATGATTTTCTCCGGCTCCTTCTTTGTGTTTGGCAGACCGAATCGCTATTTCAATAATCCAGTATTTGCTGTGAAGATGATTTGTCTCGGGCCATTGCTAATAATGATGGCCTACTATCATGTGATGAGTAAAACCGAGGAGAATTATTGGCAACTCAGTGCAAGACGAATCCTGATTGGTCGCACAATAGCAATTCTTTCAATCTTGCTGATTCTCGCGATATGCACCGCAGGTCGTTGGATCGCCTACCTCGAATACATCGAGTTCCCTTTATGGTATCTCGAACCCTATCACGATGGCACCGAGCAGCCATTTTGGGAATGGGTACAGAATTGGTCGCTCTCTCAAGTCATAGCTTCTACTAATTGGTTTCCAACCATCGAAACCGTGCATGTCATTGCAGCATCCTTAATGGTTGGCGCAATTCTCTGGGTAGACCTGCGATTAGTTGGCATCGGAGCAACTATGTATCCAATTTCCACTCTAAACAGGGAATTAATACCATGGGCGTGGGGTGCATTCGCCATTGCAGTGATCACCGGCGTTGGCATGTTTATAACTCGCGCATCCGGACACGTCTTAAATCCGGCCTTCCAATCCAAAATGGTCTTATTGGTTCTGGCCGGAATAAACATGGCCTACTTCCACTTCAAGCTGTTTAGAAATATTGATCAATTTGATAATTCCAATAGCCCACCAACTAGTGTCAAAGTGGCTGGCGCCCTTTCACTCTTTCTATGGTCTGGCGTAATGCTTGCGGGAAGATGGGTTGGGCATATTATTTAACTCATAGACGGTCTTATGTTTCTTGAGATTTTGATGCCAAGCAGAAATTAAGAGTTATATGAACTTATGCAATCTCCATAAATGGCTAACCTTAGCCTCATATTTGGATGCTAAATCAATTGGCGATCTTTACTTACGACCAATATAAGAATACCTTTATACATCAATCGATTACGTAGTTTTAAAAAGACAAAATATCAGGGGGGCCCATGTCTTTGTCTAAGTCATTGACTGTTTCAATCGCCGTTGCCGGATTAGCATTCACAGTGGCTTCAACCAGCTCTGTTGCTCAAAGTGCTGATAGGCCTCAACTTTCCGGTATCTGGAGCAATGCTTCTCGCACCAGCCTCACCCGCTCTCGTGGAGTTGAACTGGTTGTTACTGCAGAAGAAGCCCAGGAAATCGTCGCAAATATGGCAATCGCAGGAATCTCCAGAGAAAACATCGAGGCTGGTCCCGCTATCGATCCCGAAACTGGAGCACCACCCGCCGGTGCGCGAGATTTTGGATTACGCGGATACAACTTGTTCTGGACTGACCCGGGTTCGACCCTGGCTCGTGTTCGTGGTGAATTTCGTACTTCTTATATTATCGATCCGCCCAACGGCATAATTCCGCGCTTGGATGAACCAACATATGATTTGAATCGTCCGCAGTTTGGCGCCCGATACCTAACAGGTGTTGCGGATACTTCAGGACCAGAGGCTATTCCTATAGCCGAGCGCTGCTTAATTGGATTTGGTAACACGGCTGGTCCGGGCATGATGGGTACGTTGTACAATAGCAGCTATCAGTTCATACAAACTGATGAATATTTCATGATTATGGTTGAGATGGTTCACGATGCACGCATTATTCCTTTGTACGATAGTGCAGAAGAAGCTCGCGCAAATCGACGCCCTGAAGAATTGCAGCAATGGTTGGGAGATTCAGCAGGCTGGTATGAAGGTGATACACTAATCGTAGAAACTGTAAATATTAATCCTCTGCAAATGGGTCAAAGTTCTGTTCCTATCTCTCCTTATGGAAAGATCACTGAACGCTTCAGCCGCTATGCGGATGAAGAAATAATTTACCAATTTACGGTAGAAGATGAACACCTTTACAGCCAACCCTGGACAGCGGAATTAAGTTACTATCCTCTCGATGGTAGAATTTACGAATATGCGTGTCACGAAGGTAACTATTCAATGCCAGGAATTCTAGCCGGCGCCCGCCGCGCGGAAAGAGAACAAGCTTCGAACTAAAGAAGCTAAGACAAAAAAGAGCCGCGAATGCGGCTCTTTTTTGTCTAGGATTCCTTTATGCTAGGAGTCTTATGATTAGACCAAAGCACAGAGCGGCTCTTTTTCTCATTACAGCTTTCTTCCTCGCGAGCTGCAGCGATGAAACCAATGTTGGTGAAACAGAATCAGCAATTGTTCAGGATGAAAATGCTATTGATAGTTTTCG
>BPDI01000042.1 GCA_019654215.1 Gammaproteobacteria bacterium | reverse complement strand
GAATTGTCTGAGGTAATTCTTCCACCGCTTCTTCGAACAATTCCATACGGTCTCCCGGCGTGATCAGAGTATCCGAAGAGCCGCGATTGTTAAGGGTGGCAAGCCATCTGTGATCAGAAATATATTGTCGGTCGCGGTGACATATTTGCTACGCCCGAAATACCTGTGCCGGGTTAGTACCATTATTAGGCACTAGTTCTTTTACATTCTCGATCGTTTCACTGAGTTGATCTCGATCGGCAACTTCCAACCAAAATCCTTCTGTTCCGGGAATAACGGATTCAGTTTCAGTATTGAAATTCCAGATCTGATACTGACTAGTTATCGGCAGCTGGGTACTGACCCAATCTACAGTATTAACGACCCGCTGCCATTTCGGAGCACTGCGTTTTCGCTCGTCACCATATTCCGCGTACGAATTATGTTCACTATGGTGCTTCCAGCATACTGGCAGAACTATCAATCAAGACCAGAATACGTTGTCCACCTAAGAACAGTCCGGACAGATATGTCTGTTACCATCCCCCAAAAATTGTCTGACACTGTTACCTTCCTGTTCGAAGGCGCTGGCCTGAAGCGCAGAACTTCCTGTTCCAGGCTTCGATGTCAGAACGCAATTTAGCTACGTCTTCTTCAGTGGCCATGCTGCTGTTTTCTAACGCTGCCAATTCCTGCAGAAAAGTATCAATCTGTTCCATGATTTGGCGAGCGAGCCCTTGGCTTCAACGACTTCGAAATCGACATCCGACAGAGTGTTGCGAATTCTAACTAAACCCAATTCGCCTTCTTCAACTTCCTCCCGTAGTAAGTTTATCTCGGCCATTACTCACGGTTAGTTTCCTCTGGTGAAATCGTACTTGAGTGATCGAGAATCAAGAAAATTAAAATCACCGCTCCAAAGCCACAAAACATGACATCGAGAAATGCCAGGCTTAATGGATTTACTTTGCGTCTGTTGGATTTACTGTTACTAGCCATTCGCTACCTGAATCAAACTAATTTCTTCACCATCCTCGCAAAACGAATGCGATCCCCCAGACCCAGTAATTGCTCACCAGCTACTGGTTTTTCGTTCAAAAATACTTCTTGTTCTCCACTAATGAGATACACCCCATCGCTTCTTTTTTTTAAAACGCCAAGTGACTCAGGCAGATCTTCGATGTTCATCACAATTGCTTTTACAGCAGCTGCACTGCCGTTAAGTTGTACGTTGTTTTTTATTTCGATACTGTTTATAGGAATTGCTCATTCAAAAAAAATCATGAGTTGGATTATCCGCAGTTTCAGGGGTTCACTTGCGGTTTCCTGCAGCTTAAGACTCCAAGGAAGTCTTTTCACCAGATGAATGCCTTCACAGAACTGTTTATAATATCTGGTATTGATAACACGCTGTGTTTACCGCATGATCTTCAACAATAGCCACGTTGCTATTCTGATTTAATGAAGCCTGGAATGCAGGCAATTCTGCGAGGCTTTTACTCAATAGTAGTTAGCATTGTTACTCAGTGTTATTACACTTATCTGTTCGTTAATTTTTTGTAGTACTCTTAAGACTATAATTAGAGTTGCTCGCGGTAACTTTGCTGTATGCATGGCGCTTGCACTCTTAAGCCCAGCTGCAACGTTTTTTCTTTTACATCTTGCAAAAGCCACTTTGGCAATTCGTTATACAGCTGTTGTTCTGACTCTGCGTTGTGTTGGGATTAAAGCGACATTGTTGAATAAATATGTCCGTTGCAATCTGCATCATCAGATTCATGAAATTTTGACTACCTACTCCAGGTATTTGTACAACGCCTTCAGTTACCAAATGATCATTGACTACTGCTAACTTCGTTAGCATACTTGATGTAATTGAATGTCGGCAAATACGATGTGCTCGGATTGGGCCGCAGTTGCCGTTGCTGCCAATGCGGAATCAACAACTCCAACTGTTGTAAATGGGCTTTGTTGAGCGAGGCCTAAAAAGATAGCTAGCTGTTGTCGGGAAAATTTTCCTGGTACGGCAAAGATGACATCGTTATTGATTTCCCAAACTTCTGCCAGATGCACTAACTGCGCGTAAGCCAAGTCAGCATAGTGTCTAAATTTATTCCCGTGGGAAATTGGCTCGAGATTTAGATCGTGCCAATACTTATTGAAACTGTTGGTTGGTTGAATCGCGCCTGCTGCTCAGCGGTTTCGCCAACTTCTAATTTGTCGTCCACCACCAGAGCAAAACCAGGGCTCTGGACGATGATGCCACTTTCATCGCCGACTTTTATGCCGCGGTCGTTAAGCTCGATTACATTTAGAGCCATCTAAGCTTGCTCGCCTTTATCGGAAATCTGTAAATGTCTGATCAGACGTTCGTCACAGTAGTTCTGACAATCTAATACCAGTCGATCTTGTATTAGCTGCAACTGGTGTAAAAGAAACATTAAGAAAATACTCACCCCCAGCGCAACGAATGTAGAGTTAAAGGCTACCCCTAAACTCTGAGTGACACCGGCAATGTCTCCCGCCCCCGCCTGATAGGCCTGGCCGAGGGGGGTACCAATACCGCGCACGGTTCCAAGGAAGCCGATGGACGGAATCGCCCAAGCGATATAACGTACGATGGTAATTTCCCGTTTCCATGCGATCCGCTTCAGTTTCGCAGGTGTCTTTTATTATTGATGAACGGCTTGAATGTTTTGGGTGCTTTGAAATCGATGTAATCCCGCTAATAGTGCTCTCGGTAATAAATAATCTCTTTCTTTCTCGACAAGGCTTGAACAGGTCTGGCGATATTGCGTGAGTCTTCCGGCAATATACTCATCCCATCCTGCAGTTGTATCAGTGTTCTATCTAATAAAGTCTTCTGTCGAAGGGTGTGTTGGGTTTTCATGCCGATAATGGTGACAGCCCATAGAAAGAAAATGATGCAAAATTCCTGTTCGTAGTTGCGCAAGATAATAAACACTAAACGTTCCGGTACTAATTCCGGATTCTGTTCTTGCATCAATGCTTGCTGTTCTTGAATTAAGTCAGCTTCGGTCGAATGACCGTCACGTATGTGCCGTGACAATAATAATCACTAAGATGAGTGCCGCTACCTGAAAGAGACCTTCATACATGGAGCCTTGCTTCATAAACTATTCCTTTTCTAATATAACCGGAACGCTAAATATCAACCGGAAATGAAACACCCAGATCCTGTGAAATTTCTTCTGTTGGAATGAAACGCGAGTTTGAACCCCCTCTTGTTCTTCAGCCTCATCCCCCAGGATTAATTCGTCGTTCTCAGCAGCGGCTAATTCTTCTGAAGAGAGGTTTGTGTCTAAAGCTTGTTGTTCGTTCTGGGACTCATTTCGGCTTCTTCGGTAGCCTGGTCTTGGGCCCAAACACTTAAAGTGCATAACAAGCTAAAGGTAAAAATAATTTTTTCATTCTGAAGTCCTCTCAAAGAGTACTCAGCATTTATTCAAGGTAGCGAGCAACGCGAAAACCAACATCATCCCGCGGTTCTTCGCCAAAATCCCGAAATGACAAGCGCATTTCGGTCACTGGCCATGGGCCCAACTGGATCCCCGGATGGTGTGGAACTGTCCCAATTTTGGACCTAATGGGTCTATTTCCACCCAATCGCGCCGACGGCTCCGTAATAATCATGTACCCATTCTGAAACGTTTCCGGCCATGTCATACATTGCATAATGATTCGAATCAAAAGGGAAACAACCGGTGCCGAAGCAAAATAATTGTCGTTGTAATTAAACATTATTTCGCCTAAATAATTTTGTGCGGTGATGTCAGCAAAATTTCCTGCATTCTCCGGAGGTGGTAGTTGATCTCCCCCTGATACTTGAGGGTGTTCCACTGCCATTGGTTCTTGCTACCCAAGCCCATTCCGCTTCGGATGGCATACGGTATCCAGTCGATTCAGGATTGAAGCCAATAATTCTTCACCTTCGATTTCATAAAATAAAGACAGGCCTTCCTGCTCCTCAACCAGTTGCAATAGGCCGCGGCCTGAGCCCAACTGACCTGCACTACCGGTTGCGCTTCATTATTCAAACTGACACCTGACACTGTTCCAGAACTATGATCTGTATTGAACCGGCGGTAGTCTGAATTAGTCACTTCATTAAAGGCCATATAGAAAGGTCGTTCCAGTTGTATGTCACGCAAGTTCTCATTGGGTCTTCTTCCGGCTTCACGTCTGGAAGCACCCATGGTGAAAGCACCTGGGTAAAACAGTTTCAAATCCTGACCCACAGCCGTCGTAATAATTGGTTTTATCTGATCGAGGCGAGCTTGCTCCAGAGATTTCAGAGAAATGCGAATAGCCTGATCTAAGCCGGGACGAGAAGTGAATTCAGTTGTGTAAGGAACAAAACCTTCTTTACGAATTTCTATTTGCTGATTCGCTGCCATCAGTTCGATAGTCTGGTTAGCCAGCCCCCTGAATTCACCATTTACATAGAGTTCTGCGTCTTCTGGTTGGGCTATTACACTGACACTTGCCAGCTCAGGGTCCAGACTAATGTTTAGCTCTCTTTCCTGATTGGGCTCTGTGCGAATGCTAGTCTTTCTTGAGTGATAACCGGTGTGGAAAAACGTTAGCTCATGATTCTGACCCGGTGGTAATGCTACTTCTAATGGAGTGAGCCCCTGGTATTCCCCGCCAATAGTAACTGAGGCACCAGATGGATTGCTGCGTATAAAAACCAGGCCATCGGCTGGCTCCAATTCCACCAGAGGCACAGTGAAATCATCCCCGGCAATAACATCGAAATCTTCTTGCCAGGCCTTATGGCCTGTTAACTTAAGGGTGAGATCGCGCCGGCCTTGGAGAATTTCTGCGTTAATGGGTGTTCTCCCGATTACTACACCATCTAGCAAAACATCAGCTCCTGCCGGTGCTGTCGACAGGCCGATTACTGCCCAGGCTGGCTCCAGGCTGGCCTGGTAGCGCTGTTCTACTTCCCGCCCTTCGATGTCGATGGTCTCACCGTAATCGAGGTAACGATCTACGGAGATTGTCATCTGATGCTCACCCGGCTCGATAGGTACGTCGATCAGAGGAGTCACACCGATATCGACACCGTCGATTTGTACCCGCGCGCCATTAAGCTCCATAGTCGCGATTGAAACTTTGCCTGGCAGTTTACGCATCTCGAATGGATGGGTTTGTGCTTGTTCATTATTTACCAAAAGCAGCGTGTTGGTATCGTGATAACCTTCATTGGTAAGTCCGATGTCATAGGTTCCGGTACGAATTAAGTAACGCTGACCTAAACGAATATGTAGCCCACCACTAATTTCAATCTCAGCAGGGTTATAGGAGCAACTTCTACGAAAACTGATCGAGCAGTTAGAACAAACCAGCCGGCGATGCCAGAAAGAATTGTGAAGATGCCAATAATGAAATGTATTGGTTTAGGTTTAAAAGTGACTCGCGCCCCCTTTTTATCGTGAGGCGTAAAGTCTATAGGAATTATGGGGTCAGCTGGCCCATTAACTGTATCAATGTCGTCATCAATGTTATCCACAGTCATTACCTATTAGTAGCAACTATACGTTCTGAACATTGCACAACAACTTCATCTGGAGTTTGCCCGAAGCCAACTACAAACTCTTCTCTGACTTCTCGATAACCGATGCGTTTACCCACTGCAACATAGCGGCCCGGCTTTAATGAAACCATGGTTTCCTCAAACAGACCTAAATTACCGATTCGCAATATAGCTACATCAGTAAGATTGTCAGAGACCATTCTAATATCTAGAGGTACTTGTGAAGTTTCTAAAAGAACTTGTAGTCGATCGAGCTGATCAACTAATCGTGGGCCGGGACTTTCAATTGCGCGACCGGTGTAATAGATATCTAAAACTTGCTGGAAAACATCGGCTTCATAAAATCGATCTGGTGTCTCGATCGACCCAACCAACAAATCGTCAAGCTGAGCACGTTTACTTGCATAGTCTCTGCCGTTAATAGCAAACACCAGGTTGGCATCAATGACCAGTACATTGTCATATTCAGTTACCGCAGTGTGCCATTCTTCCTGAGCCTCTGCTGCATTAATGCGCGTTTGAATTGCTGAAATTTGAGCATTAGCAACTTCATTTTCAGTTTGCGTAATTGCTGCTATCGCCTCTTCTGCATTAACGCCCAAAGTTGCTGCTCGTTCGAATTCAGCGATTGCTGCCTCAGGATCTCCATTTTCTAGCAAGGCATATCCTGCCGACATAATACCCGCAAATTCTTGCTCCAGTATTAAAGTGGAGATTTCATTTATTTTCTGTTTTGCAACTTCATTATAGCTGTCGAGGTCAATAATCTCTCGATATATGTCTCGGGCTGAATCCAGTTCGCCATCTTCCAGTAATTCTTCTGCTTGAGCTAATAATCCCAAAACTTCATCCATGGTAAGGGATCTTTCCAAACCGATTTGCGCGGCTTCACTATCTCGGTCGAACAACAAAGCTAAGGAGAACTTATCTTGAGCTAATTCCGACTCTCGATTAGCCAAAGCATTCTGTCCATCAATGAGTGTTTGTTCTAAAACCGTCGGCACAGTTTCTAGGATTGCCAATAAGTCATCGCGACCATTGGTATAGGAGTCGACGGCTAATATGAATTCTTGTCGACGATAATAATCATCACCGATACTTGCGACTTCCAATGCGGCTGCATAGTCTTCCTCTGCCCATTGGTCGACTTCAAGCGCTTCCAATACGCCCTGATGCTCTAGCAACTCTGCTAATACATCCTGTGCTTCTTTGCGCTGCCTGGAACGCTGTGCTTCTTCAAAAGGAGAAATTGTTGAAGCCGCTACTTCCTCTTCTGGAACTTGTAAGAGCTCAGAAACGTCGACACGCCGCTCCAGTGGCAACTCGTACTGGCTCACAATAGCAGGAAGAACGAATATCACCAGTAGCGCAACCAGAAGTAATCCGGCTACGCTAATCCAAATCCAAATAGGGGGTTTATTCAATTCTACGGCTGTAGATGAATTGACATAAATCTGGTTCTCATTGAAACCAGATTGTTGCGACTCTTGCTTGTCCTTGTCGACATCGTTTTCTGACATATCTATTTCTGTGGATAGAACGCACTTAACAAGTGGTTATAGTTGTCCTACTTCTGCCGAATAAAGATCTGCCATAATTTCGCGCCACTGCGCGTACTGTTCTTCAACCGACCCTGAAAGAGTGATAGTACGATCATCTAAATTGATGACTTGTGGAGCGACTTCATTTTCTAAAGATTGGCCAAGTTCTTCTAAAGCTTCCATGTGAATTCTTGCTTCAGCCTGCTTATCAAATCCGCTCCTAAGCAGATAAGCACCAGCACCAACAGCAAAAGCTCCGCCAGCGACAGTTCCATAATTAGAGCCCTGGGTTGCAGCAGCCAAGCCACCAACTACAGTCGCGGCACCCGCGATAAAGCGACGCCGTGCTGAAGCTTCAATTTCTCTTAAAGTGATTGTTTCGTAATAACTCTGTTCGCGCCAGGAATCATAAGGTAAACGCATTTGTCGCACATAAGTTGCGTAATAGTCCTGAACAGTATCGATAAACATGAAGTCGCGTTCACGTATATCGCGAATTCTACCAAGCATCGGATCTGAATCCGCCGGCAATGACACGATCTCTAAATAACCATCGCGGTTCTGTGTCAGATAGTCATCAAAAACTTCAGGAGAAAATCGCTGAGCGAAAAGCATTTCGGAAATCATGCGGATCTCCAGAATTTCATCGTCTTCGATATTCGCTTTTTTCCAGGCTAACAAATCGTTTGCGATGTTGTTATATAAAATTTGGAACGGATCGTTTTGCTGACGTTGTGACGGGTCGTAGCTGAACTGACTGATTTCCTGTTCATAGAGTTTGGTATACCAATGCCGCCCAGTTGAATCTTTCACCTCGATGCGCATGGCCATTGATTCACCATTGGATTCCAAAATGGTGCCATTGATGTATAAATCCATAGGACTGGAAACGTTGGGCATTAAACGCACAATTCCCCAGTTAGCTGAGCGCTGCAAAGTTTCTGCGACGAGGAACGGTGCATACCGAGATTCCGCTACTCGAATTTGTGGATTAGTAAGTTCTTCCTGATCGTCATCCATATCGTCCAAACCTGGATCGAAAATTGCGACACCAACATCGAGTAATAAATCTTCAGGGACATTCTGACTATCCTGAATCACAGGAGTATATGAAGTGGATTTAACAGTATGGGTTGCACAGGCGCTCAAAAAAGCTGTAACCATTAAAAATCCAATTATGTTTCTGGCAAGGAATCTCATTGCTCTTCACCTTCGCTAATACCTGTATAGTTTCTGTATTCATCCCAGAGCGCTTCACGCAACTCAGGGTCAGGTTCGCTCATTGCTGCTTCTCTTAATTGACGCGCAACTACGTCGTCGTCACGTCCGCTAGGAATGTCTTCTGGTGGCGGAAACGTCTGATTAGGCTGAGGTGCTGATGAAGCAGACGGCTGTGTCATTACCGGGCCAGAAGGAGACCCAGGTTCAAGTATTTGTGGCCGGCCTTGGGCACCCCCACCGCCGCCACCAGCTTCGCCTCCTGCTTGCGAACTACCGGCCGCGTTGCTTTCATTTTGTGCTCTTTCTCTTTCGCTAAGAATGAAACCGTCAAAAGTTTCATAGCCACGACGTAGTGCTTCATCCAATACTGCTGCGCGTTCGGCGGCAGTAATCGGACCCGTATTCTGGGAATTGATAGTGCTATTCCCACTTAATACCCCATTTGGTAGTGTATCTAGACTGTAATCCCCATCTGGGTTCTCTAATGTTCCTTGGCTAGACCCCGAAGCCCCACTTCTTCCAGAATTTAGGTCTCCTGAAGAAGTATCTCTCCCGCCACGACTGTCACCTCGTTGTTCGTCTCCGGGCAACTGTGACTGGGCTCTGGCATCTCCACCAGGGCTGTTCTGTCCATTACTGCCGACTGGAAAGCTAGACGCTGCACTATTTTGACCCTGCTGTCCTTGTTGTGTTCCTCTCTGACTCGCGCTATCGCCAGAAGGATTGGTGACGCCCCTTTCTCCACTGTTAGGGCCTGGCTCTGCCCCGTGCTCTGGGGAAAGGAACCAGATAGGGTAGGCAGTGCACTGCTGCTTCCGCCACTAGATTGGGGGCTGCTCTGAGATTGCTGTGATCCCTGAGACGAGCTACTGCTGCTCGACTGTGAAGGAGAAGGAAACGACGGCGATGATGCAGACGGACTCGAGCTTGAGGATGGCATTGACGAAGAAGAGCTCGAACTCTGGCTTGATGGCGACGGTGTCGAAGGCATCGATGATGAGCTCTGGGAGCTCGGGCTCGATGATGACGGCATAGAGGGAGAGGGCATACTCTGCGATGACTGACTCTGGCTTGTTGATTGGCAGGCGATTAGCCCCGTACTCAAACCACCAAGTAATAGGAGTTTAGGCAGCGTCATGGATAACTTTTTCATAGTCCTATCCTGGGTTGGAACTAAGCAATCTTCGATTTCCGACGTTCATGAGTTTTGACAGCTTATCGTTGAATTTTCGCGTTATTTCGCCGCGGTTCGAGTGATATGTTTGTCATCGCTAACTTACTGAAAATGCGAAGCTTATTAGTACTCCAAACCCCCTTAACCTTTGCTTAACAATAGAACACCCAAGCCTTCGATGCTACAACTTACAGCCCAAAATTAGTACCAATAGCGATATCGAAATTGATGTCTACCTGAGCGTATTGGAACACCTCCTTCCAATATTGGTCGGAACCGAGAACTTCTTACTTCTCTGCGCAATCTGGAGAGCATAAGCTTGTTTTCTTGAGTTTCCTCACTCAGGACCTCGATGCTGCGAGCTTGCCCAAGGGCCGTAACGTCCAGCTCAACATCTGCGTAATCGAAATTAAACGTTTCTATGCTTGCTGAGTTTACATGGATGTTCAAATTTCGCGGCTCTTGTACATAAGTCGGTATTAGAGTTACTTGACCAAAGAGTTTTTGGACTAATTCCTCAGCATTTTCTTCCGCAGCCAACATTTCCCAAGCACGGAGATAGTAAAAGTCTGCACTACGGCGTCGGTCAAATAATAAATGCCAGTCTCCCAAGTGAGTAATTACTTCGGCTATAGAGTAAACATCTTGAGAGTTCTGCTCATAGTACTCAATAATCCCCCGGAGGGCTGCTTCACCTAGTCCATAGCCCTGGGGCAATATTGAACCACCCTGGTTTAATCTGTCGGCCAGCAGTTCCTGCGTGCCACGAAATTCTGGTCTGTCCACTTCCGACCGGTACTCTGGATAGCGAGCTACCTGATAACTAGAAATGGCCAAATTGCGGAGATAGCGCACAAAACGCTCGTCGTCTCTGCCGAAATGTCTACCCACCAAACGCACCGCAGCGCGAAATAAAAGCTGGGCGGAGCTAAGTCGAACAGCCAGAGATTCGCCGTATCCAAGATTGAAAGCTTGCATGTTCCACGTGGCGAGCCGATCCAGCACAGGTATAATCCTTGGATCTTCTGACCCGTAAGCTTTTTGCTGTACGAAAAATAAATAGTTGTTATACAAGTCCACCTGTTCCCAATCTCCCAATACCAGATAGCTATCGATCATGCTCTCCAACATTGGTATTTGATCCAAGGTGTGCAAGCCATTGGAAATCCGGCTGATGTGAATTGATCTATCAAATGCTGCGATTGCTCCAGGATGATTATCTTGTTGTTGCTCCAGTTCCCCAATTGACGCTAGCTGCTCACTAAGTCCACTGGCCCAGACACCGCCGGATTCTTCTATAGACTCCACGATTTCCGAGTACTCTCGAATACTGTTCATGCGGCGAACAAATTCAGGGTCTGCTTCGGGATCGATTGCCAAGTCAGAAGGAACTATCTCTGGTAACTGAGGATCAAACTCTGGCTCTAAGGCCACTGGCCTTTCCATGAATCGAATCCGCAGTGGTCCTTGCGGTTGTTCACTCTCAGGTGCAGCTTCTTCTTCCTGTGCACTGGCGGGCGCAATCAGCAAAACAGGTAATAATGCTAATAGACCGATACTTTTTCTGAAGATACTGCTGCTCATGGGCTTTAGCTTTGGCTAGTGATGGAAAGTCCTCAATCGCTTACAAATTCCAACCTGGGATTCTGCCAGCTATCGAGGAGATACGTTCCCTCCTGCCCCCAAGATCAGTTTTTCTAAGGGGTCAGCAGGGTTAACAGTTATATCACCAGTGAAATTAGCGTGTAAACAGCCTCGAATTGCCTATGCCATTTCCCAAATCTAACTGCGAAGAAAAAGAAAGTATGTCTGCGGCGTTGGATCAGGAAATGATTTTTGAGAGTAGCAAATTACTATATTGGTCCACCCGTGCCAGCCAACCCCCAGCAACATAAGTAGTTGCTGAATACTCAATAATAATAGCCGGGCCTGCTAATTCTGTATCTTTCCGCAATTCTTGCCGGCGATACACTTGCGCAGGCTCTGCAGAATCATAGACATTGATAGTTTCAAAATTATTGCAGGCTCCTTTTACTGAATTGAGAGGAAGTGAAATGGATCGCGCTTTAGCAATTACATTAACTCTAATGTTTACGATTTCGATGACGGTACTTAGGTCATAGCCATATCGTTGATTGTGTAATTTCGTGAAGCTTTCACAACAATTCTCTAAATCATCCCACGCCACGTTTAATGTATATGACTGCCCGCGGTAACGGCAATCGGCCGAAAACTTTGCCTGCAGAGACTCTCTCTCCAAACCTTCTTGTTCTAATGCACGACGCCCTTGCTCGGCTAGTTCTTGAAACTGTTCTTGTAAATATTCTGTGCCGGTTGAATCTGCATAAATCCCAACTGTTCGGGTAAATTGTCGACCACGGTCAGCTACCAACATGCCCAGCGCGGAGAACACGCCACCATGTGCTGGGACGATTGCCTTATCCATCTGCATAGCTTCAGCAATGGAGCACACATGCAATCCACCGGCTCCTCCAAAACTCGCCAGCACAAATTCTTTAGGATCATGGCCACGATTGACTGATATCAAACGGATGGCTTTAGCCATATGTTCATTGGCAATAGTAACTATACCGAGAGCAGTCTCTTCTATCGTTAAATTCAGAGGCACACTTAGCCTTTCGATCGCAGCTCGCGCTTTACCGAGATCCAGTGACAATCCATCGGCTAATTCCGAACTTTCTAGCAACCTACCCAATACAAGGTTTGCGTCTGTTACCGTGGCAGATTCACCGCTTTTGCCATAGCTGGCTGGGCCTGGGTCAGCCCCCGCAGACTGCGGTCCAACTTTCAACATTCCGCCGCTATCGATGTAGGCGATGGAACCACCCCCGGCACCAATAGTATGCATATCTACCATGGGCACTCCGACCGGAAAGCGATCGATGTGTCCTTCTGTGATTGTGCTTATTGCTCCATCCATTAACGCCACATCAGTGGATGTTCCACCCATATCGAAGCTAATAATTTTTTCAACGGAGATTTGCTGCCCTAAAAATTGAATTGCAATCAGTCCGCCTGCCGGGCCAGACAATAAAAGATGAACTGCCAATTCAGCTGCTTTGTCTGCTGCAATGGTTTCTCCGCTGGACTGCATAATCTGTAATGAACAGCCTTGTAGTTGCTCTCTAAGACGACTGAGATAGCCGTTAACGATTGGCGCTAATGATGCATTTAACCAGGTTGCTATCCCCCGTTCATACTCCTTGTAAACAGGAAGTACTGCTGAAGAACGGCTAATAAATAGATCTGTACACGTTTGTTTAAGTGCTGATTCAAGGCGCGTTTCAAACTTCTCATCTAGAAATGAAAACAAAAGATTGATTGCAACTGATTGTGGATTCAGTTCTTTTATTTTCGTAACCAGTTCAGCAACTTCATCTTCGCTTAGGTCTTCAACAATTGAGGCGTCTGCAGCAAGC
Source organism: Gammaproteobacteria bacterium (assembly GCA_019654215.1). Lineage (GTDB taxonomy): Bacteria > Pseudomonadota > Gammaproteobacteria > Pseudomonadales > Pseudohongiellaceae > UBA9145. The sequence goes on along the minus strand of BPDI01000042.1, from coordinate 12,058 downwards.
CTTCCGCCTGTTTCCAAACAGAGTTCGGGTGCTACAGGGGGATCGATTGGTTCGAATTCCAATGCATAAAGTGCAGGGCGGGTTTGTCGTGCGAGGCGCAACATATCTTTGAATCCGTAGTTAGTAACAAAAACAGTTTTCGCTACTTTCCCTTCAAGAATTGCATTAGTGGCAACTGTGCTGCCATGAATAATATGTAATTCCCCTCTTTCGAGCTTTTCTGAAAGTTCCAGGCCATGTATGCCGGCCAAGATTGCTTCTTCAGGAGCATGAGGAGTTGAAAGTGATTTATAAATTCGCAAAGAGTTTTCCGATCCAGCTTCGATGCAAACAAAGTCTGTGAAAGTGCCTCCGGCATCAATACCTAATAATGTTACTGCGTTGTCTTTAGAATCCATTTTTAAAACTACTTAAGACTTTCATTCTCGAAGAGGAATGATTATAACTGCTCTCTTCCCCGGCAACTATTAAGCAAGTATTTCAAAGTGCCTGAACTTCCTGAAGTAGAGACTACCAAGAGAGGTATAGAGCCTCACATAACGAACAAACGAGTCGAGGAAGTCATCATTCGGCAAAAAAGATTGCGCTGGGACGTTCCTAACATTTTATCTGCGGAATTAACCGGACATTCAATTACAACTGTTGCTAGAAGAGGAAAGTATTTATTGCTAGAGAGCGCTAAAGGAACTCTCTTAATGCATCTCGGTATGAGTGGAAGTTTGCGCATCGTAGATAGCGAATTAGTAGCTGGTAAGCATGACCACGTTGATATTGTTTTCGACAACGGTAAGGCGCTTCGATTTACCGACCCCAGGCGCTTTGGTTGCCTGTTATGGGAGCAAGATACAATTGACTCACATCCCCTTATAGCAAATCTTGGGCTAGAGCCGCTTTCTGTAGATTTCGATGCTGCCTATTTATATAAAGTTAGTCGGGGCCGGTCCGCAGCAATTAAAACTTTTGTAATGAACAGCAAAGTCGTTGTCGGAGTTGGTAACATCTATGCTGCCGAAGCTTTATTTATGGCTGGTATTAATCCTAAACGTGCGGCAGGAAAAGTTTCGAAAGCCACGTACGAAAAATTGATTCCTTGCATAAAAAAAATTCTCCTGAACGCCATTAACTTGGGTGGTACCACATTAAGAGACTTCACCAATAGCATTGGAGAACCTGGCTATTTTAAGCAGTCACTAAATGTATATGGCCGAGGTGGTGAAGAATGTGTGCAATGCAAAAAACTACTGACCGAAATCCGACTGGGTCAGCGCAGTACTGTGTATTGCAAGAATTGCCAAAAATAGATTGGTAAGCGAGGACTTAACTATTTTTTATCGCTGCTTCTACTGCAGGATGAACAAATTTAGAAATGTCTCCGCCTAGCGAGGCAATCTCTCTAACCAGAGTGGAAGATATATAAGAAAGATGTTCCGCCGGTGCTAAGAAAACAGTCTCGATTGAAGGGTCCAGTGCACGGTTCATTCCTACTAACTGAAATTCGTATTCAAAATCAGCCACTGTTCTTAAACCACGCAGAATTATGTTTGCGCCCTGTTGGCTCACGAAATCCGTTAATAGCCCTTCGAATGAAGTAACTTCTACATTATCCAAATGACCTAACACTTCTTGAGCGAGAGCAACCCGCTGCTCTGTCGGCAATGTATTTCCCTTCTGAGTATTAGTTCCTACGGCGACGATAATTTTGTCAAACAGGCCAGAAGCTCGTTCAACGAGATCAGTATGCCCATTTGTAATGGGGTTGAATGTGCCTGGATAGACTGCAGTTCTCACGGATAAATATTCCTTACTCGGCGGCTGATGATCATAATAACGAATTGGTATTGCTTGCTCAATCAGCCCAAAAGATACCGAAACAACTGATGCTCCGACTATTTTCCTGCCTGCCAGCAAAAAGCCTAGAAGGCCACCCGCTTTTTACTAAACTTCTCTGCTAATCAGATAGTAATAGATATGACCCGCTTGCTTTCCCTTTACTAAATTCCAATTGGTTGGAAGTTTTATTTCTGATATTGATTGCCCTACTTCAATGTAAATCCGGCATTGTGAAGATAGCATGTCGGACCGCTCCAATAACTCGCAACTCTCCACCAATAGGTTTGAGGCAAAAGGAGGGTCAAGAAAAACAATATCGAATGGCTTTGCACTGTTGTGTGTTTTTATCCAGGATAATGCATCATCATGAATTACATGCCCGTTAGTTACATTTAATAGCTCAAGGTTAGAGCTCAAAGCGCTAGCGATGGAGCTTTCTTTTTCAATAAACATGACTTCATCTGCTCCGCGAGAGAGCGCTTCTATTCCCAATGCACCGCTACCTGCAAAGAGATCCAGACAAACTGAATTGTAAGTGCGGCTCTGCAGCCAATTGAACAGCGTCTCTCTTATGCGGCCTCCAGTAGGTCGAATAGCCGCATTGGCAGGAAAGCTGATCTTCCTACTTCTAAGATCTCCAGCAACTATTCGTACAGTATTGGCTTGATTTGTCATTGGTTGCCATCGAAACATATTCGAATGCATCTGGCAAAAGCCGAGACTGGTTAACTGAAAATAAGATAAGCGAAACCCGCACAGATATGACTACATCCTTACAGGTGATAGCATAGCCACTCTTTTAGTTACAGGGTAAATCACTCACCTGGATCAGTAGATGTTTGGTTTTGGTAGGAAAGAAAAATCTGATAACAGCACGAACTCAAACAGACAAATAGACAAGCTCAATGAGGCAAATCTATTTGGTCGATTAAAACTCGGTCTATCAAAAACTCGAGGCAAGTTAGCAAGTGGATTGGGCAACCTGGTACTCGGTGAAAAGACCATCGATGCTAACTTACTATACGATGTTGAAACTCAGTTACTTTCAGCAGACGTCGGCATCGATGCTTGCGACCAAATAATTGAGAACCTCAAATCAAAACTTGCGCGCAATCAACTCGCCGACTCTGAACAATTCATGGAAGCTCTAAAGGCAGAATTAGCGCAAATACTAAAACCTTGCGAATCTTCATTAGAAATTAATGCAGGTGCCAAGCCATTTGTCATTTTAACTGTCGGCGTTAATGGCGTTGGAAAAACCACAACTATTGGTAAGTTGACAAAAAGATTTCAGAGCCAAAACTTAAATGTAATGTTAGCTGCCGGTGACACATATAGGGCGGCGGCAGTTGAACAGCTGCAAGTATGGGGCGAGCGCAATAATGTTCCAGTGGTTGCGCAAGAAACCGGATCAGATAGTGCATCGGTAATTTTTGATGCTTACCAATCAGCCAAAGCCAAACAAGTAGATGTATTAATTGCAGATACAGCCGGCCGCTTGCATACCAAAGACAATTTGATGAACGAATTAGAAAAGATCGTTCGGGTTCTTAAAAAGCAAGACGAAAGATTACCAGATGAAATATTGTTAGTACTTGATGCCACAACCGGACAGAATGCCTTGAGTCAGGCCGAGAGTTTCCATAGTGCAACTAATCTCACTGGAATTGCGCTAACTAAACTTGATGGGACAGCTAAGGGCGGTGTAGTTTTCGCAATCGCGAAAAGGCTTGGATTACCGATCAGGTTTATTGGCGTGGGTGAACAAGTTGATGACCTGCGTCCATTTGGCGCCGCGCAGTTTATTTCTGCTTTATTCTCAGAGCCATAACTCAATTCTGCGACAGCAATGATTAGGTTTGACCATGTTAGTAAACTATGAAGTTCCTTACCTCTACAGCCCTCTTTTTTTTCTTCTTATATTTTTCAATGGAGATCGCGATGATCAATCGTGCGATAGTGTTTCGCTCAGCTCTGAGCCTTGTCGTCTACCTGGCACTCGCCGCTGGCACTGTGGTGGCGCAGGACCCACCCCGGACCGAGTTGGGCATCCGTCTGGCTGAGAATCACGGCGACGGTGCCTTCTACCGCTTGGAGGAGGTGAAGCTGCGGCAGACCCCCGCCTACCCGGCCGGGACGCTGTATGCTCTTAAGACTTCCGACGCCGCCTACCGTACCTATATCGCGGGCCTGCGTGCTGTGGAGGAAGAGGCCGGCGTGACGACCATGCTCTTGAACGACGTCCTGGGCCGGACGCTGCCCGGTCGCCCGGAGGACTGGCCCTTCAAAGCCTATTGCGAGTGGGACGTCGTGGTATTGAAGCACTACCCGAACTGGCGGGCATGGGAAATGGTGGAGGGGAGCGCCGCGCAGCACGCGGCCGTCGTTCACCGTGGGGCCGCCGTGGCGAACGAGCAGATAGTGATTACCCCGGCGCCGGAGGTACCCCCAACGCCGCGGCAGGTCACCAACAACGACCCGACTGACAGGGTTTTTTATATGGTGAATCTCATCCAACTCCGCGAGGAGGCCTTCTACCCCAGTGGCGAGTTTCCGGGCTCGACCGGTCGCGAGGCCTACGCACGTTATCAGGGCGGCGGGGAGCTGAGTACGACGGACCGCGTGCGATTTGTCAGCGTCGAAGTGCCCGATGCCCTCAACCCTACCGGCGTTAGCTGGTGGCGCATGAACATCGTGCAATACCCCAGCTTGCGCGAATTCATGGAGATCGAATTGACCCCCGAGTTCCGCCACATCTGGCGCCACAAGGACGCGGGCCTGAGTCCGATCTGCAGCCCGGCCACTGTGCCGACCCTGCCCTAGTCATCGGTGGGTCAATCAGGGTAAGCCGACCTCACCCCCGGGACACACCCCCTTTCACCAGAAAGGACTTTACAATTGGCGCCAATGCTGGAAAATTCGCTTCCCGTCGTGATTTTTGGCCTTGAAATCTGACTATGGCGACCCAATATTCGGGTGTACGTATCGTTCAAGGTATTTGGCGAAATTCGATGGCACTGTAGGAATTGCGGAAAATTCCGCTACAGCCCAGTAATTGTGGGCGCTGCCAATCGCCTCTAAATAGCGAAATGAACGATAAAATGCTAAAATAGAATTTTTACGGTGCGCCGGAATCGGCGTCAGTGATAGACGAAGAGAGAACTTCAAACCTAGTCATGAGCATTGGAAAAGAATTACAAGTTATTGATCCAACCACTCCGGGTCGCGATTTAACTGCGTACATTGCGTCAGTTAATAGTATCGCTGTCCTCACTCCGGAGCAGGAAAGAGAACTTGCTAACCAGTACTACTACGATGACAACGTAGATGCAGCCCGCCAATTGGTCATGGCCCATTTGCGATTTGTTGTGCACATGGCAAAAACTTATTCAGGTTATGGCTTATCCCAAGCAGACTTAATCCAGGAAGGAAATGTTGGCTTGATGAAAGCAGTAAAGCGTTTTAATCCTGAAGTGGGTGTTCGCTTGGTTTCCTTTGCGGTCCATTGGATCAAAGCGGAAATGCACGAGTACATTTTGCGTAACTGGCGCATCGCCAAAATCGCCACCACCAAAGCGCAACGAAAATTATTCTTTAATCTGCGCAGTTCTAAGAAACGTCTTGGTTGGCTAAACAACGAAGAAGCTGAAGCTGTTGCGCAAGACCTTGGAGTTGATGCAAAAGTTGTAAGGCAAATGGAAGGGAGAATGAGCGCCTATGACACTTCCTTCGATGCTGAACCAGATAGCGACGAGGATGCAGTTTACCGTGCACCTGCATACTATCTGGAAGACCAAAGTTCTGATCTTGCCTTGAATGTAGAAGAAGCTGAGTGGGAAGAAGTAACCAACGCCAGCCTACAGCTCGCCATGGACGAACTCGATGATCGCAGTCAGGACATTTTAAAGAGCCGTTGGTTGAGCGATGAGAAATCAACGCTACATAATCTGGCAGATAAATACGGTGTTTCAGCGGAGCGTATCCGTCAACTGGAAAAGAATGCCATGAATAAAATTAAGGTCCATATGGAAGCCTAAGAATTAAAACGGGGAAAAGCCGCGCTCTAACCGCGGCTTTTTTTTGCTTGAGATTTGCCTAAAATCCCACCCATGCCAAAATTATTAATGCTGTTCGCTGCCATCAATGGATTTCTTGCAGTCACCCTGGGTGCGTTCGCTGCCCATGGATTGGAAACAATAATTGCTGCAGATTTACTTGAAACTTTCGGCACCGCTGTGGAATATCACATATACCATTCGCTGGCGCTGTTAGGAACGGCAGTGCTGGGATTTCAATTCCCCCAGGAAAAATTTCTGAGATTGGCCGGAATCCTTTTCCTGCTTGGTATACTCTTTTTCTCCGGCAGCCTTTATCTGTTAACACTAAGTGGAGTCCGCTGGTTGGGAGCAATTACCCCCATCGGTGGAATTTTCTTTCTAGCAGCCTGGGCGAACCTGTTTTGGTTCGCGTATAAATTAAAATCATAGGAATAGATACCAATGGAACTCATCATCAACGGTGATCAGCGCCTGATTGATTCATCGTATTCACTCATGGACTTACTGGTGAGTTTAGAAATGACTCAGGGACATATTGCTGTAGAACTCAACGGTGAGATCATTCCAAAAAGTACATTTCAGCAACAACAACTCAGTGACGGCGACAAGATTGAAATCGTTCAAGCAATTGGCGGCGGCTAACACAGGAGCTAACGGAAGAAGGTAATGACTCAGCATGAAGACACTGCCCTGCAAGTTGCAGGCAAGACTTACCAGTCGCGCCTAATAATCGGTAGCGGCAAATACAAGGACTTTGATGAGAATCTAGCTGCGCTTGAAGCCAGTGGGGCAGAAATAATTACCGTCGCAATTCGGCGCGTTAATCTCGGTCAAAATGCCGATGAGCCTAGCTTGTTCGATGTAATCTCTCCTGAAAAATACACAATTCTGCCAAATACTGCCGGTTGCTACACCGCAGAAGATGCAGTGCGCACTTGTCGAATGGCGAGAGAACTTCTAGACGGGCACAAGCTGGTAAAACTAGAAGTGCTAGGTGACCAAACAACGCTCTATCCAAACGTGACAGAAACTCTAGAAGCTGCCGAGGAATTGGTTAAAGAAGATTTTGACGTCATGGTTTACACCAGTGACGATCCCCTGGTCGCAAAACGACTGGAAGAAATTGGTTGTGTTGCGGTAATGCCATTAGGCGCACCAATCGGCTCAGGTTTGGGCATTCGCAACCCCTACAATATCCGCCTAATCCTGGAAAACGCAAATGTGCCGATTATCGTAGATGCAGGAGTAGGTACTGCATCTGACGCTTCCATAGCCATGGAGTTAGGTTGTGATGGTGTACTAATGAACACAGCTATAGCAGAAGCAAAGCAACCAGTTTTAATGGCCTCGGCCATGAAGAAAGCAGTAGAGTCAGGTCGACAAGCTTTCCTTGCTGGAAGAATGCCTCGTCGTCTCTACGCCAGTGCATCTTCTCCAATCGATGGAACGTTTTTTTAGTATCAAGGCAATTAATCGCTAACGGTTGAGCCGTCGTGGCCATAGATTCAACACAACACAAACGCCCGGTCCGAAGCTATGTAATTCGCTCTGGTCGACTTACCGATTCTCAACGCAAGGCAATCGATGAACATTGGCACAAACATGTTTTTGCTTTTGAAGGCAAACCTATCGATATCGATTCTCTTTTTGTCCAGAAAGCGCCCATTAATCTGGAAATAGGTTTTGGCATGGGCGCATCGTTGCTTGCCATGGCACAGCAACAACCCGAACAAAACTTTCTTGGAATCGAAGTTCACAAACCCGGTGTCGGTAAGATGCTGCATGAAATCGAAGCTAATGGCCTGAGCAATGTAAAGCTGATCTGTCACGATGCAAAAGACATAGTGGAATTCTGCATTGCCAAAGAATCCCTGGATCGTATCCTGATACTCTTTCCTGATCCTTGGCCGAAGAAACGCCATCATAAGCGGCGCTTGATTCAAGCGGATTTCGCAGAACTTTTAGCCACAAAGTTGAGACAAGGTGGTTTTATTCACCTGGCGACGGATTGGGAGCCCTATGCGAAACACATGATGGTAGTGTTGCAAGCATGTCCGAACCTGAAGAATAAGAACGGTTCCAATGAGTTCTGGAACAACCCAGAACGCCCACCAACCAAGTTTGAAGTCCGGGGAAAAACATTAGGAAATAATGTCTCGGATTTGCTATTCGTTAAAGAAGATTGATTAATCGAACCAGAATCGATGTTCGTGGGCTTTAAGCCAATCGACGTAGTTTTCGTAATCTGGGCAAATCGAGCCAACTAAATTCCAATATTGACGCGAATGGTCCATATGGATCATGTGGCAAACCTCATGAGTAATCATATAGTCGATTATGCTGTAGGGTGCCAGCATGATTAACCAGTTGTACTGAATGATTCCCTGAGATGTGCAATGCCCCCACTTTGATTTGGTTTTACGCAGCTTAATTTCCTTAATTTTTTTATCTACACCTAAGTGCTTTGCCAGACCGCGAGCGCGGGGGATAATGTATTCGCTAGCCTTGTCAATGAGAAAGTCTTCAACCTGCACTTTGGCTTTGGCGGCATTGAGTTTATGGCCCTGAATTATGAATTTATCACCATTGATAAGTGTGCGTTGTTTACGCCCTTCCTTAAAAACAATGATTAGTTCTCGGGCGCGGTAAAAGATTTTCGCCCCTTTTTCAATTCTTAAGGTTTCCTGCTCCAGCTGCCGTTCTTCCTGCAGACGCTCTTGAATCCAATCGTGATTATTTTCAATGAATTCATCGACTTCCGCGTTAGAAGCCGCCCGGGGACAACGCACTACTAGTTTCTGCTGCTTTATATATAACGCCAGGGTTTTTCGCTTACTCCGAACCACTTCGCACTGAATCGGTTGATAAACCGGCTTAGTTCCAGTGTTTATATTCAGAGGGACAATTTTAGTTCGCGCCATTTTGGCTCGTTTTCCTTGCTACCAGACTAGCTACTGCTCTTTCCGGGTTCGTTTTTATGCCTTCGAAATACTTAATGACTTCCCAATCCTTAAATGCATCTAGGAGTTCATTCTCCTTTAGCAAATAATCTGGATTGATCGGCCTCCCAAATTTTGTTTGATGCACTGTGAATGTCTCGTAGAAGATAAGCCCAGCTTTAGAAATTACTTGTTTAATCGCCGGTAACAGTGGCCGGTACAAATAATTAAAAACCAGAACCGCGTCAAAGCACCGATTTTCCAGTGGTTTCACGCTCGCTTGTTCTAAATCGACTTCCCAGCATTCAGCATTAGCTAATTCCAAATTGTTACTTCTTAATGCTGAGATAGATGTGTCTACATTGCTAAGAGCGCACTTATTATTGTCTGCGAACGTTACTGCAATATTGTTTTTCAGAAGCAATAATCCATTTCTGCCATTGCCACAAGCCAAATCCAATACCCCATTGCCACTATTTAAGTTTTCAAACAGCGACAAATTTTCCACCAGTAGCTCTGAAGCGCTGGCAATTGAATGTGACATGGATTACCGGATAATACGCAGAAAGATTGAATCCAAAGCAACGAGTAAAATAAGTGAATCTGTTTCGCTACACAATATTTTTAGCACAAAATTTTTGGTTTTTCTCCAAACGATTGTTTACGAAGCAATTTCCTCTCAAATCTTTCTTCTCCTCGCAGCCATGACTATAGGTTCACAGCACAAAGATCGACTTTTTACCGAGCATAGGTTGCCTAGTGATTTTGTTTTCGATGAACAGGTTGCAAGTGTCTTCGAGGACATGATCAATCGATCAGTACCGGGGTATAGCACTATAATCTTCATGATTGGTTTGCTGGCTGAGCGTTATTACCAGGATGAATCAAATATCTATGACCTTGGTTGCAGTTTAGGTGGTGCAAGTTGCTCCATTTTGGAACATTTAAAGGAGAGCAGTTGCAAAATCATCGCAATTGATAATTCTCAGGCCATGATTGAGCGGCTGGAGCATAAGAAAGCTCAGTTCGGGGAGCGAGGAAATCAGATTGAAGGCCGCCATGAAAATGTACAAGACACAGAAATAAGCAACGCTTCAGTTGTGATTCTCAACTTTACTCTACAATTTATTCCTCCTGCTGATCGTAAAGCCCTAATTGAAAAAATCTATGCTGGAATGAATCCTGGCGGGATACTAATTATTTCTGAAAAAATTATCTTTACTGATGAACATCTGAATAAGTTGCTAATAGATTCCTATCATCAATTTAAAGAAGGCATGGGCTACAGCAAATTGGAAATTAGCCAGAAACGAACTGCATTGGAAAATGTTCTGATCCCAGAGACTTTAGATGAACAAAAAAAGAGAATGCGTAGTTCTGGATTTGGCACTTTCGAGGTTTGGTTCCAATGCTTCAATTTCGCTTCCATGGTTGGCATTAAGTAGTTACTAACCATGGATTACAGTGAATTCAATGGTTCTATTTCCGACTCTGAACTGGCACCGCTACTGAGTTTTTCATCAGAAAGCTATCTGCGGCAACTAAAACATGGCGATTTTCCAAGATGGCGCAAACATTTGGAAAGTATTCCCACTATTGCAGCCTCGAACTGCGATTTTGGCGACGTCGTATCCATGGGCAGTGTTTCTGAAACTGACGATAAAACAAGAGAAGGCATCAGAGGACTATTGCTAGAGATGACCCCCTGGCGCAAGGGTCCTTTCGATGTATTTGGTATACAAATTGATCCCGAATGGCGCTCAAACTTGAAATGGAATCGCCTGCAAAACAACATCTCATCGCTGAGAGGGAAAAAAGTATTGGATGTTGGCTGCGGTAATGGCTACTACGGGTTCAGAATGCTCGAACAGGATCCGGAATTAGTTGTTGGGATCGACCCTCATCTGGCCTATGTCGCTCAATTCTGGGCGCTGAAAAGATTTGCGGCAGACCTTCCGCTGCATGTTCTGCCTTGCGCATTGGAACAAATTAGCGAACCGCTGCAATGTTTCGAACTGTTTTTTCCCAGGGGCGTAATTTATCATCGGCGTTCACCAATCGATCATCTACTGCGATGCAAACATTGTCTCGTCCGGGAGGTGAATTGGTTTTAGAAACACTTTATGTAGATGGGGCTTCTGGTTATTCCTTAGTGCCCGAAAAAAGATATGCGCGTATGTCGAATATTTGGTTTGTACCTAGTATTGGCACTCTTGAACAATGGCTCAGCAGATGCGGATTTAAAAATATTCAATTGGTCGACAAATCTGAAACTACAAACGATGAGCAGCGTCAAACCGAATGGATGCCTTTCGCATCACTGGAAGATGCTATTGATGCAAATGATTTTTCGAGGACAACCGAAGGGTTGCCCGCCCCTAAAAAAGTAGTAGTTTTAGCTAATAAATCTTCATAATGCCTATCAAAAGGGGTCAAGCCTCCTTTATTTTCAAATCTTTTTCATATAAAACTATTTGTAATTGCAGTGACACATATTGTTTTTAAACTTTGTATTTTCCGACTTAAATGGAATTCTCTTAATTCAACCTTAATTAAGTTGACGCTTCTATCTAATTACGTTAGTTATAGGGTCTGCTTCAATAGGGTCAGCTCTAATTCTATCCATTAAAAACAATAGAGAGTAAACGATGGCCAGACCTCTTCGAATCGAATATCCAGACGCGGTTTTCCATGTTTCTAACTATGGTTTGGATAATCAACGTGTATTTCCATCTGCAAAATACTTCGACGCCTTCTTAGAAGTTGGGAGAAACCCGTTCTCGCCTAAATGTTGAGGTACATGCATTTTGTTTGCTACGTGATCAATACCATTTAGTCATTAAAAACCCCCGAAGCGAATCTTTCCAGATTCATGCGTCAAATTTATGGGTTGTACACACAGCAATATCAGAGAATGAAGCGAAGTGATGGCTCCTTGTTCCGGGGAGATATAAAGCAGTTCTAGTGCAATCCGAAAAGTACCTGCTGCCGCTGTCTCGCTATATTTATTCGAAAGTTAAAGCGTCAGAGATAAAAAAATACCCCCATAGCAGCAACTCATTGTTTACTCGTAAAGCCCAAAACCCCCCCCCTGGTTTAATCGCAATGAAACCTTAAAACAATTGAGAGTTGCTGCTGCTAAGCGAGCTACTGCATATAAAAAATATGTTGCGGCCGGTTTTGATGACGAAACTGCACATTTTTATGGTAAGAAAAACCCTTTTGTCCATT
>BPDI01000041.1 GCA_019654215.1 Gammaproteobacteria bacterium | reverse complement strand
ACTAATCCTGGCGGCGATTTTGTTTTCCATCGGTTTAATTGGTGTTTTAACTCGACGCAATATTGTTTTTGTCCTGATGTCTCTGGAAATCATGCTTAATGCTGGCGGACTAGCATTTATCGTGGCGGCTTCCCGCTGGGGTCATGCTGAGGGCCAGATTATGTTTCTAATGATACTGACACTGGCTGCTGCCGAAGTGGCCGTTGGTCTTGGTTTAATCATACAAATGTTTCGACGTTATAAAACCGTCGACATCAATGTCTTAGCGAGATGAAGGGCTAGATTCGATGCAGGATTTAATCTGGCTACTTCCTACTTACCCCGTATTAAGTTTCTTGATCCTGGTGTTAACTGCGGGGCGCCTGCCAAAAAATATTGTCGCTATTATCGGCGCTGGTAGTGTTGGCTTATCGTTTCTTACTGCAGCAATTATTGCTACACAATTTCTTTCCACGGTGAAGACTATTTTATAAAGGAAGTTTGGACCTGGATGGCGGTGGGTAACTTTAGCCCGGGTTTTAACTTTTATCTCGATGGTTTATCACTAGTCATGATGCTCGTGATTACTGGGGTTGGATTTTTAATTCATCTTTATGCACTGGTTATATGGCAGACGATCCTAGCTATAGCCGGTTTTTTCTTACATGAATTTTTTTGTCGCCGCCATGCTAATGCTGGTATTAGGAGACAATCTAGTGTTCTTTACTTAGGTTGGGAAGGTGTAGGCCTTTGTTCTTATTTACTGATCGGCTTCTGGTACACAATCCTGATAACGGATATGCGGCACGTAAAGCTTTCGTCGTAACAAGAATAGGCGATACAGCGATGGCTCTCGGTCTGTTTTTGTTGTTTGCTGAATTAGGCACCTTAAACATTCAAGACATGCTCAAAGTGCAGAGGCAGAATGGAAAGTTGGTGCGGTCTGCTGTTGTTGCTGCTTTGTTGCTATTGGGCGGGGCAGTTGGAAGTCAGCGCAGCTTCCGCTCCAAACTTGGTTACCAGATGCAATGGCTGGCCACACCAATCAGTGCACTCATACACGCGGCAACAATGGTAACCGCCGGCGTTTATTTAATTGCACGCACTCACATACTGTTTGAACTAGCGCCAAGTGTTCAAGAGCTTGTGGGATGGGTTGGTTTAATTACTCTGTTAATGGCTGGATTTATCGCATTAACTCAATCAGATATTAAACGCATCCTGGCGTTTTCAACCATGAGTCAGATTGGATACATGTTCCTTGCTCTTGGGGTCGGAGCTTGGTCTGCTGGCATATTTCACTTAATGACTCACGCTTTCTTTAAAGCGTTATTGTTCCTTGCATCTGGTACGGTTATCTTGAGTCTTCATCATGAGCAAGACATATTCAAGATGGGGGGGCTGCGGCAGAAACTACCAGTTTCTTTCTTCTCTTTCTTGGTCGGCTCATTGGCACTAACCGCCTTTCCATATACTTCCGGATATTTCAGTAAGGATGAGATCTTAATCGCAGCTCATGGTCTGGAAGGTCCCCGGGATGATTTTCTTTTATGGTGGTGTGTTAGGCGCGTTCCTAACCGGCATATATACATTCCGTTTATTCTTCATTGTATTCTTTGGCGACAGCAATGCAGCTCATCTGCCTGAGAAAGAATACGGTGGTTGGAATATGAATGGACCACTAATACTGTTAATTATTCTTTCCTTAATGGGTGGGTTTATCGCTGTGCCATTAGATCCAGTATTTGGCCAGAGCGAAGAGCATCATGTTTCAGGGTTATTACATACTTTTATGGTAGCTACGCCACTAATTGGTATTGCCATCAGCTTTCTTATCTTTTATACGAAGACAATCCCTGTAGAAAAACTCATGGGCAGTTCATTTGCTCAGACCTTGCATAAGTTCTGGAATAGCGGTTGGGGATTTGACTGGCTCTACGATCGTCTTATTGTTTTCCCATTCCTCTGGTTAGCACGAATCAACCGAGCAGATGTGATCGACGGTTTCTATGCGCTAGTCGTAGAAATTTCCCGTGCTGCCAATGGAATGATTATTAAAACGCAGACTGGTTATTTGAGATGGTATGCGCTTAGCGTCGCAGCGGGCTTGATGGTATTGATTACTTTAGGAGTGTTGCTGTGATTCTCGTTTGGTTAATTAGCATACTCTTTATTGGAGGCATAATTGCTTGGTTATCGGAGCGAGTAAATCCATATTATCCACGTTTAATTGCCCTTATCACTGTGCTGCTAGACTTGGTTCTGATGTTAAGTCTACTGGGAGCGGAACTAGCAACAGGTGGATGGGTTGCCGGGATAGATGCTGCCTGGATACCAAGATTTGGCATCTCCTTCTACTTGGCTGCGGATGGCCTAAGTGTTTTACTTCTTTTATTAACGGCATTTCTCGGTGTAATTGCCATTGGATCTGCATGGGATGAAATAAAGGATCGAGCTGGATTTTTTTATTTCAACTTATTGTGGACTCTAGCAGGCGTGCTAGGAGTTTTTACAGCGCTAGATTTATTTTTGTTTTTCTTCTTCTGGGAAGTCATGTTAATTCCGATGTATTTCATCATCGCAATTTGGGGACATGAAAACAAAAACTACGCTGCGATGAAGTTTTTCATTTTCACGCAAGTAACTGGCATGCTGATGTTGGTTTCTATCTTAGTGCTGGCATATTTCCATTATATACAAAGTGGATTCGTTAGTTTTAATTACCATGATTTACTAACAGTTGAGACCTACGGTCCGCTGGAAATGTGGATTATGCTTGGTTTCTTTATTGCATTTACTACCAAGCTGCCATCTGTGCCATTTCATTCATGGTTACCGGATGCTCACAGTCAGGCACCTACTGCGGGTAGTGTGATTTTGGCTGGTATTCTTTTGAAGACTGGTGCCTATGGATTAATTCGTTTCGCTGTTCCGCTGTTTCCTGAAGCGTCCATGACTTTTGCGCCATTTGCCATGACTCTTGCTGCAATTAGTATTTTATATTGTGCGAAAGTTGCTTTTGCCCAGGTAGACATTAAGCGACTAATTGCGTACACCAGCGTCAGCCATATGGGCTTTGTTACACTAGGTGTATATGCATGGAATGAGCAGGCACTGCAGGGTGCAGTCATGACCATGCTAGCTCACGGACTAAGTGCGGCAGCACTGTTTATGTTAGCCGGTGGATTGCAACATCGTATTCATACGAGAAACATGCTAGATATGGGTGGCTTCTGGGCAAAGGTGCCACGCATGGCAGTGGTGGTTTTATTCTTTTCCATAGCAGCATTAGGTATGCCAGGACTTGGAAACTTTATCGGTGAATTCCTAGCCTTACTTGGCGCATTCCAAGCAAATGTTCCATTAACTGTAATTTCAGCATTTGGTCTTATCTTTGCCTCTGTTTATTCATTATGGGTTATCCAGAAAGTTTTTCATGGCGAGTTTGTGAATTCAGAATTTGATGATAGTCATCTAACTGATCTAACTCATAGAGAAATGGTTTACTACGCAGCGATGATGATTGGTTTGATTTGGATGGGTATGTACCCACAATCTTTTTTAACGTTATCACAACCTGTATTAATAGACTTAATTAGCAGTGCCGAAGGCATAGTTACGTCAGTAGTGCGGAATTAGATATGGATATAACACTTGCTGACTTAATACCTTTGCTACCATTGTTGATTACAACGGGAACTGTCGTCGTGTCGATGACAGTTATCGGTATTAAGCGGGATTATGGGTTAACCGTAGCTATAACGATTGCTGGCTTGTTGCTAGCCGCACTGAGTGCGGCGTACTTAATGCCAAGTACTAATTTGCAAGTAACTCCATTAATGGTAGTGGATCAATACAGTTTGTTTTTTACAGTGGTGACTTGCGCTACAGCAATGTTCATCGCTATTTTAAGTTATCCCTACCTTGCGAATCTGGACGATCACAAAGAAGAGTATTACTTGTTATTAACCATAGCCACCATCGGCGCGATCGTTATGGTAAGCAGTAATCATTTTGTCAGCACTATACTCGGATTGGAAACATTAAGCATGTCGCTCTATGGCATGGTTGCCTATCCAGTGCACGCCGAAAAGTCAGCTAGATTCTCGTTGGAAGCCTCCGTTAAATACTTGGTGTTATCTGCGGCGGCATCGGGAATATTGTTGTTTGGTATAGCACTGGTTTATGCTCAAACAGGAACATTGGAATTTACCAGCGTAGTAAACGTTCCCAGTATTACGGAAGGGCTGGGTGATGGATTTACAATCGCCGCTCTTATACTGGTGTTTGTGGGAATCGCCTTTAAATTATCTCTAGCCCCATTTCATATGTGGACACCAGATGTTTATGAAGGGTCGCCATTGCCCGTTACCACTTACCTGGCAACTGTTGGTAAGGTTGCGATGTTTGTAGTGTTACTTCGTTTCATCGAAGTTTCCGAAGCTTTGGCTTTTGATTCTTTTATTCTGGTCATTTCGTTCGTTGCTGTGGCTTCCATATTAGCAGGTAATTTACTGGCATTAGTTCAGAGCAACTTAAAACGAATTCTTGCCTATTCTTCAATCGCCCATATGGGTTATTTGTTAATTGCCATAGTGGCTAGTTACTTTGTCCAAGGATCTATTAGTGTGGAGGCAGTAACTATTTATTTAGTGGCTTATGTGATTATGTCGGCAGGTGCGTTTGGCGTAGCATCGGTAGTATCTTCCAGTGAACAGGAGTTTAATCGCATAGAAGACTATCAGGGCCTTTTCTGGCGCAGCCCTTGGTTAGCTGCTGTATTCACTGGCATGTTGTTATCACTCGCAGGCATTCCGCTTACTATCGGATTTATTGGTAAGTTTTACATCTTTTTCGCAGGGGTAGAAGCTGCTCTTTGGGTTTTACTCGCGGTACTAATTATCGGCAGTGGTATTGGTCTTTATTACTATTTACGCATTGTTTATTGCATGCTGCTTGCGGCAGATATAGAGCAAGGATTCGAGGTATCGATTGGCCGCAACATTAGTTCACATGCCGTCTTGGCATTTCTATTTGTACTTTTGGGTCGGCCTTGGTATTTATCCAACGCCATTGGTGACGATCATTGAAACTATTTCGGCGTATATTCTGTAATTCATTCGTCAAAATTCTTTCCTGTAGGGCAATCTGATGTCTAATTTTCCGACTAGTTCTATCGGTTTAATTGCTGTAATTAGATTTTTATTGGTAATAATGCTGTTGTCGCCAGTCGAAAGATTTCATTCAGGCAATTTATCACAGTTCTTCGAGTAATCAGGTTATGACGAGGGCTTAATTTTTTACTCTTATCTCATCCCAATCTCTACGAAGATATGATGAATAACCATGCTCTTAACGAATCGTAAATCCAGCTAATACCGGAGATTGCTTGGTTCTACTATCCAATCAGACTATCATGAGCCCGCACTAAAAAGATTGGGGAAAAGGACACTTGAGCAAGATATCAGTAATTGGTGGTGGTAGTTTCGGCACTGTTATCGCAAACATAATTGCGAAAAATGGACACGATGTCCTGTTTTGGATGCGCAGTGACGATTTAGTCGATGAAGTTAATCAAAAGCATGAAAACTCGCAGTACTTGCCTGGCTATGAACTTAGTGAAAAAGTTGTCGCTACCAAAGATATGGAAACAGCAGTAGCCTCTGCTAGCGTAATCTTTGTTGCGGGCCCTAGCTCATCCTTTCGAGAAGTCGTTAAGCAAATTTACAATTTGCATCTAAAGAAGCGATGCTAATTAGTACAACAAAAGGTATTGAAGCTGGACCTTTAAACTAATGAGCCAAATTTTGTCCGAAGAAGCTCCCAATGCCAAAGTAGGGGTTTTAAACGGACCTAATCTGGCGAAAGAAATCGCTAGCAAACCACCTTACCGGAACGGTAATAGCTAGAACAGTGAAGAGGTCAGAGATATAGTTAAGGAGATTCTTCGGTCTGAAACATTTCGAGTCTATACCAACGATGATATGTATGGGGTTGAATTAGGGGGATCTTTAAAAAATATCTATGCCATTATTGCTGGATTAACTGCTCAGCTTGGTATGGGTTACAACACCAATAGTATGTTAGTGACCCGCAGTCTCACTAAAATGGTGCGATTTGGACGTGAAATAGGTGCGGACCCAATGACTTTTCTAGGTCTTGCTGGAGTTGGAGACCTGGTTGTAACTTGTTCTACACCATTGAGTCGAATTACCGAATTGGGCAGGCTCTGGGAGCTGGCAAGTCCATAGAAGAGGCTGCCACAGAAGTTGGTCAGGTAGCGGAAGGTGTTAATACTGTAAAATTGGTGAAAGAAAAGGCAGAAGAGCTCGATGTCTATATGCCCTTGGCTACTGGCTTGTATAAAATTATTTGGGAAAAGAATCGATAGAAAACATAGTTTCATCTTAATGCTAGTGAGCAGGCGCTTGATGTTGAATTTGCCGCAAAGCAGAGAAAATTTTAAATGGTACCGAGGAATAATCATGTCAGAAAAATTTTATGAGATTGTAGACAATTGCGTAAGCCTAACTCATGGATTCGTTTGGTATTTATGATTGATTTGCAGTTTTTCTCTATCTAATTATTGCACCGTTATTCTAATAAATTTTGATTGCTCAAGTTCTATTTACCCTATTGACTGGTCCAAAAAACTAATCTTAAAGATTTTAGCAATCCCCTAGCAAGTATATTTATCAAATTTTAAATTCTTGTTATATGGTATTGAAGATAAGCCGTTTCCTTTTACAGATTTCCCTAGAGTACGGGATGATGATTCGGCGGCTCTTCTTCTGGAATGGCAAGAAGAAAAAAATATAAATAAATCTCCGGCTAAAAAAACTGCCAAAAAGAAAGCTGCTGGGAAGAGATCTCGTGCTGAGAATGATTCAAATGGACGGGGGGAAATCAGACCCTTAATGATCGCATAAAACTAAGAGCTTTATGTTAGTTTATCTGGTACGACATGGGATCGCTGATCAAGAGCGAGTACAGATCAAGAGGCGAACTTGCTTCTGAAGGCTAGCGCAGAATCAATCTGTGGTCAAAAAGTTTATTTGCAGTCTCCGTTAATTGAAAAAGGTTTGTCAGTCCATTCAGCGAGCGAAAAAACTGCTATCGACATTTGCTTACTTTCCAGACTTTTAATTCGAAGAAACAGCCTTGATTTTTCCCTATGCGGACCCGTATGATGTTCTTAATCTTTGGAAGAAAACCAGGAAAAAATGTTTTCTCGTTAGTCATAATCCAGTGCTATCTGATTTAGTTTCCTTTTTGTGGATGGGACTATAGAAAGTAATGCCAGATTGGCCCAGCAACGGCTCCGTTGATGATGGATATCGTTGCCCCCTGGCCCGGACATTTAAAATACATTTTAGAACTTTAAAACTTGATTCAGCACCATGTATGTTTTAAAAAAACATTCTGGGATAACCGATACTAAATTAGTTTTAGGGGCTTGTTATTTCTATTAATATCCCCGAGTTTGATTGCACAACCTAATAGCTTTCGAGACCATCCTCTTTTTGCAGATTTCCAGATTCAGAAATCACGGATATCGAGTTTGTTGAAGATGTTAATTACCGCTTAGTATTGAGCAGTTTACAACGTACCCGCGGTTTAGTTTCGTCTGAAGCTTCCGAACGGATAAGGGGGGATGTCACAAAATCATTTACGAAGTATCAAACGAATTCAGGGCCAGGATGTGTAGACTATTTCCGGAACGGGTTCAAAGGCAAAGTTATACGGAATTATTCACCTGTGTAGGAAGAGAATGTGGTAGCAGTAATTATTGGGCGAATGATGTTTTCCGAAATCGAGTTCTTTACGGGCCAGAAAGAAATCAATTCTACTTAGCGTTTCGAGCCGGCCCGGAAGCAGAGTTAAGTCCGCACATGGCCCTCTATATAATCACTCGAGGCAATAGGCGCCTTTATGCTTATTTCGAAATAGTTGAAATAGGGGGTACCGAAACTCGTATTGATATTGTTGATACCACGGACTTAATCTCGACATTGGAATCTCAGAGCTCAATCGTTATTCCGGGAATAAGCTTTGAAGATGATTTAGGATTAACGGATAATTCTGATCTGACTTCTACCGTCAATTTATTGCAAGCAGACCCTTCGTTGCGAGTCTACCTCGTCGTACATTTAAGTGGTGATGAAGATTAGATGCGTTAATACAACGATCTCAACAACGATCGAATGTATTAAGACAGTTGCTGATCGGAAGAGGCATAGACGGTAATAGGATAATTGCGAAAGGAGTCGGGCCGTTAGCTCCAAGCTGAATGTGAGCGTTTGTGGGATCGTGTCGAACTGGTCTTGCAGTGATTATTTAGCTGATTAGCGACAAGAATTCGTTCCTCGTGCTTGCACTATTTCTAAATGCTCCCAGCATACAAGAAGTGGTCATCACCGAATTCTGCTTTTCTACTCCTCGCATCATCATACACATATGTTGCGCTTCTATAATAACTGCAGCTCCAGCAGCCCCGGTTTTTTCTAAAATACAGTTGGCAATTTCATTTGTAAGGTTTTCCTGAATTTGAAGCCGTCGGCGAATACCTCAACTACTCTTGCGATTTTGGAGAGACCTATGACTTTTTTATTCGGAA
The DNA here is from genome assembly GCA_019654215.1 of Gammaproteobacteria bacterium. Classification (GTDB taxonomy): domain Bacteria; phylum Pseudomonadota; class Gammaproteobacteria; order Pseudomonadales; family Pseudohongiellaceae; genus UBA9145. The sequence goes on along the minus strand of BPDI01000041.1, from coordinate 16,416 downwards.
GATATGCAATATGGCACTTTCCGATAAATGGAAACATGTGATGCTCGCACATTGAATAAAGCTCAATGTTTTTAACTATCACCATCTCGTCAGTATCAGATCGAATAAAGCATTGTTGATTACTTCATCGATATCCATGCCATAGCCTTGCATAAGAAACTGCATGGCCCTCGCCGCTCGCTTTGGAGTATCTTTCAAGCCATCTCGACCTGGGTCTTCACCAATCTCTTGCAATTTTTTTAGATAGGATTCTTGCACAAATAAATCACTCATAAGCACTTAAAAGAGGACGCTACCCTACGATAACTAATACTGATGGTAAAGGCTTTTCTCTCCCAACTATGAATCAAATCGAACTCTTGGATTTAGCTAAATACATTGAAAAAGTAGTTGATCGTTTTGATAGGTTAGAACTACATTACGGTCATGGTACTGAAAATAGTTTTGATGAGGCTGTCTACTTAGTCTATGGCGTACTGGGTATTGATTATCAAATCAGATCGATGTTGCTAATCGAATCCTGACCTCCGATGAATTTTCTAAACTTGATGAAAAAGTTGAAATAAGAATCAGTCAGCGCATTCCTGTTGCTTACCTTTTAAATGAAGCCTGGTTTGCTGGTATAAAATTCCTCTCCGATGCTCGTGCCTTGGTGCCAAGATCACCAATAGCAGAATTGATCCAAAATAATTTCCAATCACTGTTAATGAATAAACCTAATAGTGTTCTCGATCTCTGTTGTGGCGGTGGTTGTATGGAATTCCCACAGCAAAGTATTTTGAGTCTGCGCAGGTTGATTTAGCGGATTTCGATCCCGATGCTTTGGATCTCGCACTTAGCAATTTTAATCTCCATGATGTGGAATCGAGAGTAAAGGTCATTCAATCAGATCTGTTTTCTGCGATCTCAGCAACTACGATTTAATCCTGTGTAATCCTCCTTATGTGTCAGCGCAAGAATACAAATCCCTACCGGATGAATTTAAACAAGACCCCGTAATCGGATTAGTTTGCGAAGAAGAGGGGTTGGCGTTGCGGTGAGAATCTTAAAAGAGGCAGCAAATTACTTGCAGATGAAGGAATGCTTATCATGGAAGTAGGGACTCAGCAAAATTATTAGCACAGCGATTCGAATCTGTTCCTTTTCTCTGGTTGGACTTTGATCAGGAGGTTCAGGAGTTTTAGCTTTGTCTCAACGACACTCCAACAGTTCAGTGAGGAGTTTAATTAGTGTACAATGCGCCACTTTTTATCGGCGAATCCCTCGCTTCATTTTTACAACTAGTCTGCTAAATCCTAGCGGTCGTGCCCATGTCAGGTAATACATTCGGAAAATTGTTTACTGTAACCAGCTTTGGTGAAAGTCATGGTCCGGCTTTGGGTTGCGTTGTTGACGGGTGCCCGCCAGGTCTGAAGTTAAGTGAAGTAGATATGCAGCGGGATCTTGATCGGCGAAAGCCCGGGCAATCCGGTTTACTACTCAACGTCGTGAAGACGATGCAGTAAAAATTCTCTCTGGTGTTTCGAAGGAAAAACTACAGGAACACCCATTGGTTTGTTAATTGAGAATACCGATCAACGACCAAAAGATTACACTAAATTAAGGACCAGTTCCGCCCGGCACATGCTGACTATACTTTTTGGGAAAAATACGGCTTTAGAGACTACCGCGGTGGGGCCGCGCTTTTGCTAGAGAGACAGCGATGCGAGTAGCTGCTGGAGCAATAGCAAAAAATATATGCTAGAGCAATACGGAATTTCTATTCAGGGTTATCTGAGTCAGCTGGGCCCAATCAATATTGAAAGCGTGGATTTCGCAGAAATCGATCAAAATCCCTTCTTCTGTCCGGACGCGAGTAAAGTTCAGGCAATGGAAGAGTTCATGGCTGCTCTGACAAAGGAAGGTAATTCAATTGGTGCCGTATTTGTGTTCTGGCTTCAAAAGTACCTGCCGGCCTGGGGGAGCCTATCTTCGATCGGCTGGACGCCGATATTGCCAAAGCCCTAATGAGCATCAACGCTGTTAAAGGAGTGGAAATTGGAGCTGGGTTCGATTCGGTAGAACAAAGAGGAAGCGAACACCGGATGAAATTACCCCAGAAGGGTTTCTAGGTAATAACGCCGGCGGGGTATTAGGTGGAATTTCCAGTGGACAGGATATTGTCGCAAGCATTGCTTTAAAGCCTACTTCCAGTATCCGAATACCGGGCAAATCGATTAATATACGCGGCGAAGCGGATGAAGTGGTCACCACCGGTCGCCACGATCCTTGTGTGGGCATTCGCGCAACTCCAATTGCGGAAGCCATGCTGGCATTGGTTCTCATGGATCACCTACTCAGGGATCGGGGTCAGATCGGGGAAACCCGCAAATCTAGCGCTAAAAAAGCTTAGCTTTAAAGAAATTTTCATTTACCGCTAAATATCAGTGGGTTATAGATCTTAGTTAAAAGTAATTATTAGATTGGTTATAAGCATGAGTGGTAAGACGCTATACGACAAAATTTGGGATACTCATCTGGTCAAGCAGAGAGCAGATGGCACTGCTTTGATCTACATCGATCGACATCTTATACATGAGGTGACTTCCCCTCAGGCTTTTGAGGGACTCCGACTCGCAGGGAGGACACCTTGGCGTACCGGGGCTAACCTGGCGGTGCCTGATCATAATATTCCTACGACCAGTGATGAAAGAAGACAGGGTTTGGCTGGAATCAAGGACCCTGTGTCTAAAATTCAGGTAAAAACTCTAAATGAAAACTGCAAAGAATTCAATATATTAGAGCTTGAAATGAATGACTTGCGACAAGGTATTGTTCACGTGGTCGGTCCGGAACAAGGAGCTACTTTACCTGGGATGACCATCGTTTGCGGAGACTCCCATACTTCTACCCACGGGGCCCTCGGGGCTCTAGCGCATGGCATAGGCACTTCAGAGGTTGAGCACGTTCTAGCTACTCAGTGTCTGATGCAAAAGAAGATGAAGAATATGCTGGTTCGTGTAAATGGAGCGCTGAATCTTGGGGTTACCGCAAAGGACGTTGTTTTGGCGATAATTGGAGAGATTGGTACTGCCGGTGGCACTGGATATACCATTGAATTTGCGGGAAAAGCAATTCGATCCCTTTCTATTGAGGGACGGATGACAGTCTGTAATATGGCTATCGAAGCAGGGGCGAGAGCAGGATTAATCGCTGTTGATGAGAAGACTTTGGAATACATCCAAGGTCGACCTTTCGCACCTCACGGCGAATTGTGGGATAAAGCCGCAGAAGCATGGAAGTGCCTAGCTTCCGATCCCGATGCCCGATTCGATCGAGTAGTAGAGCTTAGCGCTGAGGTAATAGAACCCCAAGTGACCTGGGGCACCTCGCCTGAGATGGTAGCTCCTGTGAGTGGCTCCATTCCTGATCCGATGACTGAATCAGACGAAACTAAGCGTGTCAACATCGAACAGGCGCTGCATTATATGGGCTTAAGAGGTGGTACTCCCATTCAAGATATCCAGCTAGACTGCGTATTTATCGGGTCCTGCACTAATTCCAGGATTGAAGATCTCCGAGAAGCTGCGCAAGTAGTTGCAGGCAAAAAGGTCGCTGACAGCGTAGAGCTAGCTATGGTTGTACCTGGCTCGGGATTGGTTAAACAGCAAGCAGAAGCAGAGGGGCTGCACGAAATTTTTATAAAAGCAGGTATGGAATGGCGAGAACCAGGCTGCTCCATGTGTCTGGCCATGAATGCAGACCAGCTGGGGGAGGGTAAACACTGTGCCTCTACTTCAAATAGAAACTTCGAAGGACGCCAGGGCTTCGGTGGCCGTACCCATTTAGTAAGCCCCGTTATGGCTGCTGCTGCGGCAATTCACGGCCATTTCGTAGATATAAGAGAGCTAAATAATTAGCTATTTCAATAAGGTAAGAGTTATATATGAAAAGGTTTATTGTTGAGAAAGGCTTAGTGCTTCCGCTGGATCGAGCCAACGTGGACACAGACTTCATAATTCCTAAGCAATTTCTCAAATCCATCAAGAGATCAGGTTTTGGTGTCAATCTATTTGACGAGCATCGATATCTAGACAAAGGAGAGCCGGATAGCGACAACTCCCAACGCCCAGTAAATCCAGATTTTGTCCTGAATCAACCCCGTTATAAAGGGTGCAGTATTTTACTGACTAGGGACAATTTCGGCTGCGGTTCGTCTCGAGAACATGCACCCTGGGCGTTGGAGGACTATGGTTTCCGTGCAATTATCGCCCCGAGTTATGCCGATATCTTTTTTAACAATTGCTTTAAAAACGGTTTACTTCCAATTGTCCTTAACAGGGAGACCGTAGATCAGTTGTTTCGAGAGGTGGAAGACACCGATGGTTATGAGCTAGAAATCGATTTAAACGGACAAACGATCATTAGACCCAATGGGTCTGTACTAGAATTTTCAGTAGACGAGTTTAGAAAAAATTGCTTGATTAATGGACTAGACGACATCGGGCTAACCTTGGAGGATGCGGGTGATATTCACGATTTTGAGAGTAAATGGCGCGAGCAGTCTCCTTGGTATTTCAATCCTCCTAAAATGACGTAAATTACCTATTTTCAATAAGTTAGACCTTAAACAAAATTTTCAACGGTCATAAAAAACCATGAGTAATATCAATGTTGCCGTAGTCGGCGCAACGGGCGCAGTTGGCGAAATCATGCTGGAGATTCTAGCCGAGCGAGATTTTCCTGTTAATGAACTTTATCCCCTAGCAAGCGAACGCTCTGCTGGGACGACTGTAATGTATAAAAACAAGCCAGTAACGGTAGGAAACTTAGCTGAATTCGACTTTTCAAAGGCGCAGATTGGACTTTTTTTCTGCTGGTGGCAGCATTTCCGCAGAATATGCCCCAAAAGCAGGCGATGCGGGTTGTATAGTAATCGATAACACCTCCAATTTTCGCTATGAAGATGATATTCCGCTGGTAGTGCCGGAGGTTAATTCTCATAAAATTGCGGAGTATGGCAACCGTAACATCATCGCAAACCCGAATTGTTCCACTATCCAGATGGTTTTTGCACTTAAGCCTATCTACGATGCTGTGGGCATTAAGCGATTAGTGTGTCTACTTATCAGGCGGTTTCAGGCACTGGCAAGGCCGGCATTGAGGAGCTTGCTAAGCAAACAGCGGAGTTACTGAATGGCCGACAAGTAGAGACTGATGTCTATCCTAAGCAGATAGCATTCAATGCACTACCTCATATCGACGATTTCCAGGAAAACGGTTACACCAAAGAAGAAATGAAGATGAACTGGGAAACACGCAAGATCTTTAATGATAACAGCATCCAGGTTTCTGCTACTTGTGTTCGGATACCAGTTTTTTTATGGCCATTCCGAATCGGTGCAGATTGAGACGCATAAACCAATCAGTGAGCACGAAGTAAAAGATTTATTGAGCGAAGCGGAGGGTGTAACGGTTATTGATGAAAAGTCAGGACGGCGGTTATCCAACAGCGGTTAGCGAATCTGCAGGCCAGGACTCAGTCTTCGTAGGAAGAATCCGACAGGATATCTCTTTTCCCAATGGCGTAAATCTTTGGGTGGTGGCTGACAACGTGCGAAAAGGGGCGGCCCTTTAATTCGGTACAAATCGCTGAAAAGTTGATAAATAGCTACCTATAAAGAATACTTACAAGCTCTAGTGAAGAAACAAAATTAATTAATTTTCCCAAAAGTTTTTTTTAGTACTCACTAACCATCGAAATCTAGCTGTAGAGCCAAACGCGGAAGGTTGAGGATTTTGAATTTTCCGTTTAAGAGAAAAGGGAAGATGCTACGTAAATCCGCCTTCATTTTAACCATGCTGCTCTGTAGCTTGGTGACACAGGTCTTAGCTCAGGAACTCGGTACCATTAGTGTAGAATCCAATTCGAATCAAACGCTTAGGGCGCGAATAGAAATTTTACAGCTGGGTGGTACACGGTGGCAGGATATAACAGTTCAGATGGCATCTGCGGATGATTTTGAACGCTTTAATATCGAGCGGGTTCCTTTCCTGACAAATATCCGTTTTTCAGTGGAGTCAACAACCCAAGGCAAATTTTGTAAACCTGACATCGGATCAGATTGTTAGTGAACCTAATTTAACTTTCGTTTTGGAAACACGTTGGCCTAACGGCGGATCGCTAAGTGTTCACACGGTTTTTTTTGGATTCGCCAGTATTCCAGGACGACCAGGTGGAAGAGGTTCGTGCTCCTATAAGTCCGATATTGCAGCCCCCAGTGGATGCGCAGCCTGCGCAATCTTCCATTAATCAAACTCTAGAGCTCGCATCGGAGGAGCCTGAACCAGTACTGGAACTTGAACCGGTAGAACCAGAAACAATTACTACATCTGATGCAGACACCCTGTCTGATATTGCCGAAAGAGTGAGACCTAATACCTCTGTTTCTATTCAGCAAACTATGCTGGCGATCCAGGAGTTAAATCCAAATGCATTTATCGACGGCAATATCAATCAGATGCGCAGGGTCAGGTATTGCGCATTCCTGCACTTGGTGAAGTTCAGGCTATTAATGCCCGTGAGGCGATAGATGAGGTTAATCTTCAGAATCAACAGATTACTGATGTGCAACCATTTGTCCCTTCAGCTCAAGAGGAACTAGAGGAAGATGACCAGCCACAGGGTCAATTGAGCGTTGTTACTGAAGCGCCTAGTGCAGGCGATTTAGGCAGTGAGCTGGCGGTATCGATGAACAAGAAAGCGCAGAACTAGATCGACGCATAGCACAACTGGAAAATCAGTTAGCGTTGCGCCAGGAAGAGGCAGATAGAGCGAGCATTGAGCGTGCAGAGCTTGATTCTCGGTTAGCCGATCTTGAATCGCAAATCGATGCGGCACAGGAAATCATCCGCCTACAGGATCTGCAATTAGCACAGTTGCAGGATCAGTTAGCTGAGGCTGCGGCACAAGCCGAAGCCGCCGAAGCCGCCGAAGCCGCCCAGCTGCGTAGCCGCCATTGAAGTCGAAGTTACTGTAGACCCGCAACCAACTTCCGGTAATGGTTTAATGAATAAATTTTAAAGCGCATTCTCACCGGCAAACCCTCACGATGATTCTCGGCCTAACCTTAGTCATCTTGCTGCTGGTTGCGATTCTGCTACGCCGCAATAAAGCAACTGGTCCTGACGATGAAGATCTGGATGAGTTGGCAGAAAAAGAATTTCCAAGTGATGCGGAGAATGGGGGCGAAGAAGCCGCCGATGGGGATCCTGACACACAAATAGACGAATTTATTCATGACGACAATAAAAGAGCGGAAGCTAAAGTAGAAATTGATGAAGACATACAAGATGAAGATAATCCAGATGATCTTGGTTTTCTATCCGATGATGATGAAGTAGAAATAGAATCAGTCGTTGAAGTTGAAGAAGCAGATCTTCTGTCTGACGATGATGAGACTGCAACCAAATTGGAATTAGCTTATGCCTACCAGAAGATGGGTGACATAGAAGGCGCCAAAGAAATTCTTCAAGAAGTAATCAAAGAAGGTGCTGACGAACAAGTTAAAGAAGCTGAAGAGCTAATAGCTTCGCTTGACAAACTCTCCTAATAATTTGGCTTCTTGCCGGATGTCAGCAACAGATTCTCATTCTATTGAAACGTGGCAGCGTATAGCGTTAGCTATCGAATATGATGGTGCCGCCTATTCCGGTTGGCAGCGACAAGCCTCACCGGAACTGCCAAAATATTCAGTCATCCCTAGAGCGAGCATTAAGTCAGGTCGCAGACACAGAGATCACAGCTACCTGTGCTGGCCGAACCGATGCTGGGGTACATGCGACTTGTCAAGTTATTCATTTTGACTCACCTGTTGATCGCAGTAGTAAAGCCTGGACCATGGGAGTAAACAGTTTGCTACCAGAAACCATTAGAGTGCGTTGGTCACAAACAGTTGATGCTGAATTTCATGCTCGCTTTTCAGCTACAGCGCGACAGTATTTCTACATTATTTACTGCAGTCAGGTTGGTTCTACAGTCTTACATAATAAAGTGACTCATAGTCGCGATGAATTAAATTATGAAGTTATGAATCAAGCTGCTCAGGCTTTATTAGGAGAGCAGGACTTTTCCAGTTTCCAGGCGGCAGGTTGCCAGTCTAAGAGTCCTAACCGATTCGTTGAGCACGCTCGAGTATTCATGCAGGGAGCATTTCTCATTTTGGACATCAAGGCTAACGCGTTTCTTCAGCACATGGTGAGAAACATAGCTGGTGCTTTGCTGGAAATAGGGCGAGAAGAACAGGACAGTGACTGGATTAGCGACCTATTGGCAGCAAAGGATAGAACCTTGGCAGGAGTAACTGCTTCACCAGACGGCCTGTATTTGGTCGGAATCGACTATCCAGCAGAATTCGCCCTTCCAGCAACCCGCATGCAACCCTTATTTCTGTGTGCTTAATTCATGGTGCAAGCATAGGTTGTTGCGGTCAAATTTGATAACATACGCACTGTTACCAAGTACTCCGCAAACACGACGAAGCTGATCTGCCTTGTCTAAACTCTGGATTAAAATTTGCGGCATCACTCAGAATAGCGATGCCATAGCTGCTGTTGGTTCTGGCGCAGATGCCATAGGGCTTGTATTTTATGTGGCCAGCCCCCGGGCTGTTACCAAAGACAAAGTCGAAGAAATTACGGACGGTATTGTAGGAAATGCTCAAGTAGTAGGCTTGTTTGTAGATGCTAAAGCAGAAGAAGTGAATGCAGTGCTCGAAACCAACCGAATCGATTTGCTGCAGTTTCATGGTTCTGAATCGGCACAATACTGCGAGTCATTCGGATTTCCATATATGAAAGCATTCCGAGTTAGTGCAGATAACTATCGAGAACAAAATTTTGCTAGTTATGATTCAGCGCAAATGATTTTATTAGATAGTTATAGTGAACAGAAGCTAGGCGGGACAGGTAATGTATTCGATTGGGAAATTGGCAGAAAAATTCAATCAGAGACTGGAAAGAATATTGTCTTAGCCGGTGGTTTGAATCCAGATAACGTAAAAACCGCGATAGAACAAATACATCCCTTTGGGGTTGATGTGAGCAGTGGTGTGGAACAAGACCACGGCATAAAAGATTTAAACAAAGTTAGTGCCTTTATTGAAGGAGCTAGAAGTGTCTGAAGTTAAAGCAATGGCATTTGATGGTCCTGATGACTCAGGACATTTCGGACCTTATGGTGGAATATTTGTGGGCGAAACTCTAATTGCAGCAGTGGCGAAATTAGAAGAGGTTTACAAAGAGCTATCAGGCAACGAAGAATTCTGGCGCCAGTTTGATAAAGAACTGAAATATTATGTTGGCAGACCATCTCCTCTTTATTTTGCAGAAAGACTTACCACTCACTGCGGTGGTGCGCAGATTTATCTAAAGCGCGAAGATCTTAATCATACTGGCGCACACAAAGTTAACAATACAATCGGCCAGGCATTGCTGGCCAAACATATGGACAAAACTAGGATCATTGCAGAAACTGGCGCGGGTCAACACGGTGTTGCTAGCGCGACGGTAGCTGCCCGCTTAGGGCTTGAATGTCACGTATACATGGGAGCAGAAGATATTGTCAGGCAGGCTCCAAATGTATATCGAATGAAATTACTTGGTGCTAATGTTGTGTCTGTCGATTCTGGTTCACGCACATTAAAAGATGCGATGAACGAAGCTTTGCGTGATTGGGCCACTAATGTCGACAACACTTATTACATAATCGGAACTGTAGCCGGCCCTCACCCTTATCCAAAATTGGTGCGGGACTTCCAATGTGTTATTGGAAGAGAAGCTCGAGAGCAGTCACTTGAGCAGATAGGGCGCTTACCAGATGCATTAGTTGCCTGTGTTGGTGGCGGATCAAATGCCATCGGATTGTTTTATCCATTTCTTAAAGATGAGTGTGTATCTATGTATGGTGTAGAAGCCGCAGGACATGGCCTCGATACCAATGAACACGCAGCACCTTTAAACGCGGGTATACCCGGTGTACTTCATGGTAATCGCACTTACCTAATGACCGATGATACCGGCCAGATTATGGAAACTCATTCAATCTCAGCTGGTTTAGATTATCCCGGTGTGGGTCCGGAACACGCCTGGTTAAAAGATATTAATCGAGTCAAATATGTTGCTGCTACCGATTCGGAAGCATTAGATGCATTTCATAAGCTCACACTTTTGGAAGGAATTATTCCCGCATTAGAAAGCAGCCATGCTATTGCTTATGGGATGCAATTAGCTGCAGATATGGATGTTTCTCATCGTATAATCATTAACCTGTCCGGACGCGGTGATAAAGACATTGAAACCATAGCGACGGTAGAGGGGATTGAGCTGTAGTCACGTTATGAGTCGTATTGCCGCTGTTACTGAAAAAGCCCGTCAAGAAGGTAATAAGTTACTTATTCCTTATCTTGTAGCGGGAGATCCCGGCCTCCTAGAAACCGTCAAACTAATGCATGCTCTGGTTGCAAATGGTGCGGATGTTATCGAGCTTGGTATTCCTTTCAGTGATCCTGCTTCTGACGGTCCGATTATTCAGCGTGGCGTAGAACGATCACTGGCCAGAGGTACAACTCTAGTCGACAGCCTTGAGGTAGTGCGAGAATTTCGCCAAATTGATCAGGCTACACCAATAGTCTTAATGGGCTATCTCAACCCCATTGAAATTATGGGTTATGAGATTTTCATACAAAATGCCACTAAAGCAGGAGTGGATGGAGTCCTGGTGGTAGATATGCCGCCAGCAGAGTCGACAGAGTTACATGGACAGCTACAGGCGGCCGGAATCGACACAATTTATCTGGTGTCACCTACTACTAATGCAGATCGTGCAGCCTTTATTGCCGAGTATTCCAGCGGTTATCTTTATTACATATCCCTAAAAGGAGTAACCGGAGCGGCTCTCACGGATTACGAGTCGGTGCGCAAAAATATTGAGGCATTGCGAAAATTGACCGATTTACCAATTGTTATTGGCTTTGGTATAAAAGATGGTACAAGTGCGCGGGCTATGGCGGAACTCTCAGATGGAGTGGTAATTGGAAGTGCACTAGTGGCTAAAATTGCCAAGTTAGCGGCTAGTGAGGGTATTTCAGAAGAGCAGATCAGCTTTACTATTGCGATCATCAAAGAAGCTCGAAAAGAAATCAATAAAATAGTTTAAATATTTGAAATTAATCGGGAGTATATGTGAGTTGGATTGATAAAATTTTGCCTTTAATTGCGAAGGATGAAGGTAATAACAAGAAGCGAGCTTCCGTTCCTGAAGGCGTCTGGAATAAGTGCCCTCGCTGTGAGGCTGTGCTGTATAAAAAGTCTCTAGAGGAAAATGCTGATGTTTGCCCTAAGTGCGAGCACCATTTGCGGATCACCGCCCGACGCCGCATAGAACTTTTCCTCGACCCAGGTAACCAATTGGAATTAAATGCGGAACTTGAGCCCGTGGATATTCTCAAGTTTAAAGATCTGAAGCGTTACAAAGACAGGCTCTCGGCTGCAAAAAAAGGGAACCGGAGAGAAAGACGCTTTGGTGGTGGTGAAAGGGCAAGTGAAAGGAATTCGTGTTGTAGTCCCGTGTTCGAATTTGGCTTTATAGGTGGCTCAATGGGTGCAGTTGTTGGTGAAAAATTCACTCAGGCGTTAACACGTGCATTGCCGAAAACTTACCACTTATTTGCTTCTCAACCAGTGGTGGAGCCCGTATGCAGGAAGCTTTAGTTTCCCTCATGCAGATGGCAAAAACTTCAGCTGCATTAGAAAAGCTTAAGCAACAGGGGTTACCTTATATTTCCGTGTTGGTAGACCCAGTATAGGTGGTGTTTCTGCCAGTCTGGCAATGTTAGGTGATATAAATATTGCCGAACCAAATGCCTTGGTAGGATTTACTGGCCCGACGTAATTCGCCAAACTGTTCGGGTAAAATTACCGGAAGGTTTTCAGCGCAGTGAATTCTTATTAGAACACGGGGCAATCGATATGATTGTTCATCGCAGCGATCTTAGAGATAAGATTGCCTCAATTCTTGGTAAACTTCTTTACTACAAAGCCACAGGATCTTAATGCCCCATAACCTTGCCGAAGTCCAGGATCTGGACTACTGGCTGCGTTACATTTCTTCTGTTCATCCCCGCGATATTGAATTAGGGCTGGATCGAATCAGACTGGTCGCCAATAATTTGGGTATAGAAAAACTTGCGCCTCAGGTTGTAGTAGTTGCAGGCACCAATGGAAAGGGGTCATGTGTCATTTCAATGGAAGAGATTCTTTTGGCGGCAGATTATAAAACCGCGAGCTATACCTCACCTCATATTCATCGTTACGCAGAGCGAATTAAGTTAAATGGCAGTGAAGTAAACGCAGAAACTTTGTGTGCCGCCTTCGAAAAAGTTGAATTATGCAGAGAAGGAGTGTCCTAAGTTATTTTGAGTTTTCGACCCTGGCGGCGTTATGGATATTTTTTAATAGCGATATCGATGTGGTATTACTGGAAATAGGCTTAGGCGGGCGCCTCGATGCGGTGAATATTGTCGATGGAGATGTCACCATTATTTCTTCCATCGGAATGGATCACCAGGATTGGCTAGGTGATAGCCTTGAATTAATCGGTGCAGAAAAAGCGGGAATTCTACGTAAGGATGTTCCTCTAGTTTATGGTGATGAATATCCATTGGAAAGTATCTTGAATCGGGCTCACGATTTAAATGTACCGCTGTATATAGCAGGTCAGCAAATAAGTTGGGAGATTTCTAAAGCGAGCTCTAGTTTTCATTGGCATGGTGAACGTAATGGCATTCAGACTAGCTTATCTGAATTACCTTTAACTAATATCTACGTTGCTAATATTGGACTCGCTCTGCAAGCGCTTTTCTTATTGGGTCTGGAGTTGCCTGATGAGAAGATTAAACATGCTTTAGGCAAGCTCAGTAATCCTGGTCGGCAAGAGCTGCGCAATGATGTCGAAACAAACATTTCTGTGCTGCTGGATGTGGCTCATAACCCTGCTGCCATGGAGCTCTTAGCAATAAATTTGAAGCGAAAAAAGGCGAAAAATCCGGCCCTTCAAAAAATATCTGCAGTGATGGCTGTGATGGCAGATAAAGATATAGAAGGAATGGCCGCAGCCTTAGAATCCACAGTGGACTTCTGGTATATTGCGCAGGTCGAAGAACCTCGGTGTATGCCAGTAGAAGAGGTAGCGGGCTGGCTAGAACAGAACGACAAGATCAAGGGTTTTTTAGTCAAGCAGGATTCAGTGGTTGCCGCTTATGATCAAGCTTGCAAAGCAAGTGCTGAATTTGAGGCGGCGCATCCCGGAAAGGAATCCCTAGTTATTGTAGTTGGTTCGTTTTATACGGTTGCAGCAGTTCGAGAATTGAGTAAAACAGTAGGATAGCGATTGCAGCAGCGATCCAACATAAAGCGTATTAATGTTAGTTTAGTCGGGACTCTCCAGATTGAACCAAGGCACTAAGCGGCGCATAGTAGGCACTGCCGTCCTACTTGCTCTGGCATTAATTTTTTTACCTATTGTTTTCGATGGGCAGGGTAGTTATCAGACTCAATTATTCAGCCGCGTCCCTACTGAGCCGATTATTCCTGTTTTGCCTGAACCAACTCAGGTCAGACCGGTCATTCTTGCCGATTCCCTACCCGAAGAAATTGAAGATTCTGAAGCAGAATCCATAGCAGATGAAGCTGGCGAAGATGAAGAGCAGCTTACTATTGCCGAACCTGTCTTTACGCAAGATATCCCACAATTATCCGCGGCTGGGCTTCCTGAGGGTTGGAGTGTTCGTCTCGGTTCCTTTGCACAAGAAGAAAATGCTAATAATTTAATGGAGCGTTTACGAGGAGCAGGTTATAAGGCTTACATGCGAAATATTGATAACACCCAGGGAAAATTAACTAGTGTGTTCGTCGGCCCCTGGTTGAATCGTGATTTGGTGGATCAATATAAAGAAGAACTACAAGAAGAGTTTCGCCTCGCAGGTGACATAGTACGCTTCGAAATTGAGAAGCTGTAAACAGGGATAGCTAACTCGGAATGAATGAATTTGATACAGCTATTTTGGTAGTAATTGTTCTGTCCTGTGTTTTTGGGCTTTGGACAGGATTGATTAAGGAAGTTTTATCATTATTGACCTGGATTGCAGCTTTGCTGTAGCCAGAGTGTACAGTGAAGGATTATCTGGATTATTCGTTAATGTAATTGATAATAGCGCCGTCAGGTATGCGACGGCATTTGTCATTATTTTTATAGCTATCATGGTGCTGGGAGGTTGCTCAATCACCAGCTATCGAAGTTGCTGATAAGTACAACATTAAAACTAGCTGATAGAGTTTTGGGAGGTATGTTTGGTATAGCGCGGGGAGCGTTAATTGTCATGGTGATCCTGTTCATTTCCAATCTATTTCTGTCAGAGACAGAGCCATGGCAACAATCGACTCTGATTCCTTATGGAATGGCTATGACCGAATGGTCTCGGATCTTTATCGCGGACATGAATGCTGTTAATTTGCCGCAGTAGCGAAGCAGGCAGCTAAGGGAGACAGCGGAGCAATCTATGTGTGGATTGGTTGGGGTAGTTACAAGCAATGATGTAGGTGTTTGTCTATATGACACTTTAACGGTGTTACAACATCGTGGTCAGGATGCTGCAGGTATAATGACCAGCGACAATGGCAAGTTAAATCTACGTAAAGACAATGGCCTTATAAAAGACGTATTTAGAACGCGTCATATGAGTCGTCTTATTGGTCAGATGGGAATTGGTCATGTACGTTATCCGACTTCTGGTAGCTCCAGTCCAGCTTTGGCGCAACCATTCTATGTAAATTCTCCATATGGATTAGCTTTAGCCCATAACGGCAATCTCACCAATACCGCAGAATTGAGTCGAGATCTGTTTAAAGAAGATTTACGTCACATTAATACTGATTCGGACTCTGAAGTTTTACTGAATGTTTTAGCGCACGAGTTGCAACAACAGGGAAAAATAGAACCAACACCAGAAGGCATTTTCTCTGCCTTATCTCGGTTTATGAGCGCTGTCATGGTGGTTTTGCCGCAATTGTAATGATTACCGGTTACGGGATACTGGGCTTTAGGGATAGGCATGGAATTCGCCCTTTAGTTTTCGGGAGCAGAGAAACCGAACGGGGCAAGGAATACATGATAGCTTCTGAAAGTGTAGCGCTGGACTCGCAAGGTTTTACTATAGAAAGAGATGTAGCACCTGGGGAGGCTGTTTATATTGATGTAAAGAATAACCTTTTTACTAAACTCTGCAGCGAACCAGGTGTACATACCCCATGTATTTTTGAGCATGTTTATTTTGCTCGCCCTGATTCGTTGATGGATAGTATTTCGGTATACAAGGCACGCTTACGCATGGGTGAGAAACTTGCTGATAAGTTGAATAAATTACGGCCCGATCACGATATCGATGTAGTAATTCCTATTCCAGATACCAGCCCGGGCTTCAGCGCTGGAATTAGCCAATCGATTGGGAATTAAATTCCGCGAAGGTTTTGTTAAGAATCGCTATATCGGTCGCACTTTTATTATGCCCGGGCAAAGCATGCGAAAAAATCAGTTCGCCAGAAGCTCAATGCCATCGAGCTGGAATTTAAGGGCAAAAATGTATTACTAGTAGACGACTCGATCGTTCGCGGTACAACCTGCAAGCAAATCATCCAAATGGCGCGGGATGCCGGGGCGAAAAAGGTTTATTTTGCATCAGCTGCGCCAGCAATTCGGTTTCCAAACGTCTATGGCATAGATATGCCTGCCGCTTCTGAGCTCATAGCGGCTGGCAAGACGGATGATGAAGTAGAAAAGCTGATTGGGGCAGATTGGTTGATATACCAGGACCTGGATGACCTGATTGCATCAGCCGCGGAAGGAAATCCCGATATCGAGCAGTATGAATGCTCGGTTTTTAATGGAGAATATATAACTGGCGAGTCGATGAGGTTTATTTGAAGCGGCTCGAAAATCTGCGCAATGATGCAGCTAAACACAGAAGAAGAAGGGGTCGCACAAACAAAAACCCAAAATTGGTAGCTGACCTGAATACTGAAGCCTAAGACCAGAGGTTAGGCAAGGGAACATTAAAGAGCTGGCTATTTTTTTAAGTTAATCTAGATAAGGAATCGGTTAAATCGTTGTACATCCTGAGTTAACTGATCTCACGGCAGCACTTACTGAATTCCATGTAAAAATGAGTTAGGAGACTAGCCGGGAATCTCATTTAGAGGAATTAAGGGGTTGCTAGATCAGCTTTGCTTTAAGGTGACGCCTTTAAGTGGGATAAAATGGACCCTCAATTAACCACCTACTAATTTGACTTTCTCTCCGGTTGTTTTAAAAATATCGCGAATAAG
>BPDI01000040.1 GCA_019654215.1 Gammaproteobacteria bacterium | reverse complement strand
AGCTCAGCCTTTTTTTTCAGCGAATTCCGGATTAGTTGAGATTAGCAATAGCATTTCATTCTCTAGTTTTTTAAAAAATCCTGCGCAGATAACCCGACCAAGTCACTTTTGAGTAAAGCTAACTCCAATTCCCATTATCTGATCTCGTTTTTTTTTCCACTCGCAGTTTTTTTCAAGAATCTAGGCTCACACTCTCGCTTCATTATATATGTGCCAGTTGGTCTGCGATTGGTGCAAATAATGTCAAAACCGGTCAGAGCTATTATTATCGTTGAAGAAAGCGTATATCTCATTCTCCGTCTCACGGACACGAAGGCGCAATCTGGAGAGTAAAACGTTGGCCAACTTTTGAGATTTCTTCGATAGGCCTATCTGATACCGTTACTTCGTCGGATGATTGGGTTTTTCCTGGGAGGATACATTAAAATTTAAAACTATTGCCAATAACGGGAAAACGCTGTAATGGTTAGTTTTTTTTTCTCATATTTATCCCCAGAAGATACTAAAAAATATCGCCCCAGCGGGGACGATATTTAGAGGTAGGGCCATAGTCGTCCTAAAAGGGGACAACTACTCAATAAATCTCACCCAGACCCTTTCGTACTGTATCGTATACTAACGAAAAGCTAAGCTTCTATGAAAGATTTCAGTTACCCGCAGCATTCACTGTGGGGTTTTAAAGTCCAGCATGCTATCTAAGATATTAGGGAAAACCATAAGCACTAAAGCACTCAAAAATCCACCAGAATTTGGAAAACCGCTTTCATTACTTGCTCGATCGACAGTTGCTCCCAAGCCGCCCTGAGACACAATATTGCTTGTAGCCATGATGCGAGATTCACTTTCGGAGCGAATTGCGAAGTCTGAATTTGCGACCCCCCCCATGAGCGTGCTGCCTGCCACTTAGCTTGGCAATCGGTATTACTGCTACAAGTTGGAATGGTACGATCATACTCATCCCTTCTGGCCTGCAATTCTGGGGAGGCCGCGCATGAAGCGAGCAGCAGTAATATCATTACTGATAAGCATTTTTTTTAAGGTTTTTTTTATGCATAGCGGAGCAGCCTTAAGTATTGATTAAAATCTTCCATTTTTAAAAAAAATAGCTCAATGAATGACCTTTTTTCCAATCAAGATATTTTTTTTTTTTTTTTACACAGACTATTTAGGTGTTTTTTACCAGAAGATAGTAAAAAAATTTTGGCCATGATACTTTTTTTGCTCACAGAGCAATCATCATGATGGGTTTTTCCCAAAGGGCGATTGTGGTGCTAGCAGAGAAATAATCTCTGGCAGAGCATTACAGCGTTTTTTTTTTTAAGAAGATATAATTTAAGAATCTTATACTAACTAGAATTACAGAAATCATTATGAATCCGGAGATGACCAAAAGAAAGACGGGCTTCGAGTTCTTTTCCCCACACTTATTTATGAGGCTTGGTTTCCCGATTATGCCTCAATTAAGCAAAACTTAGTTGATTTCAATTTAAAATTAAGGAATTCGGACTCTGAAGGTCAGAATAAATCGGAGCAAGAGTATTCTACTGGCTTTACTTCTTATTTTTCTCGCCAAGATTTGCACAAATCGCAAGAAATGGCGCCTTTAGTGATTTTCTCCAGCAATGCGCAGCAAAGTATGGGCGTCATCATCATGGGATCTTGGAATTATAACCAGTAATAAATTCACTTTGGGGCAATATAAATACTAAATACAGTTTTCACGCCGAGCACCTTCATCCATATTGCCAATAAGTGGTGTTTTCTACGTAGATATACCTCCAGGCAGTCCTTCTATCCAGTTCAAGGATCCCCGAATGGCACGCTGGATGATGCCGCCCGCGGCTGATGGGAGTCGTCCCAAAAAATACTTTTTATGCCTCAGTGGCGCCGGAATCTGGGAAGCTTTTCATGTTTCCTTCTTGGCTAGAACATGCTGTTGCTCAAAAAAATGAAGGATATTGAGCGTATCAGCATGTCGTTTAATTTTGAGATGCAGAAGAAGCGACAGTAATAATAAAGATTGGTACCGCGATTGGGCAAAAGCTGATACTTGCCTGCTTAGTAGTGAAAACCGGAATTTTTCAGAAAAAAAAAACGGCGATGTTTCCATCGCCGTTTCTTTAACACCTGTCTAGAGAGTGCTTAGAATTGCCACAACAGTCGACCGTATATGCGCCGACCGCGAGGATCAAATACCGTGGCATCGTAGTTTAGACCGCCCACTTCTCGATAAGGTAGATCTTCATCGAAGAGGTCCAGAATACCGACAGTAAATACCGTGCTGCCTAGATCGCCGTTACCCCAGTCGTGTGCGTAACGATACTGAAATCCCAGGTTTTATAACTATCGACTTTCTTTGTAGCTAGAGAACGAACCAGATCGTTTCCTGTTTCCCACGTCAAATCATACGCTAAGTCTCTGTAGGAACCATGTGACGGTTTATGACTGTCAAGCCATGTCGGTCTCTTTGCCATGAGAAAGTAATATTCCCTTTATTATCTGGCAGCGAGCGAACATGTAAGTTGTTGCCTGAAGTGCCTGCTGCATCGAATACACCGGTATCGTTAAGGCCTAGCTCTAGACCTGGTACATCGAGTAACTTGTATTGGCGCACATGAGTGTAATCGGTACTGATTCGGAATCGGCCAAGTCGTTATCCCACGAGTACCCAAGCTTAACGTCCACACCGTCTGCTTCGATCTGGCCGGCATTAATTGCTGCGAGAGTAAGTGTAATTAAACCAGCAGACTCGCTTCTGAATGCTCGGCTTATGCCAACGCCTTGGGTTGTATCAGTGTATAGAGCGGGATTCACAACACAGTTCAGTCGCTCTTCTGAATCGGCACCATACTGCGCTGTTAGTGCATTAGGATCACAAGGTATGTCAAGTACAGGGGAGTCTGACGAGATTGAATCATTCAGAATGTAGTTATTAGGGTCACCTACAACTTTCTTGAATCTTTCGATCTCTGGTTGTACAGCGGAGATGGCTGGTTCAGGCAATACCCGATCCCGTACATCAAATTTCCAGAAATCCGCTTGTACACTAAGTCCATCGAGTGCGCCGTCTGGTGTCCAGATAAAACCTGCGCTGTAGGTATCTGCATACTCGTTTCCTACATATGGCGCAGGGCCCCCTAAGGTATAAGAATGTTCAGCCTCACCATTTTCTGGGGTTGGTGGTAGCAAGCCGGCTCTTACTGCCTGGTTAGAGATAGGGTCATTAAATACAACGCTACCTGCTTCTAATCCCTGTTCCACGATGCCTATATTCGGCGCCCGGAATGATTCAGAGAACGATCCTCTGACTAGCATGGTTTCGAAGGGTCGCCAGCTCAAGGCTATTTTAGGCGAAACTTCACTACCAATGTTACCCCCGTAGTCTTCATAACGTACTGCTATCTGGCTCTCTACGTTTTCCCAGAACGGCAGAGCCGCTTCGATGAAGACCCCCTTTGGTGTCTCGTTCGTGATCGAAGTTAAAGATACAGTTTGCGCATTCAAAATTATTATCCACTTTATGGAATTCATCTGGCACACCGTTTGCGTCATAACCCAGAATTGCGTTTGGAATACCCGGGAAATTCATTGCAGGAGCTCTGGAATGCGCTTGTCTTTCGCGATACTGAGCTCCGAACGCAATCGCTGCAGGACCGCCTCGCATATCGAATAACTCTCCTCCAACAACCGCATCAAACACAGTGAGCGTATTGCGCTTATCTGCTCAAGGACCGTTTCATTAATCCAGGCCATTAGCTCTGGATCGTTTGCCACGTTAGGATTAGTGAACTGAGTCAGGTAAGGATTGTAGAACATACAATCCCCTTGACCCTGGTTATTACTGGTCAGTCCCAGCGAAATACTCTCAGGGGTTGTCAGTACATAATTTGGGAAGAAAGTCTGGGTATAACCATCGCCGTAATAATTCCAGGCAGTAGGAAATGCACCACCTAGTGGTCCTGGGTGATTTTGCCAGTCAAAATCACTCACTCCGTTAGGGGTACAATTCGGGCCACCTAAACCAAGTGCTGCCAATTCAGTCCGTGTTCGGTGAAAGGTTTGGTAGGTCTGTTCGTTACTGGACGAACTCCACGATAGACTTACATCGTAGTTCCAGGGGCGATCCACGTAATCAAAGTCACCACGCAACCCAAGCTGAACAATAGAACTCTCAGAGTTGGTGTAGTTAGAGCGATCACCTGTTCTAGGAATTCCATCTCGTGGATTGATGATGGTTGTAATGTTTGGTCCACCGTTGGCCAGAGAGTTGGGATTATTGGTGATATCAGTAGGCCTAGCATTGCCAAATAATGGTGCGTAGTAGCCTAGTTCTGAAAGGGGAACCAATCGCATAGCCACCCCAGGCAGGGTTGCCGATATAACTACCCGGCGTTGCTAATTGTACTGTAGGTCCACGTGTTCTACTTGACCCACCGGTTTATTCAGGCCGCCCCTTCAAGAAAGATTTCATTCTCCATGTAGTTGGCAAAAGAATAAAACTCTGCTGATTCGCTGAAAGTATGATCAAACGCTGCCGCGAGACTGGTACGTTCTGTATCTCTAGCAAGAAAATTAAATTGCGATACGTCTTCATAACAAGTGCCGCTGCGCTCTCCGCGCTGTTCTCTGAGGCTGCCTGTATAGAATGGTTCGCCAGTGGCAGAGGTCAACGATTCACACAACGGATCACCAAGAACCAGCTCGTCAGTACCGCCCTGTGACGCGTTAAAGGGCCATGATATCTGAGCGAACGTAGTCAGGATTGATATTGGCACCAAAAGAGGGTACAGCAATGCCAAATCCACTGATGGAAGAAACGGCACCGTTAAACTGGCTGTTTTCATCGATGTGGTTACCATCGAGAATATTCACCGCATCTCGTTCAAAGTATTCTGCCGAAACAACGAAGTGGGTGTCGTTGTCGTCACTAGTCCAGCCCCAGATACCGCTAACGGTTTGGTCGAAGGCGTTGGATGCTGCTTCAACACCCTGAACGTCAGCATAGAGTTCGAAACCTTCAAAATCGGTACGCATGATCACGTTGACCACACCAGCTACCGCATCGGCTCCATAGAGGGCCGAACCACCATCGGTAAGTACCTCGATTCGATCGGTCATTACGACTGGGATCGCATTAATGTCTACAAATTCTCCACGCCGGTGGACGTAACACCTGCAAACGGTGAAACCCGCTTACCGTTGATTAAGGTCAGGGTCGAGTTTTCACCTAAGTTTCTCAAGTTGATCTGAGCAGTACCGTCAATTTGTCCCGTAAGCGCCCCCTCAGGGTTACCGGGATTTGTAAACGATCCAGAGTTCACTTCAAGGTTTTTGATCACATCCCAAATGATCGGGCCCCACCCTGGGCTTCAATACTTTCCCTGTCAACTATCTGGACTGGGGATGGAGCATCCAATGGGGTACCGCGGATAAAGGATCCGGTTACGACGACTTCTTCAATTTCATCGTCTTCTTGGGCGGTCGCTTGCAAAGTCATGCTGGCGAGGATTACTCCTGCAGCAATAGCATTTCGTTTGCATGGGAACTTCTTGCGCATCTTACTTCTCCCTACGTATTCCACGTTATTGTTATTATTTGATAAAGTTATAATTGGAAATGAATCGATACCACAAACTACCTAGGGTTGGTTCGCGTTGAGCGCATTCTAGTAGCCATATCTATTCGATTCAAGATTATTAATCTAAGGAAAAATCCTTCCGGCAATAGTTAAGTCTACCCAGGTTCAATTTTTGGTCTAAAAAAAACGGCGATGTTTCCATCGCCGTTTTTGTGACACCTAGCTAATTAGGTGATTAGAACCGCCACAACAGTCGACCGTAAATGCGCCGACCGCGAGGATCAAATACCGTGGCATCGTAGTTTAGACCGCCCACTTCTCGATAAGGTAGATCTTCATCGAAGAGGTCCAGAATACCGACGGTAAACACCGTGCTGCCCAAGCCGCCATTGTTCCAATCGTGGGTATAACGATACTGAACATCCCAAGTACTGTAGCTATCAATCTTCTTCGTGAGTAGTGATCTAACGAGATCGTTAGCATTAACGTAGGCGATGTCATAAGTCAGATCTCGATAAGATCCAATATGACGATTGATGAAAGTTAAGCCGTGGTTATCCCGTTGCCAAGAGAAAGTAATATTCCCTTTGTTATCAGGTAAGGAACGAACATGCTGCCCATTACCACTTGTGCCAGCGGCATCCATCACTCCAGTATCAAGTAAACCACGCTCGAGTCCCGGTACATCGATTAGTTCATAACTTCGCACGTGAGTGTAGTCAGTACTGATTCGGAATCGGCCAAGGTCGTTATCCCACGAGTACCCAAGTTTAACATCCACACCGTCTGCTTCGATCTGACCGGCATTAATTGCCCTAAGAGTTAGGGTGATAAGGTTGGCACTTTCGCTTCTAAACAGTCGGCTAATACCAACGCCTTGAGTAGTGTCCGTGTAAAGAGCGGGGTTCACAACACAGTTCAGTCGCTCGTCTGAATCGGCACCATATTGCGCTGTTAGTGCATTAGGGTCACAAGGTATATCTATCACAGGAGAATCTCCCGGGATGGAATCATTCAGAATGTAGTTATTGGGATCTCCTACAACTTTCTTGAATCTTTCGATCTCTGGCTGTACAGCAGAGATGCCTGGTTCGGGTAATACTCGATCCCGTACATCAAATTTCCAGAAATCCGCTTGTACACTAAGTCCTTCGAGTGCGCCGTCTGGTGTCCAGATAAAACCTGCACTGTAGGTATCTGCATACTCATTTCCTACGTATGGGGCAGGGCCTCCTAAGGTGAAGGTTTGTTCTGCCTCACCATTTTCTGGGGTTGGAGGTAGCAACCCAGCCCTTACTTTTTGATTTGAGATAGGGTCGTACATAACGATACTACCCGCTTCAAGTCCTTCTTCTACAATACCTATATTCGGCGCCCGGAATGACTCAGAATACGATCCTCTGACTAGCAAGGTTTCGATGGGTCGCCAGCTCAAGGCTACCTTAGGTGTAGTAGCACTTCCGATGTTACCCCCGTAGTCTTCATACCGTACTGCTATCTGGCTCTCTACGTTTTCCCAGAATGGCAGAGCCATCTCTACGAATACTGATTTACTATCCCGCTCGTTCTCGAAATTAAAAATGCAGTTTGCGCATTCAAAATTGTTATCCACTTTATGGAATGCATTCGGCACGCCGTTGCCGTCATAGCCGAGGATTGCATTAGGAATACCCGGGAAATTCATTTCAGGAGCTTTGGATGCGGCTATTCGCTCTCTATACTGAACACCACCGGCTATGGCAGCTGGGCCACCTCGCATGTCGAACAATTCACCGCCAACAACGGCATCAAATACGGTAAGTGTGTTGCGCTTATCTGCTCTGAGAACCGTTTCATTCATCCAGGCCATTAGTTCTGGATCGTTTGCCACATTGGGATTAGTGAACTGAGTCAGGTAAGGGTTGTAAAACATACAATCCCCTTGACCTTGGTTATTACTGGTCAGACCCAGTGAAATAGTTTCACGGGTTGTCAGCACATAATTTGGGAAAAAGGTCTGTGTATAGCCATTGCCATAATAATCCCAGACAGTAGGCAGCGCACCGCCCCACGGTCCAGGTTGACCTTGCCAGTCAAAATCACTCACTCCGTTAGGGGTACAATTCGGCCCACCTAAACCAACCGCCGCCAACTCTGTCCGTGTTCGGTGAAACGTCTGGTAGGTCTGTTCGTTACTGGACTGACTCCACGACAGACCTACATCGTAGTTCCAGGGTCGATCCATGTAATCGAAGTCACCACGCAACCCAAGCTGAACAATAGAACTTTCAGAGGTATTGTAGTTAGAGCGTTCACCTGTTCTGGGAATCCCATCTCGTGGATAGATAATATTGGTAATGTTGGGGCCACCGTTGGCCAGAGAGTTGGGGTTGTTAGTGATATCAGCAGCAGTGGGTTTTGCGTTGCCAAACAACGGCGCGTAGTAGCCCAATTCTGAAGGCATACCTATCGAATAGCCTCCCCAGGCTGGGTTGCCGATATAACTACCGGGTGTTGCCAATTGCACCGTAGGTCCACGTGTTCTGCTTGATCCACCGGTGTTATTCAGACCGCCACCTTCAAGAAATATTTCATTTTCCATGTAGTTGGCAAATGAATAAAACTCCGCTGATTCACTGAAAGTATGATCAAACGCTGCCGCGAGACTGGTACGTTCTGTATCTCTACCAAGGAAATTAAATCGTGCTACGTCCTCATAACAAGTGCCACCGCGTTCACCACGCGTTTCTCTGAGGCTACCTGTATAGAATGGATTACCCTGTGCATCAGTCAGCGATTCACACAAAGGATCACCAAGAACCTGCTCGTTAAGGCCGCCCTGTGACACGTTAAAGGCCATGATATCTGAACGAACGTAGTCAGGATTTATATTGGCACCAAAAGCGGCTGATGCGACACCTGAACTTACCGAAGAAACGGCGCCGTTAAACTGGCTGTTTTCATCGATGTGGTTGCCATCGAGGACATTCACTTTATCTCTTTCAAAGTATTCAGCTGCTAAAACAAAATGTGTGTCGTTGTCGTCACTAGCCCAGCCCCAGATGCCGCTAACTGTCTGGTCGAAGGCGTTGGATGCTGCTTCAACACCTTGGACGTCAGCATAGAGTTCGAAACCTTCAAAATCGGTACGCATGATCACGTTAACCACACCAGCCACCGCATCGGATCCGTAGAGGGCAGAACCCCCGTCGGTAAGCACTTCGATACGGTCAGTCATTACGACTGGGATCGCATTAATGTCTACAAATTCGGACCCGTTAGTTGTAATGGCTGCATAAGGGGAAACTCGCCTACCGTTGATTAAGGTCAGGGTTGAGTTTTCGCCCAAATTCCTTAAGTTGATCTGAGCAGTACCCTCGACCTGTGAGCGCTCTCCAGAGCCTGAATTGGTGAAAGAACCGGAGTTCACTTCGAGATTTTTGATCACATCCCAGATGATCGCCGCGCCCTGGGCTTCAATACTTTCCCTGTCAACTATCTGGACTGGGGACGGAGCATCCAATGGGGTGCCGCGGATAAAGGATCCGGTTACGACGACTTCTTCAATTTCATCGTTTTCTTGGGCTGTCGCTTGCAAAGCCATGCTGGCAAGGATTACCCCTGCAGCAATCGCATTACGTTTGCATGGGAATTTCTTGCGCATATTTCTCTCCCTTTACCTCTAGACTTTCAATTTTTTATTGGTTTGGTAATTCGTGGTTTTTTATAGAAAATTATTCGGCCAGATCATGCTCCGCCACATATGAGCGACGGGTGATCCATCAAAACCTAAGCCTTCTTTTGGCTGTTTAAAGTTTCTTCCAATAATGTCGGTAAAATCGTCGACATCAACAACAACACCTTCTTCAAAGGAATATAAATCGTTTAAGGTAATAAGCCTGGAGGTCATATACCAGCGATGCTTCTTCGCTTCTTCCCAGGCTTTTACGATATAGGGCTCTGGCTTATACTCGGCGCCGAAGAAGCGAATATAAGCTTCCGGATATTCGTAACCAACGGATTCGTCCGGGAAGAATCTCAAGGCTTGATGTTTTTCGATTGCCCAGGCGATTTCTTCATCGACATAAGGGGCGATCATTTGTGCGCACCAATAACCATGATCGGTACGAATGAAGTTGCCAACACAGATATCATGGAGTAAGCAGGCAAGAATTATTTTCTCGTCCATACCATTTTTCTTCGCCAGATTCGCACTTTGTAGTACGTGATTAGCGGGCGCAAATCGCAATTTAAAGAAATCGATTAGGGTAGGTGCCTCTGGCATTTCAGGCAGACGGGGATCGTCATGCATGTACCAGGGTCGTGTATCTCCAGCTACTGGTTCCGGCGTTGGATCGATATTGCAAAACCAAGGCGTCGCAATACGCTTATCAAGCTCATCGCTCATGGCATCTTCGAGAGCGTCGGCTTTATCGGAAAGAGTTGCGGCACCAGCTATTGAGGCTACGGTAGCTGCACTCATATTGCTCAGAAAAGATCTACGGTCCATATCTCAAACCTCCCGGGGGTATGATGACAGGCGGCATTATAAAAAAACAACTAGGCTACTAAACTAGGCTACTAAATGTACCGCAATATTGCGGTTCAGACCATCGATTTCCCGTTAAACTCTGCTAGGTGAAATGTTGTGCCCTTAAGGAGGTCTTTTATCTATGTCATTGTTTTCGCGATAGTATTTTACTTCTAGTACTATTAATGCCTTAGAAAGGATTATCCAGAAACTATGTACGAGCCGAACCTGCTATCTATTGCGCCCCCCTTATTAGCCATAATTTTAGCTATCACGACCCGCCAGGTCATTATTTCTCTATCCGTAGGTATTTTGATTGGATATAGCATTTTGGATTCCGTTAACCCACTAAGCGGGCTCGCTTTAGCCATTGAGGGCGTAATTAACGTATTCAGTGATGCCGGGGACACCCGTGTCCTCATCTTTACACTCGTTATTGGGGGATTAATAGCGACAATCGAAAAAGTAGGGGGTGTAAATGGTTTCATCAGTTTGCTGGAATCGAAGAGCTGGGTTGATAAACCAAGCAAAGCCAAATGGCTTGCCTACGGGACCGGGATCGTAGTTTTTATCGAATCTAATATGACTCTACTCGTAGCGGGTTCTATTTCTCGCCCTTTGTTTGATCGATATAAGGTTGCTCGGGAGAAGCTGGCTTACATTATTGATTCAACTTCCGCTCCTATTTGCATCATGATACCTCTCAACGCCTGGGGAGCTTTGATAATTAGTCTCACGGAATCCTCAAACATCGAAAATCCTTTACAAGTCTTCATCGCCGCGATCCCATTCAACTTGTATCCAATAATTGTGGTCTTGTTTTCAGCCTTTGTAATCTGGCGCAACATCAATATCGGACCAATGCGTGCCGCTCAGGCTCGTACAGAGGAAGGTCAGTTACTATGGCCTAACGCAACTCCTATGGTTGACCCTTCGATTTTGAATGCTCAGCAGGTGATGGTTCAAAAGACAAAGCGCGCTTTATGATCGTACCTATTTTTGCAATGGTATTCGCAATGCCTGTGTGCCTTTACATCACTGGTAACGGGGTTATTAGTGAAGGCTCAGGTTCGACTTCTGTACTCTGGTCAGTACTATTCGCTTTGATGGTTGCCTGGTTTTAGTACTGGCTTACAAGCGCAGCACCGTTGATGATTAATGCATATTTTTTTAAAAGGTGCTGGTGGCTTGTTACCAGTTGCCGTGATTTTGTTATTTGCACTTGCGCTTGGTGACGTTGCCAACGCATTAGGAACAGGTATTTATGTAGCAAGTTTGGTAGAAGACACAATTCCAGCGATACTATTACTCCCGTTGTTGTTTTTAATCTCCGGCGTTATCGCGTTCTCTATCGGCTCGAGCTGGGGAACGTTCGCAATAATGATTCCGCTGCAATTCAGATTTCCCTGGCGCTTGATTTCAATTCAGCCTTATTTCTCGCAGCAGTGCTTTCGGTTCAGTTTTTGGAGATCATGCATCACCGATAAGCGATACCACAGTAGTGGCATCGATGGCATCTGCGACAGATCATATCGATCATGTCCGCACACAATTACCCTATGCGTTAATTGCGGCAGGGATTGCAACAATTGGGTTCTTGTTGGTTGGTATGTTTGCTTTGTAATGGATCTTATCCATTTTTGTTGTTTAAAGACCCCTCTGTAGCTTAGCGATCACGGTTATTAGTAACCGAAAGATGAATTCTAAAACCAGGGCGGCGGGACGTAATCAGCTTCGAGAAATTGGATATTAACAATGAATTTCAAGCGAATTAGTGTGGGTGAAGCACAGCGGATAATGGAGGATGTGGCGGCTAAAAACCCACCCCAGACCCCCCAGATCGTCGATATTAGGGATGATCAATCCTATGCTTCAGGCCATATGGCAATGGCAATACATCTGCATAACACCAATCTGCAGGAATTTATCCAAAATGCGGAATTCGACGTGCCATTACTGGTGTATTGCTACCATGGCCCTATGAGCCAAAGCGCTGCAGCTTACTTGGCTGAACAGGGATTTACCCAAACCTATAGTTTGGATGGCGGCTATGAAGCCTGGAAAAATAGACAATAAAACCTTTTTTATCAATCAGATAAAGATTTCTCTTCATCTGCTTTATCTAAAATTCGCTTGACAGTCATTACAGCCACCATATAAATCATGTTTAGCATAGCCCAGGCGAAAATTTCGAATGGCCAGAGCCTGTGGGCATCACTAGATGCCAGACGTGCTATCACTATTATCGAGACCCATAGCCCAAAACCACCAAGGGGGCCATTGCTGCCATACGCCATCTCCCTGCCCACTGTTTAATTGCAGCTATAGGTAAGGCAGCGCTCGCTGCAGATATAGTGATAACTATGATGGATATTACAAGGTTCCAAAACCATTCGGCAGATTGTGCGGCTGCCTGAGGATCCAAATCTACTTCAGCAGTGAAAGCGCTGAATGGAAAAGCGGCGCTTGCCAGCAGAAGGCCAAATCTGATATTTGAAATCGGGTTAATTCTCATAACTAACTAAACCAAGTGTGTGACGGAAACAGAGATTAAAGCAAAGGCAGCATCGCAAAAAAAGTATTCCCGGAATTTCGACAGCTAATCATGTTCTACCGATTATTATTACTTTATTGGAGTACAATCGGTCCTGAATAAAATTTCATTTAAATAAAGGAGTGTTGTTTTGTCTTTAGCGTATTTTCAGCGTTGCTTTCGTAATTTTGCGGATTTGTAATTTGTTTTTCTCTTGTAAACGGCTGCGACACCATTGTTGATAACGATATCCCGGATCGAATAACAGCTGAGCGCGGTGGATTTATTCCTGAAGGGATAGAATACGACAGCATTAATTCACGATTTTTATCGGGATCTTTAGCTGACGGTACGATTTACGAAATTACAAATTCAGGTCAAGTAATACCAGTGATAATAGACGAAAGCCTGATCGCTACGGTTGGTATTGAAGTGGATGAAGAACGTAATCGATTGCTAGTTGCAAACTCCCAGAGTTTTTCCGATCCAGGACCTGGTGCAGCAATGTTGGGCATATATGATTTGAGTAGTGGTGAACAGTTAGCAATGATTGATCTGGCAGCAGTAGTAGAAAACCCAGCTGCTGATGCAGCATATTTCGCTAACGACGTCACAGTGAGTTCCGCTGGGACTATCTTTGTGACTGATACTCGTTTGAGTGTTATCTACAAAGTAGATCAATATTATCAGGCTAGTGTTCTAATCAATTTCGGTACGGACTCTGGATTGTTTTTGAATGGAATTGAGTATCATCCCGCTGGTTATTTAATTGCAGTTTCCTCACAGGGTGGAGAATTAATAAAAATCCCTCTCAATGCTCCTAACAGATGGTCCCTGGTAGAAGTAGATTTTCCCGCGGCAGGCGGCGACGGTTTAGTATGGGCTAGTGATGGTGGATTAGTATCTACATCAAACAATAGAAGCGCTGTTATGAAATACCATAGTGACGACCATTGGGATTCAGCCCAACTAACTGGTATGGCTAGCTTTGAAGGCCAGGGGACTACAGCTGCTGCAGTAGGCGATGAAATCTTTGTAGTGCAGCCACATTTCGCTGATGCTGAGCCGCCGGAAATTCTCAGGGCAAAGTTTTAAGAGAGCGCAATCGACGCTACCTTTTCAACTTGAATTAATAAGTAATGTCCGATAGTTCGGTTAAAGATCATTATGAAACTCTGGTAGAGTTGAAATACCAACTCTACAACAGCTTGTTTCTTACTTTGCCCCTGGATGCTGTAGAGCAAACAGGATTACTACTGCCTTTACTTGAAGAAGCAAGTCACGACGGTTTAGCTGCAGGATTAAACCCAAGTGAAATTCTGCAGGAATTTTTCCAATCTCATCGACCAGATTTAAACGAAGAAAAGCAGGCACAGTTCTTATTTAAAGTAATTCAATACGTCGAACGCCAGGTTGTTCTAATCGATGCTCTTGAAGATGCCGCTTATACAGAGATTCATCGCACCGAGGAGTCAAACAAATTAAGGGAACTTACCGAGCGGGTAGAAGCGGAAGGAAAACAAGAAGAACTAAAACAGATATTGTCTTCTTTTGGTGCGCGGGTAATTCTTACTGCCCATCCTACTCAGTTTTACCCAGGAACTGTGCTGGCCATAATTACTGATCTTACTGACGCCATAAAAGCCAACG
Source organism: Gammaproteobacteria bacterium (assembly GCA_019654215.1). Lineage (GTDB taxonomy): Bacteria > Pseudomonadota > Gammaproteobacteria > Pseudomonadales > Pseudohongiellaceae > UBA9145. The sequence continues at coordinate 12,461 of BPDI01000040.1, read as the reverse complement.
ACACTGGCTTGGCCCGGGAGCTTTTACAACAACTTGGAAATACTCCTTTCTTCCTAAAAGAAAAACCAACCCCTCTCGATGAAGCAGGGCAACTAACTTGGTATCTGGGGAATGTGTTTTATCCAGCAATAGGAGAAATCCTAGATTATCTTCACGATTATCAAGAATTTCGAGATGCTAATCTGGAGCAATTATTGGCTATAGGGTTCTGGCCCGGTGGAGATCGTGACGGAAATCCATTCGTTACCACAGAAATTACTCGCAAGGTATCTGAAAAACTTAGAGCGAAAATTATCGAGTGTTATCACCGAGATGTAAAAGAACTTAGACGACGCTTGAGCTTTGTTGGCGTTGCTAACCGGATGGAGGCGATAGAAAAAAAGTTCCATCAGGAGATGACTCGCGAAGTGGAGTCCTGCTTTGACTCTCCACTAGATCTAATTTCTGAATTAAATTCAATTCAAAATACCTTGCAAGAAGACTACCAGAGCTTATTTCTGAACCAATTAGTTTCGTTTAAGCGCAAAGTTGCAGCGTTTGGATTTCATTTTGCCAGTTTAGATATTCGGCAAGATTCACGTATTCTCACTAAATCCTTAAAACATATCCTGGAAGTTAAACCAACTATTCTTGTGCAGAATTTTGCCAAACTTAATGACCAAGAAAAGATCAGCGCCTTGTTGAATATTTCGGAATCAATAAGCATTGATGAGCTTTCTGATTCGATCGCCATCGATACAATTGAATCACTGCAAACGATGAAAGAAATACAGTCGTTAAATGGAGTACGCGCCTGTCATCGTTACATAATTAGTAATTGTCGTGGGCCAATTGATGTCGCCAGATTAATTGCGCTGTTCAGACTATCCGGCTGGGAGCTGAATGAGTTAACTGTAGATATCGTGCCTTTATTTGAAACCATATATGACCTGCAGGGTGCAGGGCGGAGTATGGGAATCCTCTATGATCTTGCTGAGTATAAAGATCACCTTAGTAACCGCGGTAATAAGCAGACTGTGATGCTAGGTTTTTCTGATGGTACTAAGGATGGCGGCTACCTAATGGCAAATTGGGCCATTTATTCTGCTAAAGAATCTTTAACAGAAGCATCAAGAAAACATGGGGTTGAAGTTTGTTTCTTCGATGGTCGAGGTGGACCTCCGGCGCGAGGTGGCGGCAGTACTTATAAGTTTTATGCAGCATTAGGGAAAAACATTGAGTCCAATCAGATTCAACTTACGGTGCAGGGACAAACTATAAGCTCATATTATGGAACACAGCTTAGCGCGACCCATAACTTAAGACAGTTATTAGCTGCAGGACTAGAAAACAATCTCTACGATCGTTCAGAAAGAGAGTTTAACGCCAAACAAAGAGACTTAATGACCGAGTTGGCGAAACTAGGGTACGAAAAATATCTAGCCTTTAAAGCTCATCCTTTATTTCTTCCTTATTTGGAACAGATGAGTACCTTAAATTACTATGCTCAGTCGAATATCGGAAGTCGGCCAGCCAAACGTGATAGTAAAGAGGTGCTCAAGTTTGATGACTTGAGGGCAATTCCATTCGTAGGTGCTTGGGGCCAGTTAAAACAGAATGTCCCTGGTTATTTCGGGTTGGGCACAGCACTTAGAGCAATGGAAGAAGAGGGGCGTTTAGAGGATTGCATCGCCCTCTATCAAAATTCGGGATTTTTCCGCGCTCTCGTTGGCAATAGTATGCAAAGTATGAGTAAGGCAAACTTTTCACTTACTAATTACATGAAAGCCGATAAAACCTTCGGTGAGTTCTGGCAGCTAATTTATGATGAGTTTGTATTAAGTCATGAAATGGCCTTAAAGGTGTCAGGTCAAACAGTATTATTAGAAGATCATCCTGGTAGTAGATTCAGTATAGGGCTGCGCCAACGTGTAGTTTTACCGTTGTTGATAATTCAACAGTTTGCCTTGATGAGAATTAAAGAGTTATCGGAAAACGGTGATAGAGAAAAGATTGAGCTTTACGAAAATATGATAGTGCGGAGCCTCTTTGGTAATATCAATGCCTCCAGAAACTCCGCTTAGTGTTAGCTTACGAGACTAGTATTTTGTGTTTGGAATCCAGATATCTGCGTAAGAAAAAGCTTCTAATAAATCCTGATTAATTACTGAATCTGATTCACCAAGGCTATCCAACGCCTGTTGGACACCCCACAGCCCCCAGATATTATGAGGGTGCTCATCGAGATCTTGTTGATATTGGGCAAGAGCACTGTCATAGGCTCCCATCTCCATGTAAACGGCACCTAACCAGTGGCGAGGTGAAAAAGGCAAGGGTTCCGGTTCGTCATAGTTAAGATTTTCGTAGTAGTCTGTTGCGCGCCGGAACGCATCCGCAGCTGCTTCTAGATTTCCTTCGGTCCAGGCAATTTCTCCATCTAGTATGCCGGCCATAGTGCCTACGATGTCTTTCCCATCATGAAACCGAAAACGAGCAGAAGTTGTTTCAGTGAGCTCCCAGAGAGAGTCAGAAATAGATTTCGCCGTTTCCATATCTCCAGTTTTCAGCGCAGCGTAGCCTTGAGAAAAGTTGTACATACTAAGGTTAATTTCACCATTAGGTTCATTGGTTACTTCTAATATTTCATCAAAGCGACCGAAGCGCACCAGGGCCAATGACAACATTGCAGTATTTCGATTAAGTTTTGCTAAATCCTTAGCTGCTTGAATAGCTGATGCGCTCTCTCCACCCATTGCGGCTGCGTAATACAACATGGTTAAGTTATGAGTTGGATAAATAGCAAAGCCTTTGCCGATAGCCGCTTTCTGATCTGAATGCCAGGCAATAGTGTTGGACCGCACGGCATCATGCCATAGGCCCATTTCGTTCCAAGTGTGGCTGGGCATGTGATTAATATGGCTCGCACCTGGAATGCTTTCTCCGAGAAAACGAGCACAAGGAGCTGCGAGTTCCGGAGTGGGTGTTGATTCCGTAGCGTGGATTAACAAATGGAAAGGCACCAGGATGACGAATGTTTTTATCCAGTACTGATAACAACACGTTATGCAAATGAATTACGTTTGGATTTTCTAAGCTGCGATAACCCCGTCTTTCTTCTAAGAGAAACAAGGCATCACCATATAAGGTAGTGAGATCGAGATCATCCGGATACTTTGCAGCGACTTCCTTCATGGCTTCTGCATAGGCTTCGTCTTGTATCCGCCGAGTTTCGGGCTCGAAGTTTTCTACATAACGATTTTCTAAAGCTCGAATCATGTCAGCTTCTTTTTCAGTCGCAGTGTCGATGCGGGCGAGGGCTTGTTGTAAGGCAAAATAAGCTCTTGGCGCCTGAGCTGTGGTCATTGCGCCGTTGAGGTAGGAGCCCCAAGCCCAGGCTTCACCCCACCAGCAAACTGCACAATCCGGGTCAGCAAAATGCGATGCTTGAAATGAACGCACAGCATCATCTTTTGCAAACGCGTACATTAATTGAAAACCTTGATTGAAATATTCTTGTGCTAAATGGTTATTCGAAGAAATCTCCCAATGAAAATCACCCATTGCTTCGGGAAACAATTGCATAGGCTCATTAAAGGAATTCGGATATTCAATTTCCTGCCCGAAAGTGAGATTTGCTAGTAATAAACTAGCAATCGTAATTAAAAACAACTGTTTCATTCTATCGCCCTGATTTTGAGTAAAGCTAAAGCTCTCTCAAGTAAACTTTTTATTGTAAAACAAATTCTACCGGCGCATTGGGGCCAAGGGGTATTCCGAGTATTACCCATATAATAGTCATCACTATCCCTGATGCTAGTAAAAACATGGAGTAGGGGAGCATAGTTGCCGCCAAACTGCCCAATCCAAATTCTTTCTGCCAGCGCTGACAGAAAACCAGAATCAATGGGAAGTAAGGCATTAACGGGGTAATGATGTTCGTTGAACCATCACCGACACGGTAGGCGGCAGTAGTCATTTCTGGGCTAATGCCGATAAGCATCAACATGGGAACTAGTACTGGTGCTAATAAAGCCCATTTAGCACTTGCGGAACCTACGAATAAATTAATTGTTGCGCCGAATAGAATTATAAAGGCCAATAGAATTGAATCTGGGAGATTTGACCCCTCAAGAAATGCGGCGCCATTGATTGCAAATATCAATCCAAGATTCGACCAATTAAACATGGCTACGAAATGGCTGCAGTAAATGCAAGTACTAAATAGTAAGCAAGATCAGCCATGGCTTCACTCATCATGCGTACAACATCGCGATGGTTTTTAATGGTTCCGGCAGCACTACCGTAGGCCCAGCCAGCACTAAGGAATAAAATAAAGAATCCAGCAACTAAAGATTGAAGTAATGGGTTATATCGCGCAACGCCCGTAGCGCTGTCTTCAATTAAAGGTGTACCTGGCGCTATACAAAATAAAATCCAAAGTAAAATGATTCCCAAACAGGCTAAACCAGCTTTACGCAATCCTTGTATCTCGTTCTCTTCTAGTTTTGTATTTGGTGCCTTTATGATTCCCGCAGTGCTGCTTTCAGCTTCACCGGCACCAATAGGTGCGAGGCGAGGTTCGATAATCTTATCAGTGACGTACCAGATGACTGGCAGGAATACGACTGTCATAGCACTTATGAAGTACCAGTTACCTACCATATTTGCATTCCAGGTAGGATCCAGAGTTTCTGCCGCAGCTTCGGTAATACCAAAAAGTAAGGGCTCTAATTGTCCTGGAATTAAATTAGCGGAAAAACCTCCAGATACACCGGCGAAAGCTGCGGCAATACCTGCAATCGGGTGCCTCCCGGCTGCGGCAAACACCACACCTGCTAAGGGAATGAGTACTACATAGGCAGCGTCTGCAGCCAAATTGCCGAGCATACCAATTAGGGCTACTGCTGGAGTAAGCATAGATTGTGGCGCTTTAGACATGGCACCACTCATGGCTACAGCGAATAAACCAGACCGTTCAGCGACTCCAGCGCCAAGCATGACCACTAGTACATAACCCAAGGGATGGAATCCGGTGAACGTCGCCGGCATCTCTACAAGCAAACGTTGAATGTTTGCAGCTGAAAGTAAACTTTCAGCATTTACTACAAGTGCGTTTCCAGCGGCATCTACTTGGGTAGGATGCAAAGCGGAGACGCCAAAGAAAACAGCGAGACGCTGATCAACATGACCGCACCAATACACCATAAGAAAATAAATACCGGGTCAGGAAGTTTATTGCCCGACCTTTCTATCCAAGCCAAAATTCCCTTCGTTTCATTAGCTTGAGTTTGTATAGTGTCAGTCATATTAGTCTCTGGCTCTAAAAAGTATTTGGTTGAATGATTCTAACTACCTTAATAGTCGAAAGAATTCTCGTACATCGTTAAGGTAAAGATCCGGCTGTTCCAATGCAGCGAAATGCCCGCCTTCTTCCATCACTGTCCAATGTCTCAAATCGTAGGCTGCTTCAGCCCAGGCTCTGGGCACGATGAACAATTCTGCTGGAAAAATAGCAGCACCGGTAGGAACGTTTATAAACTCCATTGATTTTTGTGCGGGTGTAGCCCGGTTCTCATAGTAAATGCGAGTTGATGAGGTTATGGTGCTGGTAAACCAATAAATTGAAACATTGGTTAACAATTCATCTTTCGTAAAATAATTATCAAGATAGCCATCGGCTCCCTGCGGCATATCAGTCCAGCCATGGAACTTTTCAATAATCCACGCAGCCGTTCCCATGGGAGAATCAGCTAGCGCATAGCCTAAAGTTTGTGGTTTGTTCCCTGAATATTCTGATAGGCAACTTCGTTCGCCATATACGCTTGCCGCGCTCGTCGGGCTTCATTCTCAGCGTCGCTAACATTAGCTCTTTGCTCTGTGTTGCCGGCGGCCCAGCAAGGATCATGTTTGAGTGCATACCGATTAATCGATCAGGGTAATGATTCGCAAGATGGCGATTAATAATCGCACCCCAATCACCACCGGGAATGGCATAACGATCATAGCCGATGCGCTCCATCAAGTCGGCTAATAGCAAGGCGATTCTTTCCGGAGAAAAGCCTCGCTCCGAAGGTGCTTCGGAAAACCCAAAACCTGGCAAGGAAGGAGCAATGACATGAAACGCATCAGAGATATCACCACCATGGGCTACTGGATCAGTTAGAGGGCCAATTATTTTCATAAACTCGGAAACAGAACCTGGCCAGCCGTGAACGATCATAAGTGGAATCGCATCAGGGTTGTTCGAACGTTGATGAATGAAGTGCATACTCAATCCATCTATATCAGTTTTGAATTGATCAAATTGATTTAGTTGCCTTTCTTGTTCACGCCAATCGAAATCATCCTGCCAATAACCAAGAATCTCACGCATGTAGTCGAGATCGGAGCCATATTCCCAGGAAACCTCGTTTAATTGATCGGGAAGCCGAGTGCGCTGTAATCGTTCTCGCAGATCCTGCAAATCTTCGTCGGATATGGCGATTTCGAAAGGAGTAATGTTGTTGTCCGCAAAACGTTCCTGTTGCTCGTTCATAATAATGTTTTGATTTGGCTTATTGCTGAGTTGTTGAATCTGGTCCAAGGGATTTCCCGCAGTAAAAGACGTAAATACAAGCGAGAGAGCAGTGATAGCTGTGCCTAAAAGATACCGACTCACACATACCGGTTTAATGAACATGAACACCTCTGTGCTTTTTCTTTTTTAGTTTTTGAGATTATTTGTTTTTCCTTCAGTAAATAAAATCGAATATTTACTAAGCAGATCCTTAGCTTAATGGATTTGATGGTGTAGGCTATCGCATACTTACTGATTTCGCTGCATCATGCCGCAATCAATTTAATCTAGCAATACAACTATAAAAGTAGGAAAGTCTTTATGTTATTTGGTTTAAGTAATAAACCACTTGAATTGCCGACGAAAGAAAATGCGATACCGGATCGGGTTCAGGCTTTAAACTTCAATCTGGAACATTTTGTCAATGGGAATCCCATCGCAGAACCCGTGCCCGAGCATTTAACCAAGGCTATTTTTGGCATGGGGTGCTTTTGGGGGGCTGAGCGTCTATTTTGGCAGTTATCAGGGGTATTCAGTACAGCAGTTGGTTATGCTGGTGGTATTACTACGAACCCAACTTATGAAGATGTTTGTTCCGGCATGACTGGGCATACAGAAGTAGTGCTGGTTTACTACGATCCGGCTCAATGTTTTTATAAAAGCCTACTTAAGGTTTTTTGGGAATCCCACGATCCGACCCAGGGTATGCGGCAGGGTAACGATCGTGGAACTCAATATCGCTCCGCAATTTACGCGAACAATGAAGAGCAATTGCTTGCAGCAGACAAAAGTAAAGATCAGTTTCAGTTGGCCTTAATGGAAAAAGGTTACTCTAGTATTACTACTGAAATAAGAAAACTAGAAGATTTTTATTACGCAGAAGATTATCACCAGCAGTATCTTGCCAAGAATCCTAATGGTTATTGCGGAATTGCAGGTATAGGTGTTTATTACGAAACTGAGTAGCTTAAATGGGTCTACTTGCGACATCCCTAAGGAATCGCTTGATTACTTTGCTGAGACTACCCTGATTGACCCCGCACAGCAGTTCAATATCTCGGTCCATGCGTTGCTAAAACACAAGTTCGTTAATTTCCGTTCCGAATCTCGGTTTCTATGCCTATCTCATTCAGCAGTGTAATCTATGGTTTTTAAGAGTGAATTTTTAGTTTGCCTGATCTAAAAAACCCAAAGATAGATCCGCTCATTATCGCGATTTCTTCTCGTGCTTTATTCGACATGAGTGAAAGTCATCGGGTTTTTGAAGAAGAGGGCCTTGACGCCTATCAGAATTACCAGATCACTCGCGAAGATGAACCTTTAGAGCCAGGTGAAGCATTTTCATTGGTGAAAAAAGTGCTGGGCTTAAATGAACTATTAGAAGAATCGCCAGTTGAAGTGATCCTGCTATCGAGAAACTCTGCCGATACCGGGTTACGAGTGTTTAACTCAATTCAACATTATCAGCTGGATATAACTCGGGCGGCATTTTCAGGTGGGGATAGCCCATATCGCTACATTTCCGCCTTTAACAGCCACCTTTTCTTGTCCGCCGACGGCGCGGATGTGAGGAGGGCATTGGAGCTTGGGGTCGCTGCAGCGACTATTCTGCCTTCGAAAAAGTCCTTAGCTGACAACGATTTACTCAAAATTGCCTTCGATGGAGACGCTGTGCTGTTCTCGGACGAGTCTGAAAAAATATTCAAAGACAAGGGCTTGGAGGCATTTACTAAAAATGAACTTGAAGCTGCTAATGAACCCCTCAGTGGTGGACCATTTAAGCATTTCTTGGCTGCATTACAGCAAATACAGCGGGCTTTTCCTGCCGGAGAGGTACCTATTCGAACTTGTTTGGTGACAGCCCGCGCTGCCCCGGCCCATGAACGAGTGGTTCGTACCCTAAGGGCTTGGAATATCAGAATTGATGAATCTCTTTTCCTGGGTGGACTGGATAAAGGGGAATTTCTCCATTCCTTTGATGCTGATTTGTTCTTTGACGATCAACAAGGTCATTGTGAGTCTGCAAGTAGCCATGTTGCGACGGGCCATGTTCCTCATGGTGTTGCCAACGAATAAAATAAGTTTAATAGATTAATTCCAGTCATTTATGAAGCTAGGCTGTAATACCCACCTAATCCGAGCAAGACAACCGTTAAAATCCGCTGCAGGATCTTGTCCGGTACACGAGAGCTGAGCTTTGATCCGATATGAATAGCCGGCAGAGAGCCGATTAAAAGGCTAACCAATAACACCATATCCACGAATCCGCTGAATAAATAGCCCATTCCAGCAATAAACGTTAGCGGCACTGCATGGGCGATATCAGTTCCAATTACCTTTACCGCGGATATTTGAGTGTAAATGGTCAGCAAAATCGCTGCACCGAAGGCTCCGGCGCCGACAGAGGAAAGGGTTACACATATTCCCAAGAGCAACCCCATGATCCACGTAACAGCAGAGCGGTGCCTGTGAATTGAAAGCATGAAAAAAATTCGGGTCTTTCTTCGATGGCATTTTGTCTCATTTTATCTCGAAAAATTAATATGATAGCTGTGACAATTAACATAATACCTAAACTAAAGGTCAAGAGGCTCTCGAACTCTGGGGATTCCTGAAAGTTGGCGTCTAGAAAGAAGGCATGGAGAAGGATTGAGACCGGAATACTGCCGGCAGCCAGAAGGAAAACGATCTTCCAATTCACATTACCCTGGCGATGATGAGTGATAGCTCCACCAGCCTTGGTAATGGCTGCATAGAGCAAATCTGTACCGATTGCTACCGGTGCAGGATAGCCGAAAACTAATAGTAAAGGGGTCATCAGAGAGCCACCGCCGACACCGGTCAAGCCAATAGCAAAACCGACGGTAGCACCCGCTAAAATATGCAGCAAGAATTCCATAGTGTTCTAATTGATTATTAAGCAGTCTCGATCACTGTGAACGAGTTGGAAAATGTTGCACCACTCCCAACCTATAGGTTTTTTCTCTTTTACTTAGGGTTTTTCTTGAATATTGGGGCGGTGAAGTCCGCATTCCTTAATCGTCGCTTCTTCCCACCACCAGCGACCCTCTCGCTCATGTTGGTTTGGTCCAATTGCTTTCGTGCATGGTTCGCAGCCGATGCTTACGTAGCCTTGGTCATGGAGCGTGTTGTATGGCACATCTAACATGCGGATGTATTCCCAAACCTGGGTTGAAGTCCAATTTGCTAGAGGGTTTATCTTGATCACCTGGTGCTCTTGAGTAGAGAAAGCCTTATCGATTTCTACTATCGGAACTTCTACCCGAGCAGGACTTTGATCTCGGCGCTGACCGGTAATCCATGCATCAAGTCCGGACAGTTTTTTGCGCAGCGGCTGCACTTTTCGAATACCGCAGCACTCCTCATGTCCATCTTTATAAAAACTATACATGCCTTTGATAGTAATTAGATTATTTACTTCTACGGAATCCGGAAATAGAGCTTCGATAGGACGGTTGTAGTGATCTCGCACTGTTTCAATATAGCGGTAGGTTTCTGGATGGAGCCGTCCGGTATCCAGGGTAAAAATGGACGGAGGATTGGTTCGCTTTTTGGTCAATTCGATTAGCAATACATCCTCAGCACCGCTAAACGAAATCGCGGTATTCGGTACGCGATCGAGCAGCTTATTTAAGATTTCCCTGGGCTCAGCTTCGCTTAGAGCGGCGTTAAGGGCTTCAAGTTCCTTTTGATCTATCATGAATGCAGTGCTCACCATGTATGCTTGGGGGGGTGTTGAAAAAGGGCGCTAATTCTCAACTATTTGGTAGAAGGGGTAAAGAGAGTCTTCGGATATAAATGTAAATGAGAGCAGTGTTTTAAAAGATAATTTAATAATATTAATAACTTAGAGCAATTAAATATGATGGGGCGGAGTAAAAATGCTTATCTCTAGTTTATAGCCGTACGAAAATGAACCGCATCTGTCCCATAGCATAGTGATCTGCTAAATTTATGGCTTTCTAAAAACCCATATCAATTCATCAATAATTCGCGGCGCCATCAAATAATATATTGTCTGAATGGCAACAGAGGAGAAGTGATCCATGGAACTAGCCTGTCTGGATCTTGAAGGAGTGTTAATCCCGGAAATCTGGATTGGATTTGCGGAAAAGACTGGTATTGATGAGCTACGGGCTACAACACGAGATATCCCGGACTACGATGAGCTGATGCGTCAGCGATTACAGCTATTAGAAGAACATCAATTGGGCTTACCCGACATTCAAGAAGTAATTGCCACCATGGCTCCGTTGGAAGGAGCCTTGGAATTTACAAATTGGCTTAAAGAGCGTTTTCAGCTCATTATTTTGTCAGATACTTTTTATGAATTTTCACACCCATTAATGCGCCAATTGAACTTCCCAACCCTATTTTGTCATCGTCTCGTTGCCGATGATTCAGGCGCTATCGTGGATTACAAATTGCGCCAGAAAGATCCAAAGCGACAATGCGTGATTGCCTTTCAGGGCTAAACTTTCGCGTTATAGCAGCTGGCGACTCCTACAATGACACCACCATGCTGGCAGAAGCGGATGAAGGCATTCTATTTCGTGCGCCGGACAATGTGATCGAAGAATTTTCGCAGTTTCCTTCGGTGACCAGCTACGAAGAGTTAAAACTGGAATTCATCAAGGCCAGCGAGAGAGAGCTATCCATTTAAAACCGGAATATTTGATCTAGACGTCGGAATCCAACAATAAAGAACCCTTATTGAGCATGTCCAGGATGATATTTAGAATCTCATCAGGGGTAGAGACGTCACAAAATACTTCATAAAATGAAAAACTTACTCCACATAGTTGAGTAATAATCTCAGAATAATGATTGCTCAGAGAATAAACCCGGCCATCAACGAAGAAATAGAGTAGTTTTATCTCTAATTTCTCAACATAGGCCAGTCTTGAGGCAGGATTCAGATAGAGTTTATTTCCATCAACAGTAAGTAATTCTCGTACTTCTTCCTTAGTTAAGCGCTTCTCAGGCAAATGAAACAACTCAGGGTACTTGGGCATGGTCATCAAAGCTCCAAACCATTTAGAAAAGCTATCTTGGTCCGCGAGATCACCCTGGATCATTGAGTAAGCAGAGTTTAAGTCCTGAACACTAATTTCATGCGGATTGGAGTTGATAGCATGCTGAGAGCTTATAAATCTGGTCGCTGGACTTGAGCGGTCAATAAGTGCATCGCTGAAGCCTTCGAGCATTTCCGCAGCAGAAGGCGCCCTAAAACCCACGGAATAGCAAAAGCTCGGAGAAATCGCCTCTCCCCAATGGGTATATTGGGGTGGTACATAGAGTACATCTCCAGGGTTTAGGATGAATTCTTGCTCAGAAATGAAGTTTTCTAGTAGTCGCAAATCAGAATCTGCAGTGATTTCTCGTTCAACACGACATTTCTGGCCAAGTTGCCAGTGACGCTGACCGCTACCCTGGACCAAAAATACATCGTAATGATCGAAATGTGGACCGGCACCACCCCTGGGGGTTGCAAAAGATGCCATTACATCTTCAAACCGCCATTTTGGAATAAAATTGAATAAGTCTCTTAAATCTCTGAACTCTTGTATAAAAAGATCGACTCCCTGAATCAATAAAGTCCATGAATCAGAGGGTAATTGAGTTAATTCGGCCTCCTTAAAGGGGCCATTCTTTAGCTTCCAGTCATTACTCCAGTTATTAAGCGACTTTCAACTTCTTCTTCACAGGCAAGACCTGCAAGTTCATCTGGGCTGAGTGGATCATCGAATACCACTAACTGTTTTAGCAAAGTAGGCTTTTGTTGCCAGAATTTCTTGAGAAACGTGGCTATATCGAAATCAGGGTTTAGCTTCGGAGAGTTTAAATACTCTCGGCCTGCGCAATAGCATTGCCTAAATAAGAACGAGGAGTAAGCTCCAGTAAT
>BPDI01000039.1 GCA_019654215.1 Gammaproteobacteria bacterium | reverse complement strand
TTGGTAATGGTGAAATATTAGCGACTCGTTTTGTAAATCAAGGCAGAGTTTTTACTGCAGTACGCTACATAAATGAAGAAGGAGAAGTTGGTTACTTCAATCCTGAAGGTGAAAGCATGCGCAAGGCGTTCTTGCGGAATCCGCTGGATGTATTTCGCATCAGTTCAAATTTTAACCCACGTCGCCGTCATCCAATTTTGAACACTATTCGCGCTCACAAAGGAACAGACTAGCCGCTCCAAGTGGAACACCGATTCGTGCTACAGGTGATGGTCGAGTAACTCGTGCTACGCTTTATGGATCCTTTGGAAACTTAGTAATCATTCAGCATGCTGGCGGATTCGAAACCAAATACGCACACCTTTCTCGTTTTGCCAATGGAATTAGTCATGGTGACAGAGTACGCCAGGGTGAAGTCTTTGGCTATGTTGGCTCGACTGGCGGTGCTACCGGGCCACACCTTCATTATGAATTCCTGGTAAATGGTATTCACCAAAATCCTCGAACAGTTCTTGATAGACTACCCAAGGCTGTGTCCATTGAACCGGAAGAGATGGATCGGTTCCATGAACAAACGTCCACGCTACTTCAGCAATTCGAAGAGTTAAATGATTCGAGACTTTATCATTGAATCAGCAAAGGGCTGAGTAAATTTATAATGTTAAAGAGTGATCTTTATATTGGGCTGATATCTGGCACCAGTGTTGATGGTGTGGACTGCGTGTTAGTTTCCTTCGCCGATGACAAACCTGTCTTGATAGCTTCATATTTTGAAGAATCTTCAACGGAACTACGGGAACGTATTCTGACTCTTTGTGAAGGCAACATTATTGAGCTACCTATGTTAGGAGAAACAGACGTTGTTGTCGGAAAGTGGTTTGCAACTGCTGCTAACAATCTTTTAGCGAACGCGAAAGTAGATCCGTTAAACATTCGTGCAATTGGCAGTCACGGCCAGACCATATGGCACCAACCTGCTGGCGATAATCCTTTTTCTCAACAAATAGGCAATCCAAATACCATTGCTCAACTTACTGGAATTACGACAGTTGCCGATTTCAGGCAAAGAGATATGGCAGTGGGTGGTCAAGGTGCGCCGCTCGCTCCACTTTTACATCGCGAAGTTTTTCAAAGCCATTCAGTAGATCGTGCAGTGATTAACATCGGTGGCATTGCGAACATAACAATGCTACCAACCAATGGTGCTTGCCTGGCATTCGATAGTGGCCCTGGTAACATGCTAATGGACTACTGGATAGGCAAACACCAAAAGAAACGCCTTGATAAAAACGGCGAATGGGCATCCACCGGCGCAAGTAATAAAGAATTATTAGCGTGCTTTTTAAACGACTCCTATTTTGAGTTATCCCCACCGAAAAGCACTGGCAGAGAACTATTCAGCGGATCTTGGCTCGAACAAAAACTTGAAGAGTTTGGACAGCCTATTGAACCTATCGATGTGCAAGCTACGCTTATCGACTGCACCGTTGATTCGATAGCGAATGCTATAAGTGCTTTATTTCCCCCGGAAGAAATCTATGTCTGTGGTGGTGGCGCACATAACGATGTGCTTATGTCGAAACTAAAAAGTGCCATGCCTTACACTACAGTACTTACAACAAGTCAGCTGAGAATAGATCCGGACTGGGTCGAAGCAGTTAGTTTTGCCTGGATGGCAAAGCAAACTATCGAAGGCCATAAGACAGACACTTCAGCCTTTACTGGGGCAACCGAACCAGTAGTGCTTGGGGGAATATTTTCAGTTTAATAGTTTAAATCGAGAAAGAAGCACCACAACCGCAAGTTGTCGATGCCATTGGATTATCTACTACGAAACGAGAGCCTTCTAATCCTTCCACGTAATCGATCTTCGCACCAACCAAGTATTGATAACTAAGTGGATCAACCAAAAGTTCAGCACCTTTGTTTTCGATTACAGTATCGTCTTCTTGAATATCTTCATCGAAGGTGAATCCGTATTGGAATCCTGAACAACCACCTCCGGTTACGAATACGCGAAGTTTTAGATTGTCATTGTCTTCCTCCGCAATAAGGCTATGCACCTTATCTGCAGCATTGTCGGTGAAGGACATGATGACAGGTTCTACGGTTTGTACGACTGACATAGAATTTCCGAGCTCTACCTAGACATAGGGGTGATTCATTAAAAATAAAGCCATGTAATAACCAAGGGAAATACTCAGGTATTATAACCCGAGGCGGCTAATTTACATAATCGTCAAGCCTTACTCTTTCTGGAGTGATTTGCTGTCGAAAGAAAACTTTTTATTGTTATTAGAAAGCCGTTTTGTTTCCCCCTCGTTAGCGCCAATGAGCATGAAATGGCCATTCACTTCAGAACCCAAAACCATTTCAATGAGTTTGTAGTATACGTTCCCAGCTACCACTGCTTTTGCTGCAAGTTCGATATGTTTTGTTGAACGCACATCTCCTTTCACTAGTCCGTTGATAATCACCGAAGGCACACAAATTTCTCCTTCGACCGAACCTTTTTCCAAAACTCTAATCAACGCAGAGGAATCATCTTCGGCGTAGATATTTCCCTTAATGCGACCTTCAATAATCAGTTCACCACTAAAATGGATATCACCGACAATCTCAGTCGTTCTTGAAACCAAACTATTTGTTGGCTCATTTAGTTCTTTAGTTTCTTCATTTTTACCAAACATTTATCTTCCTCCTCAAAAACTGTACTACTCGCCAACTATCCAGTCGAAATCTTGATCAAGTGTCTTTTCTATTGGTGCAGTTTCAACTGCGGCAATTTGTACACGTTCAGGCTCAAATCCTTCAGGCAAAGCCAGCTCGCCTTCTATATTTTGGAAATAACGAAAGCGTAAACGTATATCTAACTCATCTTGTTCCGCTGAAATATCTCGTAAAGGAATAATTACGAGTTTATCGTTTTTTCTTCCTAAAAGGCTTACGTTTACATGTCCTAACAAATAAGTATCGCCATCAGCATCTCGCTGTCTGACGACTAACTTGTAGTTATAGATTCTTGGATCATTTGTTCCATCGATTTCTAACCGACTAATGATCAAACCAGTGTCTTCAATTTCTTCGGCCACTACACCACGATAGTAGACGATATCCTGTTCTAGCTCAGCCACACGGTCACGTAACCCACTAATTGTCTCTTGAACTTCTCTGTTCGCGTGCTGATCCATCACACTGGAACGATCCAGTATTGCAATTTGTCGATTTAAATCGGAATTTTCTAATTGCACAGATTCTAGTTCGCGCTCTAATTCTGCGTGACCGGCTTGTGCTGTTTCTTGAGTCAGCAACGTCTGGTAGTACCCATACGCAAATCCCACCAAGGCACTAATAACTGCACCAGCAATAAAAGCAGTAATAAAGAACATTCGCCACCCCGGTCGATAGGGAACGACTACCATTCTTTCTTGTTTACTGCCTTTTACGACGCCAGGCATTCAGTTAGCTCCAAAATGAGTTCAGTCACCTAATTATCTACGTAGCAGCGCTTAATCAGGGCAACAGCGCAATTCCTTCCAATCCAGCGGTCTCTTCCAGACCAAACATTACATTCATGTTCTGAATTGCCTGCCCAGAGGCTCCTTTTACTAGATTATCTTCCGCTGACAGGACCACCACTGTATCAGTATCGTCACGATAAGTGACTGATATTTCGCACCTATTAGAGCCTTTCACATTTCTGGTGGCGGGGAATTCGCCAGCAGACAACACCTCCACAAAGGGCTCGCTAGCATACCGGTCCTCAAAAATTGATTGCAACTGTTCTTGTGTAACATTTCGCTCATTTTTTACTGGAGCATAGAGGGTCGCTAGGATACCCCGAACCATTGGCGCTAGATGTGGAATGAAAGTCAAGCCAATTTCTACACCTGCCGCTCTATGCAGACCCTGACAGATCTCGGGCTGATGACGATGGGCAGTTACACCATAGGCTTTTATTGATTCCGTCGCTTCGCAAAGTAAATAATCTTCTACTGCTTTCCGGCCGGCTCCACTTACTCCTGATTTTGCATCAGCAATTAGGCGACTAGAATCCACCAAATCGTTTTCTAATAAAGGGAGAAAGCCAAGTTGAATTGCCGTCGGATAACAACCCGGTACTGCAATGAAGTTCGCTGTTTTAATTTGTTCTCGATTTACTTCGGGAAGACCATAAACAGCATGAGGAATCAGTTCGGGGCATGCGTGTTTGATGTTGTACCACTGTTCCCAAAGAGCAACATCCTGAATTCTAAAGTCAGCTGATAAATCTATAACTTTTACACCTGCATCTAATAAAGGTTGAACCGAATGCATAGCAACAGCATGTGGCGTTGCAAAAAAAAACCACGTCGCATTGCTGTAATTGATTGTTCTCAGGTGAGCTAAATTCGAGATCAGTTCTGCCACGTAAATTCGGAAAGTACTTATCCACAGACTTACCTGCAAGCTCGCGCGAAGTCACTACAGAAAGACTGACATCTCTCCGTTGCGCAAGTAATCGCAATAGCTCGATACCAGTGTATCCAGTAGCACCAACTATGCCGACCCTAATCAATGAAAGCTCCCAAAAACCCAGTGAAGAAACGGGGTCTGTATCTTAGTCGATCATCAGCAGAATGCAATAAATGCATCCACTTCATCATTTAAAATCAATAGCTTAAGTGTATTTAGAGAGTAGCCAAGACATCAATCTGGAGCTGTGATAGCTTCTGATTTCCGCGAAAGGAGCAATCATGCTTTGGGTTAAGGCTTTCCACATAATATTCGTTGTCTGCTGGTTCAGTGGACTTTTCTATTTGCCTCGCCTGTTTGTCTATCACTCCATGAGCAAAGACCAGATCAGTAAAGATCGATTCGTCATAATGGAGCGAAAACTCTTTTGGGGAATAATGACCCCCTCGGCAATTGCGACGATCGTCTTCGGCACTTGGTTACTAGTTGAAAATTGGTCCTACTACATGGCCTGGTGGTGGATGCATGCAAAACTTGGATTAGTGGCATTACTAGTTGCTCATCATTGCTACTGTTGGTGGTACATGATGAAACTAAGAGAAGATTCTAGTTTTAAAACTCATGTCTTCTTTCGCATCTTCAATGAAATTCCTGTGCTCATATTAATTGGTGCTGTAGTTTTAATTGTTGTAAAGCCAACTCTCTAATTCGCTATGAATGCCAACAAACCAACAGTGTTGTGTTTTTCCGGACTAGATCCAACTGGAGGTGCGGGACTGCAAGCTGACATCGAGACCTTGTTTAGCATTGGTTGTCATTGCACTCCAATTGCAACGGCGCTAACGGTCCAGAACACACAAAACGCAATTTCTTTGCAAGCGACTGAAGCGGCTCTCTTAGAGCAACAAGCGCGAACAATCCTGAAAGACATGACAGTTCAGTGCTTTAAGATTGGTTTGCTTGGAAGTGTGGAGAGCGTCGAAGTGCTACACATTATTCTGAAAGACTATTCCAGCATACCAGTTGTGCTAGATCCAATTGCACATGCAGGTGGTGGCTATGAGTTTGGCAATGATGAAATCATCGAAGCAATTCGCAATCTGCTCATTCCTTTGTCTACTGTGCTGACACCAAACACCGAAGAAGTTAGAAAGCTTGCACCAACCGCAGAT
Organism: Gammaproteobacteria bacterium; assembly: GCA_019654215.1. Classification (GTDB taxonomy): domain Bacteria; phylum Pseudomonadota; class Gammaproteobacteria; order Pseudomonadales; family Pseudohongiellaceae; genus UBA9145. The sequence goes on along the minus strand of BPDI01000039.1, from coordinate 22,312 downwards.
TCACTCGATGCCTGCGCCAATGAATTACTGGATCAGGGCTGCGAACATATTCTGCTAACTGGAACTCATGGCCAAACAACCGGTGTAGTTAACAAATGGTTTTCAACCCATCAAGACGTCACAATTTTCAATTGGCCTCGACTAAAAGATGTTTATCATGGCTCCGGTTGCACTCTTGCTGCTGCTATTGCCGGTTATATTGCTCATAAACTCAACATGCATGATGCTATTCAACAAGCCCAGAGATTCACGTGGGAATCGTTAAATCATGGTTCTCGCATGGGGTTCGGCCAACACATACCCAATCGAAGTTATTGGAACAAACAGGAGCTTTAACGCTTTATTTCAATTTAGATAAAGAAACATTCCATTGAAAAACTTAAAGGGAATATACGGAATCACTAATGATGCACTACTGCCTGAATCGAAATTAGATTTTGCAGTAGAAGAAGCTATTAAGTCAGGTTGCCGAGTACTTCAGTACCGTAGCAAGATTAAAGATTGGGAAGTTCGTGTTCGTCAAGCTGAATCATTGCGTCTGCTATGCGAGCAGTATCAAGTTCCATTAATCATTAACGATAGCATAGAGCTCTGTATTGAAGTCGATGCGGATGGCGTTCATTTAGGCAAGCAAGACAGCTCATTTGAGAAAGCTCGAGATCAGCTCAGTGCCGATAAAATTATCGGAATTACTTGTCATGATTCAATTGGCGCTGCAGTTTCAGCAGAAGAAGCTGGCGCCGACTATGTCGCATTTGGCAGATTTTTTCCGTCAGAGACTAAACCTGAGGCAAGCCCCGCTCCTATCGAAGTATTAACAGAAGCTAAGGAAAAATTATCAATTCCAATAGTTGCTATTGGTGGAATCAATGCGGAAAATGGCGCGGCATTGATTACGGCAGGCGCTGATATGCTTGCCGTTATTAACGCTATGTTTGCAGATGAAAGCGTAGCGCAACGCACTGCAAAACTAGTAGCGCTATTTAATTAACTAATATAAAGAACGAAGATGAATCGATCCCAATCACGAGCACTCTACGAATCAGCCCTTCAATACATTCCTGGTGGCGTTAATTCTCCCGTTCGAGCATTTAAAGGCGTAGGCGGAAATCCGCTATTTTTCAAAGGCGGTGAAGGAGCCTATTTAATTGATGTAGACGACAATCGCTACGTCGATTACGTCGGCGCTTGGGGACCATTAATTCTTGGTCATCGCCATGAAAAAGTAATTGCTGCGCTTCAGGCTCAATTAGAAAAAGGCATCGGCTACGGTGCTTCCACCAAAGCAGAAGTGGAAATTGCTAAGAAGATATGCAGTATGGTGCATTCAGTTGAACAAGTACGTCTGGTTACTTCTGGGACAGAAGCAACGATGAGTGCGATTCGATTAGCACGAGGTTATTCGGGTCGAGACAAGATTGTGAAGTTTGAAGGTTGCTATCACGGACACGTGGACAGTCTTTTAGTTAAAGCGGGTTCCGGCGCACTTACCTTAGGCGAACCAGATTCATCTGGTGTTCCTCAAGCCTATTCAGAATTAACCCATGTGCTCCCATACAATGATAAGGGAGCAGTAGAAGAGTATTTCAGCGAACACGGTAGCGAAACTGCCTGCGTAATTATCGAGCCAATTGCAGGTAATATGAATTGTGTTCCTCCGATTCCAGATTATTTGGACTTACTAAGAGAAAAATGTACTGAGTCTGGAGCGCTTCTTATATTTGATGAAGTTATGACAGGATTTCGAGTTGCCCCTGGTGGAGTGCAGCAGGTAACCGGAGTTCTGCCTGATATCACCACTTTAGGAAAAGTAATTGGAGGTGGGCTCCCCATCGGAGCATTCGGTGGTAAGAAAGAAATCATGGAACAAATCGCTCCAAGCGGTGCCGTTTACCAAGCGGGCACACTTTCTGGTAGTCCCTTGGCTGTAGCCGCAGGATTAGCAATGCTAGAAGCCATTAGCGAACCCAATTTCTATAATGAGCTGCAGCTAAAAGCTAGAACTTTAGTTGAAGGTTTGAAAGAGCGAGCCCAAGCAGCAGGTGTTCCGTTTACGACGAATCAAGTTGGCGGAATGTTTGGTTGTTTTTTCAGTGAAGAGGAAAAAATCACTACATTCGAACAAGTGATGGCCTGCAATATGGAGCATTTTCAAACGTACTTTCACACTATGTTAGAAAACGGAGTTTATCTAGCACCATCGGCCTATGAAGCCGGGTTCGTTTCGTCCGCACACGGCGATGAAGAAATTGATAAGACGCTGGATGCTGCAGAGAAAGCATTCGCTGCAATCAAATAAAAAGGAAGAATAAAAGAATGGCGAAATACGATGTATACGGTGTAGGGAATGCACTGGTCGATAACGAATTCGAAGTTCCTGAAAGTTTCTTTACTGAATACAACATAGAAAAAGGTTTAATGACTCTGGTTGCCCATGAGCAGCAGGAGTATTTAGCGAATATTCTTAACAAAGCCTACGGCGTAAAAAAACAATCCGGTGGCGGCTCAGCAGGTAACACCATTTTTGCCCTTACCCATTTCGGTGGCCGAGCCTTTTATGCCTGTAAAGTGGCTAACGATGAAACTGGTGATTTCTTTCTGGAGCAATTAGAACACCACAATATCGATACCAGTGTTAGTGATCGAGAAGGTGGAGCTAGTGGGCGATGCTTGGTTATGATCAGCCCAGACGCAGAACGCACTATGCATACCTTTCTTGGTGTCTCCGAAACTCTCTCCCTCGACAATATGGATTTCGAAGCTGCTGGGCAAGCGAAGTACATCTATATAGAAGGATATCTTGTCACCTCTCCTACTGCGAAATCCGCCATCATCGATCTGAAAGCGTTTGCGAGGGAAAGCAATATCAAAACGGCACTGACATTTTCTGATCCTGCTATGCTGGAATATTTCAAAGACGATGTTAATGATGTATTAGGTGATGGGGTTGATTTGCTGTTCTGTAACGAACAAGAAATAAAGCTATGGGCCGGAACCAAAAAATTTTCTGATGCCTGCAAAGCCATGGAACAAAAGGCAGAACAGTTTGCCGTAACCCGCGGTGCCGATGGCGCAGTACTTTACGATGGAGATAACTACATCACGATTGCGGGACACCCAGTTAAAGCTATAGACACCAACGGTGCTGGTGATATGTTCGCGGGCGCCTTTTTATTCGCTATAACTCAAGGAAAAGATTTCGAAACTGCGGGTAATTTTGCAAGCCGCGCTTCGTCAGAAGTAGTAACGTTATTTGGGCCGAGACTCGATGCCGATCGGCATCAAATTATAGTTAGTGAAGTATTCACTTAAGCGCGCAGGCCATCTACAAACTTTTTAACGCCGTCAAACCAAGATGAGCGCCGGGGCAATTGTTTACTTCCTTCCACTTCGTTTATAGCTTTAAACTCTTCCAAAAGTTCTTTCTGACGATTGGTAAGATTTACTGGCGTTTCAATAACAACACGGCACAATAAGTCACCAGGGCTACCACCACGAATTGGTGTTACACCCTTGTTGCGTAGCCGAAAGAGCTTTCCGGTTTGTGTTTCCTGAGGAATTTTTAGTTTTACCCGTCCGTCTAAAGTAGGAACCTCTAGTTCACCACCCATTGCGGCATCAGCAAAACTAATTGGAATCTCGCAATGAAGATCTCTGCCGTCACGCTGAAAGATTTCGTGAGGCTGCACAATCGCTTCAACGTATAGATCACCCGGAGGTCCGCCATGAACACCGGCCTGGCCCTCACCAGTTAAACGAATGCGATCACCTGTGTCTATGCCAGCAGGCACTTTTACGGAGAGTGTTTTAGTTTCTTCGACACTACCGCGACCATGGCAGCTATAACAAGGATCTGTAATTTGTTTTCCAGCGCCTTGACAACGAGGGCAGGTTTGCTGCACAGAAAAGAATCCTTGTTGCATGCGCACTTGACCATGACCATTACAAGTTGAGCAATCTACCGCTTGTGTCCCGGGCTTCGCTCCGGAGCCATCACAAATTTCACAACTTACAGTAGTGGGAATTCTGATTTTTACAGTCTTACCTTTAACCGCATCCTCTAAGGTCAGATCAAGGTTATAGCGAAGATCGGCACCTTTTCGCACGTGACTGCGGGCACCGCGGGCACCGCCAAATATATCACCGAAGATATCTCCGAAAATATCACTGAAGTCAGCATAACCCTGGCTAGTCTGACCTTCTACACCGGCATGGCCGAATTGGTCATAACGTGACCGCTTATCGGAATCAGACAAAACCTCAAAGGCTTCATTGGCTTCTTTGAACTTATCTTCTGCTTCTTGATTATCGGGATTACGGTCGGGGTGGTTCTTCATAGCAATACGCCGGTAAGCTTTTTTAATATCAGCTTCCGAAGCATCTCGGGCTACACCCAGCAGGTCGTAATAGTCTTTCTTAGACACTTTACTAACCGTTTCCCCTAATTAATTTTCAATCTCTTATACGCAAAAAACTAAGTCATGCAGATGACTTAGCTTTTCGCTCGTTTACTCTAAAGCAGAAGGTATAGAAAAGTTACTGGCTGCTTCTTATTTATCTTCTTCTTTTACTTCTTCTTTTACTTCTTCGAACTCTGCATCTACCGCGTCGTCATTAGCAGTTGCACCTTCATCCGTAGCTTCTTGACCAGAACCTGCTTCAGCTCCTGCAGCCTGTGCTTGTTCTGCGTAAAGCTTCTGCGCCAAAGTCGTAGAAGCATCGGTAAGATCTTTGGTCTTGGCTTCGATTTCAGCCAGATCGTCACCCTTAAGTGCTTCTTCCAAAGCAGTTATTGCATTATTGATTGCGTCTTTCTCTTCGTCAGTAGCTTTATCACCAGCTTCTTCCAAGGTCTTCTTAGTCGCATGAACTAACCCATCAGCGGTATTACGCGCTGTGATAAGTTCTTCAAACTTCTTGTCATCGGCAGAATGAGCTTCAGCATCTTTAATCATTTGATCGATTTCTTCGTCAGATAAACCGCTCGATGCTTTTATCACAATCGACTGTTCTTTACCGGTCGCTTTATCTTTAGCGGACACGTTTAAGATACCGTTGGCATCAAGGTCAAAAGCAACCTCAATCTGCGGCATGCCTCGTGGTGCCGGTGGGATATCTGACAAATCAAATCTACCTAGAGATTTGTTCTGAGCAGCCTGCTTTCGTTCACCTTGCACTACATGAATTGTTACTGCTGTTTGATTGTCATCCGCCGTCGAGAAGATTTGCGTCTTCTTAGTTGGAATAGTCGTATTCTTATCGATCAATGTACTAGCTACTCCACCAAGAGTTTCAATGCCTAGTGATAGTGGAGTTACATCTAGCAATAAGACGTCGGTAACATCTCCAGAAAGCACCGCAGCTTGTATAGCTGCACCTACTGCAACTGCTTCATCAGGGTTTACATCTTTACGAGATTCTTTGCCAAAGAAATCGGTAACTTTCTGTTGTACCAAAGGCATACGAGTCTGACCACCTACCAGAATGACGTCATCAATCTTTGATACATCAAGGTCTGCGTCTTTGATCGCAATCTTAACCGGCTCAAGTGTTCGGTCGACTAAATCTTCAACCAAAGATTCAAACTTTGCCCGAGTTAGTTTCTGCACCAAGTGCTTAGGTCCAGAAGCATCAGCGGTAATATAAGGCAGGTTAACTTCCGTTTGTTGTGCAGAAGACAATTCGATCTTCGCTTTTTCTGCGGCTTCTTTTAAGCGCTGCAGAGCAAGTGGATCATTATGTAAATCCATTCCGGATTCTTTCTTAAATTCTTCCGCCAGGTAATCGATTAAGCGTAAATCGAAATCTTCACCACCAAGGAAGGTGTCACCATTGGTAGAGAGTACTTCGAAAGTATGCTCGCCATCGGTTTCTGCGATTTCGATAATAGAGATATCAAAAGTACCACCACCGAGGTCGTAAACCGCTACCGTGGAATCACCTGTCTTCTTGTCCATGCCATAGGCAAGGGCAGCAGCAGTCGGTTCGTTAATAATTCGTTTAACATCAAGGCCGGCAATCTTGCCTGCATCTTTGGTTGCTTGACGCTGCGAATCGTTAAAGTAAGCAGGCACGGTAACAACCGCTTCTTTAATTTCTTCACCAAGAAAATCTTCTGCAGTCTTCTTCATCTTCATCAAGACTTGCGCAGAAACTTGGGGCGGGGACATCTTGTCGCCATTTACTTCAACCCAGGCATCACCATTGTCTGCCTTAATAATTTTGTATGGCACCATCTTGATGTCTTTCTGCACGACATCATCATCGAACTGACGTCCGATTAATCGCTTGATGGCGAAAAGTGTGTTGTCAGGATTGGTTACAGCCTGGCGCTTAGCCGGCTGTCCAACTAATGTTTCCGCTTCATTGCTGTAGGCAATTATAGAAGGAGTGGTTCGATCGCCTTCCGCGTTTTCAATGACTTTGGCTTCACCAGCATCCATCACCGCGACGCAGGAGTTGGTAGTTCCCAAATCGATACCAATTATCTTACCCATTTTTCATTACTCCGTTTATTTCTTGATCTGAGAGTGATGTTTTCTCTGCCCTTTGGCCATACTCTCGACCTAATCCTGAATATTGGCCCGATTCCAGGTATTTCAAGGCATTCGGGTAAATTTCCATTAAAAATGTATGGTTAATAAATCGCGCTCCAAATCTTCTATTTGCAAAGACTTATACTTCCCCATCAATCTTTGGTGTCGGCTCCTTGCCCTTAGCAACCATCACCATGGCTGGGCGGATTACCCTGCCGTGCAAGGTGTAGCCTTTCTGCATTACACTTATAATTGTATTTGGTTCGGCATCTGGAGCGTCCTGCATGGACATTGCCTGGTGCAACTGGGGATCGAATGGTTCACCCAATGGGTCTACCGACTCGATAGCAAATTTGCTGAAGCAATCGTTGAAGCTCTTGAGGGTCAGATCGACACCTTCATAAATCGCTTTTACCACCTCGTCGTCATGTTGAGATGCTGCATCTAATGCCCGTTCAAGGTTATCCATTACTGATAGAAGCTCAGTGCTGAATTTTTCCTGCCCGTATTTATGGGCTTTCTCTATATCCTGTTCTGTACGCCTGCGCAGGTTCTGCATCTCTGCCTGAACTCGCAGCAAATCGCCTTTGGCTTTTTCTGCCGCTTCTTCCGCATTGGCGAGTCGCTCCAGGGCCTGCTCAAGGGTTAATTCCTGAACTTCACCTGGCATTTCGGTTACATTTTCTTCAGCGGAATCCGTGACGTTTTTGACTTCACTTTCAACCTGAGCTTCTTGCTCCATTTGTTCATTTGCGCCCGCTGCGTCATCGGCTTTGGGTTTACTCATACGTCCCTCAGAAATACATAATATTTTTTATAAGATTTTCATAGACTTGCTGTCTTCCCTCAATTCATCACCGAGAGTATTTTTCTACTTTTCGCAATATGGGGTTGAAGCCCCCAAATTCAAGCGTTTGGGGGAGGATTTTTCGTGGAATTATTTGGCTGTGTTCAACACGGTGATCCAATATACTTTGTCCCCATGCTGCACCAGCTTTCCATTCAGAATTACGCCACAGTCGACCACCTGGAAATTGAGTTTCAACAAGGCATGTCCGCTATCACCGGCGAGACCGGTGCAGGTAAATCCATCATTCTTGGTGCGCTGGGCCTAACCCTTGGCGACAGAGCGGATAAATCTATCGTGCGCAGTGGTGCCAGCAAGACTGATATCTGTGCGGAATTCGACACCAGCCGTATTGAAGAAGCTCAGTCTTGGTTAACAGAACATGATCTGGAATCTGATGATTCATCAATCTGCCTGCTACGTCGTGTGGTAAACATGGACGGTCGCTCAAAAGGCTATATCAATGGCTCAGTGGTGACTATGGCAAACCTGAAAGAACTGGGAGAAATGCTGTTAGATATTCATAGCCAGCATGAACACCAGTCTCTTTTACAACGATCCACCCATGAAAAACTGCTTGATGAATTTAGTGTCACAAAAAAGTTACGAGAAAAATTGTCATCTACGTTCAAACAATGGCAACAAAATCACAAAGAGCTAAAAGTGCTAAGCAATCAATCGGAGGAGTATTCTGCACAGACACAATTGCTATTTTATCAATTAACAGAACTTGATGAATTGAATATAGGTGAAAATGAAGTTGCTTCTTTAGAAAACGAATTCAAAAAACTAAATAGTGCCGATGAAACCTTAAGCGGAGTTAGTACAGCATTATCAATCTGCCAGGAAAACGAAGAGCAGTCTGTACTTTCACTTACGCACTCCGCTTTGAATGCCTTAAGAGAACTGCCAAACAAAATCGATCGAATCGAATCTATAGTTTCACTGCTTGAATCATCAGAAATTCAATTAAGTGAAGCAGTCTCTGATTTACGTTCTTTCCAAGATGAATTTGAGGTAAATCCGGAAAGACTAGAACAAGTTAATGCCAGATTAAGCGAACTTCATGGCATCGCACGAAAACACAAAGTAAAACCTACTGAACTTATTCAAGTCATTGAAGATTTGCGTAAGCAACTCAGCCGATTTCAAAACTCCGATGAAGAAATTGAAAAGCTATCAGCGAATGAGAAACTGTTGAGAGATCAATTCACAGCAATTGCCCAGGAAGTGTCCGAGCAACGCAAAAAAGGTGCGAAGAAACTAGCCAAGCAGATAAACAGTCAACTAGAAATGTTAAGTATGCCACACGCAACTTTAGAAGTGAGTTTGCAATCAAGAGATAGTGTTGATCCATCTTCTCGTGGTCTGGAGTCAATTGAATTTCTGGTAAGCACTAATCCAGGCCAAAAAGCGAAACCCTTAATCAGGGTCGCCTCCGGTGGTGAGCTCTCGCGCATAAGCCTGGCGATTCAAGTAATCACCGCGCAAACCTCCCAGATTCCAAGCCTCGTCTTCGATGAAGTGGATGTTGGAATTGGCGGCGGCGTTGCCAAAATTGTAGGCGAGTTACTGCGCAAACTAGGTGAACGTACTCAGATTCTCTGCGTAACTCATCAGGCACAAGTGGCAGGACAAGGGCACCATCATTTCTTCGTCAGCAAGAGTAGCGAAAAAAATTCAACTCTGACTCAGATCACAGAATTGAATGAGGAAGCTGCAGTTAAAGAAATAGCGCGCATGCTAGGCGGCAATGATTTTAGTGAAGAGTCGCTTGCTCATGCTGAGCAAATGGTTGCTTCGAATTAATCGGTTTTTTATTAGTCTTCTTCTTTCTGACAGATCGCGCAAATACCGTACAGATACATGCTGTGATCGGTAATCTTAAAGCCGTATTTCTCGGCGATCTTATCCTGCTGCGTCTCAATTAATTCATCGAAGAACTCTTCTACCCGACCACACTTATTACAAACAATATGGTCATGATGATCGACAGACGTTAATTCAAAAACAGAATGACCCCCTTCGAAATGATGGCGCATGACAAGGCCAGCAGTTTCAAACTGAGTTAAAACGCGATAGACAGTGGCAAGACCAACATCTTCGTCAGCTTCAATAAGCGCCTTATATACATCTTCAGCGCTCATGTGCTTATTGTCGGAACTTTCTAGAATTTGGAGAATCTTTACTCTTGGTAAAGTTACCTTTAATCCTGCTTTACGTAGCTCCTGATTTTCCGTCGACATATTGTGATCTCAAGTACAGGGATTAAATCTGGAATCTTAGTTAGTCTGAATTTTAACGCGAGAATCCAGAAATAAAGGTTCATGCAAAGAAAATAGGCAGTTTTCCTGTCCTATAAGGTAGGGTATTATGCCCGGACCTTGGCTAGGAGGCCAGTAAGACCCGCAAGAGTATTAAGGGTTGCAGAAGAAATACTATGCAGAAATCACTACTTAAAATCACACTAGTTGGATTATGCAGCACCCTTATCGCATGCAATAACATCGGTTCCATGGATTTTCCTGGTGTGTACAAAATCTCTATTCCTCAAGGAAATATCATTACACAAGAAATGGTAGATCAGCTTCGTCCTGGAATGTCGAAAAGACAGGTCATATTCGTCATGGGAACACCGCTGGTTCGGGACCCATATCATCAGGATCGTTGGGACTATATATACAGCTTTCAGCCTGGCGGCGGTGAACGTGGACAGGAAAAGATTACAGTCTTTTTTGTCGATGATCAGTTAGTTGGATTTGAAGGAGACTTTGTGCCTACAGCAATCGCCGAAGCAGCCAGTCAATCTGACGAAGAAGTTATCAACTAGTTCGCCACCTTTCCCACGACCACAATATTATCTCCTTCGTCGACGGGCGGCGTACCAAACAATAATAGAACACACCGCTGTCATTTTAAGCTTTCACATTGATTGAAATGAGCAATCCTATCGCTGCCCCAACGTAACGCGGCAGCCGTAACTGCCGCGTTAAATAATGTACTACCAAACCATTGGGCCATTTAAAAATCGAAGCGGACTCCTAGCGTCACACCACGACCTGCTTCAGGTGCGTAGTTTTTAAGAAATGAGGTATGGTTTCTGATTTCCTCATCCCTCAAATTATCACCTCGAACAAACAGCTTAAGATCGCTGCCACCTATTGAGAGATGGTAGTCAGCATAAACTGAAATCATTGTATAGCCAGGTGTTGCCAGTTCTAATTCGCTCACATCGTCCTGCTCTCCATAGCGAGTGATGTGGAGATGTAGACTCCAATCGTTTCCAAAATAGCGAAGTTTAGCTCCAGCTTTTGACGGTGCAATTCGGGGAATATTGCCACCTCTGTCGAATTCAGCATCGACAAGGTCTCCAAATATGCTAAACGCTAATGAGCCTTCGGAGGTTTCCAATAAATTCAATGTAACCTCCCCTTCTACGCCTTTGAATGTGGCATCTTTTTGAAAATAAGTGGCTATATTCTGCCCTTCGTGCGCTTCGCCGGTGAGATCAAGATAAATGAAATCATCGATTTGATTGTAATAAGCACTAAACTCGCCCGTTACAGCACCTGAGTGACGACGATAACCAAACTCAAAATTTCCAGCAGTTTCCGCATCTAGAAGTGGATTACCGATTTCGAGTAACGAAGTCGCAGCATGCAGCACCAGGTCTTCATCATCGGCAAACGGAGCACAGGTCACTGAAGAAGTGTTTGAAAAGAGTTCTTCTACACTAGGTGCACGTTGCGAACGCGAGGCGCCAATCAATAGATTGGATTCGCCATCCAGATCATAGAGAAAGCTTCCACTTAAACTTGAAGTATTCTCATCGTAGTCACAGGAACCATTTGGATCGATGTCATTTTGATCAAAGCGCAAACCCAGTTCTGCTGCCCAAAGGGGTCCATTTTCATAACGTTCTACACCAAAAATTCCCAATGAACTGATATCTGATTCTGGGATGAATGCTTCTTCACCCATTGCACTGAATTCAGATTCGTCAAACTGTAATCCCCAAACACCGGTCCAATCGCCCACAGGTCTGTGAGTTAGAGTAAATCGACCATCTAAGCCTTCATTAGAGAAGTGAGTGCCAACGTGGCTGTCACCGTCTTCAAAGTATTCGATTTCACTGTGTTCATAATCAGTTAATCCGAGAGAGCCGCGAAAAGACTGAAAGAAACCTTCGTTGAAGTCATAACCTGCACGAAAATCATAACGAGTCTGTTCCAAATCGATGCGAACGGCTTCGACTTCTTCATGCTCGTCTTCGTCATGATGATCTTCGTCTTCATCGTGATGATCTTCGTCTTCGTCGTGATGATCTTCGTCTTCGTCGTGATGTTCTTCATCTTCGTCGTGATGCTCATCACCATGGCCATGACTGTGAGAACCAGGTGGTAGTCCGTATTCGTTATTCAAATCACTAACAGAGAACCCAATGAAGCCATTGTCTGTCACCCAGGAAAATCCAGCAGTAGCACCATCCGCTTCAGCATCGGAGTTACCGATGAATCCTCGGGTATTTTCGAACTCTTCGTCATCGTGGTCATCGTGGTCATCGTGGTCATCATCATGATCGTCGTGGTCATCATCATGATGGCCCTCTTCCTCGAGATGATGCTCAACTAATTCCTCGAGTTCTTCAACAGAGAACTCGTCGATTGCAAAACCCTTAATATCGACATTATCGTTCTCACGCCTGAAAGCATCTAAATGAAAGGCAAAATTTCCAGATGAAGCATCCAAGCTGATAACAGTTTTATCTTCCTCATTTACTGAGTTTCGAGTTTGTTGAATAGAGAATTGTGTTTCTTCAACTAATTGCTCCGGAATTCGATTATCGATGACATTTACCACGCCACCTATAGCACCGCTTCCGTAAAGCAGCGTTGATGGCCCGCGGATTACTTCTATTCGCTCCGCCGTTATCGCCTCAATGCCTTCAGCATGATCGGGGCTTACTCTAGAAGCATCCGTAACTCCTATTCCGTTTTGCAAAACCTTTACGCGGTTTCCTGATTGACCGCGAATGACTGGGTGGCCTACTCCGGTTCCGAAAGAGCTATTAGTGATGCCAATTTCGTTTCTGAGAGTTTCGCCTAGTGAATTTCCGACCTGTTCCCGCAATGCTTCGCCGGAGAGAATACCGATTGGTAAGGCAGTTTCAGCTTCCGATTGTTGGAATCCTGAGGTCACTACAATTTCTTGAAGTTCATCCTCTTCATGAGTTTGCGCGGCAACCGGCAGCGAATAAGTAGTCGCTGCAGATAGGCCAACAGTTGATAAAACAGTTATAAATTTCTTTGAAGAGACCACTTTTCTCTCCCCCTTAGCATTTTCTAGATAAATTAGTTGATCGAGAACTCCGCAATACAAAGAAGCAAGCGCCGGCGAAGGCACTCACGATAAGCAGAATTCCATTGAGACTGAGTTATTTAAACTAGAGGTGGGGCTCGGGAGTTAGCAGAAATAGCAGAAGCGGTATGAGCCCGTTCTGCATATTCCGGGAAAGCAGTGGTTCTTATTTCTGGGTCAAATGACTGATTGTTTGAGGCGATAACATCTTCGTTCGAATTCGCCTTCAAGCAAATCTCACAATCGAATTGTTGCTGTAATTCACCCTCGTGAGTGTGGGCCTAAGCCAACACCCTGAACGAACACAAGCAAAAAGCAAAGCAGCGCACTGAATGCAAAGTAGCGCACTCTATCAGTTTGATTTTTCTTGTTAAATTGAGGTCTCACGAAAAACATGGACGTCTTTATAAAGATACTATTCCCTCTGGTCAAGAAAAATTAACGTTAAAGCTTCGAGGCTAGGGCCCCTAGAGCCGAGAGACCGACTACATCCTGAGGCTGCAAAAAGATGTCTTGACGCCTTATCTCTGGCAGCGCACTACTTAGGGTTTGTAGGTGCGCTTCTTCCTGAGCATGGCGTTCGTTGAGGAATTCTCCACTATTTTTAGGCGCCCTTTTATTAACTATCAGACACTCAACTGCAACATTTGCCTGCTGCAGCTGTTCGTGGAGTTCGATAGTCTCAAGAACAGGTAGCCTCTCCGCCGCCAGCACAATGACGAAAGAGGTAATACTTCCGTCTTCTATATGTTCCCGCAGGTGCTCAAATTTGCGGCGTCGGCGCAGGAGAATTCGACGGATATGGCTCTCTCGCTCCTGCTCTTTCAGCGTGGCGCCACCGATAGTCTTGTCTTCCATGGACGTGTCCTGACCTAATTCCCTGACAAATTCGGCAAAGCGATCTGCCTTCTCTCTTCTTTTTATAAGTCCTTCGGTCCAGGCAGACATCATTTCGGGTAGGGCCATGGGGCGTGCAGTTGTCCGGAAGGGGCAGTATCAAACACTACAGATCGTATTCATTTTTGCTTCTTCAAAACATCTGCAATACGTTCTAATAAGGCTGCCTCATGCATCCCAGGAGCATTCTAGACAAGGCAATATGTTTTCGATTTCTTTTGAAGATTACTGGCATGAGTTTGTAAAGCGACTCTGAAATTTCTTTAAGATGAAGTTCAACATTTCTCCTGGATCAAGCTCGAATGCATCTAAACCCGCAGTAATTCAAACCCGGCTAGGCCCAATCGACGATCAAAAGATGACCAAGGTTATGCGCCGGATCAGTAGAAACAAGAAGAATTTTTCCGCCAGCATTTGCGCGGGCATTGCAGTAGCGACGAAATAGTGGTTTTACCTACACCACCTTTCCACCAAAGAAGAGAATTTTTTTAGACTGCGCAGTTCTAACAGCACCCGATGTGATCCAAGGGTGATCGTTCCATGCCCATACGTTTATGCCATTCATGAAATCGATCGTAGACTAGTGGTAATAATTCAAGCGTGTAGTAAGAAGCCGGATTGGGTAAACCCATGCTTTCAGCAAACACCAGCATCATAAACAAATCATCTTCGTCACGTTGTGCGCGAGCAAAAGAACGCCGATAGGGGCTCACATAGTAATCGTACAACCCTTTCTCCAAGCGTTTTAGAAATGATTCTTTTTCTTTCTTAGTCATATCTTAATTATGCGTGAAGCAAGAGTTTTTAAAGACAGGGTTTTTTTTTTTCTCTATCTTTTTGGCTTTTTTTCCCCTTCCCCCTTTTTTACCCCCATTAACCATACACCTGTTTCGCGCGGCTTACTAAGGAATCGACAAACTGTTCGCTGAAGGCTAAGAATTTTTCTGCTGCGAAATCCACGAGCGAAGATCAAACTCGAATCCATATTCAAAGAAACTTTCAGGCGTTTTGTGCCAAAGGCTCAAAAGTCCAACGAGAACTAAAATGCTTAAAATTGCCCTCAACTAACTCCATGTCAATTGAATGGGGCCGATTTAATCTGTTCCGAGTAGTGAATTCTTGCTTTATTCCCGCCTTCTTTAATACCAACTTCCCAATAAGTTCATTCTCTCTCTGTTCGATGACGGTAGCTTCCTTACAGCCCTGCATATAGCCTGGATACTTCTCAATATCATTTACGAGATCAAACATCTGCTCTGATGAATATTCCACCAGAGCACTGCGATATATAGAAGCCATTTAAAACTATGCGAAATAAATTTGTGAAACAGTGCTAATGAAACAACTAGAAGAACCCCCGGGATTACCGTACCAAGTGCGAAATTAATGTACTTCTCAAAAGTGATCCTTCATAAGTCGGATCGCCGATTACCAGTTCAGATTTTAATCCGCTGATTTTCCCAAACGATAAGCACAAAAAATAAAAACCCGTAAATCCAACAAAAGGCAAAATTGTTTCATAGAACACATCGGACACTAAATCAAAGAATGATTTAGTTACTCCGCCGTAACTTGTAAAGTTAGTAAAAAATTCAGATATACCAAGTGACATTGTTGCCGGAACAGCAACAAAGCAAGCAAACTAGCTTGCAAAATACTGCTTTCTTTCTGGATAGTTTTTTCTCATCAATCCAGCAGAAATTGGAATCTCGATAATCGAAACTAATGAAGTCAGGCAGCAAAGAACACCAAGGTAAAGAAACTATGGCAACATACTCGCGCCGGTGTAACCAACAGCAGCCTGCATCGATAAAAATATTTGCGGCAAGAAACTAAAAATCAATCCAACACTAGAAGTTGATAGGTCCTCAGTATTGGTATTGGGATCAAAAGCAAAAATCGCTGGAAGAATAAGTAAGCCAGCAAAAAAGGCAATGCCGGTATCGGCAATAGCAACCATTCGCGTGGACTGAGCAATATTATCTTCACGGCTAAAATAAGATCCATAGGTAATTAGAATCCCCATTCCTAGTGATAGTGAAAAAGAATGCCTGGCTTAAGGCCGCCATTGACCCACCGACAAATTCATCTGACTGAAATCAGGCACCAAGTAATAACGAATTCCTGCCATTGCCCCATCGAGAGTTAAAACGAAAAGTGTAAGCAGAACTAACATGATGGCCAGCGTCGGCATTAGCACTCTTGCTAATCGTTCGATTCCCCCTTTTACACCACCCAATAAAATGACAAAGATAAGAATTAATAAGCCAATCAGATAACCAAACAAGGATGGTCTCGCTACAATTTCACCAAATGCGGATTCTGAAGTAAGCATTTCCAATCCGCCGGTGGCTATTTCTTTTATATAGATAACTAACCAAACAGTTATTACTGTATAAAACACAGCGATCATAAACGGCGTCAAAATCGCAAGCATGCCTGCAAGTCGCCAACCTTTATGCCCACCGGATAACTGAGAAAATGCACCTACCGGGTTTACGATTGGTATGACGTCCCATAGAGATCTCTGCCATCATTACCGGATAGCAGATAAAGGCGATAAAGAATAAATAGATAATGAGGAAAGCGGCACCCCCATTTTTTGGATGCCATCACTGGAAACGCCACTAAATTCCCAAGGCCTACGGCTGAGCCCGCGGCAGCCAGAATAAAAACCTAATCTCGAGCTGAACTGCCCTCTTTCCCCTGCCATGAAAACCTCTTTAATTTCAGTATTTTAGCTAATTTTTTTTTGCTTGGCGTCAAGGGATTCTATCAACGCCGTTTATTCCACACAACGCCGAAAAAATCGTGGTGTTTTTTATGTTTCGAAGCAATTTCTGGCCTTTTCCAACTTTTAATCAACTTAAGCGCTATAATCGCCGCCCATGGCCGGGCCCAAAAACGCACAACGCAAACCTAAGCCGCCAAAAGTTCCAGATACAACAATCGCACAAAACAAAAAAAGTTCGACACGATTACTTTATCGAAAACAGTTTTGAAACTGGAATTGCATTGCAGGGTTGGGAAGTTAAAAGTCTGCGCAAAAAGAAAGTGCAGCTTGTGGATAGCTACGTATTGATAAAAGGCGGTGAGGCTTTCTTGCTTGGTTGTAATGTCACCCCCCTCGATACAACTAATACTCATACCGTCGCCGATCCTACGAGAACAAAAAAATTGCTCTTGCATAAGAAAGAATTGGCTAAGTTGTTTTCTGCCACACAGCAGAAAGGTCACACTTGCGTTTGCACCAAGATGTACTGGAAAGGGCACCTCGTAAAATGTCAAATTGCACTAGCTAAGGGCAAACAGTCACATGACAAGCGTGCTTCGGCAAAAGAGCGCGAATGGAATATTGATAAACAGCGTATTGTTCGACACGCTAATAGATAAATAAAAACTAATTATATAGAAGGAAGATCATGAGCGAATTAGCCACTTATACATTCGAAAACAACATCTCACTCATTACCATGGATGACGGGAAAGCTAACGTGATGTCGCTTCAAATGCTAAAGGATTTAAATTCAGCGCTTGATCGGGCAGAACAAGAAGCCAGCCCAGTTATTCTTGCTGGACGAGAGAATATGTTTTCTGGAGGCTTCGATCTTGGCGTATTTAAGTCCGGAGACAATGATCTGATTGTAGAAATGCTGACATTAGGTGCTGAATTATCCCACCGCATGTTGGGTTTCCCTGTACCAATAATTGCAGCTTGCACAGGTCATGCAATCGCTATGGGAACATTTGTATTGCTTTCCTGCGACTATCGAATCGGCGCCAATGGCAAATCGAAATTCGGCGCGAATGAAGTCGCTATTGGTTTAACGGTGCCTTACTTTGCAATTGAAGTTGTTAAGAATCGAATTACCAACAAACATCGGAGTAAAACTGTAGGGCTCGCTCACATCTATGACGTCAATGAAGCATTGGAAGCTGGCTTTCTTGATCAAGTTGTGGAGCCTGATCAAGTGCTAGCTGCTGCGACTTTAAAAGCGGAAGAAATTCTTAAGTTGGATATGGATGCTCACAAGAATAGTAAAACACGTTTACGTGAGCCAATGTTGACGACTTTGCGAGAAGCGATAGATAAAGACGTTGAAGTCTGGAAACTTCGACAGTTATAGTTAAAAAGTATTGCGCTTGCCAAATGTGATAAAATATAAGCTCGTCATGGGGGTGATTCGGATTCGACGCTGGTATCAACTCCTAAGGTGCATGTCGAGAGGGTAGTAACTCTCGTAAAACAATTACTGCAATTTATTAGTTGCCAACGACGACAACTACGCTCTAGCTGCTTAATATAGCCGGCTAGCGATTGCCACGGGGATTCCCGTAAACCAGTGATTGCAATCGTCATATAGAACGGGACCGCTACATTGAGTGTCTGGCTTCTTGTAGTTAAATCTTTCAGACTCGCCCTAACTCACCCTGCCCGTCGGGTCGATAAGGGCTAACTCAATAGACGACGCTAAGCATGTAGATCTTTAGGCTGCGAACTGACGGACGGGGGTTCAACTCCCCCCGCCTCCACCAACTCTATTAGATCATATGTATATAAACCAGAGCCTCTGCAGCTTTTAGAGGGTTTGGATATAGTATGTAAATGGTTGTAGTTTATCGTTCGCCTTGGCGGTATTTTGAAATTTGTTGAAAGTTTTAAGTATGAATTCGGTTACGGTGATTTATGGCCACCGAAACTCAGCCCTGCCTAACTCATCCACAACCGCAGGGTCGATTAATACAGGAGCTGAAACTAGTTCCCAACCTTCTTCAGATTTGAATTGTACTGTCCAGCTAAACGGTAATTCAAACGCGCTGCGCAAAAAACGTAACTTTGTAAAGCCTTCCGCTGGAACCGACAGCTCATGGTAAGGTACATCCAGAAAAGAGCCATAGGGATCTATAGTCGACGCCACAGAGAAAGTCCCAGTTTGCATTGGCGAAACGCTAAATTGCCACTGCAAAGATTGAGGCAACTCAATGGAAATTCTTATCGATAATTCTGCACTTGAATTTGAACAATTCTGCGCGTTCAAAGGTATATTTGTTTGCCACTCGGTTCCTGACCACTGGATGATATTGCGATTGGGATACAAACTGGCACAAAGACAATCGTTTACAGGACACCATGCTATTTCCTCGGGTCTGTTTTGAGACGCTCCTCCAAATTTATCTCGAAAATAAATCAAGTCGCGTGCAACATAATGGTTGCTAACAAGAACAGAGCCAGGATCAGGACTAGCTAACAGCATCTCGCCGTGAATTCTTTGCAAATTCATACTGTCATGTAGCTCACCCTGCTTCAATATCGATGGATATAAATTCACCATAAATATACAAAGAAATAAACTGATGACTGCAATATGCTGATTGCCTCGACCATCTATAAGACTTTTAAAATGCTGAATAGCGAATACTGTTGCAATTGTGAAACCCAGACTGAAGACATAAAGGTAATAGGGCAATTCAGCGATACGCCAGAGTACTGGAACAATCGGCAAAAAAAGCGCGACCAGCCATACAAGAACACTCATTCTAACAACACTTATACTGCGAAAAAGAAACGAGGCTATCAGCCCCACAACTCCAATCAGCACCAGTATCTGCCACCAGTGCATCCAACCCATAGCCTGCATGAGAGCTTGTGGGAATGCTGAGAAGTCCTGCCAACTTGGTGTTATCGGAGTACCCCCTGCATCTCTGTACCCTTCTAGAAATTGCTCCCCTAACATATAGAAGCGCATAACCAAATAAAGAAATGCAAACCCGATATAGGGAGTAAGAAATATGACTCTTTGCCGCATGCGGCTGATAGGCAGGAAAGGCAAAACGATTACCAGAGGAACATACAGTTCCTTGGCTAAGGTGGAAGCAAAATAAAATAGACTACCAAGAATCACTAGCTGGAAATTATTAGATTTCAGAGCCCTAACATAAAAAAGTAACGCGCAAAGTGATAATGCTAGTCCTTCCGCATAGTGGCGCACCATAAGCCAATGAACGACTTCGCTCGTTGGAGTCGCCACCACAAATAGCGCCAATGTCATGCTGCTATAAGTTGGAGACAAAAAATGATTCAGAAGGTAATACAACAGACAAAGAGACAGTGAAATCGAAAACAGATGATGCCAATAGAAAGCGCCAGGATTGAATTCAGCTATTATTAAGTCAAGCCCGAGCGAAAAGATTTGCAGTGGAGCAAAGAAATTATAGTTACGATCGGGATCATAGAAACTGCTCCAGATTCCAATAGCGTCTGCGTAATAAAGAATAGCTGGGTCATCCATCGACCACCATGCCTGGAGCACTTGATGGTAAAGCAGCCAAAAGAGAGCTAGGGGGATTAGCAGGCCCAGCCATATTGTTGTGCCCACAGAAAGTGAAAAGCCAGGGGTAAAATTACTAACAGAGTCCTGATTGCTGCCGCAGGACACCAGCAATGGATAAAACGCGCAGACTAGCAAAACTGCGGGAGCTGAAATTTGCAGTGCTGTAATCGCCTGAGAAAATGTGTAATCACCAGCGATAATAAGAATTAGGGCAGCACAGTAAAACAACAACAAGAAACTTATTGCGCGCGAAAGGTGCTGCTTCATTGCTTGTCTCTCAAGAATAATTAGCCGTTCGTCCCAAGGCTCAATAAAGAGTAAAAGTCTAAATCGTACTCCACGATATAAACATCTCTCCGGACTTACAGCCTCTATTCCTTATAAGCCTAATTGTATTGACCAATTCCCTGTATATCTCAGCCTTAAAAGATGTAATTTACTCTTCTTACCTCGGCGTCCAATAAAACACTTCAAACTCTCTTAGTGGCGCACCTCCTTCATAAAGAGAATCATCTAGGGTTAAACCAACTGCATCTGCCCATTGCAGCATCATGTCGAGTCTTTCATCTCCAAAAATCTCAACAGCTTCCATTTCGTAAGTAGCATCACCTATTCGCAACAAACCATCACCACCACGATCTCGAATGCGTTGAGCCCAGATCGCTCCATCAGGATGCGTTGCAGTTATGACTCCATCAGTAGTGGCAGCCCACGACAAATAAATTACAAACGGCGGAAAACCGGCTTGTTTCATCATTAATGGAAAAGGTGGTGCTGGAGTAAGAGCAGTAAAGTCTTCGGGAGCTGGACTCGCCGTTCCCCCTATGATTATGCCAGGTGTCCGTGCCAGACCTTCATTGCCAAGATAAGGCGCCGTAAACATCCAGCTAAAAATCCCAAATAGAAAAGCAACACCGACTAAAAACCCAATCTTTTCTTTATTATTCATAGAGCATCCTCCAGATTCTATACCCGGAAGAATAAGCAGTAATTAAGAAGTAATAAAGAGAAAGAAAGGGACTCATGGATGTGAGTCCCCAAAGAGAATTCTCATCACATTTGTTGTCTTCCAGCAACGATGAAAAATACAGTTCATAGGATGCAATATATACTCTCTAGCTCCCTAATATGTTGTAATATCAGCATAAATAAGAATAACAGGAGCACCCATGCGAATCCTGCCTAAACTCACGTCCCATCAGGAATACTGCTATTGATAACTGGACTAACAAGTTCCACAGTTATTGCTCAACAACGCCCCGACCTTGAAGGTATATGGACTAACGCTTCATTAACCGACCTTCAAAGACCGGGGTTCGCGGGCGATTCGCTAGTAGTGGATGCAGATCGAGCGCTGGAAATTGCTGCCCGTACACCGATTGCAGGAATCGAAGGCGGCTTAGATGAAGGAGATGGTGTTAATGACACTCCGGAAGCTGGGGCTGATGACTTTGGGGTCAGAGCCTATAAAAATTTTTGGGGTAAGTCCCGGTTCAAACCTAGCTCTGGTTAAAGGTGAATTTCGCACATCTTACATTGTAGACCCTCCTAACGGGCAAATACCGCGATTAGAGAATCCTCAGTACGATTTCGAACGCGCGAATTTTGGTAACCGTTATGCAACTGGTGTTGCCGACTACAGTGGGCCGGAAGCTTTTCCAAATGCTGAACGCTGTTTGCTGGGTTTTGGCAATAAAGCCGGCCCAGGCATGATGGGTGCGCTCTACAATAATGTCTATCAATTCGTTCAGACGGATGATTATGTGATGATTCTTGTAGAGATGGTTCACGATGCCCGCATCATTCCCATCTACGATACTCCAGAAGAAGCGCGCACTAATCGTCGACCGTTATTCATGAACCCTGGTTTGGTGATTCAGTTGGATGGTATGAAGGTAATGAGCTGGTAGTGGAAACTGTAAACATCCACCCTCAACAAATGAGCAGAGCTCCATTCCAATCACTAAAGAAGGCAAGATAACTGAACGATTCAGTCGTTATGCTGATAATGAAATTTTTTATAAATTCATCGTCGAAGACAGCAATATTTACTCGCGAACCTGGACGGCGGAATTGAGCTTCTATAATTCATCAGTTCCTTGGTATGAATACGCTTGTCATGAAGGCAACTATTCAATGCCCGGCTCCCTGGCAGGTGCGCGTCGATTAGAAATGGAAGAAGCAGGTTTACTGGAACAATAGAATCAACACAAAGGTAAAGAAATATGAAAACAAAAATCTTACTTGTTGTTGCGTTACTTACATTCCCATTTAGTTTTTTAGTCGCTCAAGATAGCAACTATGTAGTTCCTAAAACCGAATGGGATCACCCCGATCTGCAA
>BPDI01000038.1 GCA_019654215.1 Gammaproteobacteria bacterium | reverse complement strand
TGTTCGCGCAGAAGTTGTAAATGAATTAATGATAGCACTTACTATGACGCCATTAATCAGGAAAGTTTAAAACCTGCCGGCCAGCCAAGAATCGAGCCGACCCATATCGAAGAAGGCAAAGATTTAGAGTTCATTGCTACTTTTGAGGTCTATCCAGACATTGTGCTTCCGGATTTTGGCAGATTAGAGATTGAAAGACTCAGTGCAGAGGTCGCCGACAAAGATATTGATGAAATGATCGAAACCTTGCGGGAGCAGCGGCAAACTTGGGAAACCGCAGATCGAGAAGCTGCCAATGAAGATATGGTGAATATCGATTTCCTTGGCAAGAAAAACGGCGAAGAATTTGAAGGCGGTGCTGCAAAAGGGACTAATTTGGTACTTGGATCTGAAAAAATGATTCCTGGATTTGAAGACGGCATTATAGGTAAGTCTGCAGGTGATAAATTCACAATCTCATTAGATTTTCCAGAGGATTATCACAATAAAGATTTGTCTGGTCAGGCTGTAGAGTTTGACATCACTCTTAACACTGTTAGCGCCAAAGTTTTGCCTGAAGTAGATGAAGAGTTTTATAAGAGCTTCGGGGTAGAGGACGGAGGAGTTGAAGCGTTTCGCGAAGAAGTTTCCAACAACATGGAACGCGAAATGAAAACTGCCAGTCGTAACAAGATTAAAAACAAGGTCATGGATGCGCTTATTGAGGAAGTCGACGTAAACGTGCCGGAAGCTTTGGTAGGTAGCGAAATCGAGCAATTGAAAGCGCAAGCGTTGCATCAAATGGGTGGTGGCCAAGGCGTGGATCCATCGATGCTTCCCGATGATCTCTTTGTTGAGCAGGCAAAACGTCGCGTGGTATTGGGCCTAGTGCTGGGCGAGGTTATTAAGGAACAGAATGTTCAGGCGGATCCCGTCATAGTTAGAGAAAAAGTTGAGGAGCTTGCTTCTACATATGAGTCACCAGAGGAAGTAATTAACTGGTACTACGGTAATAAAGAGCAACTCGCCTCAATCGAATCTTCTGTTATTGAAGACCAGGTTTTTGACATCATAATTGAAGAAGCTGCAGTTAGTGATAAGCAGGTTAGCTACCAGGAAGTGATCAAAGCAGAAACGCCAGAGACGATGGCGCAAACTGCCGAGACTGGAAGCTAAGAGTTAGCCAGATTTCCGCTACGACAGCCGGATTCCGACGCGAAGCGGCCTACGCTTGAAGATTGTGACCATAAGCCAGTTATAACGCTTATTTATAAAGGAATACCCATTTATGCCAAATTCCCAAACCTCAAATGCTGCATTAGTGCCAATAGTAGTCGAGCAAACTGCGCGGGGTGAGCGATCCTACGATATTTATTCGCGGTTATTGAAAGATAGGGTCATATTCATGACCGGCGTAGTTGAAGATCATATGGCTAATCTGATTGTTGCTCAGTTATTGTTTCTTGAGTCAGAAAACCCCGATAAAGACATCCACTTATATATAAATTCGCCCGGCGGTTCAGTGACGGCCGGGTTGTCTATTTATGACACCATGCAGTTTATTCAGCCGGATGTGAGCACTATGTGTATAGGCCAGGCCGCAAGTATGGGAGCCATGCTGCTGGCAGGCGGGGCAAAAGGTAAGCGACTAGCGCTGCCGCATTCTCGCATGATGATTCATCAGCCTAGCGGTGGAGCTCAAGGTCAAGCTTCAGATATAGAAATACAAGCTAATGAAATCATTAATTTACGTAAACAACTTAATACTCTTCTTTCCGAGCATACTGGCCAGAGCGAAGAAGCCATAGCCAGAGACACAGAGCGAGACCACTTTATGGGGGCTGAGGAAGCCCTAGAATATGGCCTGGTGGATAAAGTAATTGAGCGAAGAGTAGATAATAAGGTGAGTGGGGAGTCGGAAACCGTCTAATTGCAAAGGTTTCCCTTGCATTTGGAAATCAATACCCTCATTTTAAATAGCAGCAACATTAGTATTTCTGCGGCCTAGGGCTGAATTGACTAGTTAAGAATTATTCAAGTGAAATGGTTTTTGGAAGATATTAAGACTGTTGGACGAGTGGCTTATAAAAAACATTCGGATAAACAGATAGTTAGATAACGAAATGTCAGACGATCGTTATAACAAGGGCGACGAGAACGGCAAATTGCTGTATTGCTCGTTTTGTGGGAAAAGCCAGCATGAGGTGCGCAAGCTAATCGCTGGTCCGTCAGTATTTGTCTGTGATGAGTGCGTCGATTTGTGTAACGACATCATCCGGGAAGAAATTCAGGAAAAGGATTCCGAAACCACTACTCACAAGTTACCCATTCCAGAAGAGATTAAGAACACTCTCGATGAATATGTAATTGGTCAAGAGAGCGCCAAGAAAGTCCTATCGGTGGCGGTTTATAACCACTATAAACGCCTGAATTATGATAAAGCGGCTAATGGCGATGTTGAGCTTAGTAAGAGCAATATATTGATGATCGGTCCAACTGGTACCGGTAAAACATTGTTAGCAGAAACTCTCGCAAGATTATTAGACGTCCCATTTACTATCGCCGATGCCACAACGTTAACTGAGGCAGGATATGTAGGTGAGGACGTTGAGAATATCATTCAAAAGCTCCTGAAAAAATGCGATTACGATGTAGAAAAGGCACAAATCGGTATTGTCTACATCGATGAGATCGACAAGATCTCACGTAAGTCTGATAACCCTTCAATTACTAGAGACGTCTCCGGTGAAGGTGTGCAGCAGGCGCTGTTGAAGTTAATCGAAGGCACTATCGCCTCAGTTCCTCCCCAAGGCGGTCGAAAGCACCCGCAGCAGGAATTCTTGCAAGTAGATACTTCGAATATCTTGTTTGTATGCGGAGGTGCTTTTGCCGGATTGGACAAAATTATTAGAGATCGATCGGATAAGAGTGGTATAGGTTTCTCTGCCGAAGTCAGATCTCAGGACAACGATCAAAAAGTTGGTGAAACTTTACGCGAAGTTGAACCGGAAGATTTAGTTAAATATGGGCTCATTCCGGAGTTCGTTGGCCGACTACCAATGATTGCAACTTTGGATGAACTTGATCTCGAGGCCTTAGTTAGAATTATCCGTGAACCAAAAGAATTCACTAACCAAGCAATATTCCAAACTCTTCGAGATGGAAGAGGTTGAAATTCATTTCCCGGGTGATGATGCTTTGCGCGCAATTGCTAAGAAAGCGCGGGAACGCAAAACCGGAGCTCGTGGTCTAAGATCAATTATGGAGGCAGTGCTTCTGGAAACGATGTATAAGATTCCTTCATTGGAGAATGTCAGCAAAGTCATTATTGATGCCGCTGTCATCGAAGGCGAATCCGAACCGTTGCTTATGTATGAGAATGTTGAGCAGCCGAGCAAATCCGCGGTAGATGAATAGTCTGAAATATCTCCCTCGAGGCCTTGATTTTTGTTGTCTCGGCACCATTTATAAATACCGGTCATTTGTAAACAAGAGTGTATTTGGCATGTCTGCGGACGCAGTAAGCAACACAATTTTACCCCTTCTCCCATTACGCGATGTAGTGGTCTACCCTCAAATCGTTCAGCCCCTTTTCGTTGGGCGACCAAAATCAATCAAAGCGCTGGAAATTGCAATGGCTAGTGCAAAACAGGTGCTGTTGGTTGCTCAGAAGAATGCATCGGAAGATGAACCAGGCGCAGATGATCTATTTTCCATCGGGACGGTGGCCACGATTCTGCAACTAATTCGATTACCGGATGGAACTGTAAAAGTTCTGGTCGAAGGTCTCGAGCGCGCCAAGATCAAAAATGTAGCGTTTGAATCGGATCATTTTAAGGCTGAAACCAACTTACTAGCACCCGAAGACATTCCGGAAAAAGAATCATCACTTCTGATCAGATCATTGTTATCTCAGTTTGACCAGTATGTGCAACTTAGTAAGAAAATACCCCCTGAAGTAATGACTTCAATCTCGAGTATTGATGAGCCAGGTCGTCTAGTGGACACCATTGCATCTCACATGTCCTTGCAGCTGCAGGAAAAACAGAATTTGTTGGAGCTCGCGTCATTGCAAGCTCGTATCGAACACTTGATGGCGCTTATCGAATCAGAAATCGACTTGTTTCAGGTTGAGAAGCGAATTCGCGGTCGTGTAAAAAAGCAAATGGAGAAGAGTCAGCGTGAGTATTATCTGAATGAACAGATGAAAGCCATTCAGAAGGAGATGGGCGAACTTGAAGACGTTCCAAATGAAGCAGAGGCACTCAAGCAGCGCATCGACGACGCTGGCATGCCTAAGGATGCTAAGGAAAAAGCACTTTCGGAGTTAAACAAGTTAAAACTAATGTCTCCAATGTCATCAGAAGCCTCGGTGGTTCGGACTTACCTGGATTGGATGATCGATATTCCTTGGAAGAAACGCTCTAAGGTACGGATGGATTTAACCAAGGCAGAAGACATCCTTGAGAACGATCATTATGGGTTAAAAGAGGTTAAAGAGCGGATCCTTGAATATCTCGCAGTTCAGAAGCGGGTTAAAAAGCTCAAGGGGCCAATTCTCTGTCTAGTGGGTCCGCCAGGAGTTGGTAAGACGTCTTTAGGTGAATCTATCGCCCGCGCCACCAATCGAAGTTTGTTCGAATGGCCCTGGGTGGTGTCCGTGACGAGGCGGAGATTCGTGGTCATCGCCGCACCTATATTGGCTCGTTGCCGGGTAAACTTTTGCAAAAGCTATCCAAAGTGGGGGTGCGGAACCCATTATTTTTGCTGGATGAAATCGACAAAATGGGATGGATCATCGTGGCGATCCAGCTTCGGCGCTTTTGGAAGTATTGGACCGGAGCAAAACCACAGTTTCAACGATCATTACCTAGAAGTGGACTATGACTTATCTGATGTCATGTTTGTCTGCACTTCTAATAGTATGAATATTCCGGAACCACTGTTAGATAGGATGGAAGTGATCCGTATTCCTGGCTATACCGAGGATGAAAAAGTAAACATCGCTGAGCGATATCTCGTCCCGAAGCAGATGCAGAATAACGGTTTAAAGGGAAAAAAGAGCTGGAGATCGACCAGGATCCAATTCGAGATTTAATTCGCTACTACACTCGAGAAGCAGGAGTTCGAGGACTAGAGCGAGAAATTGCAAAAATTTGCCGCAAGGTAGTAAAAGAGAGTCGCTTTCTAATACAAGAAAGGTAAAGAATTAATTCAATTTAAGTCTGAAATGCTTGAGAAATATTCCGGCGTCCAAAAATATGACTACGGAAAAGCGGAAGAAGAAAACAAAATTGGCCAGGTTATTGGATTGGCATGGACCAAGTTGGTGGTGAATTATTAACCATCGAAGCAATTGCGGTTGAAGGTAAAGGCAAAACTATAAAGACAGGTTCGCTTGGTGATGTCATGCAGGAATCAATTCAGGCTCCCTTTACTGTTGTTCGTAGCAGAGCTCAAGCATTAGGTCTTGATACAAACTTTCATGAGAAATTGGATTTGCATATCCATGTACCTGAAGGTGCAACTCCAAAAGATGGACCGAGTGCCGGCGTGGGTATGTGTACGGCATTGGTATCGGTGCTGACAAATATCCCAGTCAAAGCTGACGTTGCTATGACAGGTGAAATCACGCTGCGTGGTCAAGTTTTGCGATTGGTGGATTGAAAGAAAAACTCCTTGCGGCCCATCGTGGCAATATTAAGACTGTGATCATTCCGGCCGACAATGAGAGGGATCTACCGAAATACCGGATAACATTAAAGCCGATCTGGAGATTATTCCCGTCAATGGATCGATGAAGTTTTAGAGCATGCTTTACAATATCAACCTACCCCATTGAAAGGTGAGAAAAAGCTTAAACAAAAGAAAGAAGCCAAGCAGGAAGATATTGATCCGGGTGGTGACGAAAAACACATAAATACCCACTAAATACGCGGTTTCCGGTTGACAGGGCTTTAGGCGCATTGTATAAAGAATTGGTCTTATAGGAGTTAGTGTCCTTTCGGGAAAAAAATTTAGAACAGCTAAGAGGTCAAAATTCTTCTTAAATCCATAGAAAAGTTTCCTTTACTAGCTGAATATACGAGGCAATTCAGTGAAAATCTTAAGAAAATATCTTTTACACTTCTTGATACAAAATAACTTCTAATTAAAAAAAAGGGGGTAACGTGAATAAATCAGAACTAATTGATGCTGTTGCTGCGAGTGCGGACCTTCCTAAAGCTGCTGCAGGCCGCGCTATTGATGCAATGATTGATCATTACGGGTTCTTTAAAAAAAGATGATCCGGTTGTACTTGTAGGTTTTGGTACGTTTGCTACTAAGAATAGAGCGGCGCGTACCGGTCGTAATCCCCAGACAGGTGCACCAATCCAGATTAAAGCGCACGTGTGCCGAGCTTTAAAGCTGGTAAAGCACTTAAGGATTCTGTTAAACATTAGCTGAGTTAACTCTCAGTTTAAGAAACCCGCACTTACAATTTGTTGTGGTGCATAAATGCTAGACTTGGCGGTCAATAAAATGACCCCCGAGTACGCTCAGTTGACCCGCTAAGAAAAGTAATAAATTCTTTAAAAAGGGGAGTGATTAAGGGCGCATCAACAATGATGCGCCTTTTTACGTTTAATACGGAAGATCAAATTCATTCATAAAAACGGGCTGAAACTGGTAGAAAGTTATGTTGCAAGACATTAGAGAAAACTCTCAGGGCGTAGTCGCTAAAATAATCATTGGATTAATTGTAGCGGTCTTTGCGTTAACGGGGATGGAAATGTTAGGAGGCGGTTTGCTTCAGCCGAGGTCGCTGAAGTAAACGGCGAAGAAATAACCCAGTTTCAGCTAGATCAGAACGTTCAGAATCTGCTTCCTCCGTTGGTGGGCAATTAGAAGGCATTGATCAGGGCTTGCTCGAATCAATTGCACTGAATCAACTCATAGAAGAAACGATCCTCGTCAGCAAGCCTTTAATACTTCAATGGTAATTTCGAACTCTCGCCTAGATAGAAATATTCTTGCAACGCCGAGCTTTCAAGTCGATGGTGTGTTCAATTCCGATATGGCTATTCGAACTATGGCGGCTCAAGGTCTAAATGTAGACGGGTATCGTCAATTGTTAACCCAGAACATGCTGGTATCGCAAATGGCAAGCGCCTATACAAACTCGAATTTCGTTACCGAATCAGAATTAATAAATTTGCTGAGCTTACCGCGCAATCCAGAGATTTCCGTTTCCTTCTGTGACTTTAGGGACTAGAACTTTGGGGGTAGCAATTAGCGATGAAGAGATTTCTGAGTATTACGAAAACAATCCCGATGCATTTATTGAAGAAGAAACTGTCATCGCCGAATATGTCATCCTTGACAAAGATTGATTTCTCAAGAATTAGACGTAAATGAAGGAGAAATTCTCGCACAATACGAGGCTGAAAGGTCTGAATATGAAGGGTCATCGGAAAAACGTGCGGGACATATTCTATTTGAAGTGGGGTTTTTAATATAACGAAGAAGAAGCATTAGAACTTGCTACTGCTACTCAACAACGTCTGGCTGACGGTGAAGATTTCGCTGCCTGGCCTTGGAGTTTTCCAGTGATATCGTCTCGGGGGAAGAAGGTGGAGATATTGGCTACACCGATGGCACTGCGTTCCCGGCAGCAATTGAGGAAGCTTGGAAACTCTTTCACTTGATGAAGTTTCAGCTCCAGTTGTCTCTGAATTCGGAGTGCATTTAGTTAAATTAACTGAAGATGCAGAAAATATATTCGCTACTTTTGAAGAAGCCCGAGATCGATCGAAAGAGACCTAAAAGTTCTGAAGTGAATTAATTTACGGGAACGATTCAAGACTCTCAAACCTCGCTTTCGAAACTGGAGACTTGCAAACAATTTCTGAAGAGCTTGGTTTGGAGATTTCACAAAGTGAACCAATAGGGCGCAGCGGTGGCAGCAATATATTCTCTAACCCAAGCGCAGTTGATGCTGTGTTTTCTGATGAAGTTCTGATAGATGGCAACAACAGTGATGTAATCGAGCTTAGCGATTTGCAATCAGTTGTGGTTAGAGTAACTAATTTAATGAAGCTGCAGTGCTGCCTCTAGAAGAAGTGCAACCTGAAATCGCGGTAATTTTACGTACTGAGATGGAAAGCAAGCGTACAAGATTTGGGAATCAACTCGCAGAAGCAGCGGACGCGGGTGAAGGGTTGGAGGAATTACTTACAGAAAACGAACTGGAATGGATCGAGGAAACTGAAATCAATCGCGATGCGTTTACAGTTAACCGTGAAGTACTTGATGCTGTCTTCGCACTCCAACGACCTCAGGGTGAGCCTGAACTAGCGAGCATAACTTTATCTAATGGCACTTTCGTTTTAGTAGAACTAATCAGGTAAATGAAGGGACGATTGACTCTATCCCCGAAGAGGAAAGGGAGGAAATAGTGGGGCTAATCACCACCGATTTGGGTAACAGTGAATTCCAGGGCCCATCTGAATACCTTGAGAGGAAATTCAGATATTCAAGCTAATCTGGAAGACTTTGGCTTAGGACTGGCTAGTCATATCTATATCGTTCAAAGAACCCATGGCGGTGGTATTGAAACCACCATCGACATAGAGAATCTCACCACTAATTCCTGATGCCAAGTCTGAGCAGAGAAAGCTCCCGCGTTTCCTACCTCATAATAGTGACATTTCTTCTTAGAGGCGTTTGTTTGGCATTGTGCTCGAGCATTTTTCTGAAGCTTTTAATTCCTGCAGCGGCCAGGGTTTTTATAGGGCCAGCTGAGATGCCATTACCCTCGTGCCTTCTGGGCCGAGACTAGACGCGATATAGCGTACGTTGGCCTCCAGGCTAGCCTTGGCTAATCCCATCACGTTGTAATTCGGCAAGCTGCGGAGAGCGCCTAAGTAGCTTAGGGTCAGCAGGGATCCGTTTCTACCTCGCATTAGCTCACGACCCTGCTGGGCAAGAGCAACGAGACTGTAAGAGCTAATCTCATGTGCGTTGAGAAAGCCTTCTCGTGTGGTTACATCGACATAGTTTCCATCCAGTTCGTGTGCAGGAGCAAAAGCGAGACAGTGTACGATCCCATCTAATCCATCCCAGCTTTCAGACAGTCGTGAGAATAGGTCATTAATTTGTTTATCTTCGGTAACATCGCAAGGAAATACAAGGTTTGAATCCCAAGATTCGGCAAACCCTTCGACTCTCCCTTTTAGTTTTTCGGTTTGATAAGTAAATGCGAGTTCTGCTCCTTCTCTGTGCATTGCAGAAGAAATACCAGAAGCGATTGAAAGTTTGCTGGCAACTCCCAAAACCAGAATTCGTTTACCCGCTAGAAAACCCATAATAGCTGTTCCTTGTTAATCTAAAATGTATTGATGAGGCAAAAAGAAACTGGCTAAGGTTTTATTTAATAAGTGTTTCCCAATTTCTAGTCTTAAATGCAAACAGCCTATTAGGGTACCTGCGGCAATAGTAAAGAAAGCAATATAAGGTATAGGTTCGGCATTTGCTGAATATTTTCCGGATCGAAGTTTCCTGCAACCAATCCTGCTATGACATTTCCAATGGAATAGGTAAGAGTAAAAACCCCCATCATCTGTCCGGCATATCTTCGGGGTGAGAGTTTGCTAACTGCGCTAAGTGCCACTGGGCTCAGACAAGTTCGCCCACCGTATGTAGGAAGTAGGTCGCGATTAACCAAAAAGGCGCTGCCTGTAATCCAGAAGCAGCAACTTGCGCTGCAAAAAACATGACGATAAAACCCGTTGCCATAATGATTAAACCAATCGCACACTTGAAACCGTAGTCGGGTCTTACGAACCGCTTGCCGAAGTTAATCCATAGCGCCGCAAAGAATGGTGACAGAATTACAATGAAAAAGAGTTAGCTGACTGGAACCAGGCAGGTGGGATTTCGAAAGAGCCAATAATGCGATCGGTGTAATCTCTTCCAAATAAATTGAGTGATGACCCCGCTTGTTCGAAACCCGCCCAGAAAAATGTAGATGCAATACAGACCAAAAATAGAGCACCTAAAGATTTTTTCTCATCATTACTTAAATTTGCAAAGGTATACATACAGGCGTAGTAGGCAAGAAAAACAATAGTAATGGTTAGAGCTACATATTGACCCAGCGTTACTGGATTAATAACAATAGCGCTGTTAAGCATGAGCAGGGTCAGCAGACCAAGGCCAACTCCAAAACCTAAAATCGCAAACCGGCTATTGCGTAGACCTTTTTCTGCCAAGGGTTGAGTGGGTTCTGCGCCTTCACCTTGCAGTTTGTAACTTGTTAGTTTGAATTGAACCAATCCAGCTCCCATACCAATGGCAGCGGCACCGAATGCCCAGTGATAACCCATTTGACCTGAAGCCAACCACAAACGATATACCCGATGATGGAGCCAAGATTTATACCCATGTAATAGAGGGCATATCCGGCATCGCGGCGATTGTCTTCGCGACTATAGAGTTGTCCCACTAGTGCGCCGATGTTGGGCTTTAATAAACCTGTGCCCATGACGACAAATATCAAACCAATAAAAAAGGTACTGTCGTTGGAATGGCCAACAGAATATGGCCACACATAATAATTATGCCGCCGTACCAAACAGCTTGTTGGCTGCCAATTACCCTGTCTGCGATCCAGCCACCGGTAATCCCATAAAATAAACAGCACCGGTATAAAGACCGTAAATGGCAGTAGCAGAAGCTACAGTTATTCCTAATCCGCCTTCTTGCATGCTGAGAGTCATAAACAAAACCAGCAGAGCGCGCATGCCGTAGTAACTCATGCGCTCCCACATCTCGGTAAAGAAGAGGGTGGAAAGGCCTGCTGGATGGCCAAAGAATTCGTCGTCGCGGACTTGGTTAAGAGTAGTATCTGTCATAATTGGTTAGTTAAGTTGATTTTCTGGTGGGATTATTCTTATTAATTGACCGGGAAAGATTAAATCTCGTGGATTCATATCGTTCCAGCCCAGCAGATCATTGAGATCAATTCTAAATCTGTTAGCTATTTCATGCATAGAGTCACCGCGGCGAACCCGATACTCTTTTGCCCCCGCTGTAATGGAGATTTCTGATACTGGTTCTTCTGCGTTCAAGGCAAACTCCAAATTCAATTCCTGTCCTGGCTGTAGAATAGACTCTAAATCTATGTTGTTCCAAGCTGCGATCTGAGCTGAGCGCAAATCAAACTTACGTGCAATAGTCCACAAGTTATCACCTAGCTGCACGGAATAAATATTGGGGGTAGGGAGAATACCCCTTTCCCAATTTGGTTGCCACGGTTAAAATTTGCGAGCAATGATAGATTCGTAGTTCGTGGCACTAATAGAGAATCTCCAGCAATAATTCGCGATCCCTGCAATTGATTTACCGTTTGTAATACATCGACGCGAGTCCCCAGCTTTCTCGCAATTCCGCCGAGAGTATCCCCAGGAAGAATTTCATATCTATCCCAGGTGACAAATTGATCCGATCCAAGTTGAGCGATACCTGTTTGAAGTAATTCAGCATTTTTAATTGGAACCGCAATTACCTGAGGGTTATCTGGATGTGTAGCCCACTGCAAGTATCCGGGATTTAAATTTCTTAGCTCGGCATAACCCAAATTGAGCAAGCCGGGAAGCCTGGATAAGATCTATTTGGAATCAACTTTAACTAGTACCAGAGGTTCTTCGTTGGCGATTGCTGCCAATTCTACTCCGTAGGTTTGGCTATCCGAAACCAGCTTGGCTAGGGCTAGAATTTTAGGTACATGGGAACGAGTTTCGCTGGCTAATCTCAGCGACCAGAAATCTGACTCTCTTTGCTTAGGCCAGCACGACGAATCGCTCTATTTACATTTCCTTGCCCAGTATTATACGCCGCTAATGCGAGTAGCCAGTCATCATTGAATTCATTGTGTAACTGTTCTAGAAAATCCAAAGCTGCAACGGTGGATGCGCGTGGATCTCGGCGACCGTCATACCACCAGTCCTGTTGTAACCCGAAGCTTTTTGCAGTGGGTCCAATAAACTGCCATAAGCCGACAGCATTTTTTGGAGAGTAAGCGTTAGGGTTAAAGGTACTTTCAACAATAGGAATAAGCGCCAGCTCCATAGGAAGCTCACGTCTTTCTATTTCATTAACAATCCAAAATAGGAATGGTTGGGCTCGCTCGGCAATACGATCAAAGTAAGTCTGGTTATCAATATAGTTTGATAATTGATGATCGACAGCTGGGTGATTGTAATGCTCTGCTAGCTGAAACTTCGCCTGAAGGCGATCCCAGAGATTATCGAAGCTCTCAATTACGTCTTCTTCTTTAATTTCCAATACGGGGGAGTTAATTGCCTGCTCGATTAGTAGCGCTTCGCTAAGTGACTCTTCGACTTCAACGTGAGCCATATCACTGCTAGGAGGCGCAGTTTTCTGACAAGCAGCTAACAGGAATGATAAAGAGAAAGCCCAACCAAAGCGGAGAGGAGAAAAACTACTTAAATACGACATAGGCATGCTTAGACAAGAAAAATTTAGAAGTTATCCTTCCAATTCCTAATTGCTGCGAATACTTCTATTTCATCTTCCACTGGCTGACTTAGTCTAGAGGAAGCACTTTCTTTGAGAGCAGGCTGGTCACAGCGTAAAAACGGATTGGTGTCCAAATTCCAATTGGACGCTCGACGGTAGTGTTGGTTGGCTTTGGTCACGCTTTGCTTGTTCTCTCTCTATTCTCGCCATTAGTTCGCGGTTATTTGGATCAGCAGCATTAGCAAAATTTTTGATTTGCCATAGTGTACTCGTGGGTGCAGTAAATGCTGGTATTGCTATCTAACGCAGATAGCTTGCTTAAGGATTTATGCATCATTGCAGGTGTTCCTTCAAAAAAACGGCCGCACCCGGCTGCAAATAAGGTGTCTCCACAAAAAATAAGGGGGATCTGTTTCATCACAGAAATAAGCAAAGTGATCAAGAGTGTGCCCTGGACTTCATAGATAGAAAAAGATGACCAAATAATGTTGCGGTATCACCCTCGTGCAAGAAATCACTGATTCCTTGTATACCACTGGGGTTTGGGACCATAAACTGTTGGCGAGTATTAGAAATTAAGGGGTTTTTTAAACCTCCGGTATGATCCGGGTGATGATGGGTAATAAAGATGTCCGTCAGTGTCAGTCCGTTAGCCTCGAGATAATCAATGACCGGAATCGCATCACCTGGGTCCACCACGCAGGCGTGTTGCTGATCGGCATCTAGCAGCGCCCATATATAGTTATCTGAAAAAGCAGGTATGGGATGTATCACATTGATATTATTTGAAATATTTGGGCACTTATTTACCGCTCAAATCACTGCAGAACCGACATAATATAGGGAACAGTGCTGAATACAAGCTGGGAAAAGGGAAAAAGGCTACGATGGTGGCTGGCACCAATCGGAGATATCATTTGAGTTAAGTAATGCTTGGTAGTTACCCATGAAACTATTTTCCAAAATAAAACCCGACGCGCCTTAAAAAAGAACTGCCAGATTCCGATTTACTACCCACATTGTAAGCGGGTGGTATCAGACGCTTCAAGGAGCTGCCGTATTGAAAGCGGAAAAGAGATTGTCTCTCCGATTCTTTCACGATTGTTCGGTTACCAATTCTGCAAGTGGGGCCAAACGAAGAAGTATCTCTAATAGATGACAGTCCAGTAGGCCAAAGATCATATTTGCACCGTCATGGCGCTCTGGTAATCGACATACCGTCGCAGATATCGAAGAACTTCCATTGGCGACAGACAGTATTGATGTCGTGGTTGTACATCATGCTTTAGACTTTACCGAAAATAGCCATCGTCTATTGAGGGAAGTTACACGTGTATTAAGCCGGCGGGCAGATGTTGATTATTGGTTTTAATCCATCAGCTACTGGGGATTCTGGCGTCTCTTTAAAAGGAAGGTTCACATTCCCTGGCGTGGTCGTTTTATTTCAAACGAGATTAAGTGACTGGCTCAACTTCTAAACCTTCAGATTGATTCAATTGATTATGGGCTCCATTTTTTCCGGTTAAATTTACTGGATTGCTAAAACAGGCCAAAAGTTTGAAAAAGTGGGAAAGAGATTTCGCAGCCCTTTGGGCGGTGCCTACTTTATTATGTGTGAGAAACGGGTAGCACCTATCACTCCGATTGTCCCTAAATGGCAACCATTAAGAACTCCAGTAACGGTAATTCCTGCCGCTGAAAATGTAAGAGTAAAGATTCATTAGCCAAGAGTTGTCTGTGACCCAATTAGTTGAGATGTATACTGATGGCGCCTGCCGTGGTAATCCTGGCAAGGGAGGTTGGGGCGTGCTACTTCGCTATGGCGAGGCAGAAAAGGCCCTCTATGGTGGTGAAAAATTAACCACTAATAATCGAATGGAACTAACCGCCGTTATAAAGGGATTAGAGGCTCTAACAAAGTCATGCCGAATAAAGATCACCACCGACTCTAAATACGTTTTACAGGGAGTGACGGAATGGATGCCAAACTGGAAAAAGCGCAATTGGCGAACAGCTAATAAAAAGCCAGTATTAAATGTAGAACTTTGGCAACAATTAGATGAGTTAGTAGCTCAACATGAAATAGAATGGAACTGGGTAAAAGGCCATAGTGGTCATCCAGAAAATGAACTTGCAGATCAGCTAGCGAACCAGGGAGTAGACGAGCTGTAATAGCGAATAATAAATATGCGACAAATCGTACTGGATACGGAAACAACGGGGCTTGACCCTCAACAAGGCCACAGAGTCATTGAGATTGGTTGTGTTGAAATTCAGAACCGGCGTCCCACTGGTAATCACTTTCAGGTATTTCTCAATCCCGACCGCGAGATCGACGAAGCTGCAATTGAAGTGCATGGATTGACTACTGACTTCTTATCAGACAAGCCTCGCTTCAAACAAATTGAGCAAGAATTCATCGATTTCATTGATGGCGCGGAACTGATTATTCACAACGCACCTTTTGATGTTGGTTTCTTGGATTTTGAAATGGAGCAGACTAAATCTGAAAATCAGAACCTTGCTCAGTTCTGCAACGTGTTGGACACCCTTGTGCTTGCCCGAGAAAAACACCCCGGGCAACGCAATAGTCTGGATGCACTATGCAAACGTTATGAAGTAGATAATACTCATCGCACTCTGCATGGGGCATTGTTAGATGCTGAAATTCTTGCTGATGTATATCTCGCAATGACGAGTGGGCAATCTAGTCTATCTTTAAAAGAAGAATCTGCCGAGGGTGCAATCGGAAATCTCAAGGAACGCCGTCTCGACCCCAATAGACGGCGCATTCCGGTCTTAGGTGCTAATGCAGACGAACTCTTGCATCATCAGGAGCGTTTAAAAGAGATAGAAAAACAAAGTTCAGATGGTTGCTTGTGGTTGCAACTGGAGGCAGAAACCCAGGGAAGAGCAGTCTAATTTTCTAGAGTGTACTCTAGATTCTAATTTCTCCGAAATTTCTTGAATCGTCGATTCTAAAAATATAGTATCTAGCGCCTTTGAGCTGGGCAGAACACAGAAAATATAAGAATTACGTAGGCTTAAGTTCAGCGTTTGGCAAGACATTTCTAGCTTATAATCCCCTTTTAGTTAAAAGTAATCTTGGTGAGGAATTAAATCGTTCGAGACTCTTGTTTGGAATAATAATATGTGGGAGCCAGCTTTAATTAACTCCGTTTTGACGGGTGCACAATTATTGGGCAATGTTTCCAGATGGAGCGTTGAATTAAAAGAAGAACGATCAACGCAGCGGTCATTTGGCTGAGAATATTGCAATAGTGAGGTAGAATCTGGTGAATTTCGCCCGGGCCTGATCGGCCGATCAGAAATGTCGATCTCGCCCGGGCATTTTATGTTCATGATTTTCTGAATTTGGAAAAAGAAAACAAGAATTCTTTAAAATCATTTAATAGCGACCCAAAAGCGCTCGAATAAACGTCAATCTGAGGAAGTAATCGATGACAACTGCAACTGCAAATCACCAACAAGCGTCGCTTATGGACCTGTTTCTGGGCCCAACGCCAATGTGGTACAAGCAGGCGGTTATAGCCGCTCTGGTATTAAATGTACCAGCATACTTTATCCTGGGCCCGCTGGTGACTTCATGGATAATTCTGTTTGAGTTCATTTTTACACTGGCGATGGCATTGAAATGTTTCCCATTGCAGCCAGGGGGCTTGCTTGCATTACAAGTATTAGCTCTGGGGCTCACAGATACCTACCATGTTTATGAGGAGGTTTTGCATGGGTTACCGGTGATCCTCCTGGTTATTTTCATGGTGGCCGGGGTGCATTTTCTCAGGGAGATGCTCTTCAAGTTCATAAATAAGGTATTGCTGGGAATAAAATCTCGAGTCTTGATGAATTTTGCGACGGTGGTAGTTGTTGCCATTCTCTCAGCCTTTCTAGATGCCTTGACTATCCTCGCAGTCCTCATCGCACTAGCTACCACCTTCTACCTTGTGTATGAAAGAGTGATTACCAAGGCTGGGCACGAGCCCGGATTGCCTTCCGATGACAGCCATATTGACGAAATACATCTGCAAGATCTGGAAGATTTCCGCGGATATCTCCGTGGCCTGTTGATGCACGGTGCAGTTGCTACTGCGATAGGTGGGGTAAGCACCCTGGTGGGTGAACCTGAGAATATTGTTATTGGGGCTCATACTGGCTGGGATTTCGTGACATTCTTCCTGGTTAATGCGCCTGCGACTATGCCAACCCTGGTGTCTGGTCTCATCATGTGTTCTTGCTGGAGAGGATTCGGCCCTTTGGTAAGTTTTTTGGCTATGGCGCTGAACTACCAGAAAACGTACGAACTGTGCTAGCTGCAGAAGATCAGCGAATTCAGGAATCAGAAACTGACAGGGATCGGCTGGTAATCAAGATTCAAATCTGTGTTTCCGTGCTAATGGTCATCGCTTTATCACTGCACTTGGCTGAAATTGGCTTGATTGGTCTCGGTGTAATCATTCTTGCTTCTTCTTTGCTGGGTGAGACTAATGAGCATAATCTTGGAAAGGCTTTCGTGGAAGGATTGCCCTTTGCATCACTCTTGGTTGTGTTCTTCGCCATTGTTGCAATGATTAACGATCAAGAAATGTTCACACCAGTTATGGAATGGGTATTGTCCATGGATGGCAGAATGCAGGTGTTCATGGTGTTTCTGACCAACGGTGCCTTGTCCGCCATTAGTGATAATGTATTCGTGGCAACTATCTACATGGACCAGATCTCGCCACTATTGGAGGCGGGTGTTCTGTCACGTGAATTGTATGATGCGCAATCTGTTGCGGTGGTGATGGGTACGGGTATTCCCAGTATGTCTACCCCTAACGGACAAGCAGCGTTCCTCTTCCTGTTAATGTCAGGCATCGCTCCGAGAATCAGGTTGGGATATGTCAGAATGGTGTTTATGGCCCTGCCGTATTTTATAATTACTACAATAACCGCTGGCGTGATCATGTATAACTGGTTGTAGCCTCAACCATTTAGGTCAATATAAAAAACCGAGGGGATATTACTTTCCCCTCGGTTTTTTTTGAATAGCACCGAGTTAACCCTACCCGTGATTATCGCGACTGCAGTTTTTTATGCAGTTCAATTCCTATCGAATGGCACATAGCTGATAGATGAAGTAACTTTATCTTTATGAGTAATCGAAGCTTCTTTCTACAAAGAGAAAGCCTAATTAGTACAGATCGTTTGGTCCTGTTCTGTGATAATAGAGTCGTTGTTAAGGATGATAATTTTATCTGGCAGCATAAGAATGTAATTGATTTGCTTCCTGCCGATGCAGAATTTCTTTTGGTTGATCATGATGGTGAACAGTTTATCGCTGCCCATACTGCGCACGATATATCCGATAAAATTACCGCTGAAACTCGTAGTTTAAGAAGCTTGCTTTTTAAGGAAAGTGATATCGACTTTTCGATTGCCGGCAAGGCGAGTCAGATCTTGTCCTGGTATCGCACGCATCGTTATTGCGGTGTTTGCGGTAACAAGACATCACAACATGAAGATCAACGAGTGCTATTATGTGCTAACTGTGGTGAGCAATATTTTCCGCGAATTAATCCTTGCGCTATTGTGCTGGTCACTAGAGGCCGAGAAATTCTGTTAGCCCGAAGTGCGGGGTTTTTCGCACCGGATTTTATAGTTGCCTAGCGGGATTCATTGAGGTCGGTGAGTCGGCTGAAGACACAGTTCATCGTGAAGTAAAAGAAGAAGCCGGAGTAGAGGTTGAAAATATTCGCTATGTAAAGAGCCAATCCTGGCCATTCCCTTCACAATTAATGCTGGGATTCCATGCTGATTATAAGTCTGGCGAAATCGTACCTGAGCCTGGCGAAATCGAAGAAGCTAATTTCTACGATGTGGACGATCTTCCAACCGTTCCATCTGCAGAAAACAGTGTGGCAGGAGAGCTCATTAAGATGTACGTTGAACAGGTGCGAAACGGCGATATTTGAAATATTCGTAATATGATGGAAAATGCAGCCCCTGGTTGTGAAGTCTTCTTATTGGGAGCTGATTTTGGAATATCTTATCGAATACGGCATATTTTTAGCTAAGGCAGCGACTATTGTAGTGGCGATTGTCATCGTCGTTGGTACAGTTGCTGCAGCAGGATCAAAACAGAAAAAAAATTTGGGGGAAGAAGGGGAGCCTTAAAGTTACCCGCCTCAATGATCATATCGATGAGCTGCGGGATACTTTGCGTCAATCCGTTCTGGATAAAGATCATTTGAAGCTTGTTCATAAAGAAGAAAAGAAACAAGCCAAAGAAGATGAGAAAGATCGGAAAGCGCAATTAAAGCACAAACAATACTCAGAAGAATCGGAAGAGTCCCGTAAGAAGCGAGTCTATGTTTTAAATTTCAAAGGAAACATTGCGGCTGATGCTGTTGCGTCCCTTAGAGAAGAAATTACAGCCGTGCTTTCAATGGCAGAAAACAAGGATGAAGTAATTCTTAGATTAGAAAGCCCTGGCGGAATGGTGCATGCCTATGGCCTGGCATCATCACAGCTGTTAAGAATTAAGAACGAAAAAATTCCTTTAACGATTTGCGTTGATAAAGTTGCTGCAAGTGGTGGCTACATGATGGCATGCCTTGCAGACAAACTTATCGCAGCACCATTCGCCATCATCGGCTCAATTGGCGTTTTAGTACAATTGCCTAACTTCCACCGTGTTTTAAAAAAACACGACGTGGATTATGAGCAAATAAGCGCTGGTGAATATAAGCGTACTTTGTCCATGTTTGGTGAGATAACCCAGAAAGGCAAAGATAAGGTTCAAGAGGACGTTGAAAATATACACGATATATTTAAGCTCTGGGTAAAAGACCATCGTCCTAGTATAGAGATCGAAAAGATCTCTACTGGAGAAACCTGGGTAGGCACTCAAGCAAAAGAACGTTATATGGTTGATGAGATAAAAACCAGCGATGAGTGCATTGTTGACGCTTGTAATGATGCCGAAGTGTTTGAAGTAGAGTATGAATTTAAAAAATCCATCCAGGACAAGCTTGGAAGAGTGTTGGAAGAATCTTCTGCGAGACTTTTTAGTCGTTGGTTTGAAAGATCAAAAGATGAGTTCTATCAATAAGTAAATTAGTAATAACACGCGAGTAGTCAATGTCCAATCAATCTTTTAAAGCATTTTTAGTCAGTGAAATCACTGAAAAAGAATTCTCTTCCGAAGTAATAGAGCGCAATGTTTCTGACTTACCAGAAGGTGAAGTGCTTATTCGAGTCAAGTATTCATCAGTCAATTATAAAGATGCTCTGTCTGCCAGCGGCAATAAGGGAGTTACTAGAGAATATCCACACACGCCGGGCATAGACGCTGCGGGGGAAGTGGTTATTTCCGGTAACGAAAGTTTTAAGGAAGGCGATGAGGTTATCGTAATAGGTTATGACCTGGGGATGAATACTTCAGGCGGATTTGGACAATACATTAGGGTGCCGGCGAATTGGATTGTCGCTTGCCCTAAAGGTTTGAGCGTTAGGGAAAGCATGGTATTGGGCACAGCGGGTTTTACTGCGGCTCTCTGTGTAGAAAAATTACTGGATAACGGTCTTAGCGCAGATGATGGTGAAGTATTGGTAACAGGAGCTAGTGGTGGTGTAGGGATTATAGCAGTCGCCTTGTTAGCCAAGCTTGGATTTAATGTCGCTGCCAGTACCGGGAAAGCTGATCTAGCAGATTTATTAAAGCAGACGGGTGCGAGTTCAATAATCGATCGCAATGAATTGTCTGAGTTAAACCCGCGGCCAGTATTAAAACAAAAATGGGCAGGTGCCGTTGATGTCGTCGGCGGCGATACTCTGTTTAATATTGTTAAATCTTTGAATTACGGAGCAAGTGTCGCTGCCTGTGGTTTAGTGCAGTCTCCGATGTTTCAGGCTTCCGTACTGCCTTTTATTCTTCGGGGCGTAAATCTTCTGGGCGTTGATTCCGTTGAACAACCATTAGAAACTAAAGCTAGAGTCTGGAATCGATTAGGCAACGAATGGAAACTGGATAATATAGAAGCGATTGCCACCGAGATTGGGTTCGCTCAACTGCAGTCGAGTTTAGATAAAGTGCTAAAAGGTCTGGCCCAGGGTAGGTTTGTCTTAAACCTAGGGGATTAGTCTTTTCGCAACCGCGATGAGATTGCAATCGGAGTTGGGCAAAAGAACACCACAACATATGA
This sequence comes from Gammaproteobacteria bacterium, assembly GCA_019654215.1. Taxonomy (GTDB): domain Bacteria; phylum Pseudomonadota; class Gammaproteobacteria; order Pseudomonadales; family Pseudohongiellaceae; genus UBA9145. The sequence continues at coordinate 9,337 of BPDI01000038.1, read as the reverse complement.
AGAAACTAGAAATGTGATAATTGCAGCGCACTGAATAACCATTGAGGCCGCTTCGCCTATAATTCCTGATTGCGCCGCAACGAATGCTATCAATAGAGAAAACTCGCTAATCTGTCCTAATCTAAGCCCTGCATCCCATGCTAGCCGATTCTTTTCGCTAAAGCGTCGCAATAGATAGTGAAATACAATCGGTTTAGCGATAAAGCAAGTGTTGCTATAATAGAGCTGGCGCAATGATATCGGATAATAGCGAAACGTTAAATTGAGCCCCTAAGGAAAAGAAAAACAGAATCAGGAAGAAGTCTCGCAAAGGCTTGAGGCTGAAAGCAATAAACATTGCGACGGGACTAATAGCTAGAGAAACTCCAGCGACAAAAGCACCGATTTCTGCCGAGAGACCCATAATCGTTGCCAGCTCGGCAAGCCCGAGGCACCACCCAATGGCTAAAAGAAAAATGTATTCCTTATAGGGGTCAAACTTACAATGAGTTTGATCAATATGAACTTGGTACTTAGATAAGCGATAACTAATAAAACTGGAAACGCCAGAAGTACACGCAGAGCATTCGCTTGTTCGATATTGCCAAAATCGAGAAAAGCTAAGATAAAAATAGCAATAAAGTCTTGCAGTAGCAGAATGCCAACCATAATTCACCCATGTGCTTCTGATGTAGTACCGTAGTTGGTAATAACTTAATACCAATAATGGTGCTAGAAAAAATCATGGCAAAGCCAATGACTAGACTCTCTGTTTGAGAGAATGCAAACAAAATTCCAGTGCTGTATCCCAACAATATGAAGAACATTGAGCTAGCAAAAGTGATCAAAAAAGTATTCTTTAAAGTCGCAAAAGCTTGCTGGGTTTCATATCCAAACCAAGCAAAAACAAAAGAAAGATTATTCCGAATTCAGCTATATCGCTGAGTAAGGAAGCATCTGAAATAAGTTCTAGCCCGAAAGGCCCTAGGATTACGCCGATAACGATATAGGCGACGAGTAAGGGCTGCCGGAAAAAGAGCGCTACTGTCGAAAGCAGGCAGCACCGCTGAAGATTAGAAAAAAACTAAAAAGGAGAGATCCGTTTCCATTATTCCCATAGTCGAAATCTTAATTCGACTATATTCGCCTAGCGCGTCGGAACAAGGGATTGGGCTCGTCTATAGAGGATTGGTAGCCGGTTTGGAAGTCATTAAAAGCAGACAGGCAAGCATGGGTCCTGTCATGGCGTATTTCAAAGGAGTGAATCCGCACCGTGCCATGTAGAACATTTGATCTCGCAAAACATCACCAATTGCTCTGATTTCCCTTCATATTTTAAGTGCTGTGGGAGTTCCCTAGCGTTAGTGTACAAACGGCCATCGGAAAATACAGGAAAGTTTAAGGCTATAAGAGTAAATTGCCTTAGGTCTGAACCGATGTCGTTTACATTTTCATCACTATCTAACCAGATGGCGATATCCCCAAAAATAGTCTTCTAGTTTATCCTGATACATTTTCCAAAATTTAAGAGGCACTATAAAATTCTTCCCAGGCACGGCTGTAAGACTCGGGCCCAGTTGCTTCTCGGAGGACTGTCCAATTTCCTGAACCAGTTCACCATTTTTAATCAGCTTTGGCATAGACCTTTTCCTTGAATGGTTAATTCCACTCTTTGTAAGTCTCCAGAAAGCTTTCATCGGGTTCTTTTTGTCGCGATACACAGCGACAATCTTTCTTAATACTACTGGGATTTCTTCCTGTGCAAAAGAAGGGCCAATAATTTTTCCCAGACTCGCTTCATTCCTAGATGAACCACCAAGTGAACCCGATAAAACTCCTCACCTTTTTTGTCGACCCCGAGTATTCCAATATTGCCAACATGGTGATGACCACATGCATTCATGCAGCCTGAAATATTGATACGAAGTTCGCCGAGCTCTTCTAGTTCTTCAATATTTTTGAACTCCCTTTGGATAGATTCGGCAATGGGTATAGATTTTGCGTTTTCTAGAGCGCAGAAGTCCCTCCGGGGGAGCAGATCATATCAGTCAATAAACCAAATTCATCTGGCTAAGGATTGGTCTTTAAGTTTCTGCCAGAACCTATATAGCTTGGACTGTTCAACGTTAGGAAAAACAAGGTTTTGATGATGGGTCACTCGTACTTCGCTAAAGCTAAATTCATCGCCAGGTCTGCGATGTAATCTAGTTGGGTATCGGTTACATCTCCTGGTGCTATTCCAGTTTCTTTTAGGCAAATGGGAACAATCGCATAACCAGAATTCTTGTGAGGCTTACGTTTTGTTTGTGCCAGCTATTGAACAGAATTTTGCTCTAAAGCCTTAACTAATTCTTGGGATTGTCTTCTATATCAAGGTACGACGGATCAACAAAGAATGATTTCAGCGTCTATTTCCTCCTCAGAAAGGGTTTGCGGCCGTCCTTTATTCTTTCCCATTCGGTATGTACCTGATCACGAAATTCTACAATACCGGTTTCTTTAACTAGAATTTTGATGCGCGCTTTGTACTTATTGTCACGTCTACCGTGTCGATTATAGACACGAAGAATTGCTTCGAGTGCTGTGAGAAGATGCTTCTTTTCCACAAATTCAAACACTTCCTGGCCTATTACAGGAGTTCGCCGAGACCCCCGCCAGCAAGGATCCTAAAGCCAACTTCTTCGGTTTGATTCTTTACCAGGTAGACGCCTATATCGTGGAGCTGAGTGGCGGCTTGATCATCTTTAGTTCCACAAACTGCAATCTTGAATTTTCTTGGGAGGTAAGCAAATTCGGATGAAAAGTTGACCACTGCCTGATTATTTCGCAATAAGCCGGCTATCTTCTAATTCATCGACGCAAAACCAGCAAATTTATCAGTAGTTGTTTACGAATGCAGTTCCACTTGTTTGAATCGCTGCATCTCAAATTTAGCAAGATGGGCGAGTATATCGGGACATCTTCTACTCAAGCCAATTAAATTGGATTTTTGACGGTAGTAAATGGCCTAACCTTTTCGTAATGCGGGCAATAAAGGCGAGTTGCGAACTTGTTCGAAGATAAAATCCATATGGAATGGCAATCGCAACATGGAGCAGACGCTGAATTAGAGTCCGTTTTGCAATCTCAAGGCAAAAATTCAGCATCACTAATTTTGCCGTTTAAGTATCGATCAGTTTGGTCGCGGAATTGAGCTACTCGATCCGCTAGCATTTGATGATCATAATCGTTGTACTGATACATAAAAAACTGCACTTCCGTTATCTTGAAGTACTCATTTTAAACACTGATGTTGGTATTACTAGCTATCTAGTTACACAATATTACAGGTTTGGAGAAAGTAGTCGGGTTATTGCTTCGACTGCCGCTCCTTTGCGCTTTGCCAAGTCTTCAACCTGTTCTAGCGTGATTTTTCCAACTGAAAAATACCTGGATTCTGGATGAGAAAAGTAGAGACCACTAACCGTAGCTGCGGGATTCATCGCAAAACTCTCTGTTAGTTCTACACCGATTGCTTGTTTTGCATTTAATAAAGTGAATAATGTTTCTTTTTCAGAGTGATCAGGGCAAGCAGGATAACCTGGTGCTGGTCGAATACCCGGGTAACTTTCGCTAATAAGTTCATCATTACTAAATGACTCTTCTGCTGAATATCCCCAATACTCTTTTCTTACACATTCGTGCATGTGTTCGGCAAAAGCTTCTGCGAGTCGATCAGCCAGAGCTTTCACAAGAATTGCGTAATAATCATTATTATCTTTCTTATAGCTCTCAGCTAATTCATCAGCGCCGATACCCGCGGTTACAATAAAGCCTCCAATGTAATCCTGTTTGTTGCTATTAGCAGGTACGATAAAGTCCGCTAAACTTAAGTTTGCCAATCCCCCGTCTTTACTTATTTGTTGTCTTAGAAAGTGGAATGTTGCTAGATTGGTGTCTGTTCCATTCTCCGAAAGAATGTCAATATCATTTGAGCCTGTTTTTATCGTTGGCCAAAATCCTATTACAGCTTTTGCGGTAAGTAGTTTTTCATCCACAATACGCTTTAAAAGATTCTGTGCGTCGTCGAAAAGTTCAGTGGCAGCCTCACCAACTTTTTCATCTTTGAAAATAGCAGGATACTTGCCTGCTAATTGCCAGGTAATAAAAAACGGCGTCCAGTCTATGTAAGGAATCAGTTTCTCAATAGAGTAATCTTCAAACACTCTAGTGCCTATAAACTTGGGTTTGGTCGGTACATAAACAGACCAATCCAGAATTAATTTGTTAGCATTCGCATCGCCAAAACTTATCAAATTGCGTTTGGATGATCTGTTAGCAATACGTTGCCTGATGGTTACATACTCTTCTCTTACATCGGAACAATATTGAGTTTTGTTTTTAGTATTTAGTAATTTGCTCACAACAGATACGCTACGCGAAGCATCGGGTACATATATAACGTTATCATTTTCATACTGTTGTTCGATTTTAACTGCAGTATGAGCTTTAGATGTTGTCGCTCCGCCAATTAGAAGTGGAATATTGAATCCTTGCCGCTGCATTTCACTAGCAACATGAACCATCTCATCTAAGGAAGGTGTAATTAATCCGCTCAGCCCGACGATATCTACGTTTTCTTTTTTCGCGGTATCTAGGATTTTTTCGCAAGGCACCATTACCCCAAGGTCAATAACATCATAGTTGTTGCAGCCGAGAACTACTCCCACGATATTTTTACCAATATCGTGCACATCGCCTTTTACTGTCGCGAGCAAAACTCTACCTTTGCTTCCGAGGGCGTCACCAGATTTTTCTGATTCTATATAAGGTAATAGATACGCAACGGCCTGTTTCATTACCCTGGCACTTTTTACTACCTGCGGGAGAAACATTTTGCCAGAACCGAATAAATCGCCAACTTCATCCATACCTCGCATCAAGGGCCCTTCGATAACCTCGATTGGGCGTTCAACCTGTTGGCGCGCTGTTTCTGTATCTTCTTCTATATATTTAGAAATGCCTTTAACCAAGGCATAACTGAGCCGCTCTTCTACAGATTTTTCACGCCAAGACAAATCTATAGTCCGAGTTTCATTACCAGTACCGCTCACAGATTGTGCAAGTTCCATTAATTTTTCTGTGGCTTCAGGATTGCGATTTAGAATGACATCTTCTACCGCCATTTTAAGTTCAGCGGGAATTTCATCATATACAGTCAGTTGGGCTGCATTAACGATTCCCATTGTTAAACCTGCTTCGATAGCGTGATATAGAAATACAGAGTGAATGGCTTCTCTAACGGCGTTGTTTCCGCGAAAAGAGAATGAGACATTGCTAATTCCTCCGGATATTTGAGCGCCTGATAAATTGGACTTAATGAATTTACAGCATTCAATAAAATCCATGGCATAGTTGTTATGCTCTTCGATCCCTGTAGCAACAGCGAATACATTAGGATCGAAAATTATGTCCTCAGCAGGAAAATCTAACTTTTCTCGTAATAAATGATAAGATCGATTGCAAATTGTGTTCTTGCGCTCAAGACTATCTGCCTGCCCAGTTTCATCAAAGGCCATAACAATAACCGCCGCACCATAACGCAAACACAAATTAGCTTTCTCAAGAAAATCTTCTTCACCTTCCTTAAGGCTGATGGAGTTTACGATGGCTTTACCTTGGCAACACTTTAATCCTGTCTCGATAATTTCCCATTTCGATGAATCCAACATTAAAGGTACCCTACTGATTTCCGGTTCAGAGGCCACGAGCTTCAGAAACTTTTCCATGGCAGCTTCTGAATCCAGCATGCCTTCATCCATGTTGATATCGATAATTTGAGCGCCAGCTTCAACCTGTTGTCTGGCAACATCTAATGCTTCATCATAATTTTCTTCGCGAATTAATTGTGCGAATTTAGCGGAACCTGTGACGTTAGTTCGCTCGCCGACGTTAACGAACAATGAGTTTTCATTAATATTGAATGCTTCGAGCCCACTTAGACGACAGGTGGGGCTGACATTAACGAGTTTACGCGGAGCAATATTCTCTACAGCATCGACTATAGCAGTGATATGTTCGGGAGTAGTGCCGCAACAGCCACCTACAATATTTACCATTCCTTTCTGCGCGAATTCGCCAATAATATCAGCCATATCTTCTGGTGATTGATCATATTCTCCGAACTCATTTGGCAGTCCAGCGTTTGGATGAGTTGATGCATAGCATCCAATAATTTTAGAAGTTTCTTCAATATGAGGTCTAAGTTGCTCTGCACCTAGAGCGCAGTTAAATCCAATTGATAATGGTTTGGCGTGTGCGACAGAATTACAAAATGCTTCAACTGTTTGGCCGGAAAGGGTTCTGCCGCTGGCGTCAGTAATTGTTCCAGAAATCATCAAAGGTAAGGTTTGATTTAAATCGGCAAAATATAGTCTAACGGCAAATATGGCTGCTTTTGCATTTAGAGTATCGAAAGCAGTCTCAACCATAATAACATCGGAACCTCCTTCGACTAACCCTTTACAAGATTCATAGTAATCAGCTACCAATAAGTCGAAACTAGTATTTCTGAATCCTGGATCTTTTACGTCAGGAGAAATCGATGCAGTTTTGCTAGTTGGCCCTAATACACCAGCAACAAAGCGAGGACGGCTCGGCGCCAGTTCACTTGCGTCATCACATGCCGCACGTGCAAGCTTTGCAGCCTCAAAATTAAGTTCATAGGTTATTTCTTCAAGGTGATAGTCAGCCTGTGAACTTTTAGTCGCATTAAAGGTATTTGTTTCAATTATGTCCGAACCAGCGTCTAAGTATGCACGATGGATTTCCGTGATAATTTCTGGTTGGGTCAAGGTTAGTAGGTCGTTGTTACCAGAAAGATCATGCGGGTGATCGGCAAAGCGATGTCCTCTAAAGTCGGCGTCAGATAGCTTTTTCGACTGAATCATCGTACCCATAGCCCCATCCAGGACCAGAATGCGGTCCTGTAAGGCCTTGTGCAGCGCTATTTCAGTATCTGATTGATTCATGATCTTTCTAGTCATGGCCTTTTTAAAAAGCTCGCAATTCTACCAGATGCCTGCAACCACGCTAGTTCTAAATAACTGAGCAAATCACTCAAGTATTCTATTTAGACCTGTAATCTAGTAAAATCATAAGAATAAACTGACTATTTAGGGATATACATGGCTAGCATCACAGACTCCGCACAAGAATACCTAGTTGAATTGCTTGAGAAGCAAAATGTAGAAGGTATTGCAGTGCGAATTTTCATACTTGATGCAGGGACCCCAAGAGCTGAAACCTGTATTTCATTTTGTCGGCCAGGAGAAGAAAAAGCGGATGATGAAGTGAAACAGTATAAAGGCTTCAATGCCTTTATCGATCAGCATAGCATCCCTTTTCTGGAAGACGCGGTAGTTGATTTTCAGAAGGACTCCATGGGCGGGCAATTAACTATCAAAGCTCCCAATTCCAGAATGCCAAAGCTAACGAAAGATAGCCCATTGGAAGATCATATTAATTATATTCTCTACAATGAAATCAATCCGGGTTTGGCCGCACATGGTGGCCATGTAACTTTAGAAGAAATATTTGAAGATAGTGTAGCCGTACTTCGCTTTGGTGGAGGTTGCCAGGGTTGCGGCATGGTAGACGTAACTTTGAAAGATGGTGTTGAAAAAACCCTGATGTCGCAGATTCCTCAACTAACTGAAGTTCGAGATGTGACCGATCATTCGATAAAAGAAAACGCGTACTATCAATAAAGTTTAAGCGGGATATGCAGATTCTAGTGCTGCATAAACTTCATCTTTAAACTCCGATCGGCTCGAGTCTAGAGAACCGATGATCTCTACTAGATACTCATTGTCTTCGCGACCATTCCAAGTCTTTTGATAGGTGCCTTCTTTATACCCTTTGTCTTGCCGAAACATATTCAATACGTTTTTGCCGACATACTGGCAATACAGTTCGGTCCAGCTAATTTCACAATCCGTCATAATAGAGGCAAACAAGGCTAGTTCAATTCTGCGTGAGACGGAGAGAGCTATTAGAAGTTCAAACTTTGCAATGAGATCTAATTCGTTAATTAAAATATGCTGGTCGTCAAAATTGATAACATTTTGAGTACTACTATCGCTCAATGAATCAGTGAGTGCAGTCAACGATTTATCCTGATCAGCCTGATTTCTGAGTAGGATTTCAGATAATATAAAGTGCCAGATATCGATTAGTTCCATCTGCAATTGCGGAAGATCTTTTTCCTGCTTCTTCCACCACTTCCAGCCATGATGTTCAATTGCTTCTGCAGCTTCTATTACTACTGCTCGTAAATAGGGATAGCGCGCCTCAACCCAATTAGGATCAACTTTAATATTCATGCTTGTCTGCAGCGAAAGCATAGTTGAGGCCTGTTCGGTTAACAGCATAAAGACTTAGATAGTGTATTGAGGAATGGCAGATAGCCTAGAGATGATTGATTACTCAGCTGCAACCGCTTGAAGTTTAGCTTGCTTTGCCAAGGTGCTTAACATTTCTTTGCGACTACGCAGCATGTCATTGTATGACTTGCGTGCTGCAATAACTTCGACGTCATTTTCATCTGAAGCTTCTAGCTCTCGGAGCCAAACTTCAAGCACTTCGATTTCATTTCTTAGCTGAATTGTACCTTCTTCTACCAGCTTCTGGTCAATGCTGACATTGTCTCTCGCGTCAGATTGGTCTTTGCTCATAGTAAATCCTTATAATCCTAGGTAGTTCAATGAGGGCCAACGTTAATAGTTGCCTGTATGGCACTGTCTTCGTGTGTTTTTTAAAACTCTTTAGCTAAAACTACTAGTATCTTCAGTAAGTTACCGCATTTTGGTAGAGACATATGGACAACTGCGCAGCATGTCATAGAGCTATGTAGTGGTCAAGATTCGACAGACATGTTGTCCTGTTTTCGATTTCTACTTATTCTTTGTCTAATTTGATGAGTTCAATTTTTAACCTGGCAATCTTGGCTCGTACTGAGGTGTCCCAAAACTGTGGCAACCATGGAAATTAAAATCATTTCAAATGAGCACCGAGAGCGTCATTTCATGCTTCTTCCTAAATCACTATGGTGAAATTTCGTCAATGATCTCAATTCCACCAAATAAGCACTCACTAAAATATTAACAATAACTTTGGATTTTAAAAGTTAACTCTTGACTGAAATCTCCAAGCTTCTTAGAATCCCCGGCTTCTTGATTCTGCCGCCTTACAAGAGACTTGTCCCCTTCGTCTAGAGGCCTAGGACACCGGGTTTTCATCCCGGCAACAGGGGTTCGAAACCCCTAGGGGACGCCACTTTTTTCTAATAGATACAATCACTTACGATACTTTTCTAGAT
>BPDI01000037.1 GCA_019654215.1 Gammaproteobacteria bacterium | reverse complement strand
CGACAGGATGAAACTCCTCTTTGCTTCCGGGGCCTACAGCCATGCTTAACCTATCTTTCCATGGCACTGCTTGTACTTTTTGCCAGATCCACAAGGACAGGGCTCATTACGTCCCACTTTCGGAACTTCCCTAACAAAAGGTGTTTTCTTGTCTGTAGCTCTTTGCCCTGACTAGCTGCTTGTCCCTCTTCCGCTTCAGCTCCAGAGAGTGCAGAAACGGCTTGATGCTGATAGTTCATTCGAGCCCGAGCGCTCTCCTGTTCTCTTTGCCGCTCAATTGAATCTGCTGCATCTTCTTGCTTGATCTGAATGTGACTGAGAACCTTAATAACTTCTTGCTGTAAAGCCATCATCAATTCAGTGAATTGAGCAAAGGCCTCCCGTTTGTACTCCTGACGCGGATTTTTACCTCCGTAACTACGAAGAAAAATGCCTTGCCTGAGATGATCCATCGTGGCCAGATGCTCTTTCCACAATCTATCGAGAATTTGTAAGGTGATTTGTTTTTCAAACTCGCGCATTCGATCACCAACGATAGTGCATTTCTGAATGTACTCTTCACTGAGCAGTGCAGTGAGCTTTTCCTTTAATTGCTCTTCATAAAGCTGATCGTCTTCATCTAACCAGCGCTGAACAGGCTGACGCGTACCAAACTCTGTTTCAATGGACTCCTCTAGCCCAGAAATATCCCATTGTTCAGGAACGCTCTGCGGTGGAATAAAATCATCCACTAACTGATCAATTACTTCTTCACGCATGCCGTCGAGTAGATCGGTAATATCTTCACTGGCCATTAACTCATTGCGCTGACGATAAACAATCGTGCGCTGGTCATTCGCTACATTGTCGTACTCTAATAATTGCTTACGGATATCGAAGTTACGACCCTCAACCTTGCGCTGTGCTTTTTCAATTGAGCGTGTAACCATGCCATGCTCAATCGCTTCGCCACGCTCCATACCCAGGCGTCTCATGAAATTTTTCACACCATCAGTGGCAAAGATTCGTAATAGATTGTCTTCCATCGAAAGGTAAAAGCGGGAATATCCAGGATCACCCTGACGACCTGAACGACCTCGAAGCTGATTATCAATACGCCGCGATTCGTGCCTCTCTGTACCAATAATATGTAGACCACCTGCCGCAACTACTTGGTCATGGCGCTTTTGCCAATCTTCCTTAATTTTTGCAATTCGCTTATCACTCGGGTTGTCGAGTTCAGCGATTTCAGCTTCCCACTTTCCGCCGAGTACAATATCGGTTCCACGACCTGCCATGTTAGTGGCAATTGTTACTGCGCCAGGTCTTCCTGCTTGGGCTATGATTTGTGCCTCCTTCTCATGAAACTTTGCATTCAACACTTCATGATCAATTTTTTGTTTCATAAGAAATTGAGAAAGAGTTTCAGAAGTATCTATAGATGCAGTACCAACGAGTATCGGCGCACCGGAATCTCTTATTTTAATAATGTGATCGAGAATCGCTTCAAACTTTTCTTCCATGGTAAGGTAAATAAGATCATTAGCATCTTTTCTGACCATTGGAACATTAGTAGGAATCACCACTACGTCGAGACCATAGATCTGACTGAATTCGAACGCTTCCGTATCTGCTGTTCCGGTCATTCCCTGCGAGTTTATTGTAGATTCGAAAATAGTTCTGGAAAGTAGTCGAAGCCATGGTTTGGCTTTCGCTTTGAATCTCAACATTTTCTTTTGCTTCCAATGCCTGATGCAGTCCATCGGAAAGACGCCGTCCTTCCATAGTACGGCCGGTATGTTCATCGATAAGAACGATTTGCCTGTTCTGGAAAGATGTATTCGGTGTCCTTATTAAACAAGTGGTGAGCTTTTAAACCAGCATGAACATGATGCAACAGTCCTAAGTTAGTAGCCGCATATAGTGACTGGCCTTCTTCTAGTAATTTCTGCTTGATTAATAGATCTTCGACGAACTCATGACCTGACTCTGTTAATTCAACTTGCCTACTCTTTTCATCGACAGTGAAATGCCCAGTGTCTTCAGGAACATAGTTCTTATCCATCATTTCCATCTTAGATTTTTCAGCCTTGACACCTTTTTCCAACCGTGGAATAAGTTTGTTGATGGCTACGTATAGTTTTGAGCTGTCTTCGGCCGCACCAGAAATTATTAGTGGCGTTCTTGCTTCATCGACAAGAATTGAGTCTACTTCATCGACGATGGCAAAGTTCAATTCCTTTTGCATCTTCTGGTCGAGACGAAAAGCCATATTGTCTCGCAGATAATCGAATCCGAACTCGTTATTCGTGCCGTAGGTGATATCCGATTCGTAACCAGCCTTTTTCTCATCAGGTGTTTGCCCGGATTTAATTACGCCAACAGAAAAACCTAAGATTTCATAAATAGGACGCATCCAATCGGCGTCTCGATGGGCAAGATATTCATTAACTGTAACGATGTGTACTCCTTTACCTGATAAACCATTAAGGTATGCAGGAAGTGTTGCTACAAGCGTTTTGCCTTCACCGGTCCGCATTTCGGAAATATTGCCCTTTATGGAGAACCATGCCTCCAATCATTTGCACGTCGAAATGACGTAATCCAAGAGTTCGCTTAGAAGCCTCACGGACAGCGGCAAAAGCTTCAGGGAGAATAGCCTCTAATGCCTCCCCTGCTTCGACACGATTTTTGAATTCGACAGTTTTCTCTTTAAGCTCATCATTGGAAAGTGCTTCAAAGCTCGCTTCCATATTATTGATGATCGCAACCGCGCGATTCATCTTCTTTAGCTTTCTAGTATTACTGCTACCAAATATTTTATTAAGTAAGTTCATGGAGTCATTTATTTCAGCAAAATCATGTGTTTGAACGATCAAAAAAGCCCAATGCACTGAACCTATCGACCAGAGTGCAAAAAATTAAATAATGAGGAGATTATCTAGCGGTGCGATGGATATAGGCAGCGGGATCAACAACTCTACCGTTCTTATAAACTTCGAAATGAACATGGGGACCGGTAGATCTTCCGGTTGAGCCAACTAGGGCAATATTTTGCCCTTTCTTAACTATATCCCCAACTTCAACGAAGAGTTTTTCGGCGTGAGAATAACGGGTAGTAAATCCATTACCATGATTTACTTCTACCATTAGTCCATAACGAGAGCGAGGTCCAGACCAGGTTACAACACCTGCTGCCACAGTATTGATATTTTCTCCATACCGACCTGTCGTGAAATCAACTCCGGCGTGAAATGTTAACCTTCCGGTAAACGGATCAGGTCGTTGCCCAAATCGCGAAGCAATCCATCCTCGCTCAACCGGGCGACCTGCAATAAAAACATCAGATTGAATCTTACGATCCGCCATCATTCCTTCAAGAATTTCTAATTGCTGAGTTCTATCTTTCAGTTGACTTTCCAACTGCTCAACAGCGTTAATAAACCCGGAAGTAGTATTGGCTTCGGATTGCCCAGTACCTGGACCACCGCTAGCTACTGGCTGACTGAAGTCAAACTCGCCACTATCTAAATCAGCGATGGCAGTAATTCTTTCTCCAACTGCATCGAGGCGCACCAGGCCTGCTTGTAACATGGCCAAACGGAGGGTCAATGCCTCTAATTGCCGCTCTGAATCTTCTTTAATTTCCTCGAGTTGTTCTGCCTGAATCTTTATTTGGCGATCCCAACTTTGGGCTGTTTCTACTGTGAAAATGCGCGCATTCTGGGAAACGGCGATCTGATAACCAAAATATACCAAGGCCACCGGCGCAACAATTAGAACTACAGTAAGCAGGCCTTTTAGCCAACCTTTAAGAACAATAGTCTTAGTGTGACCGTGACGTTCATCAACAAGAATTAACTTCATTTGTTAAGCGTTTTACTCTGACACCCTAATAATACACTTGGGGCTTTCGCAGAAACTCCAACGCCTAACTAATTTTATTCTTATAGATCAGCCAGTTAGGAGAGTGTGACGGATTAAGCCGCTAACACTGGTTTCATGTAGGAAATAGGAACGTTTGTTTCGTTATCAAAACTCACAATTTCCCAAGCGTCTTCATTAACTTCGAGCATTCTTAATAAAGCATTATTGAGAGCATGTCCAGATTTATGTCCCTTAAATTCGCCGATAAGGCTGTTGCCTAAAAGGTATAAATCTCCAATAGAATCAAGGATTTTGTGCTTCACGAACTCGTCTTCGTAACGTAGTCCATCTTCATTGAGAACTTTATAGTCACCTACTGCGATGGCATTATCCATGCTCGCCCCAAGTGCTAAATTTCTGTTCCTTAGTTCTTCAAATTCATGCATGAATCCAAAAGTGCGGGCTCGGCTTACTTCCTTCACAAATGAGGTGCTAGAAAAGTCGATGGTGGCACTCTTTGTGTACTTCTTATAGACCGGATGATCATACAAAAGTGTGTAACTAACCTTAAATCCATCGAATGGCTCGAGACTCACGGATTTATCGCCCTGCTCCAACTTAATCGGGCGTTTAATTTTTATGAATTTCTTTAATTCAGGTTGCTCTTCTATTCCAGCAGACTGAATCAGAAAAACAAATGGGCCGGCACTGCCATCCATTATTGGTACTTCCGGAGCGCTAACATCGACATAACAGTTGTCGATGCCCAAGCCTGACATCGCTGACATTAGATGTTCGATCGTTGAAATTCGAACGTCATCTTTAACCAGAGTTGTTGAAAGCGTTGTGTCACCAACGTTTGCGGCACGGGCCTGGATTTGAAACGCAGGATCAAGATCGATTCGAGTAAAGGTAATGCCCGTATTCACGGGAGCCGGACGGAGAGTCAGGTAGACTTTTTCTCCGGTATGCAAGCCAACGCCAGTTGCGCGAATTACATTTTTAAGCGTTCGTTGCTTTAACATTGAGTGTGTGTAAGGCCTTTTTTTTGTGTTACTGCAGGATAATGTCCCTATACCCTTTTGTCCCAGCTCTTGTAATAGCTCGACATCATGTTCACTCTGTTCTACTGTAGTTATAACGGCACTCTTTCTTCTTATTTATAGCCTGATTATTAATCAGACTTGCCGATTGCTATCAACAGACCAGTGCAATTCAAATAGCTTGTAGATGCCCTTCTTTGCTCAAATGTTGCAAAACTGACGCATAGTACCAAAAATGGCTGCGAATCCCAATATATGGGTTCTCCCGGAGGGTTAAACGGTTACTAAGCGTTCTTGTTATGTCGAATTTCCTGCATTTGCTTCTTATTTCTTATAGGATTTTTCTTAAAGGTATAGCAATTAACCAGAATCTTGGTTCTTTTATTTATGTTACGCAGACAAGCGGAAACGCTTTTCGTTCCCTTAATCTGCCTGTCTACGCAAGAAAGCAGGTATATCCAGATAATCGATATCAGTTTCAGCACCAACTGCCTGAGCCATCGCTGATGGTCGCTCTGTCCCCTGACCATTTCTCATAACCGCTGGCTTGTCCAATTGACGATAGTCTGTTTCAGTTTCATTGGCAGTGTTGTCTACAACCTTGGTGGGCTTCTCATGCTGTGAACCTAATCCAGTCGCCACTACAGTAATTCGCATTTCCTCATCCAAGTTTGGATCTATCACAGTACCTACTACAACTGTCGCATCATCAGATGCAAATTCTTCTACTGCGTCACCTACTTCGGAAAATTCACCTAGAGACAGATTTTCTCCAGCAGTAATATTAACTAGAATTCCACGCGCTCCTTGCAAATTAACGTCTTCCAATAAAGGAGAACGTATAGCTGATTCAGCAGCTTCTCTGGCTCGGTCTACACCAGTAGCTGTTCCAGTTCCCATCATTGCCATTCCCATTTCTGACATAACAGTCTTAACGTCGGCAAAATCCACGTTAATCATGCCAGGATGCATAATGAGATCTGCGATGCCTTTTACCGCACCCAATAAAACATCGTTGGCGGCTTTAAATGCTTCCAACAACGATGCTTCTTTGCCAAGTACGTCTAATAATTTCTCATTTGGAATTGTAATCAAAGAATCTACACTTTCAGAGAGTTCTTGAATTCCTTGCTCAGCAATTGAAGATCTTTTCTTGCCTTCGAATGGAAACGGTCTGGTTACGATTGCCACCGTGAGTATTCCCATTTCCCTAGCAACTTCTGCAACAATTGGTGCGGCCCTGTTCCAGTTCCTCCACCCATGCCTGCAGTGATGAAAACCATGTCCGCTCCGGACAAAATCTCAGCAATTTCATCTCGATCTTCCAATGCAGCTTGTCTGCCAACATCAGGGTTCGCACCTGCACCTAATCCTTTAGTGATATTGCTGCCCATTTGTAGAATGGTTTTTGCTTTTAGATTGTCAAGTGCTTGCGCATCCGTATTTGCACAAATAAATTCCACTCCTTCGACCTGATTGCTAATCATGTGATGGACAGCATTCCCGCCACCACCACCAACGCCAATGACTTTAATCACAGCGCTTTGCGGTATGTTTTCGACTAATTCAAACATATAGCCCCCTCGTTATTAAAAACTCTAAATCTGTTTAAGTTGCAATTGTTAAAAATGCCCCTGAAACCAATTCTTAACTTTATCCACAATTTGAATTTGCGGTTCGTGTATAGAATCAGTTCCTTTTCCTTCCTGATGCTGTTTAAGCCCATAAAGAAGTAATCCAACTCCGGTTGAATAAATCGGATTTCTCACGATATCGGATAGTCCGTTAGTGTTATACGGTGCACCAATTCTCACTGGTGCATGAAAAATTTCTTCTGCTAAATCGACTACACCTTCCATCTTACTGGTGCCCCCGGTTAACACGACTCCAGCTGCCAATAGATTTTGAAATCCGCTTCTCTGCAGTTCTGCTTGAACCAAAGTGAAAAGTTCGTCATATCTTGGTTCAACTACTTCTGCCAAAGCCTGGCGCGAAAGTTCTCTTGGTGGGCGATCACCAACACTAGGTACTTTTATGGTTTCATTTGGGCTCGCTAATTGGGCTAACGCGCAGGCATACTTGATTTTTATTTCTTCTGCATTCTCGGTAGGCGTTCTTAAAGCCATGGCAATATCGTTAGTAACTTGATCGCCAGCAATTGGGATCACACCTGTGTGACGAATAGCGCCGTCAGTAAAGATTGCAATGTCTGTCGTACCACCGCCGATGTCTACTAAACAAACACCGAGCTCCTTCTCATCTTCCGTCAGTGCCGAGTAGCTCGATGCTAATTGTTCGAGAATGATCTCATCGGTCTCAAGACCACATCGTCTGATACATTTTTCGATGTTTTGAACTGCGTTTATGGCACAAGTTACCAAGTGCACCTTTGCTTCCAGCCGCACGCCAGACATGCCAAGTGGTTCCTTCACACCTTCCTGTGAATCAATGATGTATTCCTGAGGCAGGATATGAAGCACTTTCTGATCAGCAGGAATTGCAACCGCTTGCGCGGCATCTATGACCCTTTCTATATCTGGCTTCATAACTTCGCCATCCCGAATCGCCACAATGCCATGCGAATTCATGCTTCTAATATGACTCCCGGCAATGCCGGCATAAACAGAATGTATCTGGCAACCTGCCATTAACTCCGCCTCTTCGATCGCGCGCTGAATCGATTCCATAGTGGATTCAATATTCACCACCGTGCCCTTTTTCAGACCACGCGATCGATGACTCCCTATGCCGACAATATCAAGATCCCCGTCTTCATTTATTTCACCAACGATTGCAACCACCTTGGAAGTTCCAATGTCCAAGCCAACAATCGTATTTTCGTCGACTGTTTCGTTCATTGACCTTGTTCTCCAAGTAGTAACTGCTTTCGAAGATTGATTTCTTCACTCTTTGAATGCATTACCTGACTGCCACCTCTGCGAGCTCTTCATGAGAATTTTCAACTGCTATGCCATTGTTATAGCGTAAATCTACTGAACTAAATTCAGCTGTCTGTGCAGCGGGTTGAGCCTCGTAAAATTCTATAAAGCGTTGTAAGCGCTCGATTACTTGTTCTCTGCCAACTGCAACTTGCATCGAATCATTTAAAGTTAAGTACCAACTCCCTCTTCGACTAAGAGTTAATCCACTTAGCCTTAGCCCGGAAGAAAACAACAGCTGGCTCATTAATTGAAACTGTTCCATTACTTCAATCTGGCTATCAATTGGCCCCGACAAAATTGGCAACCCATTCAATTCTCGGGCATTTGCTGGCTGGATGATTTCACCATATTGGTTTAAAAGCTTATCCTCATCCCAAAGTGCAATAGCGACTTGCTCAGTTATTCTTAACAACAAACTATCCGGCCAAATTCTTTTAATTGATGCTTCTCTAATCCAGGCATGTTGTTCTAATGTTTCTTTCACTCCAATTACATCGAAATTGAAAAACCCCACTCCCATATATCCGGTAATCATCTGCGCAATTTCCTGCTCTGTAACTTGTTGCCACTGCTTATCCATCTTCACCTTTGAGATTGGTCGATTAACGTGCTGCCCGATATCATCTCTGTTTTGAATCACGAAAATTAAACTAGTAATCATTATCAGAACCAAAATAGCTAGCATCACCTTCTTGCCATGCCCAGGTTTAAGTGGCTGCGCACTCGAACTACTCCATGGACGTGCGTTTCGCATTCTTCTAGCAGCAATATCACTTGGATCTGGTCTCATTTACCTAATCTTTCCGTTTCGTAATCCAAAATTCGAAGAATTAATTCGTCGAAAGTTATTCCAACGTGCTTCGCTGCCATCGGCACGAAACTATGTTCAGTCATTCCCGGTATGGTGTTTAGCTCTAGCAAATAAAAATCACCATCTCCTTCTTGCATCACATCGATTCTTGCTAAGCCAGTGCAGCCCAAACTGTTATAGGCGCTCTTTATTAACGCCTCCAGCTCTTGCAATTTGTATTCTGGCAACTCTGGTGGGCAAATGAATCGTGTATTCTCATCTTCATATTTCGCCTCATAATCAAAAAATTCTCTTGGTGTTTCTAATTGCACGGTAGGGAATATTTCATCACCTAACACACCTGTTGAATACTCATTACCGTTTACAAATTTCTCAGCAATAACACCGGAATCAAATGCAAGAGCTTCACTATGTTTTTGTTGCAAATCATCTGCGTTATCTACAATTGCAATACCTAAACTTGAACCACCGTTTACTGGTTTTACTACTATCCTGCCGAACTTTTCGATTAGTTCATTCCAATTTGAATCCGAATAGATGAATTCAAAATCCGCTGTATTCAATCCCAACCTTCGCCAAATTAACTTACTTTTCACTTTATCCATTGCAATTGCGGAAGCTAATACCCCGCTTCCTGTGTAAGGCAACTGCATCATTTCCAACATTCCTTGAATGACTCCGTCCTCTCCATCTTTGCCATGCAACATGGGTACAACAAGGTCCGGTTTGGCCTCACGCAATTGATCGATAATGTCATTCCCCACATCGATCACTGCGGCGTTTACGCCTAATCTTTGCAATCCATTGAATACTGCAGAGCCGCTAAGCAGAGATATTTCTCGCTCAGCCGAAGTGCCCCCTTTTAGCACCACCACATGCCCCAATTTCGCAAGTATTTTCTCTTTATTTATCGGTTTCATTACTGTTTTTCTTGACTATCTTTGCTCAAATTCTTCCATAAAAATCAATAAATTAGTCTAACTTAGACCTTTTTGGGCGATCTCTTTAGCGAGCGCTCCAACGCTGCCAGCGCCCTGCGTCAAAACAATGTCTCCAGCTCTCACCTGGCCCTTTAAAACTTCGTGAACTTCCTCTACTTTGCGCACATAAACCGGATCGACTTTGCCTCTCAATCGAATACTGCGACACAGACTTCTAGAATCGGCACCGGCTATTTTTTTCTCACCAGCTGAATAAACTTCAAGCAACAACAAAACGTCCGCACCTGATAAGACATCTACGAAATCTTCATACAAATCTTTTGTTCGACTGTAACGGTGAGGTTGATAAACCATCACTAATCGGTTTTTGGGCCATCCATCTCTAAGTGCTTTAACTGTTGCCGCGACCTCTGTTGGATGATGGCCGTAGTCGTCGACCAGCATTGCATTGCCATCACCCACTTTAAATTCACCTCGTATATCAAAACGTCTACCTACTCCTGAAAAGTTCTGAATCCCAGCCTTAATATCTCGATCACTAATATTTTCATCAGTCGCTATAACAACAGCTGCCGTTGCATTCAATGCATTATGCTTTCCTGGCATATTCAATTTAATCTTCAGCGGTTTCTTTTTGCCGGGACGAAGAATTTCAAACTCTGTAGTTTGCTTGTGCTGCTTTAAGTTAGAGATGAAAAATAATCTGCTTTTTTTGAAAATCCATACGTTAATTTTGGCCTGGATATCTTAGGAAGTATTTCTCGGACTACTGGATCGTCAATACACAGTACCGCTAAACCATAAAAAGGCAGGTTATGCAGAAATTCAACAAAGTATCGTTTTAAATTTTCAAAATCTCCGCCATAGGTGTCCATATGGTCAGTCTCAATATTTGTGACTACTACCACCATAGGTTGGAGATGCATAAAAGGGAAACATCACTTTCATCAGCTTCAGCCACCAAATAGCGACTTTGACCGAGCTGCGCATTTGTGCCGGCACTATTGAGCAAGCCCCCAATAACAAAGGTTGGATCGAGACCTCCGGCAGCAAGCACCGATGCAACAATACTTGTCGTTGTCGTTTTTCCATGCGTTCCAGCGATCGCAATGCTATGACGGTAGCGCATTAACTTTTGCCAACATCTCAGCACCCGGGGAATAAGAGGCTTTTGACTGATTGATTGCAGCCTTAATTTCTGGATTCCTTTTATCAATAGGGACTAGGGAAAAAACTACAACATCAGCTTTATTTACATTCTTAGGGGTCATGCCCTAAATAAATTCGCGCACCCAATGACTTTTTAAACCCTTTTGGTATTTGAAGACTTTCGAATATCTGAGCCAGTAATTTTGTATCCTTGATTTAACATCACTTCGGCAATACCACACATACCGGCTCCACCAATACCAACAAAGTGCAAGGTATTTATCCGCCGCATCTCAGGTATCTGGTACATCCCGTTCGTCGTTAACCACTTGATAACATCCATACAATGCTGGCTAATTAATTCGTCAGCGTTCGGTATTGCCAGTGTTCTAACTTTTTCACCCAATTCGGCTAATTGAATTCTGTCTTCGCTTAAGATCAAGAGTATTTGAAGCGCAGCTTTTGCGGAGAAATGTTTCTGCTCAATAATTGAAGCTCCTCCACTTTCCGCCAGCCATTTTGCATTAAGTAACTGCTGCTGATCTTTGTGATGGGGATAAGGAACTAGTATTGAAGGTAAGCCTACTGCGGCAAGTTCACTTACTGTGCTCGCTCCGGACCTACAAATAACCATGTCTGCCCAGTTTTTAAGCTTCTGCCAAATTTTGTTTATAAATGGCTCAACCACTATATTGTCGCCGATTTGCAAACCTAATTTTTTATAATGCAGGAGTGTTTTTTTGTAAGTTAGTGCTGCCGGTTTGATGTCTGATATTCAGGCTTGCTGTGCTCGACCAATTTACGGCGAGTTCTGGAATCACTTTGGGTTTATCGCCAATGACCCCTGAGATCCACCAATAACAAGTAGATTAAAGCCCGAACCTTTAGACACGGACACACTGGGATTCGAAATCGATAAAATTTCATTACGTAATGGATTGCCGGTATAAATTGCACCTACTTTATTAGCAAATGTATTTGGAAAAGCTTCAAATACTTTTCTGGAAAATCTCGACAACCACTTATTGGTTAAGCCAGGAACTGCATTTTGTTCATGAATCAGTAATGGCTTCCCTAACAGCTTCGTGGCAATTCCTGCCGGCCCGCAAATAAATCCCCCCATTCCTAAAACACAACTAGGTTTGACTTTTCTGATGACTTTCAAGGATTGGAATAACGCTATCGACAACATAAAAGGCGCTGAAAGCCAACGCAAAACACCGGTTCCTCGTAAACCTTTCACAGATACACTATGCAAAGGAATATCAGTCATTGGTACTAAACTATTTTCCATACCTTGTGGAGTGCCTAACCACTCAACATTCACTGAGTTATTCTTTAATTGTTGCGCGATCGCCAAAGCTGGAAAGACATGTCCTCCAGTCCCGGCAGCCATAATAAGAACTGTTATCTTTTTTCCATTCATCTCTTATATTTCTATGCACTTACCTGGTTTTCAGTCCTACTACTTTCATCAACTTCATCTCGCTCACAATCAAAACATTCGGTTTCATATTGGATTCGCACCAATAAAGCAATCATGAAACAACTAACGATTAAACTTGCTCCCCCCTGACTGATGAACGGAAGGGTTAGTCCTTTGGTTGGCAGCAAGCCCGTATTCACACCAATATTGATTAATGCCTGACCAGCAAAGAGCAATCCCAAGCCATATGCAAAAAATGCAGCAAATAAAGTTCCTTTCTTTTCTGCAGCCTTACCAATTGCGAAAGCAAGGTAAACCAGTAAACAGAAAAGAAGAACCACCAGAGAAACACCAAGCAAGCCCAGCTCTTCACCTATAATGGCAAGTACGAAATCGTTATGAGCTTCAGGAAGGAAGTAAAGTTTTTGGATACTGTTACCTAAACCTACTCCAAGCCATTCCCCACGACCAAACGCGATTAATGCTTGGGTTAGTTGATAACTTCCGCTGTTAACATTTTCCGCTGCCCAGGGATTTAAATAAGAAGAAAGACGAACAATTACATATGGCTCTGTTAGTGCTAAATAGGTTACGGCACCGCCACATAGAGCCAACATAACGATAAATCGATAGAGCTTTGCGCCAGCAAGAAAGATCATGCAGAAACCGGTAAGCAGCAAAATTACTAGAGCACCATGATCTGGTTCGAGCTGCAGTAGAATAGATGCTCCCCCAATTACCAGTAACGGTTTGAGAAAGCCGGACCATTTCTCTCGCACTTCATCTAAATGTCTTTCCAGATAGGCTGCCAAATAGATAACTATAAATATTTTTGCGAGTTCAGATGGCTGCAAATTAAATATACCCAAATCGATCCACCTCGCACTGCCGTTTACAACTTTGCCTATTCCAGGCACTAGCACTAACAACAGCAATGCAAATGATCCCATGAGTAAAAACCAGCTAGACTTTTTCCAAATAGAAACTGGCACATGCAGCGTGATGATCATTGCAGACAAACCCATTAATGCGAAGATTCCCTGACGCTTAAAGTGGTAGAACGGATCGTTGAACTGACTACTAGCAATTTCTACAGATGCAGAAGTCATCATGAGTAATCCAACCGCTAGCAACAAACTGGCTACTAACAAAACTAGATTAAAGTGGGTCCCCGCAGAAGTCCTACTTTGCATAAGTTTTGTTGCTCTACTTACGCTCAACGTAATTGCTCCACTGATTTGATAAACGAGTGTCCGCGATGTTGAAAATTGTCAAACATGTCAAAACTTGCGCAGGCCGGTGACAACAAAACAGCGTCCCCTGCTGTTCCATGTTCAAAAGCAGTACTCACTGCATCTTCCATATCAGTAGCAAAATAAGTATTGATGTCTTTATCAAAGTTAGATGCCATCTCTACCGCATCCTGACCAATTAAAATTACTTCCTTCCCCCAGCGATTAATCACTGGCACCAGGGAGCGAAAGTCAGCTCCTTTCCCAACTCCACCTGCAATTAAAATAATATGCCCATCAATGTGCTGGCCTAATCCTTCTATTGCCGCCATAGTGGCACCGACGTTAGTTCCTTTAGAATCATTATAAAATTCAACCCCGGAAACACTTGCGACCCATTCGCAACGATGTGGTAAACCTTTAAATTCCTTGATTGCTGCTCGAATAACATCCAATTCAATCCCAACAGCTAACGCCAAACCAACTGCAGCTAGAACATTTGAAATATTGTGTTGGCCAAAAATCTTTAGCTCATTAACTGAAAGTATTTTTTCAAATTGAAATGCCAGATATTGATCGCGATCTTCTTCCAACAAACCGAGACCATTTACTCCAGGACGACTGAATCCAAAATCCCATATAGGTACATTTAGTTCAGCACTGGATAGGAATAAACATCATCTCGATTAATCACCACATGTTTACAGCCATTAAAAATTCTTAGTTTTGCGTTGTGGTACTCATCCAAACTTTCATAGCGATCCATATGATCGGCGCTAAGATTCAAGATGACAGAAACCTCAGCGCCAAGCCTCTCGGTTGTCTCTAGCTGGAAACTGGAAAGCTCCAAGATGTAAAAATCCTTCTCTTCCTCCGCCAACAAACCCAAAGCTGGTTTAAAGTTCGCTCCATCTAAATTCCCACCAAGTCCAAATTTCTTGCCTGCTCTAGATAAAATTCCCGCCAGGATGGCTACCACGGTGCTTTTACCATTGGAGCCAGTCACCGCAATTATCGGTTTCGATACCGATTTTGAAAAAATGTCGATATCACCTGTTATAGGCACTCCCCGTTTTGCAGCTGCTGCAATCTCTGGCGTTTTTATACTTAACCCTGGGCTAACCACTAGCTCACTCGCCTCTATTATTGTTTTTTGGTTTAGTTCCCTACTTCAATTTCAATTTCAGGCATTAATTTTTGTAGATTTCCAATGCCGGCGGGTGATCGCGGCTATCGATCACTTTAAAACTCTTTTTGCGTGCAGCTAAATGCTTAGCAACCGATAAACCCGTTTCTCCCAGCCCTACAATTACTGTTTCATTTGTTGACACTACGTCTTTCGCAACCTGTCAGTTATTAGCGCAGTTTTAAAGTTGCCAAACCAAACAAAACTAGCATGACGGTGATAATCCAGAACCGCACAATTACCCCGGCTCAGGCCATCCTTTTAATTCAAAATGATGATGAGAGGAGCCATTCGGAAAATTCGTTTCCCGGTTAACTTGAATGATGCAACCTGCAAAATTACAGAGGCCGTCTCCATTACGAACACGCCACCCATAATGAACAGTACAATTTCGTGGCGAGACACAATGGCCATCACTCCTAGAGCAGCGCCCAGAGCTAAAGCCCCTACATCGCCCATAAAAATCTGTGCGGGGTAAGTGTTAAACCAAGAAAACCCATGCCAGCCCCACTAATGCGCCAGCAAAAAATTACAACTTCTCCCGAACCAGAAACATTAGGAATATTCAGGTAAGCAGAAAATTCTGAGTGCCCAGCTAGATAGGCGATTATGCCCAATGCCCCACCTACCATTACGGGTTTGGGAGGATGGCTAAGCCATCTAACCCATCGGTAAGATTTACCGCGTTACTAAAACCAACTATGACAAAAGGGACTGATTACGACATATAGAACTCCTACATTGATTGCTATGTCTTTAAAAAACGGAATAATGTATTCAATTTCAATGGAACTAATTGCGGTGTAATAAAGTACGATAGCCGCAATAACACCAATAACTGTTTGCCAAAAAAGTTTCCATCTGGCGGGCAGCCCGGCGGAGTTTTGCTCGAAAACTTTGCGGTAATCATCGACCCAACCAACTGCACCAAATAGCATAGTTACTAATAGAACAATCCAGACGTAGTGATTAGTTAAGTCAGACCAGAGTAAAGTACTCGCAGTGATACTTACCAGGATAAGCGCACCACCCATTGTAGGCGTACCCGCTTTACTAAAATGAGTCTCCGGACCATCATCTCGAACTACCTGACCGATCTGATGATAGTTCAACCGACGAATCATGTAAGGGCCGATAATCAATGAAACGAATAAGGCAGTGAGTACACTAAAGATCCCACGCACAGTAATGTATTGCAGCACTGCAAAATTACTATCGTATTGCATTAGGTAATCTGATATCCAAACTAGCATTAGTCGCCCCCACCTACAGTCAATTCTCTAACCACGTCTTCCATGTGTGCTCCGCGAGATCCTTTTACTAGAAATACCACATCATTATTTGCCACAGCTTTACATGCAGAAATTAATTCCTGCATAGAATCAAAAGATTTGCTATTGGGTCCAAAGCCTTCGGCAGTATGTTTGCTTAATTCGCCAACTGCCCAAAGATCTTCTACACCCGCATCAGCTGCATAGGCTCCAACTTGTCGGTGAGAGTCTTCTGCCTCAGTTCCTAACTCTTTCATATCTCCGGCTACTAAGATTTTTTTCTCCGGAAAAAACATCAACACATCAATTGCGGCCTTAAAGGAATTTGGGCTAGCGTTATAGGTATCATCAACCACACAACAATCTCGTAAACCAATAATTGGATTGAGTCGGCTCTGCACTGGTACAAGAGATTCGAGACCTGTTTTAATCGAGGCCAGACTTGCGCCGCTTGTTTGTGCAGCAAGAGCCGCAGCCGCGGCATTTATTACATTGTGCCGGCCCAAAACTTTTAAGGTAATTTGTTCCTCACCTTTAGGAGTATGCAGATCAAAATTAACAATCCCTTTTTCAGCGACTTCAATGTTTTCTGCATAACAATCAGCACTTGAATTCGCCTCGCTAAATAAAAGCACATTGCGTTTCCCTGCTCTCTGTATCCATTGTTCTACAGAAGGATCATCCGCATTGAGAATGATGCTGGCGTCTTCAGGAGTAGGGTCAATTATTTCTCCCTTCGCCTGAACGATTCCCTGAAGACTTCCAAACCCTTCAATATGGGCAGCATTGGCATTGGTTAGCAGTGCTATATCGGGTTTTGTGATAGTGGCACTAAACTCGACCTCACCATGACAGTCTGCGCCCATCTCAATAACTGCATATTTATGACTTTCATTTATTTGCAAAAGGGTAAGAGGTACGCCAATCGTATTGTTGAGATTAGCCTGAGTAATAAGTGTTTCGCCTTCGCAGTTTAAAATAGCACCAATCATTTCCTTGACCGTGGTTTTACCTTGACTACCAGTAAGAGCGATGACTTTTGCTATACTTTTTTGCCTGGATAAAGAAGCAATTTTTCCTAAGGCAATATGCGTGTCTTTAACTTGAATCAATGGCTGAGAATTTTCTGGGCCAATGTCTGAAACGATTGCGGCTACTGCTCCCTTGGAAAATGCTTCAGCGACAAATTCATTACCGTTAAAATTTTCCCCGACCAAAGCCAGATAGGTATCTCCTTTTTTGATCGCACGAGTATCCGTCGACAACACAGAAACTTCTATATCATCTCCAAATCTTTCACCGCCTAATTTTTCGGCTAAAGCTGATAACAAAATTGTTCCAATCAAGAGACTTAATTACTCCGCTTACTTTCTCTTTCCTGTAATGCCAATCGAACTTGTTTGGTATCGCTAAAAATATTTCTGGTACCGGCGATGTCCTGATATGTTTCATGGCCTTTCCCAGCCACCAAAACAACATCACCCGCATTTGCATTTTTTATAGCGAAACTTATTGCCTCGGCCCTATCTCTAACCACATTGACTGCTTCCGGATTGTTGATTCCACTTAATATATGCTGAACGATTTCATCGCCTCGTTCATTGCGAGGGTTATCATCGGTAATAATGAGCTGATTTGCGTGAGTCTCTGCAATTTCACCCATTAGTGGACGCTTGCCTTTATCGCGATTACCACCACAACCAAATACACACCAGATCTCTCCAGTGAAGTGATCTTCAAGTGCAGTAAGAGCACTACGCAGTCCATCGGGAGTATGGGCATAGTCCACAACCACAGTAATTTCATCACTCTCACCGATGATTTCCATGCGTCCATTAACTGGTTGTAGTTTTGATACTGTTTCACAAATTGTTTCTATACTGATTTCTTTTTGTCGTGCCAAGTAGTGTAATAAAGCCGCAATAACTGCCAGAACATTACTGAAATTGAAGTAACCAATTAGCTTTCCACTAAGATTGCCTTTACCAATTGGAGTAACTACTGATGCATTAAAGCCGCTTGACGTGAGCTCGATTGAATCTGCAAACACCGTCGAAACCTTGTTTTTCAGACTATAAGTAATAACTTCCACATCTGAAGAAATGTTATTAATGATAGAAAGAGCAAACGGATCGTCGAGATTAATAATTGCTGCAGCTAAACCGGGCATAGTGAAAAGCTTTTTCTTATTTTCACCATAAACTTCCATCGATTCATGATAATCAAGATGGTCGCGGCTAAGATTAGTAAAGATTGCCGAATCGAATTTTACAGATCGAACTCGCTTTTGATGTAATCCAACAGAAGAAACTTCCATAGCAACTGGATCAATGCTTTGACTTACCATTTCCGCCAACGCCATTTGAGTGAAGACAGCATCAGGGGTTGTTAACTGCGTTTCTTTTAGCTCGTCGCAGATTCCGTAACCCAAGGTTCCAATAACACCACACCTGTGCCCAAGCTCGGTTAATGACTGCGCAATAAACTGGCTGCAACTCGTTTTGCCGTTGGTTCCTGTGATACCAATTACAGAAAGCTTCATGCTTGGATGATTATAAAATCTTGCTGAAATTTCACTTATATATGCTGAGAGGTTGTCAATCGCAATAACAGGAACATTTTCCCTAAATTCTACCCCTTGCCAATTGTCATCAGATTCGGCAAGTACTGCACTGCAACCATCTTTAATAGCCTGATCGATATAGTTTCGTGCATCGTGATTTCTTCCAAAGCAAGCTATGAACAGATCACCCTTCTGCAGCAATCGACTATCCATTTGCACACCGCGTACAACTATTTGGAGGGCGCTTTTTTCAGTGTCGCTTAATTCCTTTATCCCTTTGATAAGCTCCAGTATTGATGCCTGCGAATTTAAATTCTCAGCCGTGTTCATGGTTATAAAGCAGAAAGCTCCAATGATTGTTCTTCAGGAATAGAGTCGGGAGAAATATTCAGAATGCGCAATGCACCAGCTGCCACTCGCGAAAAAACTGGAGCTGCAACCTGGCCTCCATAGTGCTCTTCGCCTTTTGGCTCATTAACTATTACTACGATTACAAATTCAGGATCTGATGCTGGTGCCATTCCTACGAACAGCGAATTGTGTAAGTTGTCTTCATATCCCTGCTCTCCAACAACATGAGCAGTTCCGGTTTTACCGGCAACTGAGTAGAACGGTACGTTTGCCTCTAGAGCCGATCCACCTCTGCTGGCATCAACAACTGTACCCAACATAGATCGAACCATATTGGCAATGTCCGCGCTAATAACCTGCTCTCGAGACAAAGCGCTAACTTGACTTTCGTCGAGCCTCAGCAATGAAACTGGTTTACGAATACCATCGTCCGCCAAAACTGAATAGGCTTGTGCAAGTTGCAAGGCGGTAGCTGAAAGTCCATACCCAAACGAAAAGGTTGCGGTGGGGTGTCGGCCCCAACGACGCGGATTAGGAAGAACTCCTGACCTTTCCCCCGGAAATCCGGTACCTAACACTTCACCAAAACCTCCCCGCTCAAGCACATCTCTAATGGGTTCTGCGCCGATATCTAATGCGATTTTGCTCGACCCAATATTGCTGGATTTGGTTATCACACCAGTTGTAGTTAATGTTCCATAATTAAACAGGTCTTTTACTTCATTACCTCCAACCATCATCCAGCCAGGACTAGTTTCGATGATTGTTCCTGGGGCATATAAACCAGACCCCAGTGCCGCGGCAATGGTGAATGCTTTAACTGTAGACCCAGGCTCAATAACATCGGTTATTGCTCGATTGCGCAACACACTAAAATCAGTCATGTTAGCTTTTTATGAGGGTTGTAAGAAGGCTGATTTGCTATCGCCAATACTTCACCCGTATCGACATCTAACACGACG
The DNA here is from genome assembly GCA_019654215.1 of Gammaproteobacteria bacterium. Classification (GTDB taxonomy): domain Bacteria; phylum Pseudomonadota; class Gammaproteobacteria; order Pseudomonadales; family Pseudohongiellaceae; genus UBA9145. Next base: position 10,842 of record BPDI01000037.1, on the reverse strand, counting down.
ATTGAAGCAGCTTTAGCTCGGCGAATGATAAATTCTTCTTTAAGCTCTCGATAAGCGATGTTTTGCAGATGGAAATCGATACTGAGTTCTAAACTCTTTCCAGGTTCCGCGGTTTGGATGGTGTTCAATTCTTCAATGATGTGCCACGACGATCTTTCATTACCTGACGTCGACCAGGTATTCCTTGCAACCACTCGTCGTAAGTTAGTTCCAGACCTTCCTGGCCAACGTCGTCTATATTGCTAAATCCAATAAGGTGAGCTGTCACCTCCCCTGAGGGTAGAACCGCTGGTACTCTTGCTGCGAGTATACTCCATCGATATTAAATCAAGAATGCGATCAGCTTCCGCTGGCGGGAGCGACGTTTGACATAGAGAAATCTCTCGAAGAGTTACTCTTGATGTTGCTGGCTAAAGCTTCAGCATTTAATTCTAGTTCCTGCGCTAAGATTGCAATCGCCGCATCTTCTTCTGCTACCTCGGTTGGATTTACCCAAATCGATTGCACTGGTGTGCTTACCGCCAGGGGCTCACCGTTGCGATCCGTAATTAATCCCCGGTTAGCAACCAGAGGAACTGTTCGAATTGTGCGAGCATCTCCCCGACCCTGCAAGAAATCACGATCAGTGATATGCAATACACTACCTTCCACGCAATAGCCACTACACATAGGAACAAAGCAAAAAGCACCAAATACAGGCGCCAATGTTTGAAAATGGAATTCGCTCCGATTAGTCACTACTCACCATACGATCTTAGACAACTCAGGAAGTTGCATTTGTAATTGCTCAATTTCTTTTTGTTCGATACGACCTTCTACACCGAACGTGCTTTGCTCAATAAGTAATTGGCCCCACTCAGTTTCCAGTTGGGTTTGCTTGATCTTTAAGCTCTTGCAGTTTATTAAAGGCGAATCTGTTTTGATGGGTTGTGAGAACAACCGAAAACCTGCACTAACTGTGCAGATAGTAAGATTGTTAGCCCTAAAGTTACCCGGGCCCATTAATACCAGCCCATTTAATTATTGAAGGAGTTTGAGGCCGGGCCCTTTTTGCAAAGGAATACGAGTTTTAGTCTGAAGGCCTCTTGCTCTCATTCTTTTAATTGCTTCGAGCGGGGCCTAGTGCCCATCTCTTGCTTCTTAACCCGAGATAGTTCCTTCGCAACTCATCTAGTTTATTCTGATTTCGTCTTCCTTTTCCCTTTTTTTGGTAAGGTTCATCGCTGCCGAATTGCGCTTCCTTCAGCTTTTCGCTTGCAGTTTCACCAACTATAATTGAGCGAGTTTACTCATTCGATAGTGCTCCACTTATAATCCAAATCAGTTATTTCTCCGCTACCCGCATAACTGCACTCCTTGCTCTTGGGTTATTTAAAACTTCGGTTTCTTTTGCTCTTATCGCTTTTCCAAATTTTTTTCAATGTCGGATTCAGCTGTTCTGCAGTAACTGGTAGATCCCGGGGAAAGTTGTCACCTCTGGCTTTATTCGTTAAAAAATTTTTAACAATTCTGTCTTCCAACGAGTGAAAGCTGATTACCACTAAACGACCTTCTCCTCTTAGTAACTCGACCGCTCCATTTAATGCATCTTCAATCTGCTCGAGTTCGTTATTGATATGAATCCGAATAGCTTGAAAAGCTCGTGTTGCTGGATGTTTTCCTTTTTCCCAAGCCGGATTAGCGGCTTTTACTAATTCTGCAAGTTGTCCGGTTGTCTCAATATCTTTTTCTTGTCTGGCTGCGACGACACGTTTCGCCATCCGACGCGAATGTCTTTCTTCTCCAAATCGGAAAAGCACATCTGCAATCTCTTTTTCAGTTGCAGTATTTATCCATTGAGCTGCACTTAATTGATCCATTTGATTCATACGCATGTCTAATGGCCCGTTGTGCATAAAGCTGAAGCCTCTATCCGGATTGTCTAACTGAGGCGAGGAAACGCCGAGATCAAACAATATCCCATCAATCTTTCCTCTTAGCTCTTCAGTTTCTTCAAGTTTCCCGATCTCTCCGAAAGTAGCCTGAACGACTTTCAACTTCGAATCCTGATCTTTAAACTTATTGGCATGTGTTATTGCTTCAGGATCTCGATCGATAGCGATTAAGCAACCTTTTTCGCTAAGCAAACTTAAAATCGCTTTGCTATGTCCCCCCCTTCCAAATGTTGCATCTATGTAGTTACCATCCTTTTTGATTGCTAGTGCTTCTATCGCTTCAGCTTGGAGCACAGTTTGATGAAGTGTTCCTTTTGACATCCTTAATCTTCCTAAAGCGCTAGCGTTCTAAGTTTTTCTGGTAACTCTCCCTCTACATTCGATTCGGTCAGCCACTGATCCGTTGTTCGTTCCAGACATTCTGGTTCCAAATCTCTAATTTCTTGCCCTGCCCGATCAGGCACACATGTTTTTCTAATTGGGCATAAAATCTCAATTCTTGCGGCAACAAAATCCGTCCGCTGCTGTCTAATTCAAGGTCATTCGCATGACCAATAAGTAAATGTTTTACTCGCTGCGACATTGGGTCGAAGCTTGAAAGTGATTCGATTTGCCGTTCGATTTGTTCCCATTCGGGAAGGGGATAGAGAAGAAGACACCGATGATTGGTATCAATCGTAACCACAAGATGGCCAGAACAATGGCTATCAATTGCTCACGATAGCGGGCAGGCATTGCCATGCGCCCTTTCGCATCCAGATTGATAGTATTGATACCGCGAAACACCCGCTGCCCCCATTTATCAGAGATATGTCTTAAGGAGATTTTTCCACTCTTTCCCACAATAAGACAAATATATCCACTTTTCGCCACAAAGATACACTATAGGTGCACTTAAACTAGTGTGCAAGCACTATTTGGTTGATTTTTTAAAGAAAAAACGGGAACTTGCCGCTAAATGTAGTGATCTTGGCGAGATCTTGCAGGATTTTTAACCAATAAACCTATCAGATACAAATCTCTACTGGTCTTATTTAAAGTAAATTCTTAAGAAGTACTTGAATTTAAAGGGCTTTTCCGAAAATTCGAAAAAAAACGAGTCAGCCTGTAAGCCGGGTTCTGTCGAGGACAATTATTCATCTTAAACCTGCGTCACCCAGGCTTTTAGCGGCCTACCCGAATCCAATGCGAGCAGCATTAATGGATTCCTATTTGGCCTTGCTCCGAGTGGGGTTTGCCTAGCCACGAACTGTTCCAGTCGCGCGGTGCGCTCTTACCGCACCATTTCACCCTTACTTTCTGTTAAACAGACAGCGGTATATTTTCTGTTGCACTAGCCGTGGGTTCGCACCCCCCAGGCGTTACCTGGCACTCTGCTCTATGGAGCCCGGACTTTCCTCTATCTGCCACCTCGAAAATCGCCAGGCGAAATTCGAAGAAATACAAACAGCAATTGTCCAGCTGACTCGAAGTCAGACTAATAGAGAAAGTCTTTAGAAACAATAGGATATAAAAATTGCAGAATTAAGACTTGCTCGCTAGAGCGTTCTCATAGAGCTGATTCTTCGCGCGCCACTAATTTCACTAGCAATTGCAACCGCATCTTTCGTTGATATGGAACTCCCTAGTAGCTCTAGAATTTTAAGCGCAGCTTCCTGTCTTACAGCTTCTATCTCTGACTCGTTACTCCCTTGTAAGACTAAGACAAATTCGCCTTTTTGTTGATCCTTATCAGATTCAACCCATTGCAGGCAGTCCGATGCTGAACCAAGAAAATGGGTTTCAAACTTTTTGCTTATTTCCCTGGCAACAAAAACTTGTTTGCTAACAGGGAATATTTCCGCCATATCTCGTAAACTTTCCACGATACGGTGAGTTGATTCAAATAATACAATCGTTCTTTCCTCTTTTTTTAAGTCTCGAAGAAGTTTTTGCCGAGCTCCAGGCTTCTTCGGCAAGAACCCTTCGAATGCGAATCGATCAGTCGCCAATCCAGAAACGCTTAATGCAGCAGTCACAGAACTGGCACCAGGTATTGGCAACACTGATTTTTCCGGATGCTCTAGCCATGCGCACTAGTTTATATCCGGGGTCTGAAATAAGAGGAGTGCCCGCATCTGATATCAGAGCAATCGAATTTCCCCCTAATAGTTCATCAATTATCACAGGTACTGCTGCTTCATTAGAAAAATCTGGTAAGAAATCATCTCCGTGTCGATGCCAAACCTTTTGCAGAAGTGGCTTGCTGTGGCGAGTATCTTCAGCGGCAATCTTATGCACATCCTGCAATACTTCCCTCGCTCGCACACTAATGTCACCTATGTTACCGATCGGCGTGGCGACTATATAGAGAATTCCTTTGTTACTCATAGACAACTAACAAATATTAAAGAGTGAAGTAGTACGAAAATATCCGGCAAAAAATTGCCGACTTGGATTTCTTGTATTAGTCTGGTAACGGCTATAGTTATTGATCTTCCGAATGATTTCTCATTATTCCAATCTATTCCAGCGTATTGCTTTGCTAGGACTCATTCTACTGGGTACCGCCTGTAGTTCGGCACCCGAACTTTTAGTGGTCCCACCGCAACCACAGTCTACAACAGAGTCTATAGACGAGCTATTGCGCCAGGCAGAATTAAGGAGTGGCGATAGCGCTGTCGAACTTCGCTTACAGGCAATCAATGATTTAATTGCCGAAGGCTATATTGGCCGCGCAACATCTGAGATTGAATTCATACGTGAACCAACAAATCTAAATTCAAATTTACAACTACAATTTGCTATGACCAGGGCCAACATAGCACTTGTTCAAGATAATACAGCTGCAGCCGTGCGCTGGTTAACTGGTGTCCTGACGGAATCTGCCCCACAAACACCCGGCAGGACGCAACCTAATTTTAATTCGAGCCCAACTTTTTTTAGATAACGACAGAGTATTCGAAGCTGTCGCTGATATGGTGGAACTTACCGAGTCTTGGCCGTTGGATGTTGAAACAACACTATTCGAAGATCTTTGGTACACACTTACCAGTCTTGACGACGATGATTTAGATTTCCTTGCAACTGACGCTGACAGTTATGAATTAAGGGGATGGATTGAACTGGCAAGAGTCTATCAGGATGACCAAAACAGTATTCGCAGCCAACTCGACTCAATCGATCAGTGGCGTCGTATTTGGGCTCGGCATTCCGCTGCGGCCAGATTACCCGCTCCACTCGAAGGGTTTACAGCAAACATGGGACAACCGCCCTACTCACATAGCTTTGATTTTGCCAATACAAGAGCCTGCAGGTAATGCTATACAGGAAGGATTTCTAACTGCTTATTACCAAGCCCTTAGCGTATCGCGCGAAGTCCTAGGATTTCAATATTTGATAGCAGTGGAATAGATGTTATTTACTCAATTTACAATCAAGCTGTGGAGAGCGGTGCAGAGTTAATTATTGGTCCTTTAGATAAAATTCTTGTCAATCAAATTCAGGAGCTGCCTGAAATTCCTGTACCAACACTCGCGCTCAATTATGCCGACAACAAAGAAGGGAATAGGTAATCTATTTCAATTTGGCTTGGCGCCGGAAGACGAAATATTCAAATCGTGAATCTTGCATGGCAATCGGGGCATCGCAATGCCGCAGTAATTATGCCCAACACTCCCGACTATAGTCGCTTACAGAACTTTTTTATTGAATCCTGGCAAGATAGAGGGGGTCAGGTAGTATCAAGCACAAATTTCTTCGGAGGTTCTGATTATGCGGATGTTATAAAACGGCTAATGGCTATCGATTCCAGTGAAGCGAGAGCCGAAAGGCTGTTAGACCTCTTACCTCGGCGTAACATGGAATTCAGTCCCAGACGGAGGAGTGATATTGATTATATTTTTTTGGTGCCAATCCAAGACAAGGGCGCCAAATCAAGCCAACACTAGCGTTTTACTTCGCAGGAAACATTCCCGTTTTCTCCATGCCCTCAATTTACAATGGGCGCGACAACCAGCAAGAGGATCGGGATTTGGACGGCATCGTATTTACTGATGCACCTTGGATATTGAATTCAGATGGAGAATTAAAAGAAGAAATAAATTCAAACCTTCGCCAAGCTCAGGGACCATTGCAGCGATTGCGTGCAATGGGAATAGACAGCTTCATGCTTTACCCGCGTTTAATTCAATTGACAAAAAGACAAATCGGTTCTCTGCGCGGTACCACAGGCATTCTAACCATGTCAGAAAATCAAAGAATTCATCGAAATCTGCAGCCCGCTAGATTCGAAGATGGCTTAGCGGTTCCATTTAATCCGCAGCTATCGGAAGCTTCAAATTGAAAAAGTCAATTAGCCCTTCTAATTAGAGCGAGGAACGCTACTAAACACAGAATTAAATTGATTTTATTTACCACTTGCTTAAGCGATGCCATACAAGAGCAATGTGCATTAAAGTTTCTGTGCTGTAATGGATTTCGCTGCATACAGTAACTTCGCGTGTAAGTGTCGCGAAATAGATTTAATCATTTCCAATTCTGATAATTTTCTTGTCTTCGTTGAAGCCTATTATCGTCGACAAACAGTTACGGCAAAGCAGCAGAAACCGAAACTAATGCCAAGCAAGCTAGCATCCAAAAAACTTCTGCCTACTTTTTAAAATCATATCGAGCTCTAGCCAGTCTTCCTTGTAGATTTAATGTCACAGCAATTTCATACTGTAACAGTACGCAAGAAAAAATAGAGTGGATTGAAAATGCATTTATATGAAACTTTCTCCCCCAAATCAGAGTCTATTGCCTTGGGTTTTACTAAAATTCTCGGGGATTTATGGTAACAAAGGCAGTAAATCGGCCGATAAATAGAATATTTTTCGAGCACTACAGTACAGTTTAGCGGAACATCCATGAATTTAGAGGAGCGAATAAGCAATCACTTCACGGAAAGTATTGAAACCAAACAAAGGTCAATGGAAGAACTGGTGATTCCTATTCAACATGCTGGAAATTGCATAGTGCGAAGCTTGCTTAACGAAGGAAAAATTCTAAGTTGCGGAAATGGGGGCTCTGCTGGAGACGCCCAACACTTTTCTGCTGAACTATTGAATCGATTCGAAAAAGAACGTCCGGGGCTGCCAGCAATTGCATTATCCACTGACAGCTCAACCCTTACTGCCATAGCAAATGATTATAACTACAATGAGATTTTTGCAAAGCAGGTTTCAGCTCTAGGACAATCAAATGACGTGCTTCTGGCAATTTCTACTAGTGGAAACTCTGTCAATGTTATAGAAGCAATAAAACCCGCACATGATCGAAAAATGTCGGTCGTGGCATTAACCGGCAGGGATGGCGGAGCACTGGCGGGCCAACTCCGGGAAAAGGATGTAGAAATTAGAGTCCCGTCCGATAGAACAGCACGAGTCCAAGAAGTTCACTTAGTGGTGATTCACTGTCTTTGTGACTTTATAGATACGCAATTATTTGGAGGAGATGAAGTATGAAATTGTACAGATTCTTTGTATTCCTTGCTTTAGTAACACTGACTTCCTGTTCCACCATATTAGTAAATACGACTAATCGTGATGGAATAGCTGAAGATCCAACTGAAAGAACTGCCGGGGCAATAGTTGAAGACCGCTCTATTGAAACAAAGATAGCGGTAAACCTTAAAGCCGAAGAACCTGCATTTCGCGCCGCTCGTTTTAATGTGGTAAGCCATAATGGAGTTGTACTACTGGTTGGGCAAGTGGAATCGAATGAGCTGAAAGCGAAGGCCGCTGAAATTGCTTCTAGAGCTAGCACTAAGATAAAACGCATCCATAATGAATTAGAAATTTCAACTATTACTGGATTGATTGCTCGTGGCAATGACACCTGGATTGCCACGAAAGTGCGAACTTTAATGCTCGCTAATGGTGATATTCCATCTGATCAAGTCAGAGTCGTTGTAGAAAACGGGGCCGTGTTTCTGATGGGCATTATCAGCCAATCAGAAGGAGACAATGCGGCGAACATCGCTCGTAATGTTTCCGGCGTTACTAAAGTAGTGAAAGTTTTCGAATATCTTAGTTAAGTTTCACTTAACTATTCGCAGAGAAGGTTTCTTAATGGAAGCAGGTTGCGAATCAGTTCCTGAAGGACCTTTTGAACCATCTGACCCAGTAGGATCAGGTGGTTCATTGCCGCCAGTATCCGTCTCAAAGATCATCCCTTGCCCGTTTTCTTTAGCATAGATTCCCATTACTGCATTGATGGGAACAAAAACCTGCTTTGGAATACCAGCAAAACGCCCTTCAAAGTCGACAGCGTTATTGCGAATTGAGAGTGATTGAATCGCAGTCGGAGAGATGTTCAAAATTATTTGACCATCTTTTACATGCTCTTGCGGAACTTCGACACCAGCCTCATATGCATTAACCAATATATAAGGAGTGCACTCGTTCTCTATAATCCACTCATAGAGAGCACGAATTATGTACGGCCTGCTTGAGGTCATTGTCATAATGCCGCCCTACGAAGATAAATACCTGCTAAACCATCTCCTTTTCTTGTTCAGACAGGCTCGCCAGAATAGATTCCCGCTCAAACAAACGATCACGATAATCGAGTAATAGCTTAACTGCTTTGGATTTGCCTAAATCAATACCCATAAACGGTAAACGCCAAAGAATTGGACATACAACACAATCTACAATGGTGAATTCATCACTCATGAAATAAGGTTTCTCACCAAATATAGGCGCGATAGAAATCAGGCTCTCACGTAACTCCTTGCGCATCTTGTCTAACTGCGAAGGTGTACCGCTACCTGCCATAATTGGATCTACCAAAGTACACCAATCTTTCCTGATGCGATAAATCCACAATCGACTTTGCGCGCGCGCTACCGGGTAAACAGGGAACAATGGCGGATGAGGAAAACGTTCATCCAGATATTCCATCATAATATCGGCTTCATAGAGGACAAGATCTCTATCAACCAAGGTAGGCAATGTGTTATACGGATTTAGAGTCGCTAGATCCTCTGGTTTGTTGTCAAGATCAACGTCAATAGTCTCAACAGTAACTCCTTTTTCTGCTAGTACAATCCTTACTCGATGGCTGTAATGGCTTTCTCCATCCGAATAAAAAGTCATGGAAGATCTTTTAGCGACTACGCCCATAATTAGTCCTCAATTCCCAAATTGTTTTTTTGCTAGTAATTATTTTTCTAGTGATAGTCTTTCGAATATTCTCTGCCCATGAGTGCGGCAAGCACGTAAAGCACACCGAGAAACAGCAGCACCCAGATTCCTATCTGCTGCCTATGATCACGCACTGGTTCGCCGATGTAATATAGAAAATTCACTAGGTCTGCCACGGCAGTATCAAATTCTTCTGTCGACATCGACCCATTTCCTTCCGCATACAAGTCACACTGAGCAGGATCTCCAGTTTCATGGTTATCACAAGTCACATCACCTTGTAGATCGTAGAGAACATTGGGCATTCCCACATTTGGAAAGATCTTGTTGTTTGTTCCTAATGTTCGGGATGGATCGTTATAGAACGATTTTAAGTAGGTGTATAACCAATTAGCAGTATGTACTCGACCCGCCAAAGTTAAATCCGGTGGCGCTGCACCAAATGCCGCCTCTGCATATTCCCTGGACATAGAATTTTCAATTAGGTCTCCAATTAACGAATCATCGAAAACCAAGTTTGCTATAACTAAATCGTGGGGAATTTCTAAATCATCCGCTGTACGCTCATAACGGGCAAAACCAAGAGCATGGCAGCTCACGCAGTAATTCATGTAGTACTTGAAACCACGCTGAAGTGAATCCTTATTATCGAAATCCGTTTCGACTTGCTCAAGATCAAGGTTACTCGCAGAGGCTGCTTCGGCGCTTCCGGAAACCAGCATTAGAGGTACAACCACCAAAAAGATTAACAGCAATATGCTTCCAACCATTTGTGGAATGCTAATCCATCGACCCGTTAAACGTTTAGGCGGCTCAGTTGTTTTCTCTACGCGAGTGTACCAAGGCATGGCAAAGAAATAAGCGAAGTAGCCCAATGTTGCTATTTGCGCCAACAATGTTTTTGCTGGACTAACTGTCTGTGTTCCCAGGTAGCCAAGAATGATGAATGACACAACAAACATAAGCAACGCGATGCGACTATACCATCCTTTATAGCGCATGGATTTAACAGGACTCTTGTCCAACCAGGGGAGCAAGAACAGCATAAAGATGCACCGAACATAACTAGCATTCCCCAAAAATTGGAGTCGATACCAAACAGCGGTAGTGTCATGGCACGAAGCATGGAATAGAACGGCGTGTAGTACCAAACCGGGGGGAAAATGCTCCGGAGTTTTCAGGAATCGGGTTCCTGAAAGTTAGGAATTTCTAAGAAATATCCACCCATTTCCGGCGCGAAGAAAACGATCGCACAGAAAAAGAACAAGAATAAAATTACTCCCGCCAAATCATGGTAAAGGTGTAGTAAGGATGAAAAGGAACCTGTCCACAGGAAAACCATCAGGACCCTTGTTCTCTTTTATCTCTATTTCCCTCTGGATTTTTGATCCCACTTCGTGTAAAGCCAAAATATGGAAAAAAAACCAAGGCAAATTTAAAAAAATTGGCAATGCCACCACGTGCAAGGCAAAGAATCTATTTAGGGTGGCACCAGAAATTAAGTAATCACCGCGAATCCAAATTAAAAGGTCTTCCCCAATTACCCGGGGGCGAACCGAAGAGAGACACGATTACTTGGGCCCCCCCAAAAAGAGAGCTGACCCCAAGGGAAAGGGTATATCCCATAAATCCTTCCGCCATTAGACCAGGTAAATGGCCATCCCCATAACCCAAAAATTCCCGTGGCTTTTTATAGGAGCCATACATGATTCCCGGAACATATGGAATAGACCACAAAGAAA